>CAVKJH010000062.1:0-56995 GCA_963656755.1 bacterium
TACAGGGCTTCGGGCCGGACATTTATGCTCTTTTGAGTTTTACCGGACAGCAATAGTTGTAAAGCCAACTGCAACACATCATCTCCCAACCACTGCCGAAACCAGCAGCCGACCACTCCTAAACCATCAGCCATAACTGCTCTTCCGGCCAGCCTCACTTGCTTCGGTGACGGTCATCGCATATAAAAAACAAAAGCCGCTACTACCAAGGCGCAATGTCTGCAACAGGCTGCAAGGCCATTTGCAGGGCCTCTACAGCCGTTATTTGGTCCCGACGGAACCGTTTATCGCCCGTTAACCGTAGCCGCCTGTAATAGCCAATTTTGAAGACGGGGAACGCCTGTTCGTCCATTTCGCCACTGCAAACGTATTGCAGTCCGTCGTAAAAGATACGTTCACCGCGCTTTGCCTCGCGCAGCGTAAGGCGCAACATGCCATAAAATCCAGTACCGAACTCGTAGGAAACGCCCGCACTATCGCGGTCGAAATAACGGTAACCGGCGGTATGAATGTGCCGCAGGACAGGTTCGGCGACCGACAAACGAGTGACGGGGCGCCACTCCGTGTCTGCGCGTTGTTCAGCCGACAACCACAAGGCTGCGTTGAACTGCGCCGCCTTCCACGAGCTGTCGTGGAACCGGCCGTCCACCATTTCCTGCCCATCGGCGGTCCACTGCGAGTTGGCCAGCCGACAAAGCCAGTTGCCGTCGCTGACCCGACAAAAGCCGTTTCCGGCCGCATCGACCCCATGGAAACGGACACTGACCTGACAACTGTCCACATGCGGATAAGCGGGAGCGTAGCAAAGCGCCACAACATTGGTGTCGGGGCGCAAATAAGGGGTGATGTCGAACGTCATCTCCACAGGGTTGCCAGAGTAAGGTTCGCGCGGCGGATAGTACAGTGAAGTACCCACATTGCACTCGTTGACATAAATCTTGCAGTAGCCAGTGGTCGCCACAGTAAGGCAGGCCGTACGCGGCTTGCCCCGCTCAAGGTACGTTTGCCTGAACCATACGTGTGCAAGGCTGTCGGGACAGGGCGCACCAATCCAGTGGCCGCCGAACTCCTGCGCACAGAGGTTAGCCAGCCAGCACAATGCCAGCATTGTCGTCAGAACCTTTCTCATACAAGAAAAAGGCATGCCACACGTGTCATGGCGTGGCATGCCTTGGTTATTACGTTGGTTTGTCGGCTATGGCCTCCCACAGGCAGAGGTACCTTCGGGCGATGCCGGCCGACGCTTGTTATGCATCGATGTTTGCGTAAGCAGCATTCTCTTCGATAAACTCGCGGCGCGGTTCCACATCGTCGCCCATAAGCATGGAGAAGATTTCGTCGGCATCGGCGGCGTTCTCGATGGTGACGCGCTTCAGCAGACGCGACTTGGGATCCATGGTTGTCTCCCACAACTGCTCGGGGTTCATCTCACCAAGACCTTTGTAACGCTGCGTGTGGATGCGCTTGCCGTCTTCCACACCATCGCCGTACTTGTCGAGGAACACCTGCCGCTGCTGGTCGTTGTAGCAGTACTCGCTGACCCGTTTGCTGCCATTGTGGTACTCACACTTGTAAAGCGGCGGCGTGGCAATGTAGAGATGGCCGTCCTCGATGACCTTGGGCATGAAGCGGTAGAACAGTGTCATGATAAGCGTGTCGATGTGCGAACCATCGACATCGGCGTCGGTCATGATGATAATCTTGTCGTAGCGCAGCTTGTCGATATTGGCCTCGCGGTCGTCTTCGCCGTCAACGCCGAAGCGCACGCCGATGGACTGAATGATGTTCATGACCGATTCGGCCTCGAACACACGGTGCCACTGCACTTTCTCTACGTTGAGGATTTTTCCCCTAAGGGGCAAAATGGCCTGCGTGTAGCGGTCGCGTCCCTGCTTGGCCGAGCCGCCGGCGGAGTCGCCCTCTACGAGGAATATCTCGCATTGCTTGGGATCCTTGTTGGAGCAGTCAGCCAACTTGCCCGGCAGACCGCCTCCGCTCATCACGTTCTTGCGCTGCACGCTCTCGCGGGCCTTGCGGGCGGCGATGCGGGCCGTGGCCGCAAGAATGACCTTCTCGCAGATTTTCTTAGCCTCGTCGGGATGTTCCTCGAGATAATCGGACAGCGCCTCGCCCACGGCTTGCTGCACGGCACCCGCAACCTCGCTGTTTCCGAGCTTTGTCTTGGTCTGTCCCTCAAACTGGGGCTCGGCCACCTTGACGGAGATGACAGCCGTGAGGCCCTCGCGGAAGTCCTCTGTGGCCACCTCGATTTTGGCCTTTTCAATCTGCTTGGATATCTGCGGGTCGTTGTCGGCGTATTTCTTCAGCGTGCGGGTCAGTGCCACACGGAAGCCGGTGACGTGCGTACCGCCCTCTTTGGTATGGATATTGTTGACGTAGGAGTGCAGGTTTTCCGAGTAGTCGGTGTTGTACATGACGGCCACTTCGATAGGCACGCCCTGCTTTTCGGTCTTGAGATAGATGACGTCGTCGAAGAGATTGGTGCGGTGGCGGTCGATATAGCGCACAAATTCCTTGATTCCGTCCTTGGCATGGAACACCTGTGTACGCGTCTTACCGTCGTCGTCGGTATGCATATCGGTAAGCGTGATGCGTATGCCGGCGTTTAGATAAGCCAGTTCGCGCATGCGGCGGGCCACAATGTCCCACTGGAAGACAGTTGTGGTAAAGATGGTGGGGTCGGGCCAGAACTGCTGGCGTGTACCGCGCTTGGTGGTTTCGCCGACCACCTTCACCGGATAAAGGGGCTTACCTTTCTCGTATTCCTGCTGGTAGATGTGTCCGTCGCGGTAGACCTGCGACAGCATATGGGTAGACAGAGCGTTAACACAACTCACACCCACTCCATGCAGACCGCCCGACACTTTGTATGAGTTTTTGTCGAACTTACCACCGGCATGCAGCACGGTCATTACAACCTCAAGCGCACTTTTGTGGAGTTTCTTGTGTTCGTCGACGGGAATGCCTCGTCCGTTATCCTCCACGGTGCAACTGCCGTCAGCGTTGAGTGTCACTTCCACATCGGTGCAGTAGCCCGCCATGGCTTCGTCGATACAGTTGTCCACGGTCTCGTTGATGAGGTGATGAAGTCCTGTTTCGGAGACGTCGCCGATATACATGGCCGGGCGTTTGCGCACGGCCTCAAGGCCCTCAAGCACCTGGATATTGGAAGCCGAATAGTTGTCTTCGGGATTGTGAATGTCTGCCATTTTATTCCAAATAGTTTATTGTTGCAAAGATAGTAAAAATATGTCAAACCGAGAAACTTTTCGGGGCGAATAAATGGTTTTCCGAGGCATACAACCGGGCAAAAAACAGAAGGTCGCATTCCCTTTCGGGAACACGACCTCTTATGTCTTTAAAAGCTATGGCTCGCCTTTTATCCGAGCTTCTTGATATGCAGAGCAAGGCTTGACTTCAGGTTGGCAGCCTTGTTCTTGTGGATGATGTTGGTCTTAGCCAACTTATCAAGCATCTTCTGCACAGCGGGATACATCTTCACAGCCTCCTCCTTGTCGGTGGTGGCGCGGAGCTTACGCACGGCGTTGCGCATGGTCTTTGCGTAATATTTGTTGTGAAGCGTACGGACTTTAGTCTGACGGATTCGCTTGATTGATGATTTGTGATTTGCCATCTTTATCTTTTTCTTTTCTTATTTTATCTTTAGGAAGTAGTCCCTAGCAGAATCGAACTGCTCTTTAGAGAATGAAAATCTCTCGTCCTAACCGATAGACGAAGGGACCGTCAGCTTGTTTAAGCGGGTGCAAAGTTAGCACTTTTTATATTACCCTCCAAATTTTTTCGGGAAAATTTTCGATAAACGTCTGGTTTTTCGTATTTTTGCCATGATATGGAGACAAAAACATCGGCAATTGTGTTGCGAACGGTGAAATACGGAGAGTCGCAGATTATCGTGGACATGCTTACGCGCCAGTTGGGCCGCGTGTCGTTTATCTGCCACCTGCCGAAGACGGGCAGGGGCAAAATCAAGAAGCAACTGTTCCAGCCGCTCACCATTCTCGACCTGTCTTTCGACCACCGCCCCACTGCGGGACTGCAGCGTTTCCGCGACGTGGGGCTTGCTAAGCCGTTCGCGTCGATACCGTTCGACCCGGCAAAACTATCCATATCGCTGTTTCTGGCCGAGTTTTTGAACTATGCCACCCGCGACGAACAGCAGAACGAACCGCTCTACGATTATGTGGAAGACAGTCTGCTGTGGCTCGACTGCACCACGGAGCGGTATGCCAATTTCCACTTGGTGTTCATGATGCGGCTGTCGCGCTTCATCGGTTTCTTCCCCAACCTGGCCGAGAACAGCGGCCGCCTGTGGTTCGACCTGCGCAACAGCACGTTCACGGCCGTGCGCCCGGCGCATCCCGACTTTCTGGATCCGGCCGAGGCGTCGCACATCGCCCTGCTCATGAGGATGGACTACAAGAACATGCACCTCTTCCGCATGAGCCGCGACGAGCGCAACCGCTGCGTCGACATCATCGTAGGCTATTACCGCCTGCACGTGCCCGGTTTTCCCGAAATGAAGTCGCTGCCCGTGCTGCAGGCTCTCTTCCGCTAACGGCCGGTACGCGAAACGCAAGGCACGCAAAGCCCCGGCCGCACGGCCATCGGGCACGCAGCGCAGCCGGAAACGCAACTCCCTGCAGTTCAGACAGTTGTATTCGGTGAAAAATTTAAGCTTAAATTTTTAAAATAATAGCTTAAATTTTTCAGATTTAAGCTATTATTTGTTGCGACAACTATCCTTTCGCACTGCGGTGGCTATGGCATGGCAGCATGCCGGCTATGCGAAGGGTTTCCATTTCGACAATTTTTCGTTGAGAAAGGCTTTCAGACCGTCGCCCTCGAGCACCTGCACATGGTCGAAAAGACCAAGGATGAAGCGGCCTATGCCGACGTAACCCACCAGCTCGGTCTCGAAAATCCAGTGGGCATCGTCCTCAGGCACAATCATCGACGCCGAATGGGGGTACTCCTCGAGCATAAGGTTGCGTGCCAGCAGGTCGAGCCTCAGGCGCACACGGTGCTTCTCTTCGCCGGCGAACATGAACATGTCGGTGAACACCTGCTTGTGGCGGCTCTCGTTGAACCACGGCGTGTCGACAATTTCCACCCGGTCGATGCGCGACACCTTGAAAGTTTTGTTGACTCCCGACTTCAGCTCGAAGGCACGCACGTCGCTCTTGTCGCCCAGAAAGGCGAACGGCTCCACGACCCGGTCGGTCACGCTCTGGCTGTGGGGCGACGAATAGCCGTGCAGGATGGCCACCTGTTTGCGGCGCATGGCCCGTTCGAGCTGCGTCACATTATTATATATGTGGCGCTGTATGCGCACATCGGTATACTGCGTGAGGCCATAGTAGCGTTCCATCTTGCGCTTCAGCATGGAGGCCATGGCGTTGTCCTTCTCCACGGCGGTGAGCAGTCCGTGCAAGTATACGGCCTCGTTCTCGGTAAAGTCGACGGCCGAGGCGATGGACTGGAAGAAGGGCGAACGGGGATGGATGTAGTAGAAGCGGCCTTCGTGCATGACGGCGAACCCGGCCTCGCGCAGCAGGCCGATGGTGTAGTAGAAATTGCGTGCCGAGGTGCCGAGCACGGCGGCAAGGTCGTGGGCGGTATGGTTCTGGCCGTCGGTCATGGCCTGTATGAGGTCTATCCATTTGGCGAGTGTGGAGGGAGCAGACATGGCGTAGAGGGTTTAGCGTTACTGACAGTGGAAGGCATGCGTCACTCTTGCGGCAGCGCATCCCAGTCGATGGCCGTCTGGCGGTTGCCGACGAGGTTGAACGTGCGGCGGTGGTAGGGCGAAGGTCCGTGAGCCTCAAGGCCGGCGTAGTGACGGGCGGTGGGATATCCCTTGTTGTGCTCCCAGTCGTAGAAGGGATAATGGCCGACCAAACGGTCCATGTAGTCATCGCGGTAGGTCTTGGCCAGGATGCTGGCTGCAGCAATCGACTGGTACTTGGCATCGCCTTTCACGATGCAGGTATGGGGCAGACCGGGATACGGATCGAAACGGTTGCCGTCGATAATGAGTGTCTCGGGAGCCACCTGCAACTGCGCTATGGCCCGGTGCATGGCCAGAAACGAGGCGTGCAGGATATTCACCCGGTCGATCTCGGCGGGTGTCACTTCGCCCACAGCCCATGCCACGGCATCGCGCTCTATCTGTTCGCGCAGGGCGTAACGTTTCCGGGCCGTCAACTTTTTCGAGTCGTTGAGCGCGGCGTTCTCGTAGTCGCGCGGCAGGATGACTGCGGCGGCAAACACGCTGCCCGCCAGACAGCCGCGGCCGGCCTCGTCGCAGCCGGCTTCCAACAAATCGGGGTTATAATAGGGTTTCAACATATAGAATTAACGTTTTTAACGTTTTGATATTGTGTTGTGAAACCATATTTCTTTCCACGAGCGTAACTTTGCAGCAGAAATCAAAACAAAACCCCAAGCCTTATGGAAAAGAACGTCACACTATCAGCATCGACCCAAACGGAGGTAAACATTCAGAACATCGCCAATAGTCTGCAGACAGCAGCAACCAAGGCCGCGCTTGCAGCCGCCGCTCCATTGGAATGGCTGCGCACATACTACTCGAAGGTTTGCGAGAAAGAGCTGACCATGCGACAGACCCTGGAGCTGGTCAGCGCCCAGCTGGCCTTCATCGCCACAGTCTTTCCGGCCGACGCCACATGGACGGCACGCATAGGCTGCGGCCTGTGGCTGACGGTGGCCCTGCTGCGGTGCAGAAAATTCCTGGCCTGACGGTACCGGCAATTCCCTCGCGGCTGCACCGCCGAAAGACAGCACAGAACGACAAAAGCCATTCGCGCCTACGGACTGCATGTCCGTAGGCGCGAATGGCTTTTCGGTTATAGCGCACGCTAGGCGTACAATGCTGTCAGAACATCTGGCTGACGCGACGGATGCCGGCCACAAGCGTGTCGACCTCCTCACGGGTGTTGTAGAGGGCGAACGAGGCGCGCACCGTTCCCAGCACGCCGAGCCGGTCCATAAGCGGCTGGGCACAGTGGTGACCCGTGCGCACGGCAATGCCCAACTGGTCGAGCAGTGTACCCATATCCATGTGGTGTATGTCACCCACATTGAAACTGACCACGGCATCGCCCGTGGCATCGGGCGCATCCGCATGGCCGTATATCCGTATGCCGGGTATGTCGCGGAGCTGGGCCAGGGCGTAACGGGTGAGGTCGCGCTCGTGGCGCTCGATGTTGTGCAGTCCGAGATGTTCCATGTACTCGATGGCCACGGCCAGTCCACGGGTGGCCACATAGTCGGGTGTGCCGGCCTCGAACTTGAGGGGCGGCCGTTCGAAGGTGGTCTTCTCGAAGCTCACATGCTCGATCATCTCGCCGCCGCCCTGATAGGGAGGCAACTTTTCGAGCCATGCTTCCTTGCCGTAGAGCACGCCTATGCCGGTGGGACCGTACATTTTATGGCCGCTGAACACGAAGAAATCGCAGTCGAGGTCCTGCACGTCGATGGGGAAATGAGGGGCACTCTGTGCGCCATCGACCATCACTGGCACGCCGTGTTCGTGGGCTATGGCGACCATCTGCTTCACGGGGTTGACCGTGCCGAGCACGTTGCTCACCTGTGCCACGCTCACCATCCTGGTTTTGTCGGTAAACAGACTGCGGTAGGCTTCCATGTCGACGGTACCGCCGTCGGTCATGGGTATAACACGCAGGCGGATGCCGCGCTTCTGCGCCTGCAACTGCCAGGGCACGATGTTGCTGTGGTGTTCCATAACGGAGACGATAACCTCGTCGCCTGCCTGCATGAACCCGTCGCCGAAGGTGCTGGCCACAAGGTTGAGCCCTTCGGTGGTGCCGCGGGTGAACACAATCTCGCTGACACTGCGGGCGTTGACAAAGCGGCGCACCGTTTCGCGTGCCTGCTCGTGCAGTTCGGTAGCCTGCACACTGAGATAATGCACCCCGCGGTGCACGTTGGCATTGGCGTTGAGATACTCGTCGCGCATGGCGTCGAGCACGCAGAGGGGTTTCTGCGTTGTGGCCGCATTGTCGAGATAGACAAGCGGCTTGCCGTGCACCTGGCGGCTCAGGATGGGAAACTGTTCCCGTATGTCGTGAAGGTTATATCCTGTTTCCATTGTCGTGTGTTGTGGAGTAAGGTCAGCATTTGCAGGAACGGTTGACCGCCGAACGCCCCAGCCGGCATCCCTGGCAGCGTCCCAGCTCGCCACGGAAGCGTTTCTCGACCAACTGATGCAGCCGGTCGCGCAAAGGCTCCAGTTTGATCTGGTCTACGACCTCGCCGATGAAGGCCAGCTCGAGCAGCATCTTGGCCTCGTGCTGGTCGATGCCGCGCTGCTGCATGTAGAAGAGAGCCGCGTCGTTGAGCTGGCCCACGGTGGAGCCATGCGAGCACTTCACGTCGTCGGCATAGATTTCAAGCATGGGCTGCGTGTACATACGGGCCGCCTTGGTCATGCAGAGGTTCTGGTTGGACTCCTGCGAAGTGGTCTTCTGAGCATCGTGGCGCACCAGCACCCGGCCGGCAAAAGCACCTACGGCATGGCCGTCGACCACATACTTGTAGAGCTCGTGCGAATCGCAGTGACCCACCTGGTGGTCGATGAGCGTGTTGTTGTCCACATGCTGGGCCTTGTCGGCTATAACGCAGCCGTTGCACCAGCACTCGGCCCCTTCGCCCTTCAGGGCGAGGTTGAGCATGTTGCGGGTGACGCCGTTGTGCAGCGTGATGACATTGTGGTTGACGCGGCTGCTGGCCTGCTGCTCGATGTAGACGTTGCTCACGCGCACATTCTTGTCGTGCGTCTCCTCCAGACAGTAGAGGTCGAGGCTGGCATTGCGGCCCACATAAGCCTCGATGACCTGCGTAGTGAGGAAACGGCGGTCGTCGGCAGAGTCGTCGCAGAACAGTATCTTGGCCTCTGCGCCCTCGTCCATGACGATGAGCACACGTCGGTTGACCATCATGTCGACATCCGACCGCAGGAGGTTGACCACCTGGATGGCGCGGTCTGCACAGACATTCTTCCCCACATGGATAAACAGGCCGTCCTGTGCCAGCATGGTGTTGAGCGCCGTCACGGCGTCGTCGGCCGTCGAGGCGGCCTTCGCATAGTGGCGGCTCACCAGGTCGGGACGGGTCTCGGCCGCTGCACGCAGGCTCATCACCTCCACTCCCTCGGGCAGAGAGGTCTTGGGCAGAGCCTTCGTGTAGAACATGTCGTTCACCACAAAGTAAAGCGACGTGGACAGGTTGGGCACATCACAGCTGAACGCGGAATAGGGATCGACCGGCATCTCGATACGGTTGAGGTTCAGGCCGTAGTCGGGGGCGAACAGTTCGGACATGTCCGTGTACTTATATCGTTCCACCTTGCGTGTGGGAAACCCCAAGCGCCGGAAATCGCTGAAGGCCTGGTCGCGGACGGCATTGAGCGCATCGGCCGAATGGGAGCATATCAGTTCCCGTGCCTCCGTGTATAAGTCTATGTATTGTTTTTCGCTACTCATTGTGTAAAAAGGGTTTCATTTTCCTTCATGAAACGCGCGCCGGTCATTTCCCGAACACCTTGTCGGCCTCTTCCTTGATCCAGTCGTAGCCGTGGGTCTCGATTTCCTTGGCCAGCCCGGGGCCTTCGGTGCGCACGATGCGGCCGTTGTAGAGCACATGAACCACCTGCGGCCTGATCATGTCGAGCAACCGCTCGTAGTGCGTGATGACAATGATGGACTTTTCGGGGGTGAAGAGCTTGTTGACGCCCTCGGCCACGATGCGCATGGCGTCGACGTCGAGGCCGGAGTCGGTCTCGTCGAGAATGCTGAGCTTCGGGTCGAGCATGGCCATCTGGAAGATTTCGTTGCGCTTCTTCTCTCCCCCCGAGAACCCTTCGTTGACGGAGCGGTGGGCCAGCTTGCTGTCAAGTTCGACCAGCGAACGCTTCTCGCGCATGAGTTTCATGAAGTCACCGGCCTTGAGCGGTTCGAGACCTTCGTACTTGCGCTTGGCGTTGACGGCTGCCTTCATGAAGTTGACCATCGACACGCCGGGGATTTCCACCGGGTACTGGAACGACAGGAACAGACCCTCGCGGGCACGGTCCTCGGGCTTCATGGCCAGCAAATCCTTGCCGTTGAACATGACGCTGCCCTCGGTGACCGTGTAAAGGGGATTGCCCGTAAGCACAGCCGAGAGCGTGGATTTTCCTGAGCCGTTGGGGCCCATGATGGCGTGTATCTCACCGTCATTGACCGTGAGGTTGATGCCCTTCAGTATTTCTTTGCCAGCAATCGTGGCATGCAGGTTTCTAACCTCTAACATAATCTATTTATAAAAAACCTTGTTTCTATTTCTTTATATCTTACTTTCTGTCTACAGGTTGTCAAACAACCCCTGCAATAGTCCGTTGCTGTCGCTGTGTGTCCAACGGAAAGGGAAGGTCACTTTCAGACCCACGGAAAACACATGACGGTGCATACGGCCGTAATATTCGGAAGTGCGGGTGCTGCCTCCCTCGGTGTAGCGCACACGGTAAGGTGCGTCGAGACCGAACCGGTAGCCATATTCCACCTGCAGGGCGATACTCGTGAACAGGAAGATGTCGGCCCCCACGACGGGAGCCAGACTGAACCTCGGTGCCTTGGCGATGCCTTGCGCCGTATAAGTGTAGGTCGTCTGCGATATCCCGTTGTCAGACCACGACAGGTGAGACGACATCTCGAAAGGCCCGCGGGGGGCGTCGAACGAGTAGAGCATGTCGCCCCCCACATAGGGAGCAATCTTCCAACAGGCCGGAGCGGGATACCACCGGCCGCCCACCATCAGTTGGTTGAGGTCGTCGCATCCATCGCCCTTCAGGTAGTTGAGCTCTTCGTGCTCGTAGCCCGCCTTCAGGCTGAAAGGACTATCGGGCAGGTAATACTCGACGTGCAGCTTGGTGATCAGTCCCGAATTGGATGCAGACCCCGTGCGACATTTCGGCACATCGGTATTGGAAGACGATGCTGCCTGGACGACATTGCCGCCTATGTGCGCATCAATGGCCCACCGGCGTGCAGCGTCCTCACTGTTTTGGGCCACTGCGCCTGGACCGGCAAACGTCAATAGCGACGCGAAAAGAACACTCGTGAGCCGCATACCGATATCCTTACCCTACGGTTCCTTCGAGCGAAACGCTCAGCAGCTTCTGCGCCTCGACGGCAAACTCCATGGGCAACTTGTTGAGCACGTCCTTGGCATAGCCGTTGACGATGAGCCCGACAGCCTCCTCTGTGGGGATGCCGCGCTGGTTGCAGTAGAACAACTGGTCCTCGGAAATCTTCGAGGTCGTGGCCTCGTGCTCCACGATGGCCGTATCGTTGTGGATATCCATGTACGGGAACGTGTGGGCGCCGCAGTCGGACCCCAGCAACAGAGAGTCGCACGAACTGTAGTTGCGTGCGTTGTCGGCATTCGACGTGGCACGCACCAGACCGCGGTAGCTGTTCTGCGAGTGTCCGGCGGATATGCCTTTGGAGATGATGGTCGACTTGGTATTCTTGCCCATGTGTATCATCTTCGTACCCGTGTCGGCCTCCTGGTAGTGGTTGGTGACCGCAACCGAATAGAATTCGGCCTGCGAATTGTCGCCGCGCAGCACGCATGACGGATATTTCCAGGTAACGGCCGACCCCGTCTCCACCTGTGTCCACGAGAGCTTGGAGTTGGTGCCGCGGCAATCGCCGCGCTTGGTCACCAGGTTCAGGACACCGCCCTTACCGTGCTCATCGCCGGGATACCAGTTCTGCACGGTAGAATACTTCACCTCGGCATTGTTCATCACCACAATCTCCACTACTGCGGCGTGAAGCTGGTTCTCGTCGCGCATGGGTGCGGTGCAGCCCTCCAGGTAGGACACATAGCTGTCGTCGTCGGCCACGATGAGCGTACGCTCGAACTGTCCGGTATTGCGGGCATTGATGCGGAAATAGCTGCTGAGCTCCATCGGGCAACGTACGCCTTTGGGGATATACACAAAACTGCCGTCGCTGAAGACTGCAGAATTGAGCGCAGCAGAGTAGTTGTCGCGGTAAGGCACGACCGACCCGAGGTACTGCCGCACCAAGTCGGGATGTTCCTTGACAGCCTCGCCGATACTGGAGAATATCACTCCCTTTTCGGCCAACTGCTTCTTGAACGTGGTCTTGACCGACACCGAGTCCATGATGGCATCGACAGCAGTTCCGCTCAAAGCCAAACGCTCCTCGAGCGGAATGCCGAGCTTGTCGAAAGTTTTCTCCAGCTCAGGGTCAATTTCCTTGTTCTTGGGTTTCTTGGCCAACGGGTCGGCATAATAAGAGATATCCTGAAAATCAATATGGGGCACATGCACATGTGCCCATTGAGGTTCGGAGAGTGTCTTCCAGTAGCGGTAAGCCTTCAGCCGGAACTCGAGGAGCCAGTCGGGCTCGCCCTTTTTCCGGGAGATAAGCGTCACGATGTCCTCGTTCAGACCTTTCGGTATGACTTCGGTTTCCACATCGGTGGTGAAACCGAATTCATACTTTTGGTTGGCCACCTCCTTGACAAACTCATTGTTCGGTTCTGTCTTCATATCATGATGAACGGCCTTCCCAAGATTTTCCGGCGGCCGACCGCTGCCTGCAACGGCGTTTCGCCCGGTGCGCCAGCGGTGCTGCGGCAACGTCGCGGCACACAAGCCGCGATACGGCAGACGTGCGGATGTCAATCGGTCCGGGAAAGGCTTGGAAAGGCCCTATGCTATTTGATCTTACAGTTTCTGCTCCACCTCTATCTCGGTGAAGGTCTCCAGCACGTCGCCTGCCTGTATGTCGTTGTAGTTGACAAGCGATATGCCGCACTCGAGGCCGGTCACTACCTCCTTGACATCGTCCTTGTATCGTTTCAGGGCAGCAATGGGGGCGGTGCGCACGACGATGCCGTCGCGCACGACACGAGCCTTGTCCTTGCTGTGCACCTTACCCTCGGTGACAAGACCTCCGGCCACGACGCCGACCTTGGATATCTTGTAGACCTGTTTCACCTCAACCTGGGCGGTAACGATTTCCTTCTTCACCTTATCGAGCATACCGACCATAGCGGCCTTGATGTCGTCGATGGCATCGTAGATGACCGAGTATGTGTTGATTTCCACACCCTCGCGGTCGGCCAGCTTGCGGGCATCCGACGACGGGCGCACCTGGAATCCCACGATGACAGCGTCGGAAGCGCTGGCCAGCATCACGTCGTTCTCGGAGATTTGTCCGACAGCCTTGCTGATGACATTGACCTGCACCTTCTCGGTAGAGAGCTTGATGAACGAGTCGGACAAGGCCTCCACAGATCCGTCCACGTCGCCCTTTACAATGATGTTGAGTTCGTGGAACTCGCCGCGCGCGATGCGGTGCGAGATGTCGCCCAGGGTAAGGCGTTTCTGTGTGCGCAGTCCCTGCTCGCGCTGCAGCTGCTCACGCTTGTTGGCTATTTCGCGGGCCTCCTGCTCTGTATCAATGACGTGGAAGGTATCGCCGGCGGTGGGCGCTCCGTTCAGTCCGAGCACGATGGCCGGTTCGGCAGGTTTCACGTTGTCGATGCGCTGGTTGCGCTCGTTGAACATAGCCTTGACACGTCCCCAGCTGGTACCGGCGAGAACGATGTCGCCTATCTTCATCGTACCGTTGCTCACGAGCACGGTCGACACATAGCCGCGTCCCTTGTCGAGCGACGATTCGATGA
Organism: bacterium; assembly: GCA_963656755.1. Taxonomy (GTDB): domain Bacteria; phylum Bacteroidota; class Bacteroidia; order Bacteroidales; family Bacteroidaceae; genus Prevotella. Next base: position 13,789 of record CAVKJH010000062.1, read on the forward strand.
CCGTACCCGTAGCCTTGCGGTTGGGGTTGGCCTTGAGGTCGAGCATGTCGGCTTCGAGCAGCACTTTCTCCATGAGGTCGTCGACACCGACACCCTTCTTGGCACTGATTTCCTGGCACTGGTACTTTCCGCCCCACTCCTCGACCAGCAGGTTCATGTTGGCCAGGTCTTCGCGTATACGGTCGGCGTTGGCTCCCGGCTTGTCGATTTTGTTGATGGCGAACACCATGGGCACGCCCGCCGCCTGACAGTGTGCGATGGCCTCCTTGGTGGTAGGCATCACGGAGTCGTCGGCAGCAATGATGATGATGGCGATATCGGTTACTTGGGCACCGCGTGCACGCATGGCAGTGAAAGCCTCGTGACCCGGGGTGTCGAGGAAAGTGACCTTGCGCCCGCTCTTCAGCGTGACGCTGTAGGCACCAATGTGCTGGGTGATGCCACCGGCCTCACCGGCGATGACGTTGGTGTTGCGTATGTGGTCGAGCAACGAAGTCTTACCGTGGTCGACATGTCCCATGACCGTCACGATCGGGGCACGCGGCACGAGATCGCTCTCGTCGTCCTCCTCCTCGCTGACAGCTTCCTGCACTTCGGCACTGACATATTCGGTCTGGAAGCCAAATTCGTCGGCCACCAGATTGATGGTTTCGGCATCAAGCCGCTGGTTGATGGATGCCATGACACCGATGCTCATCAGCGTTCCGATCACTTGGTTGACCCCCACGTTCATCATGGTAGCCAGTTCGGACACGGTAACGAACTCGGTGAGCTTGAGTACCTTGCTCTCCTTGCGCTCCTGTCTTGCCTCGGCGTTGAGCTTTTCCTGCACCGCCTCGCGCTTTTCCTTACGGTATTTGGCGCCGCGCTTGGTGTTATTCTGCTTGCTGGTGAGGCGTGCCAGGGTTTCCTTTACCTGGCGTGCCACATCCTCCTCGCTCACTTCAAGCGGTTTCTGGCTGCGGTTGTTTTTCTTCTTGCTCTTCTTGTTGTTGCTGTTGTTGTTGGCGTTGCTGTTGGCATTGCCGTTGTTTCCGCCACGGTTGTTCTGTTGGCTTACCGCATTGATGTCCACGCGCTCCTTGTTGATGCGCTGGCGTTTCTTGCGGTCGGCCGAACCTGTCCCGGCCTGTCCTTTGGCTTCGCGCTCTTTCTTGCGTTCCTCCTTCGACTTCTTGCGGGGCCTTGTGCTCTGGTTGATGGCAGACAGATCGATTTTGCCGAGCACGTTGACCTTGGGCGCATTGAGAATCTTCTTCTCGCTGTTCAGCTGGAACACGCCGGCCTTGTCGTCGGCTGCAGCGGTTTGCGCGGCATTGTCGGCCGGCTTGTCCTGCACGTCGCTCTTGGCCGCAGCCTTGTCAGCGGAGCCTTGAGCATCGGCAACCGGAGCCTGTGCGGGCTTTTCGGCGTGTACGGGCTTGGCCGGCTCGGGCTTGGCAGCCGGTTGTACCGGGGCATCCACCTTGGCCGGCTCGGCAGTTACAGCAGGCTTGGCCTTGGGTGCTTCGGCAGCCGGCGACGTTTTGGCAGGTGCTTCGGCAGCGGGTTTGGCGGCCACATTCGCGGCGGGCTCCTGACTGACGGCAGCAGTCTTGGCCTCATCCTTTCTGTCAGTCACAGGAGCAGCAGAACTGACCGCAACCGGTTTCTTGCCCAGGTTGTCGAGGTCTATCTTGCCCAATGGCTTGTACTGCTGGTGGCTGGTGCCTTCCAGCACGCTCTTGGTGCGTGTCTCTGTGCGCTTGTTGTCGGCTTCGCGCTTTTTCTCCTTGTTCTTGGGGAAAAGCTGTTTGGCAGCCGTCAGCACAGCGGCATCCTGCTTGAAAGCGTCGACGAGCGCATTGTACTGCGCGTCGTTGAGCTTGAAGCTCACGTCGGCCTTCACCTCGCCCAGATGGCTTCTCTTTTCCAGGAATTCAACTGCCGTTTGAAGTCCTATGTTCAATTCACGTAATGCTTTGTTTAATCTGATGCTCATATAACCTTTCTTAAAGGCGAAGAATGCAGGGGGCAAAAAGCGAAGCCGGCCCGTGGTCTGTCACCTTAGTATATTGTTTGAATGTGATCTCTTGTATGTTGTCGTTTGCAGGAGCGGGTGCCCGCAAGGGTATGTCCCGCCCCCGGATGTATACGTTTCCGTTTCGGGAAACTCCGTTGTTATTCAAATTCTTTCTTCAGCACCTCAAGCACATGGTCGACGGTCTCCTCTTCGAGGTCGGCCTTCTCGACGAGCATCTCGCGCGGGGCGTTGAGCACTGCCTTGGCGGTGTTGAGTCCGAGCGCCTTGATGGCGTCGATGATCCACTTGTCGATTTCGTCGTCGAACTGATCGAGGTAGACGTCGTCTTCACCACCCTGCTTTCCGTCGACCACGCGGTACACGTCGATGGTGTATCCGGTGAGCATGGAAGCCAGCTTGATGTTCTGTCCGCCACGTCCGATGGCGAGGCTCACCTCGTTGGGGTCGAGATACACCTCGGCCTTCTTCTCCTCCTCGTTGAGCTCGATGCTCGACACCTTGGCCGGGTTCAGCGCGCGCTGAATGAAGAGCTTGGTGTTGGCCGTCCAGTTGATGACGTCGATATTCTCGTTGCAGAGTTCGCGCACGATGCCGTGCACACGGCTTCCGCGCACGCCGACGCATGCGCCCACGGGGTCGATGCGGTCGTCGTAGCTCTCCACGGCCACCTTGGCTCGCTCGCCGGGTATGCGTGCCACGGCCTTGATGGCGATGAGGCCGTCGGCAATCTCGGGCACTTCCTGGTCGAGCAGGTGCTCGAGGAACTTGCCGCTGGTGCGCGAGAGGATGATCTTGGGATTGTTGTTCTCGTTGTCCACACGCTCGATGACGGCTCTCACCGTCTCGCCCTTGCGGTACTGGTCGGCGGGTATCTGCTCGCTCTTGGGCAGGATGAGCTCGTTGTTCTCGTCGTCGACAAGCAGCACCTCGCGTTTCCACACCTGGTAGACCTCGGCCGAGATGACCTGGCCGACGCGGTCCTTGTACTTGTTGTAGAGAGCGTCGTGCTCAAGCTCCAGAATTTTGCTGGCCAGTGTCTGGCGCAGGGTAAGGATGGCCCTGCGTCCGAACTTCTCGAAGTCGACCTTTTCCGACACTTCCTCGCCCACCTCGTAGTCGGGCTCTATCTTGCGTGCGTCGCTCAGGCAGATCTGCTTGTTCTCGTCTTCCACCTCACCGTTTTCCACAACGATGCGGTTGCGGTAGATTTCGAAGTCGCCCTTGTCGGGGTTGACGATCACGTCGATGTTCTCGTCGCTGCCATATATCTTCGCAAGCACGTTGCGGAAGCTTTCCTCCAATACGCTCACGAGCGTGGTGCGGTCGATGTTCTTGGTATCCTTAAACTCGCGGAAACTGTCGATCATCGTCAACTGCTCGTCGTCTTTCTTTCTTACAGCCATAGCTTTATTTGAAACTGATTAAGTATTTGGTATATTTCACGTTGTCCATGTTGTAGGTGTGGTCCACATCCATCTTCACGGGGCGCTTCTTGCCTTCCACCTGCACTTTCTCGTTGACCGACACCACAAAGTCGCGGCCGTCCACGCTCTTGAGCGTTCCGGCCACCTTCTTTCCGTCGGCGTCCATCACCTCCACGTCTTCGCCGATGCAGTTGACATACTGCTGCTCCACCTTGAAGGGCTGCCCGAGACCGGCCGAGCCCACCTCGAGCTCGTAGTCCTCCTCGTCGCGGCTGAGCCGGTCCTCGATGTACTGGCTGAGCTTGGCGCAGTCGTCGATCCACACGCCGTCGGCATGGTCTATCTCCACGGTGATTTTGTCATCGGGGCTGACGGTTACGTCAACCAGGAAGTAGTCTTTGTCTGCCAACCACTCCTCAACTAAGTTTTTAACGACGTTCTTGTCTATCATAGAAATGTCTTGTATAAAACAAAATGAGGAACTCTCTTGGGAGCCCCTCATTCCTCTGAACGTTGCAAAATTACAAAATGTTTTCCATCCGCACAAGAGTTTTTATTCATTTTTTATTTTGTGGCGGAAAACATTCCGCATATTGCTGCACGGGGGCAATACCTGCCGCCCCGCCACCACGAAAAACGCAATCGCCCCGCCGTACCAGTGTACCGCGGGGCGAAGCTATGGTTGTGCAGCTTTCAGGCTGCCAGTTGCCGATTAGATGCCGAACTTGTAGCCGACAGAAATCTGGAAGACGCTGTTCCTCGAATCAGAGTCTTTCACGACATGGGTCAGGCCGATGTTGTAGCGGCCGTCGATGACGATGCCGTTCTTGAACTCGTACGACACACCGACGGGGATAGAGAGATCCACCGTGTTGCAGCCATCCTCGACATCCTCAGTCTCGTGCTTGGTTGCACCGGCGAAGTAGCCCTTGCCTTCAATGTCATACTTGTACTTGGCCGAAACCAGGAAACCGGGCTGGATACCGGCTTTCACTGCCAGACCCTTCACAACGTAGAAGTTCACGAGGATGGGCACATTCAGGTAGCCGAGGCTCAGCTTCGAGTTGTCCTCGATGCTGTAGCTGCCATCGCTGAGCGACATGCTTGAGCCATTCTCGTAGCCCTGAAGCGAATAGACGAAGCCGGCCGTCAAACCTACACGGCTGGAGAGCTGATAGCCGCCTTCAACGCCGACCAGGAAGCCGGGTCTGAAAGCCGAGCCGACCTCGAGCTTGCTGCTGCCGTACTGATACACACGGTCTTCAATACCGGTCAGGTTTGAAGCCACGAAACCTACCATGGGCATCACTGAGAAATGACCGGCCTCTACCTGAGCGGAAGCCTTGACCGTCATGGCCATTGCTGCAACGAGAAGTGCAGCTCTTCTAAGAATCTTTTTCATGATTAAGAAAACGTTTTGCGCCGCACGAGAGCGGCAATGTTACGGTTATTTTGTGAACTTTATGCAAAGTTAACACATACGGATTAAACCACAAAACTTTTTCTTACATTTTTGCTTCATGCACGAAACTTTTCTTGCCAAGGGCCGCGGCTGGCAGCCGGCACGGGCGGCAGGTAAGGCCGTATCGCATCCTTGCGGTGTAAAGACTATTCATGAAAAAGACGCACCGTTTCAGCGGGGCAAACAGAACGGCGGATACCCCCGGAGGCTCAATGCAACCGCCGAAAACTACGGGCCGCCGGCTGCGAGAGACGGGATCGGGTGGCGAAAGACCACCATCCGCACGCCCAAAAGCGGCCTTCGGGCCGGCGCCGGGTGCCGAACGGCATGGTCATACGGTACCTTTGGCAGCGGCAAAGACCACCTTTCATATCCCTACAAGTCGGCATTTTGTCGGCCACGGGCGGCGCAACGCATGCAGACAACTGACTTTCAGACATTTGGGAAACCGCGTCATTTTTCGCGATTTCCGAAGGCGGAGGCTCCCGATGTGGAAACAACGCAAGTTTTGAAGTACCGTTTGTAAAGACCGTTCGCAGCCGTTCCGCCGTCCGAAGCCGGCAAAATGGGGCGGCCGCAGGAAACGCCCATAGGGCGGCATGCCCACGCGTGCAGCATCGCGCACATACGCGGCCGTCCGCACGCCGCAGGTTACAAAACGGTTGCACGCAAAGGCGAGTTTATTAAAAAAATGAAATTAATCTCCATAATATAAGGTGCAAGCGAAAGTTTTGCGTACTTTTGCCAACCGAAAATACAAACCAGTTAGTATGCAAGATAATTTAGTGATTGTCGAGAGCCCCGCAAAGGCCAAGACCATCGAGAAATTCCTGGGCAAAGATTTCAAGGTGATGTCGTCCTACGGGCACATCCGCGACCTGAAGAAAAAAGAACTCAGCATAGACGAGAAATCCCTTCAGCCCACCTACGAGATACCCGAGGAAAAGACGAAAGTTGTTGCCGAACTAAAGAAGAACGCCGATGCCGCCAAGACCGTGTGGCTCGCATCCGATGAGGACCGCGAGGGAGAAGCCATCAGCTGGCACCTGTGCGAAGTGCTGGGGCTCGACGAGAAGGATACCCCGCGCATCGTGTTCCACGAGATAACCAAACCGGCCATCATGGAGGCCATAGCCAACCCGCGCCGCCTGGACATGAACCTGGTGAACGCCCAGCAGGCACGCCGTGTGCTCGACCGCCTCGTGGGCTTCAAGGTGTCGCCCGTATTGTGGCGCAAGGTGAAGCCGGCCCTCTCGGCCGGACGTGTGCAGAGCGTGGCCGTGCGCCTCATCGTGGACCGCGAACGCGAGATACAGGCCTTCAAGAGCGAGCCATACTACCGCGTGAATGCCATATTCGCACTGGTCAACGAGGACGGCACGCAGGGCGAGGTGAAAGCCGAGCTCGACCGCCGCTTCACCACACACGACGAGGCCGTGGCCTTCCTCAAGCGATGCAAGGAAGCCGTCTTCACCGTGGACAATATCGCCAAGAAACCCCTGAAACGATCGCCGGCGCCTCCCTTCACCACTTCCACCCTGCAACAGGAGGCCGCACGCAAGCTCGGGTTCACCGTATCGCAGACCATGATGGTGGCGCAGCGCCTCTACGAGAGCGGACGCATCACCTACATGCGTACGGACAGCGTGAACCTGTCGTCGCTCGCCATCAACGCATCGAAGGAGGAAATAACCAAACTTTACGGCGAACAGTACAGCAAACCGCGCAACTACCACACCCACTCGAAGGGCGCACAGGAGGCGCACGAAGCCATACGCCCCACCGCAATGACCGACACCACCATCACCGGAACAGCACAGGAGCGCCGCCTCTACGAACTGATATGGAAACGCACGGCAGCCTCGCAGATGGCCGACGCACAAGTGGAGAAGACCACCGTTACCATCAACATCAGCGGTGCGGAAGAGCAGTTTGTGGCCAACGGCGAGGTGGTGCGCTTCGACGGCTTCATGAAAGTGTACCACGAGTCGACCGACGACGACAGCCTCGCACCGTCGACCGACGAGGGCAACATGCTTCCCGCAATGAAGATAGGGCAGCGCCTGCAGCGCAACGAGGTGGTATCCACCGAGCGTTTCTCACAGGGACCCGTGCGGTACACCGAGGCCAGCCTCGTGCACAAGCTCGAAGAGCTCGGCATCGGCCGTCCGTCAACCTTCGCACCCACCATCTCCACCATACAGCAGCGCGAGTATGTGCAGAAAGGCGACAAGAAGGGCGTGGAACGATCCTATGCCGTCGACATTCTGAAGGGCGGCGGCGTCACCGCCAAGTCGAAACGCGAAATGGCCGGATCGGAAAAGGGCAAACTGCTCCCGACCGACATCGGATTCGTCGTCAACGATTTCCTGATAGCCAACTTCCCCGACATCATGGACTATAACTTCACGGCCAAGGTGGAGGAAAAGTTCGACCGCATAGCCGAAGGCAAGGAAGAGTGGACCGAAATGATGGTCAACTTCGACAAGAAATTCGAACCCAACGTCGAGAAAGTCATGAATGCGCGGTCCGAACACAAGGCCGGCGAACGGCAGTTGGGCACCGACCCCAAGACGGGCAAGCCCGTATTCGTGAAAATCGGACGCTTCGGCCCCGTGGCTCAGATAGGTTCGGCCGAAGACAAGGAGAAGCCCAGCTTCGCCCAGCTGCCAAAGGACAAGAGCATCGAGACCATCACGCTCGACGAAGCGCTCGAACTCTTCAAGCTCCCGCGCGAGGTGGGCATGTTCGAGGAGACACCCGTGGTCATCGGAGCCGGACGGTTCGGGCCTTACATCATGCACAACAAGAAATACGTGTCGCTGCCACGCACCGAGGACCCGCTGACCGTAACCCTCGAAACGGCCATCGAACTCATCGAGCAGAAACGGCAGGCCGACAAGGAGAAACATATCAGGCAGTTTGACGAAGACCCCAAACTGGAACTCATGAAGGGACGCTACGGCCCCTACATCGCCTACGACGGGAAGAACTACCACATCGACAAGAAACTCCAGGAACAGGCGCTCGCCGGAGCCATGACCTACGACGAATGTATGGAAATCATCAAAAACGCACCCGAGCCAAAACCCAGGAGGGCCAGACGATGACTCCCGCACGCATCATCCTCATGGGATACATGGGGTCGGGAAAGACCACCGTGGGGCGCGCACTGGCCCAAGACCTCGGCATGCCGTTCTACGACCTCGACTGGTATATCGAGAGCCGCATGCGCAAATCGGTCAAACAGATTTTCGACGAACGCGGCGAAGAGGGCTTCCGCATCATCGAGCGCAACATGCTCCACGAAGTGGCCGAATTCGAAAACGTGGTCATCAGCTGCGGAGGCGGCACGCCCTGCTTCTTCGACAACATCGAATACCTCAACCGGCAGGGCGAAACCGTCTACCTGAAATGCGAACCCGATGTGCTCCACAAGCACCTTAGCATGGGGAAAACCGTACGACCGCTGCTACTGGGGAAAACGCCCGAAGAGGTCAAGGCCTTCATCGGCCAGCAGCTGAAGCAGCGCGACCCCTACTACACCCAGGCCAAGCACACGGTCGACGTGACATTGATGGACAACTATGAGAAGATAAAAATATCGGTAGCAAAACTTAAAGAAACACTCGGCATCACATAAATGAAGAAATGGACTATTGAGGACTCCAAGGAGCTTTACAACATCAACGGATGGGGCACATCCTATTTCGGCATCAACGAAAAGGGACACGCCTATGTCACACCCTGCAAAGACGACACGCAGATAGACCTGCGCGACGTCATTGACGAGCTGGCACTGCGCGACGTCACTCCCCCCGTACTGCTGCGCTTCCCCGACATCCTCGACAATCGCATCGAGAAAATGGCTTCGTGCTACGACAAGGCACGCAAAGAATACGACTTCAAAGGCGAAGACTACATCATCTACCCCATCAAGGTCAACCAGATGCAGCCCGTCGTCGACGAAATCATATCGCACGGACGAAAGTTCAACCTCGGACTGGAAGCCGGCTCCAAGCCCGAGCTGCACGCCGTCATCGCCGTGCAGTGCAAGAGCGACTCGCTCATCATCTGCAACGGATACAAGGACGAGAGCTACATCGAACTGGCCATGCTGGCACAGAAACTGGGCAAGCGTATCTTTATCGTCGTGGAAAAGCTCAACGAGATCGACATCATCGCCAAGACCGCCAAGCGGCTCAAAGTGAAGCCCAACATCGGCATCCGCATCAAACTGGCCAGCTCCGGTTCAGGCAAATGGGCCGAAAGCGGGGGCGACGCCTCCAAGTTCGGGCTGACCCCCTCGGAGCTGCTCGAAGCCCTCGGAAAGCTCGACAGCATGGGACTGCACGACTGCGTGCGCCTCATCCATTTCCACATCGGATCGCAAATCACCAAAATACGGCGCATACAGAACGCGCTCACCGAGGCCGGACAGTACTACGCCAACCTCAGGAAGATGGGCTACAACATAGAGTTCGTCGACTGCGGAGGCGGCCTGGGCGTCGACTACGACGGCACACGGTCGAGCAATTCGGAAAGTTCGGTCAACTATTCCATACAGGAATACATCAACGACTGCGTGTATGCCTTCGTCGACATAGCCAACCGCAACAACATTCCGCACCCCAACATCATCACCGAAAGCGGCCGGTCGCTCTCGGCCCACCACTCCGTGCTGGTGCTCGACGTGCTGGGCGCTGCCTCGCTGCCTGAAATGCCGGAGGAGTTCGAAGCCAAATCGACCGACAACCAGCTGGTGAAAGACCTGTACGATATATGGTGCAACATCAACCCAAAGTCGATGCTCGAGGACTGGCACGATGCCGACCAGATACGCGAAGACTGCCTCGACATGTTCGCACACGGCATGGTTGACCTCAAGACCCGTGCCGAAGTGGAGGCCATGTACTGGAGCGTCTGCCACGAAATCGACTCGATGGCCAAGAGCATGAAGCACATACCCGACGAGCTGAAAGGCCTCGACAAGCTCCTTGCCGACAAATATTTCTGCAATTTCTCGCTCTTCCAGAGCCTGCCCGACTGCTGGGGCATCGACCAGCTCTTCCCCATCATGCCCATAGAGCGCCTCAACGAGCGCCCCACACGCAACTGCACGATACAGGACATCACCTGCGACAGCGACGGAAAGATTGCCAACTTTGCCGTCAACGGCTCGCAGTCGAACGTGCTGCCGGTACATGCCCTGCGCAAGGGCGACCCGTACTACATCGGCGTGTTCCTCGTGGGGGCCTACCAGGAGATACTGGGCGACATGCACAACCTGTTCGGCGACACCACGGCTGCACACATCAGCGTGAAGAACGGAACGTACAACATCGACCAGATCATCGACGGCGAAACCGTGGAGGAAGTGCTCGAATACGTGCAGTACAACCCCAAGAAACTGGTAAGGCAACTGGAACAGTGGGTCACGAAAAGCGTGAAGCAAGGCAAACTGTCGCTCGACGAGGGAAAAGAGTTCCTCAGCAACTACCGCTCGGGCCTTTACGGCTATACCTATCTGGAGTAGGCGGCGAGGCGGCAAGCCGCCGCAGCCGGCCCAACGGCGACAAAACCATGACATGCCGGCGAGCGAGCCATAGCCCAATGGCGACGAAACCGTGACATGCCAACGGGGCAATCAGGGTATGCGGGCTATAAAACCATGACACAACAACGACAAAAACAAGACATCGCATGAAACCAATAACCATCATCAAGGTAGGCGGAGCCATCGTCGAGGACGAGGAAAGCCTCAACCAACTGCTCGACCGGTTTGCGCAGGTCGACGGTCCTAAGATTCTCGTTCACGGCGGCGGACGGCGTGCCACCAAAGTGGCGGCAGCACTGGGCATCGAGAGCAAGATGGTCGACGGACGGCGCATCACCGACGCCGACATGCTCGAGGTAGTGACCATGGTCTACGGCGGCCTCGTCAACAAGGGCATCGTGGCACGCCTTCAGGCACGGGGCATCAATGCACTGGGACTGACCGGAGCCGATGCCGACGCCATACGCAGTCACCGCCGCCCCCTGAAGAACGGCGTAGACTACGGTTTCGTGGGCGACGTGGACTATGTGCGGGGCGACCTTCTGCACTCGCTCCTCGCACAAGGAACAGTCCCTGTCATCGCCCCGCTTACCCACGACGGACAAGGCCACATGCTGAACACCAATGCCGACACCATGGCCTCGGAAACGGCCAAGGCACTGGCCCAGTACGGCGACGTCACGCTGGTGTACTGCTTCGAGAAGCCTGGCGTGCTCAGCGACCCCGACGACGACGGCAGCGTGATACCTGTCATCACGCAGAACGACTTCGACCGCCTGACGGCAGACGGCACCATCTCGGGCGGAATGAAGCCCAAGGTGGAGAACGCACTGGCTGCCGTCGCTGCGGGCGTGCGCCGCGTCATCATCACCCAAGCATCGGCCATCGGCCAGGAAGGCGGCACCGTCATCAAGTGAACCCATGCCTAAGATCAGTTTCCAAAACGATATCCTACCGCTCAAGAACCAGCTCTACCGCCTGGCGCTGCGCATCACCCTGCGCAACGCCGAGGCCGAGGACATCGTGCAGGAAACACTCATCAAGGCATGGAACGTGCGCGACAAGTGGGACACTATCGAAAACATCGAGTCGTTCTGCTTCACCATCTGCCGCAACCTTGCCCTCGACAGCATCAAACGCCACGACAACCGCAACGAGACACTCGAAAACGTGCGCGCGGAAACCGCCGACACGCAGGACACACCCCTCGACCGCACCGCTACCAACGACCGTCTGGGAATTGTAAGGCAACTGGTGGACAACCTTCCCGAGAAGCAACGCACCTGCATCCAGCTGCGCGACTTCGAGGGAAAGAGCTATAAGGAGATTGCCGCCATCATGTCGATACCCGAAGAACAGGTCAAGGTCAACATCTTCAGAGGCCGCCAGGCCATCAAAAGCCAGTTTCTGAAGCTCGACAATTTCGGCGTGCACAAGGGTTGACGGGCGTCCCATACAGCACGCGCAGCACAGAAACGCATGCGTCACAACCATGTCCGCACAGCCTTTACAACCAACCAACCTCTATCCTATGAATACCGACCAACTATCTACCGCCAAAAAAACAATCGTCGGGGTACAGTTTCTCTTCGTAGCCTTCGGCGCAACGGTGCTCGTGCCGCTGCTGATAGGCATCGACCCCGCCACCGCCCTCTTCACGGCCGGACTGGGCACTTTCATCTTCCATTTTGTCACCAAGGGCCAAGTACCCATCTTCCTCGGCAGTTCGTTTGCCTTTATCGCACCCATCATCGCTGCCACAAAAGTGTGGGGGCTGCCCGGCACGCTTGCCGGCCTGACAGCCGTCTCGCTGGTATACATTGCCGTGAGCGCTTTGGTCAAATGGCAAGGCCGGCAACTGCTCGACCGCCTGTTTCCGCCGGTTGTCATCGGACCGGCCATCATCCTCATCGGCCTGTCGCTCTCGGGCAGTGCCGTCGACATGGCCAAACAGTGCTGGCCGCTAGCCCTCGTGTCGCTGGCCACGGCAATAGCCATACTGACCTTCTGCCGCGGAATGTTGAAACTGGTGCCCATCATAAGCGGAGTGGCAGTGGGATATGTAGTGGCACTCTGCATGGGCAAAATCGACTTTACGGGCGTGGCCGCCGCACCCTGGCTGTCGTGCCCCGTGCATTTCGACACGATAACCCACTTCCAGCTGAAACCATTCCTCTACATGATACCGGTGGCCATAGCCCCGGTGCTCGAACACATAGGCGACGTGTATGTGGTGGGGGCCGTTGCCGGAAAGGATTTCGTGAAACAACCCGGCCTTCACCGCACGCTGCTGGGCGACGGTTTGGCGTGTCTGGCATCGGCGTTTCTCGGCGGACCGCCTGAAACGACCTATTCAGAGGTGACGGGGGCCATGTCGATAACCAAGATAACCAGTCCGGCGGTGATACGCATCTCGGCCGCCGCGGCCATATGCTTCTCGGTGGTGGGCAAGCTCAGCGCAGTGCTGCAGTCGATACCCCAGGCCGTGCTCGGCGGCATCATGCTGCTGCTGTTCGGCACGATAGCCAGCGTAGGCATACAGAACCTCGTGCAGAACAAGGTAGACATGAACGATACGCGCAACATCATCATCATCTCCGTAATGCTCACCATGGGGCTTGGCGGCGCCGTACTGTCGTCGGGCTCGTTTGCCATATCGGGCATCGGCCTGTCGGCCGTGATAGGCGTGGTGCTCAACCTGGTACTGCCGAAGACGAAAACAACCACCCCGCACGACCGGCAGAAGGCGTAGCGCAGGCCATCCGGCCTTGCAAGGGACAAAAACAAAGGGACCGCATGACTCTCGTTCGAGCTGCGGTCCCTTTCAACGTTAGTATGTTATGAAAAATTTGAGAGAATTGAAACTTCACAGTTTCATTGTGTTTTACTAAACATGATTTTATAGAGAAAGCATAGAAATTATCTTATTTTACTATCGGCGCGCTTACCGCCGCCGTGGGCTCGGCCAAACTGCGCTTGAGCGTGTCGAGCACCGCGCTGTCGCCCATGGCCACCGACGTGCCCGTGCTGAGCTCCGGCTTGCTGTACCCGTCGTAGCTGCTGATGGGGTCGCCGTCGTGACTTGCAAACGGCACCTGCATGGCATTGCCCAGCGTAAGCACAATGGTTACGATGGCTGCAGCCTTGAACAGAGGCTTCAGACGCTGTGCCATGGTGATAACACGGGCCTTCACCGGCGCAGGTTCCCCGACCATAGCCATGATTTTCGCATCGAAATCTGCGCCCAGCACATCATCGGAAAGCTCCTTTGTCTCGTAGACAAAGAGCGGCTGATACCGCTTCAGCTCGGCAGGAATGTTTTCCTGGCTGAAGAAAGCACGCAGTATCCCCTCCTCTTCCAAGGTGGTCTCGCACTTCCAATAGCGGTCCAACAACTGGTTGATGTACTTGTAATCCATGTTCGTTTTTTGCCGTTTTCACAAGTATGACGACCGTAAAGCATAAAAGTTACAGTCGTCCATGGTTTTAACATTCATTAAATATTCGCGGCACATATCCTGCGCCGCAGCGTGGCCTCCGGCCATACCGACCGCACCAAACAGGCGGGCGCAGGGCACAGGACCGTTTTGCCCTGCACCCTGCGCCCGCGACGTTACCGGCCGGCAGCGTTACGGCTTGAACAGTTCCTTGATGCCGCCCAGACTACCCATGAGGTTGGAAGCCTCGTAGGGCAGGAACACGGTCTTGGCCTTGTCGCCTGAAGCCAGTTCCTGCATCATCTTGATGTAGTTCTGCGCCAGCAGATAGTTGGCCGGATTGGTGGTCTTTCCCACGGCTTCGGTGATGCGGCCGATGGCCTCGGCTTCGGCTTCGGCCTTGCGGATGCGTGCCTGTGCCTCGCCCTCGGCCAGCAATATGGCCTGTTGTTTCTCGGCCTCGGCCCGGTTGATCTTAGCCTGTTTCTCACCTTCCGACTGCAGGATCTGTGCCTGTTTGGTACCCTCGGAGTTGAGGATGGTGGCGCGCTTGTCGCGCTCGGCCTGCATCTGTTTCTCCATAGCCTGCAGCACGCTCGACGGCGGAATGATATCCTGCAGCTCCACGCGGTTCACCTTGATGCCCCACTTGTTGGTAGCGTCGTCGAGCACACCGCGCAACTTGCTGTTGATAATGTCGCGCGAGGTGAGCGTCTGGTCCAGTTCCATGTCGCCGATGATGTTACGGAGCGTGGTCTGGGTGAGCTTCTCGATGGCGTTGGGCAAGTTGTTGATTTCGTACACGGCCTTGAACGGGTCCACAATCTGGAAATAAAGCAGGGCGTTGATTTCCATCTGTATGTTGTCCTTGGTGATGACGTTCTGCCGTGCAAAATCGAACACCTGTTCGCGCAGGTCGATGCGGCTGGTGTAGAGGTACCGTCCGTTGGACAGGGTCACGATCTCCTTGGCGCGGTCGATGAAGGGAATGATGATGTTCACGCCGGGTTTCAGTGTGGCATAATAACGTCCGAGACGCTCCACGATTCTGGTTTCTGACTGTGGTATGATAATCAGGGCCATCCTGGCAAAGATCAGCACGCACACCACAAGTGCAATAAGTACGTAAGACATGGTTGATATGTGTTATAGGTTTGAGAATTACGGCAGTGCTATGCGTTTGCAGGGGCGGGGCTTTCGGCCGGCTCCGGCACCACGTCGAGAATGATACTCTCGCGGCCCGTCACCTTGACCAGCCGTCCGACGGGTATGTCGCACCCCACGCCCGGCGCCTGCGCCTTCCAGTCGTCGCCGTCGATGGCCACGCGGCCGAAACCTCCGGCCACAATGGTCTCGCTGACACGGCCCGTGCGGCCGATGACGGCATCGGCATTACTGACGGGTGCGGGCTGGCCGTCGTGCAGGTACCTGAGCGCAAAGGGGCGCACCAGGAAAATGCTGAGGGCCGAGAACGCAGCAAAGGCGAACACCTGCCACCCCACCCCGCCCACAAGCGAGACTACGGCTGCGGCCACTGCGCCTGCCGAAAAACAGACGATATAGAATCCGCCCGTAACAAGTTCGGTGATGAGACAACCGACGGCAATGACCGTCCATAGCTGCCATAGGTTGGAGGAAATGTAGTCTAACATGGTCGTAGTGTAAGGGTTTGCGAATTTACAATTTCAAAAGGTTTGTTCCGCCGGGCACACCTCTTTATTAAGGCTGCACTGACCTGACGGCTTGCTTTGCCGCCCGGCAGGTACTGGCTGCCCGGCAGGGGCGCATCGGGTTTCCACTGGCAAAGATAACTGAATTAAAGCAACAATGCAAGAAAACGGGGCTGCATTTTCCGGCAATGCTGCTTTTTGTTCCGCCCCGAACTGCTGTCAACTATTGCCCGGAGCTCAGACAGACCAGCGGCCAATGCGCCGTGGACGACCCCCAGACGGCAGACCGCACGGCAAAAGATAGTCCGGCGCGGTGCGGAAGGTATGGAACGGCAGAAAATTATAGCTTAAATTTGAAAAATAATAGCTTAAATTTGAAAAATTTAAGCTATTATTTTTCACCATCCGCAACCTACTGATATTCAGAAAGATACGTTTTTGGCCGCGAAACGGCACGTTGGGCACACGGCGAAGGCCGTTGCGGCGGCACGGGCAGCATGTCGCCGTTTTGTCGCAGCGGTGCGGAGAGGGGCACCATAGCTGCCGGCGAAGGATGTTCTTGCGGCTTCGGACGGTCGGTATTTCTGCGGAAAACGTTACCTTTGCACCCATTATGGAAAGACATAAATTGGAAGGCCACTCAGCGGTGCTGCTGGCCAATATCATTTTCGGTCTCGGCGTGCCCGTGACCAAGTTGCTGCTCGACCAGTGGGTGTCGCCCATGGCCTACATGGCCACGCGGTGCATCGGCGCCGCAGTCATCTTCTGGACCATATCGCTCTTCATGCCGCGCGAACACGTGGAGCGGCGCGACCTGGCGGTTATTGTGGGCGGCGGACTGCTGGGCTTCGTGGTGTCGCAGACGCTCACGGCCTGGGCGCTCCATTTCACGACCCCCGTCAACTTCAGCATCATTGCCACACTGACCCCCGTGGCCACCATGCTGTGTGCGGCACTGTTTATCGGCGAGCGCATCACCCTGCGCGGGGCGATGGGCGTGAACATCGGCGTGGCCGGAGCATTGCTCATGGCGTTTGCCGGATGGCAGGGCGGTTCGGGCTCCAACGACCTGCTGGGCATCGGCCTCACGGTGCTCTCGCTGCTCACATGGGCCGTGTACCTCATCATCACACGCCACGTATCGGGCAAATACACGGCCGTGACACAGATGAAATGGGTTTTCCTGGCCTCGTCGGTAGCCATACTGCCGTTCTCGTGGAGCGACCTGCTGACGGCACCGCTCTATTCGGCGCACTGGGCGTGGAGCGGCGTGGCCGAGATGACTTTCATCGTGGTGTTTGCCACCGTGGCCGGCTTTTTCGCCATACCGTTTGCCCTGCGGTACCTGAAGACCACCACCGTGTCGGTCTATACCAACCTGCAGCCCATCGTCGCTTCGTTCGTGGCCATTGCCATCGGACAGGACGTGCTGACACTCGACAAGCCTGTAGCCCTGGCCCTGGTGTTGCTCAGCGTATGGGTGGTGACAGGCAGCCAGCGCAAATAACCGGCCGGACTTCGCACATGCACATGCGAAAGGGGGAGACATTGCACCGAAAGCAATGTCTCCCCCTTGTGGTTTTCTGTTACGGAACGGCAGGGCCGTCACCCGGATATCAGCGCTGATAGCAGAGCGTCTCCGTGCCGTCGTAGCTCACGGCATAGACATAAGCCACATCGTTGGCCAGCGTAGCACTGGTGTACGACGGGCGATAGTTCTTGCTGCTGCCCTGGTAACCGTAGCCGTAGCTGTAGATTTCGACCAGCTCGTGGTTGGCGTTGTATGCTTTGAAGCCCACGGCGTTGGGCCATGAGGCGTGGCGGATGGTAATCTTTCCGCCGCTCACGGTGCAGCCCGTACCCACGGCGATGTCCTCGGGCACGGTAGCCTTGTTGCGGAAAGCATCGGTGTTGTAGATGTTGATGAGGTACAAGCCGGCGGGAGCCTTCACATAGTTCTTGCCGTCGATGTACGACTGCAGCTCGTCCACCATGTCCTGCGTGATGAGCAGACGACGGTTCGAATAGTCGCCGATGATGCTGTTGTGGGGCATCATCATGCCGCAGAGACGGAAATAGTCGGTAAAGTCGATCTGCGTCATGTCACAAACCTGCTTCACGAAGTTGAGCTGCTGCTCGCCGTCGGCCGTGTAGTCGGCGTTCTGGCCGATGCCGTTGTTCTTCTGCGGGAGGTCCATGGTACGCATCTTCTCGAAGACCTTCGGGTAGGCCAGCGAGTCGACGCCGGCTCCGTAGGTATAGCAGTGGATGCCCCAGAAGGCTATCATCGACGACCACACGTTGTCGCTCTGGTGGAAAGTGCTGTTCGGGTTCAGCAGGTTAGGCTTCACTATCCGGTTGACGAAGCCGTAGCTCTTGTCGCCGTTCGACTCGTTCTCCATGCGGTGGAAGCCGCTTTCCTCGGTGCGGTCTTGTGCGAAGGCGGCCAGCAGGTTGTTGGTCACCTCGGTCAGACCTATCCACAGCACGCCGTCGGTCTGGTTGTTGTGGCCCAGTTCGTGGCCGGCACCCCAGTAGTCGAAATACGACGGGTCGGACGACGAGGGCTGGCTCAGCGCGTTCACGGGCACGCACATGCCATCGTTGCTGGCGTGATAGAGGCCGGCCGACGAAGCCACGCAGATTACGGTCATGTGGTTGCCGTAGTAGCGTTGGTACTCATAAAGGCCCATCATCGTAAACTCGGATGACACGATGCTGTCGTATGTATTGACGAGCCACACGGCATCCTTGCAGTTTTGCTTCAGTGTCTGCGTGGGAAAGTTCACCTGACAGTGGTAGCCCAGCAAGTCCATGCAGTCGCTCTTGGCATTGGCGATGATTTCGTTCCAGTCGTCGTTGGTCATGCCCTTGGTGAGGTCGAAATAGCCGTTCTCCGTACACATGGCGAAATGCATCTTTACCTTGGGAGCCTTCGCATAGTCGTTGGTGTAATAATTCACATAGATGTTGCCCTTGTTGTTGACGGTAATGATGTTCACACCATTGGTCAGCGTGTAGTTGCTCTCCTCGAAGTTGGTGGGGCCGAAGCAGCGCACCTTCATGCCGACCGAGTAGTCGGTGATGCCTTCCACGATGACGGCAATGCGCTCGCCTTTTTCAACTGAGATGCCCGTGGGGTTCTCGTGGTTGCAGTAAGTGTTCGACACCTTCAGTTCCTGCTGCAGTGTCGAGTAAGGCTTGTAGGCACTGAACTCGCCCACACGGAACTTGGTGGAATAGTTACCGTCGAGCAACGAGTAGACCAGGCGCTTCACGAACTGGTCTTTGATCTTCACGGCATTTTCCCGGGTAACGCCGGGTTGGAGCTGCGTGCAGAGGTCGTCGACAAAGTACTGGCGCAGGTACTGCGTGGTGGTGGTGTCGCGCTCGTAGAAAGCCATCTCGGCGCAACTGGCAAAGCCTGCATAGCCGTCGCGGATGGTGTAGCGCACGGCACAGACATTGTCCGTTCCGTCCTCTCCGAACTTAATCTGGGTGTCGGTGCTGACCTGTCCGAAGTCGGAGCTACGCAGTTTCACCCATGAGCTGTCGGCCAACTGGTACTCCACATCCACATTGCCCCAGTTGCCATTCCAGTTGCCGTCCTGCCGCGGTGTGTAGACAGCGTAGTTCAGATGGTTGGGGGTGGCGAGACGGTAGGTAAGCACCACGGGGAACGTGGTCGACGTGCCGCCCCAAGGCGAGTGGTAGAAGGTACCCGTGTTGTTGTCGTACGATTTCTCGATGCCGTATCCGTCCATGCTTTGGTTGGCCGTTGCGCTGACAACCGAAATCTTCCGGTCGATGCTCCTTGATGCCGCACCGTCCATGGTATTGGGCAACTGGTTGACGACAAGCGACTTGACATACGATCCGTCGGCACTGGCCAGCGTGACGGTTGCGGAACGGTTCACGCCGCCCACATTGAACTCCGAAAACATGGCAAGGTTGCCGTTGCCGTCCTTCTGCACCTTCACCCAAGTCTCGGGGGTGCTGGGCGTATACTCGCATGTGGCGTTGATGGGCACCACGGCAAAGTCGCAGTTGTAGCCCAGCGTGATGGTATCTCCGGGAGTTATGATCTTCGGCGTAGCCGTAGTGTTGTCGAGCTTGGTTTGCGCGGTGGCTGCCAGCGACAGCAGAGCGGCCGCAGCAGTGGCAAATATCTTATGCTTGTTCATGATGGTTCGGTTTATCGGATAATGACTTTCTTGCCGTTGGCGATATAGATGCCGTGCGCAGGCTTGTCCACGCGCTGGCCGTTGAGGTTATAGTACACGTCGGCCTTTTCTTCGCCGCTGTCGGTCCGGGCACTCTCTATGCCTGTTTCCGTGGTGACATAGAACGGAGTTGTCTCCAGCGTAATGTCGGGATAATAGTTGGAAATGGCGCTGATGGCAACGGTCTTACCTACCGACGACTTCCAGAACGTGATGCGGCGCAGGTAGTTGCGGTAGTCGCTCGCGGTGGAATCGTTGCCAGCTTTGAGCACGTTGCCTTCCGAATCGGTAATGGTCAGGATTGGTGAGGAAGCGGCTCCCCAGCCGTTGGTCGACATGGGCTCGAGCTTTTCCGCACTCCAGTTGTTCTCAACGTTGGCATAGACAAAGCCGCTCTCTACCAGCGGATAGGGGTTTTGCGGTGCCAGGATGGCCGTGGTGAGCACGGTATTGTTGCGCAATGTGGGGAAAGAGTTGAAGAAGAGGCTGTTATTGCTGACGTCGACATACGACAGGGTGCTCTTGCAGGCCTCGTTCCAAAGGATGGTCTTCAGCTGGCTTCCGGGCACCACGAGGCACTGCAGAGAGGCCAACGCCGTGAGGTCGAGCTCTCCCAACGGGTTGCCGCCGGCCCAAAGTTCTTGCAGCTCGGTAATATCCGAGATGTCGAAGGTGGCCAGCTGGTTGTCGGCAAGCGACGCCAGCTTCAGCGCTGCGCACTTGTTGAGCCGCAGTGTCTTCATTTCGTTTCGCTGCGCAAACAGGTATTCGAGCGATGTCATCTGGCTGGAGCTCATGCCTTTCAGCTGGTTGTCGGCAAGATAGAGGTTCTTGATGCGCGAGGCTTGTGTGGCCGTGAATGCCGCGAGCTGGTTGTCCGAACCGTTGACGCTTTCGGGTCCGAAGACCTTCAGGGTGGTAAGGCGGTTTCCCTGGGCATCAAGTTCCACCAGGTTCTTGAAATTAGAGAGGTTCAGGGTGACCAGTTCGTTGTCGCCGCAATAAAGTTTCTTCAGCGAACTGCTCACGTTGGTCAGGTCCATAGCCGAAATCTGGTTGCCTGCCACATAAAGCGAGGTAACCTCAGAGTCGGTGCTGACCGTAAACTGCGGCGACACCAGGGTAAGCGTCTGCACCGTACCGTCGCTGACAAAGGTTTCGGATGTACCGTCGGCCCATGTCACGGTAGCCGTCACCCCGGGGTTCATGGCGATGGAAAAGCGTTCGCCGACCGCTTTGCTGGTTGTAAAACTCATTGTCGCCGCGTGCGTTAGCGTGGCAGAACAAAGAAGCAATCCAATCAGAAGATGCTTGTAATTTTTTCTCATAAGCATGTTTAAGTTAGATAGTATTGTCAGTCAGCAAAAATAAGAAAAAGTTCAGACGACTGCAAGTATTTTCCCCAATAAATGATATAAAAATCCAAAAATCAGCATCTTGAAAGGATTTTCGGAATATTTTCTTCGTCAGTTTCGTTTTTAATAGGTATCTTTGCCCACAGATATATTTAGATGTCAGTCAAAACAATAAGATTTTTTTAATTTTTAGATGAACGTAATTACAAAGACCGTTCAATTGCCAGATGGAAGAACCATCTCGATTGAGACCGGAAAGGTTGCCAAGCAAGCCGACGGGTCGGTTGTTCTCCGCATGAACAACACCGTGCTGCTCGCCACCGTCACGGCAGCCAAAGAAGCAGTTCCCGGCACCGATTTCATGCCGGTGACAGTAGACTACAGGGAGAAGTATTATGCCACAGGCCGTTTCCCTGGCGGCTTCACGAAGCGTGAAAGCAAGGCCAGCGACGACGAGATCCTCGTGTCGCGTCTCGTAGACCGCGCATTGCGCCCCTTGTTCCCCTCTGATTTCCACTGCGAGGTATTCGTGCAGGTCTGGTTGCTCTCCAGCGACGGCAAGGACCAGCCCGATGCACTCGCCGGCTTTGCGGCCTCAGCCGCAATGGCCTGCTCCACCATACCTTTCGAGCATACTATCTCCGAGTGCCGCGTGGCACGCATCAACGGCGAATATGTCATTGACCCGACATTCGACCAGATGAAGGATGCCGACCTCGACATCATGGTAGCCTGCACCAAGGACAACCTCATGATGGTGGAAGGCGAGATGGACGAGGTGTCGGAGCAAGACCTGATCGGCGCCCTGAAGGCTGCCCACGAGGCCATCAAGCCGATGTGCGAGCTGCAGGACGAGCTGGCCAAGGAGCTGGGCACTGACGTGAAACGCGCGTACAACGACGAGATCAACGACGAAGACCTTCGCCAGCAGATCCATGCCGAGCTGTACCAGCCCGCCTACGACATCATCCACCAGACCCTTCCGAAGCAGGAGCGCAACGACGCTTTCGACAAGACCATCGCCGACTTCCTCGAGAAGTACGACGCCGCCCACACCGACCTCTCCGAGGAGGAGCTCGAAGAGAAGCACGCCGAAGCCGGCCGCTATTGGGGCGACACCATGCGCGACGCCATGCGCCGCTGCATCCTCGACGAGGGTCTTCGCATGGACGGCCGCAAGACCGACGAGGTGCGCCCCATCTGGTGCGAGGCATCGCCGCTGCCCATCCCCCACGGTTCGGCCATCTTCCAGCGCGGCGAGACCATGTCGCTTGCCACGGTAACGCTGGGAACGAAGCTCGACGAAAAGCTTGTTGACGGTGCCGTGACACGCGCTTACCAGCGTTTCCTTCTCCACTACAACTTCCCCCCGTTCTCTACGGGCGAGGCCAAGAGCCAGCGTGGCCCGGGCCGCCGCGAGATTGGACACGGCCACTTGGCATGGCGCGCCCTGAAGGGTCAGATACCCGAGGGCTACCCCTACACCATCCGTGTGGTGAGCGATATCCTCGAGTCGAACGGTTCTTCATCAATGGCCAGCGTCTGCGGCGGTACACTCGCCCTGATGGACGCCGGCGTGCCCATCAAGAACCCCGTAGCCGGTATTGCCATGGGTCTGATCCACAACCCCGGCGAGGACAAGTTTGCCATCCTTTCCGACATCCTCGGCGATGAGGACCACCTCGGCGACATGGACTTCAAGACCACCGGAACGAAGAACGGTCTTACCGCCACCCAGATGGACATCAAGTGCGACGGACTGTCGTTCGAGGTCATCGAGCGCGCACTGATGCAGGCCAAGGCTGGCCGCGAGCACATCATGAACGAGATGATGAAGACCCTCTCTGAGCCGCGCGCCGAGATGAAGCCGCACGTGCCGCGCATCGAGGCATTCGACATCCCCAAGGAGTTCATCGGTGCCGTGATTGGCCCGGGCGGAAAGATTATCCAGCAGATGCAGGAAGACACCGGCTCTACCATCACCATCGACGAGGCCGACGGTGTGGGCCATGTGCAGGTGAGCGCACCCAACAAGGACTCTATCAACGCTGCCATTCAGAAGATCCGTGCCATCGTGGCCATCCCCGAGGTAGGCGAGGTCTACGACGGCGTGGTGAAGAGCATCATGCCCTACGGCTGCTTCGTGGAAATCATGCCCGGCAAGGAAGGTCTGCTCCACATCTCCGAGATTGCCTGGAAGCGTCTGGAGACCGTCGAAGAGGCCGGCATCAAGGAGGGCGACCACATCCAGGTGAAGCTCCTCGAAATCGACCCGAAGACCGGAAAGTACAAGCTCTCGCACCGTGTGCTGGTCGAGAAGCCCGAGGGTTATGTGGAACGCGAGCGCCGTCCGCGTGGCGAGCGTCGTCCGCGCCGCGACGACCGTGGCGGCCGCGAGCGTCAGCCCCGCCACGACAACCGTCAGGAGAACAGCGAGACTGCCGAATAAGTTGTCTCGAAGATGCGCGAAGGGTTTGCGCCCTTCCGCCGCACCACACCATAATTTCCCGTTGCGCCGATGGCGCAACGGGATTTTTTGTCGGTCCGCAACACCCGGTATCCATACCGGCCGCACCATGATTATCGGGTGGCGGTTGGTGTTTTTGTGCATTTCCGATAGGTTTTCCACATTATTTTATTACTTTTGCGTTATCCTAACGACCATTATGAAATGAACGCAAAGAAACTAACGAACGAACTATCCACCGAGACGCACGACCAGCCAGACCGCAACACCACCAGCCAACGGCAGCCAAGCGGTTCGCCGAAGGGCGGCACGCCGAAGCGCACGCCTACATTTCTGGCTGGTCTCTCAGCATTTGTCATTCCGCTGCTGGCCCTCATCGCCATTGCCGCTGCGCTGATGGCCTACGATGCCGACATCCTTTTCCGGGTGCAGGAGTTGAACCTGTTCCTCAGCACCCCACTGTTTTTTGAACAGCAGATGGTGGTGCCCGGAGGCTTCCTCACATGGGCAGGCACATACTTCACCCAGTATTTCTACCATCCCCTGGCAGGTGTGATCCTGCTGTGCCTGTGGTGGTTGCTGCTGATGTGGACGGTGAGGCGCACGTTTCGCATACCCACCTATGCGCCGGCACTGCTGCTCGTTCCGGTGGCAATGCTGCTCATCACCGACGTCGACTTGGGTTACTGGATATTCTACCTCAAGCTCCGCGGCCATTTCTTTGCCGCCACCATCGGCGCAACGGCCGCCGTGGGCCTGGCATGGCTCTACCGCCTCGTGCCGGCACGCTGGCAGCTGCGCAATGTCTACCTGCTGCTCTGCACCGCCGTGGCCTATCCGCTGCTGGGCTTCTACGGCCTGATGGCAACGGGCCTGATGGCAATCATAGCCTGGCGGCTGGACGGCGGCGGACGCAAACATGTGCTTGCCAATGCCTTCACCACACTTGTGGCCGTCCTGGCCATCATCTTCGTTCCGCTCATCTGCTACCGCTACGTCTACTGCCAGATACCCCAGGACGACATCTATACCGCCGCCCTGCCCGTCTACTGCGTGATTTCGAGCCATCCGGTCTATTACTGGCCGTTTGCGCTGCTTGCCGCTGCGCTTGCCCTGGCGGCCGTGCTCTACGGCAGTTGGCCCGCAGCGGTACGCCGCCGCTATGCCGTGGCGGCCAACATCGTGGCGGTTGCCGTCCTGACGGCCGGCATATGGGCAGGCTGGTACAAGGACCGCAACTTCCGGCGCGAGCTCAAAATGACCCACGAAGTGGAGAACCTCAACTGGGATGGCGTGCTGCAGACCTACCAGACGCTCGACGAAGACGAGGAGCCTACACGCATGATGTGGATGCTGAAGAACCTTGCGCTGTTCCGTCTTGGCACCGCCGGCGACAACATGTACCATTACAAGAACGGAAGTGCCGAGTGCAACGCTCCGTTCCAGGTGCGCATCACGCAGACGGGCGGCAAGATTATCTACTACCACTACGGCAAACTGAACTTCTGCTACCGCTGGTGCCTGGAGGACGGCGTGGAGTACGGATGGCGCGCCGACTATCTGAAGTACATGCTCAAATGTGCCATTCTCAACGGCGAGATGCAGGTTGCCAGAAAATATATCGACATCCTCAAGAACACAAAATACTACAAAACGTTCGCCGAGCACTACGAGCCTTACCTCACAAATCCCACCCTCGTCAGGAACGATGCGGAGATGAAGCCCATCCTCCATTTCCTGCACGGCAACGACGAGCTGACCTCCGACAACACGCTCATCGAGCTGTACCTGCTCAACAGCTTCTCGCACGAGATGTCTAACGACCCGGTCTACCAAGAGGCGTGCCTGCAGGCCGCCCTGCAGTCGAAGCAGATCCCGGTGTTCTGGGACCAGTTTGCACAGTACGCCCGGCTGCACCCGGGGCAGCGCATGCCCGTGCACTACCAGGAGGCTGCCTACCTCTACGGACACTTGGAAAACAATGTGGACATCAGCCACATGCCATTCGACGAGGAGGTGAAACAGAACTACAACGATTTCATGGCTGCCGCGCAACAGCTCGGGGGCATGACCGAAGAACAGATGAAACCGTTGCTCTATCCCCGTTTCGGCGGAACATTCTACTACGAGTACTTCCTCATCCGCGGCCTTAAGAGCTACTGACCACCCGGAAGGAGACTGACCAGAACAACGGAACTACGAACAACAACTATCAAAAGATGAAAAACAGAAACACATCATACGCCATCCACATCAGCCGGCTGCAGCAGTGCGCACTCGGCGCACTGCTCGCCCTGTCGCTCTGCCTCACGGCATGCACCCACGTGGAGGTGCCCGCACAATTCAGCGAGACACCCCGGCTGCCCGCCGTCTACCCCGACTACACCGGCGTCACCGTGCCGGTAAACATCGCCCCACTGTCGATGGAACTCACCACAACGGCCGAAGACGCAGTGACACGCTACAGCTGCGGCAACCTCGAAATACTGTGCGGCGGACTGAAGGCGCAACCCGACATCGACGAATGGAAGGCACTGGCCGGCGCCGCCAAAGGAAAGGACATAAGGGTGGACATCTACGCCCTGAACCAAGGGCAGTGGACACACTACAAACCGTTCGCCATCCATGTCAGCCCCGACAGCATCGACCCTTACATCTCTTACCGCCTCATCGCCCCGTCGTATGTAACCTACGAGGAACTGACCATCAGCCAGCGGTGCCTGGAGAACTACGACGAGTCGGTCATCTACAACAACATGCTGGCGGCCAACGACAGCGACGGCCAGTGCATCAACTGCCACAACGTGCAGAACTACAATCCCGACCGCTACCAGTTCCACGCCCGCCAGCGCCACGGCGGCACCTTCATCGAGTACGACGGAAAGATGCAGAAGGTAAACATGAAGTGCGACAGCATCCTTTCGGCCGGTGTCTATCCTGCTTGGCACCCCACGCTGAAGCTCTTGGCCTACTCTACCGACATGACCATGCAGAGCTTCCACACGCGGGACATCGACAAGATTGAGGTACTCGACTCGCAAAGCGACCTGATACTCTTCGACCCCGACAAAAACGAAGTGTCCACCATCCTCAACGACTCCACCGAGTTCGAGGTGTTCCCAAGCTGGTCGCCCGACGGCAAGTATCTCTACTATGCCAGCGCACACTTCGAGTACCGCGACACCGTGCCCCACGGCAGCGAGGCCATCGCACGTGCCAAGGAGATAAAGTACAGCATCTACCGCCTGCCTTTCGACGAAACGACCCGCACGTTCGGCTCGCGCGAGATGGTGTTCGACGCTGCCGGCATGGGCAAGAGCGCCACTTTCCCGCGCATCTCGCCCGACGGCCGCTTCCTGCTCTACAGCCTGGGCGGCTGGGGTTATTTCCATGTGTGGCACCGCGACGCCGACCTCTGGATGACCGACCTCACGAACATGAAGAGCTATCCGCTTACGGCGGCCAACTCCGACAATGCCGAGAGCTACCACGAGTGGTCGTCCAACGGCCGGTGGATAGTCTTCTCGAGCCGCCGCGACGACGGTGTCTACACGCGGCCGTTCATCGCCCACATCGACAGCAACGGCAAACCGTCCAAAGCTTTCGAACTGCCGACGGCCGACCCCGACTTCCACCGCCAGTTCATGAAGAGCTACAATGCCACCATTTTCATGCGCGGCCCGGTAAAGACCAAGCCGCAAGACATCTACGACGTGCTGAAAAACGACGACGTAACGCCTGTTACCTTCCGTTCAGCAGCGGCACATTAGCCTGCGCCTTGACACACAACGCATTGAGGGGAAGCAGTCCGGCGACACCAGAATGTCGTCGGGCTGCTTCCCCTCAAGCGTTTCGCGTGCCGCCGGGCGGTGCTTCGGCCAGCGGCCCGCAACACCCGTCAGGCAAGCAAAGGCTCAGGCCTTGCCGTCGTCCACGATCTTGCCGTCGAACAGACGCACCACACGGTGGGCCATCCGGGCATCGTTTTCGTTGTGAGTTACCATGACAATGGTGGTTCCTTCCCGGTTGAGCTCGCACAGCAGGCGCATCACTTCCGCCCCGTTCTTCGAGTCGAGGTTACCGGTCGGCTCGTCGGCGAGAACAAGGTGCGGGCCGAACACCACCGCGCGGGCTATGGCCACGCGCTGCTGCTGGCCGCCCGACAGCTGGTGGGGGAAGTGCTTGGCACGGTGCACGATGTTCACGCGGCGCATCACCTCCTCAACCTTCGCCTTGCGCTCGGCCTTCGGAAGCCCCATGTAAGCCAGCGGCAGGGCAATGTTTTCCTCCACGTTGAGCTCGTCGATAAGGTTGAAACTCTGGAACACAAAGCCCACCTGGCCTTTGCGTATGGCCGTGCGCTCGTTTTCCTTCAGGCCGGAAACATCCTTGTCGCCGAGCCAATACTGGCCGCCTGTGGGGTTGTCGAGCAGTCCCAGGATGTTGAGCAGCGTGGACTTTCCACAGCCCGACGGGCCCATGACGGCCACAAACTCGCCGTCGTTGACCTCAAAACTCACCTTGTCCAGTGCGATGGTTTCCACCTCTTCGGTACGGAACACCTTGCTTAATTCGTTTACTTTTATCATCTTTTCTTGTGTTTTGCTTGTTTACTATTGTTTGATAATGGTTCGGGAGATGTCCCGGTTTTGTCGGCCATGCGGCGCGGCGCAGTCCGGCTACTCGTCCTTCAGGTAATCCACGGGGTTCGACAGGGCCACCTTACGGCAGTTTATGCCCACCGAGAGACCGACTACGAGGAGAACCGCAGCCGTTACGGCCAGGAAAATCCACGGCGAAAGAGAAATGCGCACGGTAAAGTTCTGCAGCCAGCGGGCGGCAATGACCCATGCGCCCACACAGCCGGCAAGCACGCTGGGCAGTGCCACGCGCATGACGTCGCATACAAGAAGGCGGAGGATATCACTCACCCGGGCGCCGTTGACCTTGCGGATGGCAATCTCCTTGCTGCGGCGCGACACCTCGTCGGACGAGTAGCCCAGCAGTCCCAGGATAGCGATGACAAACACCACTGCACCGCTCACGAGGATGCCGTTACGGAAATTGCGCTGCGACTCATACTGTTTTTCGAACTCGGAGGCGTAGCTCAACAGACTCACATTCTTTCCGGGGAACAGCCTTTCCATCTTCTGCCGCACCTCGAGCATGGTCTCCGGCGTCAGCTCATCGAACTTGAGCAAGACCGAATGGGTAGCATCCGCCGGACTGTAGAACACCATGCTGGGAGCGTCGGACTTGTTGTTTTCCTGCCGCATGCCGCCCAACAGAATGTTGTTGAACACGCCCACAATCTGCAGATAGGGGTAGTCAGCCGAGCAATGCTCGCTTATGAAGACCCGCTTGCCCACGACCCCGTCTTTCCATCCTGCCGCTTTTGCCAGGCGTTTGGCAAATTCCTCGCTGACCATGACCTGCCGGCAAGTGTCGCTGCGGTCGGTAAAGAAAGAACCCTGGGTAATCCGGATATCGAGCATCTTGAAGAAATTGTCGCCGACAAAGTACAGATCCTGTGCGTTGAACAGTTCTTCGTCGCTTCCGGGAAGCGAGATATTGTTGCCCGATCCGAACCATCCGTCCAGCGGAAGGTATGTGGCAGTAGAGAGGAGCGACACATGGGCGTCGCGGCGGAGCTCGTCGAGACAGCGGCGCGAGTCGGAACCCTGCAGTCCATACACATTGAGGATAGCCACATTGTCATACTTGTAGCCCGGGTCGAGGCGTGTCAGCTTGCCGTATTGCGCACCTACGACCCACAGCAGGCTCATCATCAGGCCCACGATGGCAAACTCGCAGGCCAGCAAGGCCAGTTTCCAGCGGCGGCGGTGTGCCGTCCACCCACGGAAAGCAGCGGTGACGGGCGTGCGCAGGAACAGCCAGCCCGTAGCCACGCCACCGATGAAAATGACGGCCATGACGATGACGGCAAGTATCCATGCGCCACGGTTGAAGAGAAGTGCAGCCAGCGGCGCCGACAGAAAATCCTCGACGGTTCCCTTGCAGGCGTACAGCAGCACGGCAGCGAGCACCACGGACAGGCCCACATGAACAACGGCCTCGGAGACCGTCTGGGCAAAGATGTGGCCCTTGCCGGCCCCGAAACACTTGCGCACAGCCATCTCGCGCGACCGCGAAACGGTATTGCTGACGATGATGAGCAGGTAGTTCATGACCGAGGTAAAGAGCATCACGAAGGCCACAATACCCAATATCCACTTCATCATCCTGACATACGAGTCGCTCGTGTAATACTCGTTGAGCGTACGGAAGTCGACTTCGAGCTTTGCACCCACCTTTTTCAGCATGTCCTGGTCGATGTTTTCGGCCAGCATCTTCTTCATGTAGGGATGCAGTTCGCCAATGTCATGCCCCTTGGCCAGGCGTACGAACGAGCTGTAACGGTCGTTGCCCACCCAGTTCCTGCTACCGTCGTATGTCGCATCGCCCATGGAAGCCATGGACAGGAAGGCATGTTTGCCGTGGAGCGACGAACCCCAGGGGAACGCCTCGAACACGGCGCCGATGGTGAAGGTTATGCCCGGACAGTCGTCGACGGTAAAGCGGCGCCCCACCACATCGCCGCCGATGGTCTTGGCCAGTTCGGAACTGACCACCACCGTGTTCTTCGTGGACAGCGCCGTGCGGGCGTTGCCGGCAAGGATGCGCTGCGGGAAGACATCGAAGAAGCAGCTGTCGGCTATGCCGATAGACGACGTCACGGCATTGCCTTCGCCCTCGCCGTCCTTCGACCGGCCCTGCAGACGCAGCTGTGTTTCGTCTCCGCACCAGGGCGTGAAGCGCGTGGCAGCCTCCACAAAGGGTACATAATCCTTCACTCCGGGAGCCCATGCGCCCGGTGTGCGCGTACTGCTTTGCATTTCGCTCATGTCGCCCGTCTTGTACTTTTCTAACACATAGTAGGTGCGTGACGCCTCGGGGAAATAAGTATCGAACGTCTGTTCGTAATAGATTTCTGCGATGAACACCGAACTGATGGCCAGTCCCAGCCCAAGACACAGTATCTTTGCGAAGTTGTGCTGGCCTCTGCGGGCCAGTCCGGTAAATGCTTTTGCGATATAGTTCATGTATGGCAAACTGTTGGTTTATGTTGTGTGATATGTTAGCGGTGATGTTGTGTTGCAGCCGTCCGCCTCTCAACGGGTGAGCACGAGCGTCTGGTTGTCCTTGAAAGCCTCGTAGCCGCTGGTGATGACGCGCTCGCCCGGCTCCAGCCCGTCCACGACCTCATAGTATTGCGGGTTCTGTCGGCCGATGGTGATGTTGCGCCGGTAGGCCTTCTTTCCGTCCTTGTCGAGCACGAAGATCCACTGTCCGCCGGTCACGCTGTAGAACGTTCCCTTGGGTATGAGCACGGCCCGCTTCGACGCACCGAGCTGCAGGTCCACGTAGTAGGTCTGTCCCGTGCGTATGTTCTGCGGCCGGTTGCCGCGGAACACGAAGTCGATCTTGAAGCGGCCGTTGGTCACTTCGGGATACACCTTGCGCACCTCGAGGGTATAACGCTTGCCGTTCTGCTCGAAGGTACCGGTGAGCCCCGGGTGCACACGGTCCACATAGTGCTCGTCGACCTGTGCCTGCACTTTGTAGTCGGACAGGTCGTTGATGACGCCGACCTTCTGTCCGGGCTGTATGTTCTGTCCCAGTTCGATGTCGAGCTGCCCCACCTCGCCGTCGATCGACGAGCGCACGTCGAGCTTGGCCTTGCGTTCCCTTACCAGCTGCACGTTGCGCTGCATCGACTCGAGGTTGTCGGCCATCTGCTCCATCTGCGCCTTGCGCAGCTGGGTGCTCTTCTTCAGCCGCTGCTTGATGAGCGCGTTTTTCTCCTGCGCCAGCTTGTAGTCCTCCTGAGCCTTAAGGTAATCCTCGCGCGAGTTGAGCTGTTCTTGCTGCAGGGCATGCTGATGGTCGAAGGCACGTTTCTTCGACACCACGTCCATGTCGTACTGCGCAGCCTCGGTGCGGTTGTTGAGCATGTCCTGCTCGAGCGACAGTTCGGTGTTGCGCAGCATGTCCTGCTTTTCTGCCAGCTCGCTCTCGGCATTGAGAATCTGCAGGTCGAGGTTCGAGTTGCTGAGCCTCACGATGACATCGCCCTTGTGCACATGGGTGCCTTCCTCCACCACTTTCTCAAGCACCAGACCGCCCTCCTCGGGCGAGATCTGCACCACCTGGATGGGGGCCACGCTGCCGTCCACCGACACATAGTCGTCAAACTGCCCGTTGGTCACCTCGCCGATGTTCAGGTTCTTGGCGTCCACGTTGAGCGACGAACTGAAATTGCCTACCGCCAGCCATGTCAGGGCAGCCGCAAAAACCACCGCGCCGCCTATCAAGGGCCAGTACTTGCGGGGAACGGCATATTTCTTTTTTTCGATCTTGATATCCATTGTCGTATGTTGTTTTTATAGTTGATGCAATTATTTATAATCTATATCGTAATCCTTACGGCCTACCGGCCGAGATATTCCACCAGCCTCCGCTTCACGATGAGCAGCAACTGCGACTGCAGCAGCCTGATGCGCGACTGCAGCAGGGTCTGCGCCGCCGTGTGCAGGTCGAACGTGGAGAGCATGCCTTCCTCGTACTTGCGGCTCGACAGGTGGTAGGCCAGCGAGTCGGCCGCCACCTTGCGCTCCATCTGCTCTACCTCGCGGCAGTAGCCCTGCAGGTCGGCCACGGCCTGCGCACGGTCGTCGCTGAGCTTGCGGCGCGTGTCGTCGAGGTCGAGCTGCGCCGCCCGCCACTCGCTCTTGGCCTTGCGCGCCGTCCGCCAACGGCTGGGGGCGAAAAGCGGAACGGAAAGCGACAGGTAGACGTATTCGCCACGGTTGTTCCTCATCTGCGTGCCGAAGCCGTCTGCCATGCCACTTCCTTGAGAGAGATTACGGTAATAGTTGGTCTGCACACCACCGCCGAGCGTGAGGCTGGGCAGCAGGTTGCCCTTGGCTGCGAGCCACGCATAGCGCAGGTCTTTCACCTTCTGCTCATCGAGCGTCACGCGGAGCTGGCCGCGTCCGGCGGCCTCCCAAGTGGCTGCAGGTGCCTCGTCGGAGAGGCACAGCGTGTCGGCCACAGGATAGTTCATTTCGCTCTTCAGGGCCATCAGTGCCAGCCGGGCCTGGTTTTGCTGGTGCAACAGGTTGTAGTCGTCTTCGGCAACCTGGCTCTCCATCTGCGCCACGTCGGGGCGCGACTTCTCGCCCAGCTCGAAGAGACGCTGGGTCTTGAGCAGAAGGGCGCGGCTGTCGGCGAGCTTGCGCTCGGCGAGGGCCACACTCTTCTGGTTGTATATGGCATCTACAAACTTGGTCATCACGGAGAGTGCCTTGTCGTCGGCGGCCTTCTGCAGGGCCGTGGCCGCATAGGCGCGCATGTTCTTGGCGCGGCGGAAAGCGTTGATTGTCTGTCCGCCGTCGAACAGACTGACCGATGCACCCAGCGAATAGTAGTTGTTGAAGGTGGTGATGGTTTTGTACGTATTGGTTTCGGGGTCTACGTTGCGTCCCCACGAGTACTGACCGCTCACCTGTCCGCTCACCGTGGGCAGGAAGTCGAGCGCGGCCGTGCGGGCATCGTAGCGGCGCTGCTCAAGGTCAATACGGTTGCGCCGCACCGTATTGGCATGGCTCACGGCATAGCTGATGCAACTGTCGAGCGACCAGGAGGTCTGTGCAGTGGCTGCCGCACAGGCCAGCGTCAGGATAAATGTGCTAATTGTTCTTTTCATACATCATTACTCTATGCCAATGCCGTGCCAAAAATGCAACCATCTGATAACGAAACAGTTAGCAGAAAACACCATTTTATCCACTGTCCAATAATTGGACAACAGCGTACAAAATATGGACATAGAGACCGACCGGCGGCCATACGCCCCAATGTTTTCGGAAAACAAAAAAGCACCATTCCGCAGCCGGTTGCATAGCGCAGCCATCACCGCACGACACGAACCGCCCGGCGAAAGCTATCGAACGGCAGAAAATAATAGCTTAAATTTTTAAAATAATAGCTTAAATTTCGAAAATAATAGCTTAAATTTTCGACAATCTCTATAACGTTGATATGCAAGGAGTTACCAACCACACTCGCGCAGGCACGTTTCGGCGGTACATCGGGCACACTATGGATTGCAACACGTCGGCATGCAACAACGCAGACAGATGTTGCCCGGTATATTGCGAACATCACCTACCTTGTAGAGTAGCTTCATTCAACGCATGATTGCGCACCGTGCCAGGTAGGGTGTTAAAAAATCTAATCATAATATGAACTGTTTGCGCAGTTTTCGCCCCTGTAGGGGGCATATAATATAGGATAGGGGGTTACCCCTATCATCACAATGTGTATCAATTCATCGCCCTGTAGGGGGCGCATATTTAAATCGCAAACGGCGTTGAATTATACGCCCCCTATAGGGGCAAAAACGGTACAAACGATACTTTTTTGCATACGATCTTTGCACAACCTACCTGCAGGTCCGAAACCCTCTCATAATACTGCACGACCATAAAAACGGCTTTCGCCCCTGTCTTGGGCACGGCAACGGCATCACCGACGACAAAAAACAGAAAAGGTGGGCTTGCCTCACGGCAAGCCCACCCTGTAAACTTAAACAACCAATAAAAGAAATAGATTGCCTATTTAGAAATACACAATTCTCTGATTTGTCGCAGTTGCTTATCGGATGAACAGCAACTCGCGGTACTTGGGCAGCGTCCACAACTCGTCGGCCACCACCAGTTCGAGCTTGTCGATCTGGTAACGGATGGCGTCGAAGAACGTCTCGACCGTGTCGTGGTAGGCAATGGCCTTCTCGCGCTCGTCCTGTATCTTGTTGGCCACCTTGCGGGCATTGACCATTTCCTCTACGTTCTGCTCGATGGCGGCAGTGCGCTCGGAAATCTGCTCGATGATGTTCAGGATGCGCTCGGAGAGCTTCTTGCCCTTCTCGGCACCGTAGATAGCCATGAGGTTCTGCACGTCCTTGGCAATCATCGACTGGTAGTGGGTTGCCACCGGGATGATGTGGTTGAGCGAAAGGTCGCCCAGCACACGGGCCTCGATCTGGATCTTCTTGGTATAGGTCTCCCATTTCACCTCGTTGCGGGCCTCAAGCTCGTTCTTCTTCATAACGCCCGTCGACTCGAACATCTTGATGGTCTCGGCGTCGAGGTAGCGGTCGAAGATGACGGGAGCCGACTTCTCGGTGTCGAGGCCACGCTTGGCAGCTTCCACAACCCACTCGTCGGAGTAGCCGTTGCCGTCGAAATGGATGGGGGCGCAAGTCTTGATGTCGTCGCGCACCACGCTGAGGATGGCAGCAAACTTGTCCTCGCCCTTGGCGATAAGGCTATCCACACGGGTCTTGAAGTCGACGAGAGCCTCGGCTACGGCCGTGTTGAGCACGATTTGCGCGCTGGCGCAGTTGGCGCTCGAACCGACGGCACGGAACTCAAAGCGGTTGCCGGTGAAGGCGAAGGGGCTGGTGCGGTTGCGGTCGGTATTGTCGCGCATGATGTCGGGAATCTCGGGAATGTCGAT
The DNA here is from genome assembly GCA_963656755.1 of bacterium. Lineage (GTDB taxonomy): Bacteria > Bacteroidota > Bacteroidia > Bacteroidales > Bacteroidaceae > Prevotella. Next base: position 48,990 of record CAVKJH010000062.1, read on the forward strand.
TTCCACACCCTGCTTGCCCTGGATGAAGAGGGCATCCTTGTCGGCGTCCATGATGTGCTTCAGCAAATCGCTTACGCTGCGACCCAGGAACGAGGAGATGATGGCAGGAGGTGCCTCGTTGGCGCCCAGACGGTGGGCATTGCCGGCATCCATGATCGAAGCCTTCAGCAGACCGTTGTGGCGGTAGACACCCATCAGGGTCTCGACGATGAACACCACGAAGCGCAGGTTGTCCTCCTGGGTCTTGCCGGTGCCGTGCAGCAGCACGCCGGTGTCGGTAGAGAGCGACCAGTTGTTGTGCTTACCCGAACCGTTGATGCCGTCGAAAGGCTTCTCGTGGAGCAACACCTCAAAGCCGTGCTTGTGGGCCACGCGCTTCATCAGACTCATGAGCAGCATGTTGTGGTCGACGGCCAGGTTGGTCTCTTCGAATATCGGGGCGCACTCAAACTGGTTGGGCGCAACCTCGTTGTGGCGGGTCTTCACGGGGATGCCCAGCTCGAGGGCTTGTATCTCCAGGTCTTTCATGAAAGCAGCCACGCGCTCGGGAATGGTTCCGAAATAGTGGTCGTCCATCTGCTGGTTCTTGGCGCTCTCGTGGCCCATCAGCGTGCGGCCCGTGAGGATCAGGTCGGGACGGGCGGCATAGAGGTCCTCGTCGACGAGGAAATACTCCTGCTCCCAGCCCAGGTTGCTCACCACCTTCTTCACATCGGGATAGAAATAGTGGCACACGTCGGTAGCTGCCACGTTGACGGCGTGCAGGGCGCGCAGCAACGGAGCCTTATAGTCGAGGGCTTCGCCGGTGTATGAAATGAAAATAGTAGGAATACAAAGGGTGTCGTCGATGATGAACACAGGCGACGTGGGGTCCCAAGCCGAATAGCCGCGAGCCTCGAAGGTGGAACGGATACCGCCTGAGGGGAAGCTCGAAGCGTCGGGTTCCTGCTGTACGAGCAACTTGCCGGAGAAGTCCTCGATCATACCGCCCTTGCCGTCGTGCTCGATGAACGAGTCGTGCTTCTCGGCAGTGCCTTCGGTAAGCGGCTGGAACCAGTGGGTGTAATGGGTAACGCCATTCTCGTCGGCCCACTGCTTCATGCCCTTGGCCACCTCGTCGGCGATGCTGCGGTCGAGCTGTGCGCCGTTGTCAATCACGTCGATGAGCTTTCCGTACACGTCAGCGGGAAGATACTTATACATCTTCTGGCGGTTAAACACTTTCTTGCCGAAATACTCTGACGGTCTCTCAACAGGAGTCATCACCGATACGGGCCGCTTCTTGGAAGCGTCTGCTACTGCTTGAAATCTTTGGTTTTCCATACTTGTTAAATATTTCTTTTGCTTGTTTGTTTATATTGGTTATTTGTTCATCCACTGGCGTATGCGCTCCATGGCCTCGATGCAGTCGGCACGGTCGCCGAAGCTGGTGAGGCGCACGAAACCTTCGCCCGACGGGCCGAAGCCCACGCCCGGGGTGCAGACGATCTGCGCTCCGTAGAGCAGTTCCTCAAAGAACTGCCACGAGGGGGTACCGCCCGGGGTCTTCACCCACAGGTAAGGGGCGTCGGTGCCGCCGTAGACCGTGAAGCCCAAGGCGGTCAGCGCCTCGTGCATGATGCGGGCGTTCTCCATATAATAGTTGATGGTTTCTTGCGTCTGGCGTTTTCCCTCGGGGGTATAGATGGCCTCTGCCGCACGCTGCGAGATGTAGCTGGTGCCGTTGAACTTGGTAGACTGGCGGCGCAGCCAGAAAGGGTTGAGCGACAACCGCGAGCCGTCCATGGTAGCCGCTGTGAGTTCTTTGGGAACCACCGTGTAGCCGCAACGCACGCCCGTGAAGCCGGCCGTCTTCGAATAGCTGTGGAACTCGATGGCCACCTTGCGCGCACCGCGTATCTCGTAGATGGTGTGGGGGATATTCTCGTCGCGGATGTAAGCCTCGTAGGCTGCATCGTAATAGATGAGCGAGTCGTTGTGAATGGCGTAGTTGACCCATTTGCGCAGTTCTTCGCGCGTGATGACCATGCCCGTGGGGTTGTTGGGATAGCACAGGTAGATCATGTCTACGCGATGGTCGGGTATGAGGGGCACAAAGCCGTTTTCCTCGGTACAGGGCATATAGGTGACGTTGCTCCAGTGTCCGTTCTCGAAATAGCCCGACCGGCCGTTCATCACATTCGAGTCGACATAGACGGGGTAGATGGGGTCGGTGACAGCCATCGAATTGTCCCAGCGCACCAGTTCGCCGATGTTGCCGGTGTCGCTCTTGGCGCCGTCGTTAATAAAAATCTCATCGGGGTCGAGGTGCACGCCGCGCGGAAGGAAATCGTTCTTCACAATGGCCTCGCGCAGCCACAGGTATCCCTGCTCGGGTCCGTAGCCATGGAAATTGTCTTTGCTAGCCATGTCGTCGACGGCCTTGTGCATGGCCTCGATGACTGCAGGGCAAAGCGGCTGCGTCACGTCGCCGATGCCGAGGCTGATCACCTTGGCCTTCGGGTGCGTGGCCTTGAAAGCGTTCACCTTCTTGGCTATGTCAGCAAAGAGATAATTCTTCTGCAGCTTCAGAAAATGTTCGTTGATTAATGCCATTCTGTTGTATTCTTTTATGTTGTTGTAAGTTGTCTGCTGTGTTGTCCTGTATTACCCTTTTGTTTTCCGAAGTTGTGTCGCGGCGGGGGCCGCTAACCTTCCGGCAAGGATATCTCGCCTTCGAAGGCGAAAGCCGCCGGCCCGGTCATGTAGACATGGCCGTCGGCGGCATCCCACCGGATGTCGAGTGTGCCGCCATCCATGATGATGGAGCTGTGGCGCGACGCCAAACCAAGGTGTGCTGCTGCGGCAGCCGTAGCGCAGGCACCCGTGCCACACGCCATGGTAACGCCGCTGCCCCGTTCCCATACACGGGTACGGATCTGATCTTCTCCCACCAGTTGCGCAAACTCTATGTTGCAACGCTCGGGGAACGCCTCGTCTCTCTCAAGCAATTGGCCCGCTGCGATAATGTCCAGTCCTTCCATTCTGTCCACAAATATCACGTAGTGGGGATTGCCCATCGAAACGAATGCAGCCTTGTGCGCAATGCCCTCGAGCTGCGAGGGCAAGGCTACCGCTGCGCCGGTGTACTGGGCAGGCACCTCGAAACGGGGTTCGAGCATGTCGACCGTGACGCTTTCCACCGTGTCGTCGGAGGTGAGGTGCAAGTTCAAAATCTTGATTCCAGAAAGCGTCTCCAGCCTGATGACAGACTGGTGTGTCAGTCCTTTCTCATAAAGGTACTTGCCGATGCACCGGCTGGCGTTGCCACACATCATCGCCTCCGAACCGTCGGCGTTGAAGATGCGCATCGAAAAATCTGCTTGTGTGTTGTTGTGAGGCTGGCCGATTAAAACAAGTCCGTCGCTGCCTATACCCGTATGGGGACGGCTCCAAGCGATAGATGCCGCTGCAGGATCGGGTATATCATATAAAGAGGTATCAACGTAGATATAGTCGTTGCCCGCTCCGTGCATCTTGGTGAAATGGACTTGCTGTGTCATTTTGCGTCAATTTTTAACGTTTCAATCAACCTTTTGTCTTAAATCCGCTGCAAAGGTAAAACAAAAAGTTATTATAATCATCAAGAGGACACTGTTTTCTATCTTATTTTTTAAGCAAAACATCAATTTGAAAGCAGTATCTATCGTTTGCTGCGCAAACTGTAATATTTGTAGGGTTCAGACCTTACAATTTGTCCATAATATAAAAAACATGGTATCAAATAGATTTAATAACACACTCATTATTGACAGAATGTAGTAATTTTGCGGCCAAGACTTAACAAAAAGAAAGAAATATCGGATATTAACTCACAACTTATGCAACCATGTGTGGAATAGTAGGAATTTTCAATATCCAGGAGCAGACAGCTCAACTGAGACAGAAAGCATTGCGCATGAGCCAGAAGATCCGGCACCGCGGACCTGACTGGAGCGGCATTTACACGGGCGGTTCGGCCATCCTTTGCCACGAACGCCTCAGCATCGTAGACCCCGAGTCGGGACGGCAACCACTGTTTTCGCCCGACAAGAAGCAGGTGCTGGCCGTAAACGGAGAGATTTATAACCACCAGGACCTGCGTGCCGAGTTTGCCGAGTATCCTTTCCAGACCGGCTCCGACTGTGAGGTCATCCTGCCGCTGATGCGCCAGGGCAACATCGCCGACGGCCTGAACCGTCTGTCGGGCATATTTGCCTTTGCCCTATACAACCGCGAGGACGACTCGTTCCTCATCGCCCGCGACCCCATTGGTGTCATACCCCTTTACATCGGCTATGACGACGACGGCACAGTATATGTGGCTTCGGAACTGAAAGCGCTCGAAGGGCAGTGCGACCGCTACGAACCTTTCCTGCCAGGCCACTACTACTGGAGCAAAGACCCGGGCATGAAGCCTTACTATAGCCTTACGGGCGAGAAGGGCGCACAGAGCTTCAAAGATGTGCGCTTTGAAGGAAAGCGCGTGTCGGAGCTGAGCTACGAGGACAGCGTGCGAGCCGTGTGCGAGAGCCTGAAAGATGCCGTGAAACGACAGCTCATGAGCGATGTGCCGTACGGTGTGCTACTCTCGGGCGGTCTCGACTCAAGCGTCATCTCGGCCATAGCCGAGAAATATTCGGGCAAACGCATCGAAAACGGTTGCGAGACCGAAGCCTACTGGCCGCGTCTCCACTCGTTTGCCGTCGGCCTCAAGGGCGCTCCCGACCTGGCCAAGGCCCGACTGGTGGCCGAACACATAGGAACCGTGCACCACGAAATAAACTATACCATACAGGAAGGTCTTGATGCCATCCGCGACGTGATCTATTTCATCGAGACATACGACGTGACCACGGTGCGCGCCTCTACGCCGATGTACCTGCTGGCCCGTGTCATCAAGTCGATGGGCATCAAGATGGTGCTTTCGGGCGAGGGTGCCGACGAAATCTTCGGCGGCTATCTCTATTTCCACCGCGCGCCAAACGCCGACGAGTTTCACAAGGAGACACTGCGCAAGCTCTCCAAACTTTATCTCTACGACTGCCTCCGCGCCAACAAGAGTCTTTCGGCATGGGGCGTCGAGGGACGCGTGCCGTTCCTCGACCGCGAGTTCCTCGACGTGGCGATGAGCCTCAACGCGGCCTACAAACTATGCCCCGGCAACACCATCGAAAAGAAGATTGTGCGCGATGCCTTTGCCGATCTGCTGCCCGAAGAGGTGGCATGGCGACAAAAGGAACAGTTCTCCGACGGCGTGGGCTACTCTTGGATCGACACGCTGAAGCAGATTGCCGCCAGCAGTGTCAGCGACGAGCAGATGGCGCACGCAGCCGAACGGTTCCCCATCAACCCGCCGCAGAACAAGGAGGAATACTGCTACCGCTCGATCTTCGCCGAGCATTTCCCCAGCGATTCGGCAGCCCGATCGGTGCCCAGCGTGCCCAGCGTGGCTTGTTCAACAGCCGAAGCACTGGCATGGGACGCCTCGTTCAAGAACATGAACGACCCCAGCGGACGCGCCGTAAAGGGCGTACACGAACAGGCTTACTGATTGAAGGCAACGGCCGACAATATACATTTTAACCTTCCCGACGGCATCCTTGTACGCTGAAAAGCGTCGACAGGGATGCCGTTTCATGTAAACAGGGGAAACATACGATACTGCTGGCGATGCCATTTCATGCAGACAGACCGGACGTTTCGCTGCAACGGCAATGCCGGAAGGAGGGGAAGAAAACGGTGGCCGTGGGCTTCCCATAAATCTTTTCCAAGATATTGTAACACCGCAGATGGCTTTGCACCGTAACTTTGCATTCGTAAACACAAACGAAAACGGCGGCCGTGCCATCCGGCAAGTCCTGTGCCGCCCCAAAAGAGAAAAGCCATGACACACAACCGACAAAGCCTGCGCACCACCCTGCTTGTCCTGTTAGTGCCGGTCTGCACACAGGCGCAAACCGTCGCCGGCATCCCTGCCGACACGGCCGACACCCTGGAACATACGCAACAACTGCACGAAGTGGTTGTAAGCAAGGGTAAACTGAGTGCGCGAAGGCTCGCCGGAGCGCAAAACGCACTGCTCATCGGCCGCGACGAACTGTTCAAGGCCGCCTGCTGCAACCTGGGAGAGAGCTTCGTCACCAACCCCAGCGTAGACGTGAACTACAGTGATGCCACGACGGGAGCCCAGCAAATCAAACTGCTGGGACTAAGCGGCACTTATGTGCAGCTGCTCACCGAGGCCCAGCCGGCTTACCGGGGCGCAGCCCTGCCCTACCAGCTCGGCTTCATTCCGGGCAACTGGATGAAGAGCATACAGGTGTCGAAGGGCAACTCGTCGGTGAAAAACGGATACGAGGCCATGACCGGCCAGATTAATGTGGAGTACCTGAAACCCGAAGACGAGACGGGTGCCGACATCGGCGTTTACGGCAATACCATGACCCGTTTCGTAGCCGACGCAGATGCCAATTTCCACATCGGGGGCAACAAGAACGTCTGCACCGAACTGCTCGGACACTTCGAGAACAACTGGAGTCACCACGACGGCAACGGCGACAGTTTCCAGGACGACCCCAATGTGCGGCAGTACAACGTGCAGAACCGATGGTATGCCAAGGCGGGACGCTATCTGTTCCACGGCGGACTGGAGATGATCAGCGAGCACCGAGCAAGCGGACAAGTGGCCGGACACGCCCATGCCGCCGACGGCACGCGGCTGTACCGCATCGGCGTGGACAACAACCACTACGGGGCATACATGAAGCATGCCTTCATCACCGACCAGACGCACGGCGGCAACCTGGCTCTCATGGGCCGCGTGTCGATGCACCGGCAGGATGCCGCCTACGGTCTGCGCACATACGGCGTGAACGAGAAGAACGCCAACGCACAGCTGATGTACGAAACGGGCATAGCCTCCGACCACAACCTGTCGGCCGGCCTGAGCGTGAACTACGACTACCTGCACCAGAACTACGACCTCGGCACGGCTCCCACCGGGGCCATCGTGAGCGAGACCACCCCCGGCGGCTACATACAGTACACCTTCAATCACGCCAACCGCATCATAGCCATGGCCGGCCTACGTGTGGACCACAGCAACCTGTACGGCACGTTCGCCACGCCGCGCTTCCACCTGAAGTGGCAGCCCAACAACATCTTCAGTCTCCGGCTGAGTGCAGGCAAAGGTTACCGCACGCCCCATCCACTGGCCGAAAACAACTACCTGCTGGCAAGCGGCCGGAACATCGTGGTGGACAAGCCCCAACAGGAAGCCGCCTGGAACTACGGGGCCAACATCGCCCTCTATGTGCCGGTGGCCGGCAACACGCTGAAAATAAATGCCGAGTATTACTATACTAATTTCACCCGTCAGCTCGTTATCGACTATGACAGCGACCCGCACACCCTGCACCTGGCCAATCTCGACGGCCGCAGCTATTCGCACACCGTGCAGGTGGATGCCGCCTACCCCCTGGCACGGGGCCTGGAACTGACGGCCGCCTACCGCTACAACCTCGTGAAGTCGACCTACGGCGGACAGCGTCTGTGGAAACCCCTGCAGAGCCGTTACAAGGCACTGTTAAGTGCCAGCTACCGCGACCCGCTGGAAGTGTGGCAGATAGATGCCACCTTCGCCCTGAACGGCGGCGGACGGCTGCCCCGCCCCTACACCACGGCCGACGGCACGCCCTCGTGGGGCACACGGTTCGGGGCCTACGAGAACCTGACGGCACAGGTGACGCGCCACTTCCGGCACTTCTCGGTGTTCGCCGGTGGCGAGAACCTGACCAACCACAAACAGAAAAATCCCATCATAGGGGCTGCCAACCCCTGGGCCGACACCTTCGAACCCACGCTGGTGTACGCCCCCATCACTGGCGCAACAGGATATATTGGCATACGAATCAACTTAGGACACAGATTACCTTAAATCCGCATCATTTTAATTAATGTTTTTTATAACATCCTGAGCAATAATA
>CAVKJH010000063.1:0-13733 GCA_963656755.1 bacterium
CCCTATCCTATATTATGCGCCCCCTACAGGGGCAAAAACTGCGCAAACGCTGCATATTTAATACGAATTTTGAACACCCTACCTACAGGGGCAAAACAACGCCCAATAAAGGTAAAACAACGCCCAAACGCTACGGGTTGATGCCCTAACTGCTGAACCATAAATACAGATTGTCTTCGGCAAAACGTAAAAAAGCCTTCCGCCACGCTTTGTGGGGAAGGCTTATGGTGTATGGCTGTGCCGCAACAGCCGGACGATATCTGTACGACGACCCGCGGTTGCGTGTGCGAGACGGCCGACGGTTGCGTGTGCGAGACGGCCGACGGTTGCGTTGTGCTACGTCCGGCAGATGCGGTGCGCGGCTGTTATTTGTATTGCGCGATGCCCTGGTTGAGGAAGTCGAGGTAGGCCGGGATGTCCTCCTTGAAAGAGTAGGCACCGGTGAGCGGATTGCCCTCGTTGTCGAGCGCTACATAGAACGGCTGGGTGTTCGACCCGAACTTGTGGCTCTGCAGCCAGCTCCACTTGGCGCCCACGGTGCGCAGGGTGCGCTTCTGTCCGCTGTCGTCGGTAATCTCGATGGGTTCGGCCAGCGGTGTCTTGTCGTCCACGAAGAGCGAGATGAGCACATAGTCCTTCTCCAGCTTGTCGGCCACCTGTGGGTCGGTCCATACGGCGGCCTCCATCTTGCGGCAGTTCACGCAGCCGAAGCCCGTGAAGTCGACCAGCACCGGCTTGCCCTGTGCCTTGGCGGCGGCCATGCCCTCCTCGTAGTTGGTGTACTTGGCCTCCACCACCTTGCTGTTGAGGTTGAAGTCCTGCGTGCTGACGGGCGGTGCGAAAGCCGACACGGCCTTGCAGGGAGCGCCCCACAACCCCGGCACCATATAGACGGCGAAGGCCAGCGAGCAGAGGCCCAGCATGATGGCCGGCACGGGCATCGGCTTATTGAGATCGCCGCCGATGGTGTCCTGCTGGAACTTGAGCCAGCCCACGAGGTAGCAACCCAGGGCCAGAAATATCACGATCCACAGAGCCAGGAACGTCTCGCGGTCGAGTATGTGCCAGCCGTAGGCCAGGTCGGCCACGCTGAGGAACTTGAGCGAGAAAGCCAGTTCCACGAAGCCCAGCACCACCTTGATCTGGTCCATCCAGGCACCGCTGCGCGGACTCTTCTTCATCAGCGACGGGAACATGGCGAAGAGCGAGAACGGCACGGCCAGAGCCAGCGCGAAGCCGAACATGCCCACGGCCGGAGCCACCCAGTCGCCCGAGGTGACGGTCTGCACCAGCAGCAGGCCGATGATGGGTGCGGTGCACGAGAACGACACCAACACGAGGGTGAACGCCATGAGGAAGATAGACACGAAGCCGCTGGTGTTCGAGGCTTTCGTGTCGACCTTGTTGGCCCAGCTCTCGGGCAGCTTTATCTCGAACCAGCCAAAGAAACTCATGGCAAACACCACGAGCAACAGGAACAGGAACACGTTGAACACCGCATTTGTGGACAGGGCGTTGAGCGTGCTGGGGCCGAAGACGGCCGTCACGCCAATGCCGAGGAGCAGGAAGATGACAATGATCGACACGCCGTAGAGCACCGCATCGCGTATGCCGCGCCGGCGGTCGTCCTTGGCGCGCTTCAGGAAGAAGCTCACCGTCATCGGTATGATGGGCCATATGCAGGGCATGACCAGCGCCAGCAGACCGCCCACGATGCCCATGAAGAAGATGTACCACAGCGACATGTTGGCGATGTCGGTGCCGCCGGTCATCTGCTGCAGCTCCTTCACCACGGGTTTCCACCACTGCGCGGCGTCGCCTTCGGCAGCGACAAAGGCCGTGTCGGCCACGGCAGCCGTGTCGGCGGGCAGTGCAGCCTGTGCCGTGTCGGCGGCAGGGGCAACGGCAGGGTCAGCGGTTTCGGTAGCCTCGGCCTTGGCGTCGGCTTTCTTGGCGTCGCCGCCTGCCACGGCCGGGCTCTTGCCCGCACTCTTGAAGGCAGCCTCCGAGGGCGGCATGCAGTTCTGTTCGTTGCACGCACCGTACTCCAGGTAGGCGTCGATGGTGTAGTCGGGTTTGGTGAACCGCACCTTCTGCACAAACTGTGCGCTGCCCTCAAAGTAGCGCAGGTTCATCTCGAAGAGCTTGTCGTAGGTGCTGATTTCGTGGCCGCGTGGCGTGAGCTTGCCCACCAGCTCCACGCCGTCGAGCTTGTTTACGTTGAACGAGGCCGATGTGGGGCCGTTGTCGCCCAGTCCGGTGGAATAGACGTGCCATCCCTTTTCGATTTTGCCCGTGAACACGATTTCGGCCTCTGCCGTACCGTTGGTCTTCAGCTGCGAACTGAATTTCACGGGGTTGACCATCTGCGCTTGCGCCAAAAGGGTGATGAGCGCCAGCAAAGTCAGTGTGAACGTTTTCTTCATCTTTCGGTTAAAAATGTTGCTTTATCGGAGTGCAAAGTTAATAATATACAAAAGTTTATTCCTTTTATATGCAAAGATGTTGTGTTACATTTAAGTTTTTTTCACCATCCTACGGCCGTATCATTGCACCTTGGCATAGTGATTGATGCGCCGGCGGTCGTAGGTCTCGGTGCGCACGAGCATGGCGTCGGCGGGCAGTTGCGGAGCCTTGACGCCCTCCGCTACCGTAAACGGCGCCGTCTCCACGCGTATCTCGTCCCACAATCCGGCACCGATAAACGCCTGCAGCGTGGCCGCGCCGCCCTCCACCAGCAGACACTGCCGCTTGTTGGCGGTAAGGTAGGCCAGCGCCGCCGGTATGTCGGCAAACGGCACGAAGCCGTCGGGAACGTCGTGCGGCCGGCTGGTCAGCACCAACCGGTCGGGGTTGCGCCCCACCCACTCGCGCACGGTGAGCTGCGGACGGTCGGCCTCGAGCGTGCCGCGACCCACGAGAATGGCATCGCAGTGGGCCCGCAACCGATGCACCAGCATCTGCGTGAAGGGCGACGAGAGGCGCAGCGGCGTCTGCGGCGTGCCGTCGGTGTGGGGCAGGAGACCGATGAAGCCGTTGGCGGTCTGGGCCCATTTCAGGAGGATGAACGGCCGGTGCAGGCCGTTGGCGGTCATGAACGCCCTGTTGGAGGCCATGCACGCCTCGCGCAGCACGCCCACCGTCACCTCGATACCAGCCTGGCGCATGCGATCGATGCCGCGTCCCTGCACCTGCGCATAGGGATCGGTGCATCCGCATACGCAGCGGCGTACGCCCTTGCTGATGATGAGGTCGCAGCAGGGCGGCGTGTGGCCCCAGTGGGCACAGGGCTCCAGCGACACATAGATGGTGGCGCCGGACAGCAGCGGCTCGTCTGCGGGGCGTACCGACGCGAAGGCGTTGACCTCGGCGTGCGCACCGCCGTAGGCCGAGGTGAAACCCTCGCCGATGATGCGGCCGTCGGCGGCCACGATGACGGCTCCCACCGACGGGTTGGGCCTTGCCGTGAGCTGGCCGCCCCGTGCTATCTGCAGGCAGCGGCGCATGTAAGTCTCGTCCAGTTGAATTTGGGTCATAACGGGAAGTGATAGGCGTGAAGGGGAAGTCGGGCGGAACGGGTGGCGACAAAAAGGGAGCGTTTCGTTTTGCGTTGTCTGCAGATTGCCTTATCTTTGCACAAGCATGATGACATATACCGCCTTGTGGCGCCGACTGCAGCCCCTCTACGGGTGCGGCGAGGCGCAGGACACCGTACGCTGGTTGCTCGATGCCGTCTTCGGCTTGTCGCTGACCGACATAGTGTGCGGCAAAGTTAGTGAATTATCGCGAGAAGATGCCCAAAGACTTGAAAAAATGATGGTTCGGCTGGAGAATGGCGAACCCGTGCAGTATGTCGCGGGCGAGACCGAGTTCTGCGGCCGAACGTTCCGTGTGGCTCCAGGCGTGCTCATCCCGCGCCCCGAAACGGCCGAGCTGTGCCGACGCATCGTGGCCGACGCTGCCCGCCCCTGCTGCTGTCTGCAGCCGCCGCGCCCGCTCGACGTGCTCGACGTGGGCACCGGCAGCGGCTGCATCGCCGTGACGCTGGCCCTGGAGCTGTGGCCCGTCAGCGTGACGGCGTGGGACATCTCGCCCGACGCGCTGCTCGTGGCCCGCGACAATGCCCGCCACCTGGGGGCGAAGGTCAACTTCGAGTGCCGCGACGCGCTGCTCGCATGCGAGGCGGCGCACCGGCCAGCCGACGGCGGGCGGTGGGATGTGGTGGTGTCCAATCCTCCCTATATCGCCGAGAAGGAGCGCACCGACATGCGCCCGAACGTGCTCGAGCACGAACCGGCGCTGGCCCTGTTTGTGCCCGACGACGCCCCACTGCTGTTCTACCGGGCCATTGCCCGCTATGCCCGGCGCACGCTGCGCCCCGGCGGCCGGCTGTGGTTCGAAATCAACCCGATCTATGCCGACGACCTGCTGCGCATGCTGGCCGAACTGGGCTTTGCCGACGGTATGGTCATCGACGACGCGTTCGGCCGCCAGCGGTTTGCCGCGGCCACCCAACCCGACACCGCCGCTGACAGAACAACCCTTTAAAACACCGCGAACCATGGACCATAAACCAACCCTGAGAGAGGAGAAAGCTCTGGAGAGACTGGCCGCCCTCTGCTCGAGGGGCGAGCACTGCGCCGCCGACCTGAACGAGAAGATGCGGCGGTGGGGACTGGACGAAGAGACCCGCCAGCGCATCGTGGACGGCCTGACCGCCCGCCATTTCATTGACGAGCACCGCTATTGCCGCGCCTTCGTGGAGGACAAGGTGCGGTTCGACGGCTGGGGACGGCGCAAGATCGAACAAGCGCTCTGTGCCAAGCATGTGGACCGCGAGGCCATGCTGGCTGCCCTCGACGCCGTGCCCGACGCCGACTACCTGGCCGTGCTGCAGCCCCTGCTGCGCGCCAAATGGCCCACCGTGAAGGCGCGCAACGACTACGAACGCAGCATGAAACTCATAAAATATGCCCTCGGGCGCGGCTTCGAGATGCGCCTTGTGCGACAGTGCATAGACGACGGGGCCGACTGGATAGGCGACGGCGATGAGGATTAGCGGACTGCAACGCCTGTACGCCCTGCTGACTCCACGACGGTGCTGCATCTGCCAGCGCAAACTGGATGCCGGCGAACAGCTGGTGTGCGGGGCCTGTACCCTGGCCCTACCCCGCACCGACCATCTGGCCCACCCCGACGACAACGCCATGGCGCAGGTCTACTGGGGCCGCGTGCCGTCGGTGGGGCGCGCCGCAGCGTTTGTCTATCACCACGGCCATGCCGAGTCGGCCCGCCCGCTCTACCAGCTGAAGTATTTCTCGCGGCCCCGTACAGGTGTGGCCCTGGGACGCATCTTCGGCGCCGACATGCGCAAGAGCGGCTTTGCGGAGGGCATCGACGTCATCGTGCCGGTGCCCCTGGCTCGCCGGCGGCAGCGCGAGCGGGGCTACAACCAGAGCGCCATGCTGGCCCGCGGCCTGTCGGAAGCTACGGGCATACCCGTAGACGGCAACCTTGTGGAGCGCACGCTGTTCGAGGGAAGCCAGACACTGCGCGACCGCTGGCAGCGCCATGCCAACGTGGAAGGCGCATTCCGGCTGCGCAACGCCGCCGGCGTGGAGGGCCGCCACATACTGCTCGTCGACGACGTGGTGACCACCGGGGCCACCTCGTGCGCCTGTGCCCTTGCCCTGGAACAGGGCCGTCCGGCACGCATCAGTTTTGCCAGCCTTGCCTTTGTCGACGATAATCGCTGACAACATTGCGCACTGCACTGAAAAAACGGGAAATCGTTTGTTGTTGTCACGTTTTTGCCGTAACTTTGCGGCAAAATCAAAACAAAGAGATTATGAGTCATCTGAAACACGCATTCGCAGAGAAACTGCTGCGCATCAACGCCATCAAACTGCAGCCCACCCACCCCTTCACATGGGCCTCGGGATGGCTGTCGCCCATCTATACGGACAACCGCATCGCCCTCTCGTACCCCGACGTGCGCTCCTTCGTGAAGCTGGAGCTGTGCCACGCCATACACGAGCACTTCCCCGAGGCTACCGCCGTGGCCGGCGTGGCTACGGGTGCCATCGCACAGGGTGCGCTGGTGGCCGACCAACTGCAGCTTCCCTACGCCTATGTGCGCCCCAAACCCAAAGACCACGGCACCAAGAACCAGATAGAAGGACGGTTGCCCGAGGGTGCCAAGGTGGTGGTGGTAGAGGACCTTATCTCCACAGGCAGCAGCTCACTCAAGGCCGTCGAGGCCCTGCGCGAGGCCGGCTTCGAGGTGGTGGGCATGGTGGCCAGCTACACCTATGGTTTCCCCGTGGCCGAGGAGGCCTTCGCACAGGCCGGGCTGAAGCTCGTCACGCTGGGCGACTATGACCACACCATCGAGATTGCCGCCGAGACAGGCTATGTGTCGAAGGCCGACATCGAGGTGCTGAAGGAGTGGCGCAAGGACCCGGCCGCATGGCAGGCTCCCGCCGGTAGCGCCGAGTAACGGAGCAAAGGGCTTAACCAGTACAGACAATAATGAAGATAGAAAGCACTATACGGCAGATAGCCAGCCCGCAGCAGGCGGTCTACAACTCGCTGAGCGACCTCAGCAACATGGAGAAGGTGAAGGGCATGATACCCGAGGACAAGGTGAAAGACCTGACGTTCGACACCGACAGCATCTCGATTTCCACGGCCATGGGCAGCGTGAAGCTCGTCATCGTGGATCGGCAGGAACCCAAGGAAATCAAGTTCGAATCGCAGGAAAGTCCGCTGCCCTTCAATTTCTGGATACAGCTGCTGCCTGTCACCGACACCACCTGCAAGATGAAACTCACCATCAAGGCCGACGTGAACCCCTTCGTGGGCGGCATGGTGAAGAAGCCCCTGCAGGAAGGCATCGAACGCATTGCCGATGCCCTGCAGGCCATCAGATATTAATTTGCCAATGCAACGCAACCCTATAGACTATGTCCAATAAACTTTGGGAGAAGAATTTTGAGGTCAACAAGGAAATAGAACGCTTCACCGTTGGCCGCGACTGCGAACTCGACCTGTATCTTGCCAAGTACGACGTGCTCGGTTCGATGGCCCACATCACCATGCTCGAGAGCATCGGACTGCTCGAAAGCGACGAGCTGCAGCAACTGCTCGCCGAACTGAAGGCCATCTACCACCTCTGCGAGGAAGGCCGCTTCGTCATCGAGGACGGCGTGGAAGACGTACACTCGCAGGTGGAACTGATGCTCACCCGCAAGCTCGGCGACATGGGCAAGAAGATACACAGCGGACGGTCGCGCAACGACCAGGTGCTCGTCGACCTGAAACTCTTCACTCGCCACGAGCTGACGGAACTGGCCGACGGCGTGAAGGTGCTCTTCGACGAACTGATACAGAAGAGCAACCAGTTCAAGGACGTGCTGATGCCGGGCTACACCCACCTGCAGATTGCCATGCCCTCGAGCTTCGGACTGTGGTTCGGCGCCTACGCCGAGAGCCTGGCCGACGACATGCTCTTCCTGCAGGCCGCCTACCGCATGACCAACCGCAACCCGCTCGGGTCGGCCGCCGGATACGGCTCGTCGTTCCCGCTCAACCGCACCATGACCACCGAGCTGCTCGGCTTCGACACGATGGACTACAACGTGGTCTACGCGCAGATGGGACGCGGCAAGATGGAGCGCAACGTGGCGTTTGCCATGGCCACCGTGGCCGGCACGCTGGCCAAGCTGGCCTACGATGCCTGCCTGTTCAACAGCCAGAACTTCCAGTTCGTCAAGCTGCCCAAGGAGTGCACCACGGGGTCGAGCATCATGCCGCACAAGAAGAACCCCGACGTGTTCGAACTGATACGCGCCAAGAGCAACAAGCTGCAGAGCCTGCCCCAGCAGATCATGCTCATCATGAACAACCTGCCCGTGGGCTATTTCCGCGACCTGCAGATCATCAAGGAGGTGTTCCTCCCCGCCTTCGGCGAACTGAAGGACTGTCTGCAGATGACGGCCTACATCATCAACAAGATGGACGTGAACGAGCATATCCTCGACAACCCGATGTACGACCCGATGTTCTCCGTCGAGGAGGTGAACCGCCTCGCGGCAGCCGGCATGCCGTTCCGCGACGCATATAAAAAGGTGGGACTGGAAATCGAGGCCGGCACCTTCCGCGCCGACAAACAGATCCGCCACACGCACGAGGGTTCCATCGGCAACCTCTGCAACGACAAGATCCAGGCTCTGATGCAGCAGACGCTCGACGGCTTCGGCTTCGACCGTGTGCGTCAGGCCGAGGCCCAACTACTGAAGTGATGCGCCGCACTGCTGTCTCCGGGCTACGCCGCCCCGCTATCCTCAGGTTCCGCCGCACTGCGGCGGCCAGACGGTTGCGGGGTGTCCTTGCGTTGCCGGCGGTGCTGCTCGCAGGGGCAGCGGCGCTGCTTGGCGGCTGCGCCGACGACCCCATCAGCCGCAAGTATCCCTGCCGCTTCTTGTTCTATACACAGTGGCATCCCACCAGCATGATTGTCTCCGCGCTCAGCGGGTACAACGATTTCGTGCGCATCAGCATGGGACTGCAGGGCGGGGGCGGTGCCTATGTGGTCAACGTGGCCAACAGCCGGGGACAAACCGAGAGCAACCGGCTAACCAATGAGCTGGAGAACCGTTTCTTCACCAGCGGCATCTACCTCGGTGCCGGTGGGTCAACGGGAGCGCTGCTGCTCGGCCAGACCAATTTCAACGGCTATGTGGCGTGGGATGCGCTTTGCCCCAACTGCACGGCCAGCTACAGCAGCAAGTACCTGCTGCAGTGGACCGACAATGCCGCACAGGTGAAATGCGGTGCGTGCAGCCGTATCTATTCGCTCGAAACGGGCAACATCCTCAGCGGAGCCGAGGGGCAGAGCCTGTTGCGGTACATCGTGACCTACACTCCGGGGGTCAGCGTGCAAATCGGAAATTAGGCCGGGAAAATCATAAAAAAAGATAATTTTCTTGGGTTTTCAAATATTTACCCTTACTTTTGCATAAGTTCTCTTTGCGGCAATAGCTCAGTTGGTAGAGCGCGACCTTGCCAAGGTCGAGGTCGCGGGTTCGAGCCCCGTTTGCCGCTCAGGTCTTTTACATAATGATAACTGTTGCCGCAATGGTGGAATTGGTAGACACGAGGGACTTAAAATCCCTTGGCCAGTAATGGCTGTGCGGGTTCGAGTCCCGCTCGCGGCACATCGTAATTTTGTATTATTATGCGTAAATATTCTATCCTGTCCTTATCCTTAATTTCATTAATCGCTTTTTCTTCGTGCTCGAAGTTAGGCCCGTTGTCGGCCGACAATTTCACCGTCGACCCTAATCCGCTGGAAACGACAGGCGGCCAAGTGCCCGCCACCGTCAACGGCGTGTTCCCCGTGAAATACATGAAGCCTAAGGCTGTTGTCACCGTTACGCCAGAGCTGCGCTATGCCGACGGCAAGGTGGCCAAAGGCCAGAGCGCCACGTTCCAGGGCGAGCGTGTCGTGGGCAACGACCAGACCATCTCCTACAAGATGGGCGGCCGCTACACGATGAAGACTGCCTTCAGCTATGTGCCCGAGATGCAGAAGAGCGAGATGTACCTTACTTTCGATGCCCGCCTGGGCAAGAAGAAGGTGGAGGTTCCTGCCGTGAAGGTTGCTGACGGTGTGCTGGCCACATCCGAGCTTTACAAGCAGACCCTGGCCAATGCCGGCGGATGCATCGCTCCCGACTCGTTCCAGCGTGTAAGAGCCCAGAAGACCGAGGCCAACATCAAATTCCTGGTCAACCAGGCCAATCTCCGCAAGAGCGAGCTGAACAACGGTTCGGTGAAGGAGTTTGTGGATATGCTCAAGAAAATCAACGCCGACCGCGAGGGTCTGAACCTCAAGAACGTAGAGGTGGCAGCCTATGCCTCTCCCGAGGGCGGCTATTCGTTCAACGACAAGCTGGCCGGAAAGCGCCAGAATGCCAGTCAGGCGTATGTCGACAAGCAGCTGAAGGCTGCCAAGCTGGGCGACGCCAATGTTGATGCCCACTACACGGCACAGGACTGGGACGGCTTCAAGCAGCTGGTGCAGGCCAGCAACATCCAGGACAAGGATGTCATCCTGCGTGTGCTCGAGATGTATAAGGATCCTGCCGAGCGCGAGCAGCAGATCCGCAACATGAGCGCCGGCTTCCGCGAGCTGGCCGACGGCATCCTGCCCGAGCTGCGCCGTAGCCGCCTCATCATCAACTACGAGACGGTGGGACGTTCCGACGAGCAGATCAAGGAGCAGTACAAGGCCGACGCCACACAGCTCTCTGCCGACGAGCTGCTCTATGCCGCCACACTGACCAACGATGCCAACGAGAAGGAGGCTATCTACAAGAAGGCTGCCCAGCTCTACGACAAGGACTACCGTGCATACAACAACCTGGCCGTGATGGCTTTCAACAAGGGCGACGAGACGGCTGCCAAGAACTATGTGCAGCAGGCTTTCGCCAAGGACAGCAAGGCTGCTGAGGGTTATGCCAACCTGGCGCTCATCGATCTGCAGAACGGCAATCTTTCCGAGGCCGAGAGCCATCTGTCGAACGCTATCGGTGCCAACGGCTTCGACGAGGTGATGGGTAACCTCAACATTGCCAAGGGCAACTATGCTTCGGCCGTGAAGAACTTCGGCGACAGCAAGTCGAACAGCGCCGCTCTGGCTCAGATTCTCAACAAGGACTATGCCGCTGCCGTGGCTACACTGAAGGCCCAGAAGAACTCCGACGCCGTGTCCGACTACCTCATGGCCATCGTACAGAACCGTCAGGGCAACACCGCCACTGCACAGGATTACCTCGACAGCGCCATTAAGAAGAACGCTGCGCTCCAGCAGTATGCCAACAACGACCTGGAGTTTGCCAATCTCAAGAAATAAGCATGCGCAGGCATCTGTACCTCTTCGCTCTGCTGCCGTTGTTGCTTGCAGCCTGCGGCACCGACGGCAAGCACTTCAAGTTTGAGGGCCGTTTCCTCCACTTGAACCAGGGTGAGTTCTATCTCTACAGCGAAGACGGTACGGTATGCGGCATCGATACAATCAAAGTGGAGGGAGGTCGCTTCGCCTATGAAATGGAGTGCGACAATCCCACCACACTTATCATGGTCTTCCCCAACTTCTCGCGACAGCCTATCTTCGCCGAGCCGGGGAAGACCGTTTCCATTAAGGGCGACGCTTCGCACCTGAAGGAAATGGAGGTGACGGGCACCGAGGACAACGAGCTGATGACCGCTTTCCGCAAACAGGTGGCCGAGTCGTCACCGCCCGAGAAGAAGAAGCTGGCCATCAAGTTTGCCGAGGACCACGCCACGTCGCGCGTCAGCGGCTATCTGGTCAACGAGTATCTGGTGGCTACACCGCAGCCCGATTTCCAGAAGGCGTTGAAGATGACGCAGCTGCTGCTCGCCGAGCAACAGCGCAACGGCCAGCTAGCTCGCATGGAGCAAGCCCTGAAGCCCGTCACCCAGTGTGGCGAGGGCACACGGCTGCCCGCCTTCACAGCGCGCGACACCGAGGGCAACAGCGTTTCCTCGTCATCGCTGACCAAGGGTCTGGCCGTCGTTACCGTCTATGCCTCGTGGAACTCGGAAAGTATGAACCAGTTGCGCAAGCTGAAAGAGTTACGCCGAAAGAACGGCGGCCGTCTGCAGGTGCTGACACTTTCGGTCGATGCCAGCAAGAAAGATTTTACCAACTCGCTCCGCATCGACACCATTACATGGCCGGTGGTGTGCGACGGCAAGATGTTCGAGGGCGACGTGGTGCGCAAACTCGGCCTGTTTGCCGTTCCCAACAACCTGTTGGTCATGGACGGACGGGTGGTGGCTCGGGATCTTTCCACCGACGACCTTGTACAGCGCATCAACAAAATGCTGTGATGCCCGATGGCTTGCGCCTGCATCCTTTACCTTCTTTTCCCCTAAACCATTTGTTTGCCTAACCTTTGTTCCATGCTCGTAAAGTCTTACAGTGCTGCTGTCAACGGCCTCGACGTTACGCCCGTCACCATTGAGGTGAGCCTTACCAAGGGCATTCTGTACCATCTTACCGGGCTGGGCGACGAAGCCGTGCGCGAGGGCCGCGACCGCATCGCTGCCGCCATGCAGAACAACGGCTTCTGTTTTCCCCGTGCAGACCTTACCGTGAACCTTGCGCCTGCCGACCTGAAGAAGGAGGGCAGCAGCTTCGACCTGCCCTTGGCCATCGCCATCCTGGCAGCCGATGCGCAGATCAACGCTCCCCGTCTGGCCGATTTCATGATGGTGGGCGAGCTGAGCCTCGACGGTCATCTGCAGCCGACCAAGGGTGTTTTGCCGATTGCCATCAAGGCCCGCGCTGAACATTACCGCGGCCTTATCGTGCCCAAGCAAAACGAGCGCGAGGCCGCCATTGTCAACAATCTCGAGGTTTACGGCATGGAATCGATGGCCGATGTCATCAAACTCCTGTCCGGCGAAAAGCAGTATGAACCAACGGTGGTCGACACACGCAAGGAGTTTTACGAGCAGCAGTATAATTTCGACCTTGATTTTTCGGATGTGCGCGGACAGGAAAACGTGAAACGCGCCCTTGAGGTAGCAGCTGCCGGCGGCCACAACCTCATCATGATTGGTCCGCCGGGATCGGGCAAGAGCATGATGGCCAAACGGTTGCCCTCCATCCTGCCGCCTCTAACCCTCTCCGAAAGTCTGGAGACCACACAGATCCATTCCGTAGCCGGTTTGCTCAAGACCGGTTCCACGCTCATCTCCCAGCGTCCTTTCCGTGCCCCGCACCACACCATCTCCGAGGTGGCACTGGTGGGCGGCGGCAATAACCCCATGCCCGGTGCCATCAGTCTGGCACACAACGGCGTGCTCTTCTGCGACGAGTTGCCCGAGTTCAACAAGCACACACTCGAGGTGCTGCGCCAGCCGCTTGAAGACCGGCAGATCACCATCAGCCGGGCAAAGTACACCGTGACCTACCCCTGCTCGTTCATGTTCGTCGCTTCGATGAACCCCTGTCCCTGCGGCTACTACGGCGATCCCACCCACCACTGTGTCTGCACGCCGGGACAGATACAAAAGTACCTCAACAAAATCAGCGGTCCGATGATGGACCGCATCGACATACAGTGCGAGATAGCCGCCCTGCCGTTCAACGAGTTGGCGAAAGCATCGCCGGGCGAGCCGTCGTCGAGCATCCGCGAGCGGGTCATCGCAGCACGGGCATTGCAGACCGCCCGTTTCCGCGACGTGCCCGACGTACACTGCAACGCCCAGATGACCGAGCGCATGATACACCAGTATGCCGAGCCCGACGAGCAGGGTCTCGACCTGTTGCGCATGGCCATGGATCGCCTGTCGCTTTCCGCCCGTGCCTACAGCCGCATCCTCAAGGTGGCGCGCACGGTTGCCGACCTCAGCGCATCGCCGTCCGTACGACCAGAACACATCTCCGAAGCCATTAGTTACCGTCAGCTCGACCGTGGCGACTGGGCCGAACGCTCGTTCTGAACTGTCGGTGTCCGCTATGCCTTCGACTATAACAAGGCACACTGCAACGCCAATGATTATGTATTCAAGAAGTTGGACTAAAATCAGAATAAGTATGAAAAGGTCTGATTTATGTAAGGTATCCAGTAATCAAGACGGATCACCTGCAAAAACGTGTGGATTAAGCAAAGATCCTTGTTAGTCTAAAGAGAAAA
>CAVKJH010000064.1:0-215220 GCA_963656755.1 bacterium
TGCTGACTGCCAAGTATGATGCAATAGAGCCAGTCGATACTTTCTGGATTGTCACGCAGGGCAGAAAGCAAAGTGTGCTGAACGCTTCTATGGGTACTGTTTTTCCGTTCACCGAAGCAAAATACAGTATATTGGATGAAATGATTACCGAGATTACTCCCGACCATATCATTCGCAGATATACCTTGCAGGGCAAGCTCATCAATGACTTCTATATCTACAATGTGGAGCAGTTGACTTACGAGACAAACAACCTGCGTTACGAGTCAACAAAGAACTATGACGATGAAGGCAATGTGACAAGTGAAGAAATGAATTCTGTACCATCACCTATACACGCAGTCGCTCGCTGCAAACAATACGAGACTGAATATGAATGGTATGGACTGATGTCTCCAGAAGGGAAAATTATTACCCCACCTGTGTATAGTAGTATCAAAGCCATAGCCTATGACCTCTACCTTTGTGAGGATTCTGAAAGTAGAGGTATTATTATCAATGGCAAAGGTCAAAAGGTTAGATAATACCATTTACCCATACAAAAAAATAAATAAACTTTAGGATGGTTGACGATATATCAATCATCCTATAGTTTTATTAATGTTCATTTAAAAACGATTGTCCTACACCCTTGTTTATTTTGGCGCAGATTTGGTGCAGTTATAAAAAGAAAATCAGCGTAACTTATTGTTTTCAAACTCGTTACGCTGACTTTGGCGGAAGATGAGGGATTCAAACCCCCGATACCACATAATGGGTATACCAGATTTCGAGTCTAGCGCATTCGATCACTCTGCCAATCTTCCTTAAAAACAATGCAAAGTTAACAAAAAAGTTGTTCATATCCGCGCAAAAAACCAACAAAGTCAGATAATTAACTTTAGTTAATTGTTTCATATCCTTATAACATTGCGTCGGGCAATGGTAGGCTGGCCAGAGATTGCTTCATGATTGAAAACTGATGTTATCCAGTCTCTTTTTTAATTCTTCTACTTTGCTCTTTCTGATGGACAGAACGATTTCGCAATTGTTATCAAATGTTTGGGACAATATTTTAGGTTGCATGTCCTTTACAATTCCCATAACGCCATTCATCATGGGGTAGGTGAACTGGAAGGTTACTTTTTCTTCAACCAATCGGGTGATAACGGTGCATTGCTCTATCGCTGCTGCTGCAGCCGAACGGTATGCCACAATCAAGCCGCCCGTTCCCAGATTGACACCGCCGTAATATCTGATGACACAAACGAGGATATTCGTCAATTTATGTGATGTGATTTGACCCATGATGGGTTTTCCTGCCGTTGATGACGGTTCGCCATCGTCGTTGGCTCGAAATTCTTCACCGTCGGGCCCAATTACATAAGCATAACAACAATGTCTGGCATCATAATATTTCTTTCGATAGGCCGAAATGATTGACTTGGCCTGTTCTGCCGTTTCGATATGATGAGCGAAGGCGAGGAACTTGCTACGCTTATCCGTATAGTAGCCCTCGCCTACGGTATTTTCATCTATAGTGAGATACGAGTCCATTATTTCAATTTGTGAACAACCAATCCGGAACGCAACTTTGGCTCAAACCAGGTGGCTTTTGGGGGCATGATTTTACCATTGTCAGCTATATCCATGATTTGTTTCATCGATACGGGGTACAAAGCCAATGCCCAACGCATCTCACCGCTGTCTACCCGCCGCATCAATTCGTTCAATCCTCGAAGTCCGCCAACGAAATCTATGCGTTTGTCAGTCCTTAGGTCGGTTATCCCCATAAGCTTGTCGAGAACGAGACGACTGGATATGTCGACATCAAGGATGCCGATGGGGTCATTTTCGTCATAAGTGCCTTGCAATGCAGTCAGACTGTACCATTCTTTGTCTATATACAGAGAAAATTCGTGCAGATGTTGCGGTTTATAGGGTTGTTCACCTTTTTTCTCAATACGGAAATCTTTTTCCAATGCCGACAGGAACTCTTGGGTTGACATTCCGTTCAAGTCTTTTACGACTCTGTTGTAGTCAAGGATTGTGAGTTGTGAAGCCTGGAAACAAACAGCCATGAAATAATTGTACTCTTCATCTCCTTTGTGTGACGGATTCTGCTTGCGTTTTTCATCGCCCACCAAAGCTGCCGCAGCAGAACGATGATGACCGTCTGCGATGTAAAGACTTGGCATTTTGCGAAACTCCTCGGTTATTGTCTTCATATCCTCAGCATCTGACACTACCCAAAACTGATGACGGAATCCGTCAACAGGAGCAATGAAATCGTATTCGGGATGGGTTTGCGAATACTTTTGCAAGAGGTTGTCAAGTGTCACGTTATCAGGATAAGCAAAGAAGACCGGCTCCATATTGGCATCACAGACCCGAACATGTCTCATGCGGTCTTCCTCCTTGTCTTTTCGCGTAAGTTCGTGTTTCTTGATGACTCCTGTCATATAGTCGCTGACAGAGGCAGCGACGACAAGCCCATATTGGGTTTTGCCGTTCATCGTCTGAGCATAGATGTAGTAGTGCTCGTCCGCATCTTGTTGAAGCCAACCGTTCTTTTGGAATTTCGCGAATTGTTCGGCTGCGCTTGCGTAGACACGATCATCGTATTCGGAAACACCTTTCGGAAAATTTATTTCTGGCTTAATGATATGGTAAAGAGACATTTCGTTGCCGCTTGCTTCAATGCGCGCTTCCTCGGAATTGAGCACATCGTAAGGGCGGGACTCAACTTTTTCGACCAGGTCTTTGGGTGGCCGCAGGCCGCGGAAAGGTTTGACGTTTGCCATAGTATTAACGATTTGACAAAAGACCCCCACCATAATTCCACACGGGAACATAGCGGGAGCCTTTTGTGATTATTTGTTTACGCGGAACTTCTCGTCGCCAGTTGCGAAGAAGGCCACAATTTGTTGAGCTGCAGCGATGCCTGCATTGATGTTTGCTTCAGCAGTCTGTGCCCCCATCTTTTTCGGAGTGGAGAAATAACGTCCTTCAAATTTTTGGAATTCGCTGTCGGCATCGGGCTTGATGTCGGTAATGTATTTTAAATCTTTGCGTTCGGCAAGCAATTGGAGCAACTCGGGCTCATTGATGATTTCCTTGCGGGCAGTGTTTATCACGATGCCGCCTTGTTTCATCTGGCTGACCACCTGATAATTTATGCTCTGCCGAGTCTCGTCGGTTGCTGGGATGTGCAGAGACACAACATCACAGGTCTTGAACAAATAGTCGCGGCTCTCAGCGGGGTGTACTCCTTGCTCTTCAATTTTCTCTTTGGGAATAAATTCGTCGAACGCATAGACTTCCATGCCAAACCCTTTGGCGACACGTGCCACATTGCGTCCCACATTGCCGAAGGCGAGTATGCCGATTTTCTTCCCTTTGAGTTCACTTCCGCTCTTGCCGTTATAGAAATTGCGCACGGCGTAGACCAGCAAACCGAACACCAGTTCAGCCACAGCATTGGAGTTCTGGCCGGGAGTATTTTCCACCACCACACCTTTTTCCTTGGCGTATGCGGTATCTATGGAATCGTATCCGGCACCAGCACGCACTACAATCTTCAGTTTTTGGGCGGCATCCAGTATTTCCGGTGTTATTTTGTCAGAACGGACAATCAGAGCGTCTGCATCCGAAACAGCTTCAACAAGCTGCTTTTTATCGGTGTAATTCTCGAGCAGCACCAGCTCATGCCCTGCCGTTTGCGCTACTTCCTTTATGCCATTTACAGCAGCTGCAGCAAATGGCTTTTCTGTTGCAACAAGTATCTTCATGTGAAAATGCTTTAGGTTGTGATTAGTGTTGAGCCTCGAAATCCTTCATTGCCTTGACCAGGGCATTCACGCCGTCGATGGTCTGTGCATTGTAACAGCTGGCGCGGAATCCGCCTACGCTGCGATGGCCTTTGATGCCGACCATTCCCTGTTCGGTAGCAAACTCGAGGAAAGGCTTTTCCAGCTCCTTGTACTCGTCGTTCATTACGAAGCAAATGTTCATCAGCGAACGGTCAGCCTCAGCAACCGTCCCGCGGAACAGTTTGTTGCGGTCTATCTCTCCGTAGACTATTTCCGCACGTTCCTTGGCCAGCCGGTCCATCTCCTTCACGCCGCCTTTGGCTTTCACCCAGCGCATGGTTTCGAGCAACGAATAGATGGGCACCACGGGCGGAGTGTTGAACATGGAACCTTTTTCCACATGTGTGCGGTAATCAATCATTGTCGGGAGTTCGCGAGGAGCCTTACCCAGCATGTCGTCTTTTACAATCACTACCGTTACGCCAGCCATCGACATGTTCTTTTGTGCACCGGCATAGATTGCCGTGTATTTGGAGACATCTACCGGGCGGCTCATGATATCCGAGCTCATGTCGGCTATCATGGGAACGGGAGCATCGATATCCTTGCGGATTTCCGTTCCGAATATAGTGTTGTTGGTTGTTATATGGAGATAGTCCAAGTCATTGGGAATGGAGAAATCATGGGGCAAGTAGCAATAGTTCTTGTCGGCAGACGATGCTACCTCAACAACGTCACCAAAGTGCTTGGCTTCCTTCATGGCCTTCTTGGCCCATGTGCCGGTGTTTACGTATCCCGCCTTCTTGATCAAGAAATTGGCAGGAATCTGCATGAATTGTAACGAAGCGCCCCCACCGAGGAATATTACTGAATACCCGTCGGGAATGTCAAGCAATTCCTTAATGAGCGACACGGCTTCATCCACTACGGGTTGGAAATCCTTAGCACGGTGGCTAATTTCCATCAATGAAAGACCAGACCCGTTGAAATCCAAAATTTGTTTTGCTGTGTTCTCAATCACTTCGCGAGGAAGCATTGAAGGACCCGCATTAAAATTGTACTTCTTCATCTCGGCAATTTATTTTATAGGGTTAATATTCGTAGTCGAATGATTCAGATGCGAAGATACATCAATAATCTCAATCCGGCAAATATTTCGCCGAATATTTGCGGATTTGAGAACAGCATTGTTTTACTAGCGTTTCTTTCCGGACTGTTGTTAGTCCGGATTACTCTGAGCCTGTCACAATGGAACCCATATTTGCATCCATCCGGACACTTAACGGAAGAACCTGTTAAGTCCTTTGACATTAGGCTCTTGTTGTTCGATTATCATTTGTGCGGCAAATCATTTGGCGGCAATAATGCGGCTGTGCCGTATTTCACAGCGGAAATAGGGTCTAAACGAGGGGGGGATGTGATAGTTTTGGAAGCGACGGCAGTTGCCGGTTTTGCGCAAGCATACTTATCGCATTGCGAAAGGTATGCTATCACGTTGCGATAGCATACCTTTCGCACCGCGACAGCATAGCTATGGCAATGCCATAGCTATGCTGTCGCGACAATGTATTGAAAGAAAGTCTTAATATAAATAATGTGGGGCAGAAATATTACCAGCCTTTAATCGGCATCACCTTATTTCTTCCACTATCGTGCGGAGGCCTTTGATCTTTTCGCCTGCTACACGTTTCAATAATTCGTGCACGCGGGTTCTGTCAACGGCTACATACGAGTAGTGTTCCTTTACATCGATGCGGCCGATTTGCGAAGATTTCAGACCGCCCTTCTTGCATATAAAGCCCACGATGTCGCCCTTCGAAATCTTGTCTTTTTTGCCCTTGCCAATGTAAAGAGTGGCCATGCGCGGTTGGGGGCAGGCCGTGTTGCTGTCGCTTGCGATTTCGTGGTCTTTTACGTCGGCATGTACATATTCAGGGACTTGCTCAGAAGCACTGAGAATAAAAAAGGCATGGCCGCTATTGTCCCAGCGGGCGGATCTTCCGACCCGGTGTATGTATCCGTCTTCGTTTTCCGGAAGATGGTAGTGCACTATGTTCTGGATATCCGGTATGTCAAGTCCGCGACTTCCGAGGTCGGTGCTGACCATAATGTTTGCCGAACCGTTGACAAACCGGTACAATGCGCCCTCGCGTTCCTTTTGTTCCATGCCACCATGGAATGCGCTCAGGGTAAATCCCTGCAGACGCAGGTGGTTGGCTATTCGGTCGACCGACTCCCGGTAATTCACAAATACGATGCTGCTTTCCTGGCCGAAAGAAAGCAACAAACGGGTTAATGTGTCCAATTTGTCTTTGTCTGGCGAATGCACTGCGAAAATTTCAACACGTTCGGGTACCTGATTTTCCTTTTGCCTATAATCCAAAAGGGTGGCATCGCTTACCATATATTGCATTTCTTCAGCTTCGGTGGCAGAAAGGAGGATGCGCCTGGCCTTTCTTGGCATTCTTTTCAGCAAAGCGTGCATCTCGTCGCGGAATCCCATTTCCAGACATTTGTCGAACTCATCGATGATTACGAAGCGGATGTTTGCGGGATCCAGGTTGCCCTTGTCCAAATGGTCGTTGAGACGTCCGGGGGTGCCGCACACCACTTGCGGTTTCAGCTTGCGCACCATGCGGTGCTCATCCATGGTGGGGCGACCGCCGTAGCAGGCATACGGGCGCAATCCTGCCCCAAGGCTTTTCACAACATCTGCGGTCTGCAATGCCAGTTCGCGACCGGGAACAATTACAAGTGCCTGCAAATTTTCAGTCCTTTCATCCAAAAGCTGTGCTATAGGCAACAGGTAGGCCAAAGTCTTTCCGGAACCTGTGGGACTGAGAACTACAACGTCTTGTTTGCCGTTAAGTATTGCTTGCGCTGACGCTTCTTGCATTTCGTTGAGCGTAATGCCCAGCTTGTCGGTAATCGTCTCTATTTTCATTTTTCCATCAGTTTATCGATTTCATCAAATTTCTCGCCCATGTTGAGGTTCAGATAAATGGTGTATAAGGGCAATGCCCATTTGTCTTTCCGGTCGGGTCTCATCGAGCGGTATTTTTCCAAATAGGGCAGGGCGTCTTTATAATAATTGAGAATGGCGTTGCGTTGTTTAGCAGAAAGCTGCACGGTTTTATCAAGGCTTACGCCCATATTGAATTTCGACAACCCTGCATTCAGCCATATTTCGGGCAGACTGTCGTTGTTCTGAATCAACCGTTGGCTAATGTCAAAGCACTGGGCGAAATCTCCCATATTGAGCAGTATTGTACCCTTTGTCTGCCAGAAATATTGGTTTGTGGAATCTGTAGACAACGCCCGGTCAGTCAAGGTGAGCGCATCGTGCCATTGTGCTGCTTGCGAATAGTATTCAATAAGGTGCGAATAGAAAAATAACGACTTGGGGAACTTCTGAAATCCCTCGTTAAGCGCTTTCATGTACCGACTTGTGTCAGCGTCGCGTTTGTATGTTTCCGACAAGTACTGCAGCATCATTTCGTAGTGTTCCTTGTCTTTGAGCGCTTGGTATGTATGGTGCAGGGTCTTTTGGCTGTCTTCCAGTTTGTAGGCGCAATACACCGCCCAGTAAGATGCTTCGGCTATCGTGGTATCTTTTTCGTTGTAACGGTATGCGGCGAACAGGGGTTGCCGCGCGGCATCGACATATTGGTCGAATAGCCGATAGGCATCTTCATATTTTTTCTTCCGCACAAAGTAATGTCCTCCACTCAGGAGATTGAGGCGCAGACGATTAAGAATTGCAGCATTTTCTTTTCTCATGGTCGGTTTTACCCGTCCCTTCTCGTCGGGGAGCGCATCGATCGAGTCGAATGCTTCCATTTGTTGGAACATTCGTGAGGCTATGTTAAACAGGTTTGCAGTATCGTAGTTCTGCTTCAGATAAATCTTTTCATTGCCCTGTTCGTATTGTTTTTTCAGTGCATCGAACATCACTTGCCATATCTTGGTGTTATGGCGGTTGGTTGAATCTTTCAACAGGCTCGCCATTGTTTGTTCGGCATTTTCCAAGTTGCTGCCTTTCTTTACGTTTTCCTTGGCACTGGCTATCTGTTTCTTCTGTGCTGCGGACACGGTCGGGAATAGCCATCCACAGACAGTTAGGATGACGATTTCTATCAAAAACAACCGTTTTATGGATTCGTAATAAGACAGCATGCTTGTAGAATTGCGATGATGTTTTCTCATGATTTCTTTAGCTTTTTTTCTTCAATCATTGGTCTGATAGCTTCTGCCTTCGCCTTTTCCCCTAAGAGATTATACACCAGAAAGAGGGGCAGGCACCAGTCTACTTCTTTTCGTTGCGGGTCGAGTTTTCCGACACTCTCAAAATCCCTGACAGCTTTCAGAAACAAAGTCTTGGCCGAGTCGCTTATATTGGCAGTTGGCGAGTCGCCGGCAGAAATCATCAGTTTGGCTTGGGCACTTTCGCAAATTGCCTTGTTGTATATGGCCTCAATAAATGTAGAGTCAAGGCTAATGGCATTTTGATAAGCGTTAGCTGCTTCCTGCCAGTCTTCTTTTTTCATTTTGGTTTCGCCCAACAAGGCCCAGGCCTGTTTGCTCGCCGGTCTTTTGCGTGTTTCATCCATTGCAAATTGTACCAATTCACTTTCATGTCCGGGCAAAGAGAAATATTCCAACAGTTGGCGCAGGTAGGTCATGTTGCGCGGAGCCTTGTCGTGGAGTTCAAGCAAGGCGAATAGATACCGTGCAGAATCATTGCTTGTCACCATCATTTCCTTCATGCAACTCACTTTGATTTCGGCTGCATCGCTGGCATAATCGGCATCACGCAGAGCTATGTCGGCATAATGGTCGGCTGCTGCAAAGTCTTTGTTTCCATACGACAACAAAGAAATATAGTAGGCTACTTGTCCTTTATACAAATCCTTTTTATCCCTGAACAGATGGCTTTTCGACAAGTCGAGGTACGTGTTCAAGGCTCTAAGAGCTTCCTCATTGCGCCCGTTACTATAAAAGTACATGCCGGCATCAATCAGTTTTGTTCTCAAGGGCGACAGACGTTTGCTGTTGGCGTGGCGGAATTTGGGGGCTATCTTTCCTTTTTCGTTAGGCATCCCGTCATAATAGTCGCATTGCAATGTAGTTTCAACAACCTTTTGTAAAGTGCTGTAAAACAACGAAGTGTCGCGCGTGGCATGCAGTTGTCCAAGCAGTAAAAAGGCTTGTTGGTTTAGTTTTTCGGCATTGGAGCGGTTGTCCTCGTCGGCGGCTACTTGTAAACAGAAGCCCGAGACCATTCCGATAAACAGCAACCGGAAGAATAAGTGGTATGTCGAAAGTCTCTTCATTTTGCCAACGGTTTTTAGGTTGAACACCAATTCTTTGTCATTTATTCAAGATTGAATATGCCCGAAGGGGTCTTTCTCTTCAGGACATCCATTTTGAAATCGGCCCCGTTTTCATTTCCGACCACAATGCCATGCGACCTTAATATTTGCTTTACTGTCTTTTCGGCCAGATCCGGATGATTGTTCTCGTCGCTCAGATGGCATAGCCAAACATGTTTCAGACTGGGCGTGGCGTTTTCGGCAATGGCCAATCCGCATTCCTCGTTGCTCATGTGTCCATACGGACTCAAGATGCGGTTCTTGAGGTACTGGGGATAGGGACCGTTCAGCAGCATTTCCTTTTCGAAATCGGCCTCAATTACAAGGTAATTGGCTTTGCTTATAAACCCTTTCATTTCGTCTGTCAAATGTCCGATGTCTGTCATTAGCACAAATGTCACCTCGCCGTATTGTATGCAGTAGCCTACGTTGTCGGCACTGTCATGAGGCACTCCAAAGGGAGTAATGGTAAAATTTCCAAGGACGAAGGTTGTGCCCTTTTGCACCCGTTTTGCCCGCTCGGCAGCTATCTTGCACCTTACGCACCAGTTGTTGTTGATACCTTCGTGCACAGCCTTTGTAGTCCATACGGACAGATTGTGGTCTCTGCTCAGACTTCCCACTGATTTCACATGGTCAGCGTGGTCGTGAGTGATGAGGATATTGTTGACACTCGACAGGTGCAGTCCAAAATTTTTAAAGTGCCTCTTAAGGGCCCTGATGCCTATACCGGCGTCTATCAAGAGCCCTTCATTCTCTGTATAAAGGAAGCTGCAGTTTCCGCTACTTCCACTGCCAAACGATATGAAATGCAGCATT
Source organism: bacterium (assembly GCA_963656755.1). Classification (GTDB taxonomy): domain Bacteria; phylum Bacteroidota; class Bacteroidia; order Bacteroidales; family Bacteroidaceae; genus Prevotella. The sequence goes on from CAVKJH010000064.1 coordinate 9,983, forward strand.
GCGTTTTTATTTTTAGCACAAAGTTAGCGAAAAGAACGGATTTATTCAAGTATTATAGTGCAAAAATCCTTAATAGTTTCTTCTTGCTAATCGTTATTCCCTCCAAGGGAACACCTACTGCACCCGATATAGGGCAACTGTGCCATTGAGACCCGAGGCAACCGGAGACCAACCGCTATAACTTGTCGTTTGGTAATGTATGTCAACAACATTAATCTCTTCCATTTTTCGCCACTTGTAGCCCTCACGGTCCAGCTGCGCAATACGGTTGGCCGGAAGATTGGTTACTTCTATGCGGATATGATTGATACCGGGAGTAAGAACGTTGTCGAATTGTAGCGTAAAAGGAGCGGCCCATGCGCAACCAATGAGGGAATCGTTGACAAACACCCTTGCACTCTCACGCACATCACCCAAATCCAGTTCCCATCGGCTTCCGTGCTTAAAGTCGGCTTTGCTCAATTTCAGTTGACATTCGTAAACACCTGTACCCATCAGTGTGCGAAGCGTATCATTCAGATTTTCCCATGTGCTAAGACTGTCTATGTTCAATACACGGGCATAGGTGGGCGTGCAATCCTTGAACAACAAAGTCCACCCTTTGTCCAGCACCTTGCGCGTATTGGCAACAGGGATGGAGGAACGAAGCGGAAAACCGGCCAATTGTTGGTGCAGTTCGGCAGAAGTGCCGTTGAACGTTTGCAGAATCATCGACTCGCCCGATCGCAGGCACACATGTATGGAGTCTTTACTGATTGTGGCAGCATACCGTTGGCCTGTCATGGGATCGAACCAAAGAGCTTCGCTGAACGGTACGGCCAGCGTGGTCATGGCGTTCACATCATGGTCTGACAGATTACTGATGAAATAATGGTAACCCAAGTCATTAGATCTTCTGATGAGCCGCAATGAATGGTCGGTCTTCATGGCTTCGGCATGCGATGTCTCGGACATCAACTTTGCGTCTGCTCCAATTATTATGACAGCCCCTTGCTTGCGCAGCGTTTCGATATGCCTTGCAACGTTGTCAGAGAGCAGATTGTCCTTGCCGGGCAATATCAAAGCTTTGTATCTCGAACCAGCCGCAGTCTGCAGCATACCGTCAACAAAACAGGTTTGCAGCAAATAGCGTTCGCTAATGTAGTCGCAATCGAACCCTAGACGGTCTATGTCGTTGATGGTCTGCGCAAATTCGGGGGCTTGCTGACCCATCGTGTGTATGGCGAACTGCATGAGGCGTTTGCCTTTGGCCTGTTTGTGCCACAGGTCGCGAACCGGAACGAAAACAAGAAAATCGTTGTCGGGCTTGCCCCACTGTAAAAAACTTTGGCAACGGGTAATGTATCGCATCAGATAGGGAGCGTCGCGCCATATAGTGTTGGTGGGACTCATGTCAACGCTGGCGTAGAACTTCCAACCCGGCCACGGGTCATCTTTCGGCGTATAGGCCGTGCCGTGGAAATACATGTGGTTGACACCGCCCACAAACATCAAGTCCATGTCGGGCTTCATTTGCGACAACGATGTCCTGAAATGTTCGGTAAGCCAAGTGAACGTTTCGCTTGATGTAAATGGCTTCCCGTTGATATGGGCAGCCGAGGAAGCCCACTTGTACATCGAAAAGTCAGAATCGTTCTTGCGCGTAAATCCCGAGTCGGTTCGCAGTCCCTTGATGCCGAAATCGGATAGGCCAAACCCTTCAATTTCCGGAATGTCAACCGCCGAATAGCAATCGATGAGATTGGCTGGCGAGCCATGGGCTTGGTTGCGCGTGACCGCACCATGGCTATGCGCCCATGCAGTCCATGTTTGCGTGAAATTCTCAAGCAACAAATCGCCAAGTGTCTCGCGGTAGTCGGCCACGACTTTGGCATCGCCGTCCACCAGTTTGTCGAAATTCTCTTCCAGTGAATAGCCGCGACGGCATTCGAATTCCGGGAAAAGACGGGTAGTGTAGTCGGCTTCAGACACTTCATAACTGTCGTTGAAAAACGTGTGGGGGTAAGGTGTGTGCGTGCGTTCGAAGGCCTGTTCTATGTGTTTGAGATAATGACTTACGGCTTGTTTGTCGAAATGGTCGATTACAAGTCCTGCCCCTCCTGGCGCAGCACGTTTTACCCTCATGACACCATACTTCTGGTATAGGGCAATGATTCGCCAATTTCCTTTGTGAGGCAGTTTGCCGTCAACGGACAGCGAGCTGATACTGCCGGTTTTTTGCTGCACGTTAAGTTTGAAAACACCATTCTCCAAACCCTTTGTAATGTTTACAAAGGTGTCGCCTGAGAATGCAAAAACACCGGCCAACCGACAGTTGCTTGCCTTTTTGGAGGGTGGAGCGAGGTCAAGGATCTTCAGTTTACGCCCATCAAATTGCTTGTCTACGATGACCATTTGCGAGGCACTTTCTTCCAATGGCACCCATGGACCGCCAAACGGCCAACCGGTTCCGGTGGCCATGTCTATCTCGATGCTGTCTGCCGCTCCTTGTTGTTGGGTATAACGCAACATTTCCATCCACTTGTCAGACAAGTAGTCAATATTGTTCGTCTCATTATTTTGAACGCCATAGATGGGTGTTATCTCCACGGCCCCCACGCCGTGGTCGGCATATTGCCGCAATGACCACTGCAGATTCGGCTTGTCGACAGCCGAACCTAACCACCACCATCTCAGACCGGGTTTGGCTTCCGGGCGGACGGCGGGCCATTGCTGCGCCTGCAGGGGGATTGAAAAGGCACAAGCGAAGAGCGGCAACAGTAATTTTCTCATGTTCTGTTGATGTTTAGGTTATTCGTGGTGATAGGGTTCACCTTTAATAATTGTGCAAGCCCGATAGATTTGTTCAGTGAATACGAGGCGCACCATTTGATGGCTGAAAGTCATCTGCGAGAGCGACACCATTTCGTTGGCACGCTGATAGAGGGCTTCAGAGAAGCCGTATGCGCCCCCGATGATAAATACCAGCCGACGTGCAGAGCATTGTTTCTTTTGCAACCATGACGCAAAGTCTATGCTGCGACGTTCTGCACCTCGTTCGTCGAGCAGCACCACGGTGTCGGAGGGTTGGATCCATTTCAACAATTGTTCGCCCTCCTGGGTCTTTTGCTGTTGTTCCGACAGGCTCTTGGTGTTTTTTAGGTCGGGGATGACCTTGATTTCGAAAGGCATATAGTGGCCTATGCGCTCGGCATAATCGCTGATACCTGCCACGAAATGTTTGTCTTGGGTCTTTCCCACAAGTAACAAAAGCGTTTTCATGAGCGCTTGTTATAAGTGGTTTCCGCCGCACTTTTGTGGCGTTCGTTTTCGTCATAGCCAATGTGCCCGTACTCGTCCTTACGCTTCGGATTCATGGGGAACCACCCTTTTTCTACGCGTTTCTTTTGCGAAAACAACTCGCCTATCGACCACAACAGGCTTGCTCCCAAAACGCCCACGAGCGATGAGGTTACCGTGTCTTCGATGCAAAGTGACGCAATGATGCACGCAATTCCAAGCACCAGGAAAGCCGCCCACGGCCGCGTGCCGTAATAGTATTCAGCCTTGATGACAAGCGGATGGCAGAAACCGATAATAGCAAAAGTGCTTATAGCGATGATTAGTCCTGTAAAATACATAATTGGATATTTTAGAAGTAAGCGATTGATTTGCCGTTGTTATGATGTGCAAATTTACTAAAAAATGCTGAACGAATGAGATGTAATCAGATTTTTTATGGTAACTTTGCCTTGTAAACCAAAATGTATAACTAATAGTTTATTATGGACAATAATGCAGAATTGATAGCACAGTGCGAAGCCAAGGCCAAGCAGTGGCTGTCGCCTTCGTTTGATGAGACCACACGCAAGGAGGTTCAGGCTATGCTCGACGACTCCGACAAGACCAACCTCATCGAGGCTTTCTACAGAAACTTGGAGTTCGGTACAGGCGGCCTCCGCGGCATCATGGGTGCTGGCACCAACCGCATGAACGTTTATATTGTAGGTATGGCAACACAGGGATTTGCCAATTACCTGAAGAAATGCTATAAAGACCGCAAGGAAATCAGTGCCGTTGTTTGCCACGACTGCCGCAACAACAGCCGTCTTTTTGCTGAGACGGTGGCCAATATATTCTCGGCCAATGGTATCAAGGCTTACATCTTCGACGACCTGCGCCCCACGCCCGAGTGCTCGTTTGCCATCCGTCACCTGAAGGCACAGGCCGGCGTAAACATTACGGCCAGCCACAACCCCCGCGAATACAATGGCTACAAGGCCTACTGGGAGGATGGTGCACAGGTGCTTGCCCCTCACGACAAGGGTATTATTGACGAGGTCAACAAGGTAACCATTGATGACGTGAAGTTCACGCCCAACAAGGAGTTTATTCAGGTTATCGGCGAGGATATCGACGAGCCTTACCTCCGCCAAATCCGTACCATCAGCATTGACCCTGAAGTCATCCGTCGCCAACACGACTTGAAGATTGTCTATACGCCGTTGCATGGTGCAGGCCGCGTTGTCATACCCCGTTCGTTGGCCTACTGGGGTTTTGACAATGTACACTGCGTACCCGAGCAGATGATCAAGGACGGAAATTTCCCGACCGTCGACCGCCCGAATCCCGAGTTTGCCGAGGCTCTGACATTGGCGCTGCGCGATGCAAAAGCCCTCGATGCTGATATCCTTATGGCATCCGATCCCGATGCCGACCGTGTGGGTATGGCATGCAAAAACGACAAGGGTGAGTGGGTACTGATCAACGGCAACCAGACTTGCATGATTTTCCTTTGGTATATCATTGCCAACCGCAAGGCTACCGGAAAGCTGAAATCATCCGATTTCATCGTAAAGACCATTGTGACCACAGAACTGATCAAGAAGATTGCCGACAAGCAGGGTGTGGAAATGCGCGACTGCTACACCGGCTTCAAATGGATAGCCAACGAAATCCGCCTCTCGGAAGGCAAACAGCAGTATATCGGTGGCGGAGAAGAGAGCTACGGCTTTTTGGCAGAGGATTTCGTGCGCGACAAGGATGCCGTTTCTGCTTGCTCACTGCTTGCAGAGATTTGCGCCTATGCCAAGGACAAAGGGCTCACGCTCTACGATATCCTTATGGACATCTACAAGGAGTACGGGTTCTCCAAGGAGTTCACCGTCAACGTGGAACGTCCGGGCAAGACGGGTGCAGATGAAATCCAGAAAATGATGGCCAATTTCCGTTCCAATCCGCCGAAGGAACTTGGTGGTTCACGAGTTGTTCTGTGGAAGGACTACAAGACGCTGCAGGCAACCGACAGCGAAGGCAACACCAAGGCAATAGACATGCCGGAAGCAAGCAACGTGCTGCAGTGGTTCTGCGACGACGACACAAAGGTGAGTGTCCGCCCGTCGGGTACTGAGCCGAAAATCAAGTTCTATATCGAGGTAAAGGGTGTCATGACCGATGCCTCGCAGTATGAGGAACTGGAAAGTAAAGGTACGGCCAAGGTAGAGGCCATCAAGAAGAGCCTGGGTCTGTAAGAACCAGCGCACTGCACTTTAACCGAAAAGGAGGTAAATGCCAATCGTCATGGCGTTTACCTCCTTTTGTTTTTGACAGGGTAATAGACGAATCCTAAACTTGCTGCGCGCGTTATTGACCGAAAGCAATTCGGTCTACATTCAGAGCCTCTCCATACCGTGTCGACGCATATCCATGCCAGGTTATCTTACCTTGTAACCCCACATGCCATAATAGAAGATGAACAGGAAACATGGTACGCACACCCAATAGCTGGCCTGATAGCCAAAGGCATCGACCACAAGTCCCTGAACCCAGGGCATGACGGCACCACCGGCCATGGCCATGGTAAGCAGCGACGAACCGCTTTTCGTGAACTTACCCAAATCGGCCATGGCCAATGGCCACAACGAGGGCCACATGAGTGAACAGCCCAAAGCCATCAGGAAGATGCAATAGACCGATATTTCCGGACTGGGGATAACAGCTACAAGTATCGATCCGACAACCGCAACGACTGCACAGATACGCATGGCCGTGTCTTGTTTGAGCAAGTTGGGAATGAACAGGATACCGCATATATAGCCCACCACCATTCCGATAGAAGGAATTAATCCAAAGTTGTCGCCTGCCAGATGAAGGGCTTTGGCATAATCGTTGGCTGTGGCAAGCGATATAGTCTCTACGCCCACATAGAGGAACAAGGCAAGGCAACCCAGCAACAGGTGGGGGAACTGCAGCACACTGGTTTTACCCTCGGCATAGGGACAAGCCGGAGCGTCGTCTGTGGTGTTTTCGTCCTCGCCGGCTGCCTTCACCTCAGGCAGGGGAGCCATCAACGCAACGATACCCAGCACTACAAAGATGCCGATGATAAGTCCGAATGGAGTGTAGAGGTCGGGCATCTGTATGTCGGCAATGCCTTTTCCGATAACATAGGTGATAAAGGCCGTTGTGGCAGGCCAGGCCAGTTTGTTGCAGATACCCATGATGGAAATGCGGCGTGCGGCACTTTCCAGCGGGCCGCAGATCGTGACATAGGGATTGACAGACGCTTGCAACACGCAATTGGCACCGCCGCTAACAAAGCTCGCAATGAGGAACCATGTCAGCGAACGCTCGCTGGCTGCAAGGATGAAAAGTGCAAAGGCCACTGCGAAAATGCCAAACGAGAGTGCCATGGTGCGCTTGTAGCCGATTGCCTCGATAGACTTGGTGGCAGGTATTCCAAAGAGCAGAAACGGCACGAACGTTGCAGCAAGAAGCAGACTGGATGCACCGGCCGACATATCCATGGCTCCTTTCAGCACAGGCATAAGGAACGAGTTGATGCCCAACGCGAATCCGATAGAGAAGAAGAACAGTCCCACAAATGCCAAGGGGACATAAAGATTTTTCTGTTTTGACATAAAAGTACGGGTTAATAGGTTTATCGGTTAAGAAAAAGGCAAGTACAGCAGCACGCCCGTGCGGTTGGGGTATACTTGCTGACTATTACGGCAAACGCCCTGACAGCAAGAGCGTAAAGCAACGTTTGTACTCCTCTACCATATCGTCATGTCCTGCGTGATGGTAGTGCTGCTTGAATACGGTGGTATCGGAGAACGCAGGATAGATTTCCTCACAATAGTTCACCATCATCGTCTTGATAGCCAGCGGGGTAGGGGGCTCATTCCCTGCACAGGGTATACGCTGAAGGGCGAACTGCCTGAAGAAAAGGCTAATGTCGTTTTGTAAGGTTTGGTTCATGGTGTAAAATTACAAAAAAGATTAGTAAGTTAACAAGAAAACAATATCTTTTTTGCCGAAAACACATAGAGAAACACTTAATCGGGTTAACGGAGTATCTGACAACAACGACAGCAAGACGGAACAAAGATGCAGCAGACCTCTTGACTGCAAGGCCAGGCACTGTCTGCACAGAGGGTCGGAAGAATCATTGACGAAACCGGCCGGTTACTTGTCAGGCAGTCCGTCCGGGCTTGGGCAGCTATTGCCGGACGGCGTGTGAAGCATCATGTTGTGTATGTTTCGCATCAGTCCCACGTATTTGGCTCGTTTCACGGCCGACCCCTTGAAGAGCCTCCTGTAGTCGTCCTCGCTCAGTTGTTCCCAACGTTGGCGTGTCATGGAAAGCAGTTCTTCGCTCGGACGGAATTCGGCTATTTCGGTTGGCGTAGCAAACCGGTTCCACGGACAGGCCGTCTGGCAACGGTCGCATCCGTAGATAAAATCCCCCATCTTCTCTTTGGCCATATCGCTCAGCTCGCCCCTGTTCTCGATGGTCTGGTAGGAAAGGCACAAACCGGCATCGAAATCACGGTCAGGCGACAGGGCATGGGTGGGGCAACTATCCACACAACGGCTGCAGCGTCCGCAGCGGTTGGGTACCGGACGGTCGTAATCGAGTTCGATATCGAGAAAGAGTTCGCCAAGGAAGAACTCGCTTCCGGCTTTGGGGATGATTAACAACTGGTTCTTTCCAATCCATCCGATACCTGCCTTCACGGCCCAGTAACGCTCTATAACAGGGCCGCTGTCGACAAACGCCCGGTAAGTCAGTTCGCGACCGACGGCATTGGAAACAAAGGCTGCCAAACGGCGGATGCGGTCTTTCATCACGTCATGGTAATCTTTGCCCAAAGCATAGGCTGCTATTTGCGGTTCGGAGGCGGCAAGCCGTTGTGCGGGAGCATAGTTCATGGCCAACGAAACGATGCTTTTCAGTCCGTCCATGAGTTTGCGGGGATCCAGCCGTTTGTCGAGATAATTGGCCATGTAGTGCATGTCGGCATACCGTCCCTCGTCGAGCCAGCGGCGGAGACGATGTTCTTCGGCTTGGCTGACGCGTTCGGCGCGTGCCACTCCACAGGCCGAGAAGCCGAGCCGGCGTGCCTCCGCCTTGATGAGTGCGGTAAGCTGTTGCTGGGTCAGGTCCATGTGGCACTATTCTATGGTCTTGAATTCGTAGCCTTGTTCAGTGAGCCACTGCAGTGCCTGCGGAAGCGCGGTATGCAGCTTTTCGATACTTTTGAGCGAGTCGTGGAATGTGATGATCGAACCGTTGCGCGCATAGCGTTTCACGTTGCGCACCACATCTTCGGCCGTAAGCCATTTGGAGTAGTCGCGGGTCACCAGGTCCCACATTACAATCTTGTATTTACGTTGCAGCCACCAATAGACCGAATGGCGCATCCAGCCATGGGGTGGCCGGAAGAGACGGGCCTTGATAATGTCGTTGGCCTGCTCGGTATTCATGGCATAGGTAAGTGTCCAGTGTTTGAAAGAACCTATATGGTTGAACGTATGGTTACCAATCTGGTGTCCTTCGGCCATTATGCGGTTGTAGAGGTCATGATGCCGCAATACATTTTCGCCCACCATGAAGAAGGTGGCTTTGGCATTGAAACGGCGCAGCGTGTCGAGAATGAAAGGTGTGGACTCGGGAATGGGGCCGTCGTCGAATGTCAAGTAGACAGCACGTTCGTTCTTGTCCATGCGCCATAGGGCATTGGGGTATAGCCATCTCAACCATATGGCTGGCTGTTCTATGATCATATGCTATCGTTTTTTACATAAAAACGCCCGACGGGCAAAGAGCCATTGCATCGGCATAACTCTTCGCCGTCGGGCGTGCTCTGTTGATTGGTTGTTAAAGTTTACAGAGTTTTATCACATGGGTTGGCCACCCTTCCCAATGTATTGGTTCAACTTCGACTGTATCTCGGCGTTTCTCTTTGCAGCCAGTTTGCTGTCTACGCGTTGAGTCACTTCGTTGATCTGGTTGAGAATGGTAAGCTGTATCATGAAGTCGCGGTTGGCCGACGTGAAGCGCGTTCCTTCGAGGCTCAAGTAGTATGTGGCATACTGGTCGGCGTCTTTCCACAGCGTGTTGATGAGCTGCAAGGCTTTTTGATTCTTGCCCAGGTAAGCGTATGCCTGTGCAAAGTCGAGCGCGCCGCTCATGTAGTTCATCGGGACGTTGCATTCGGGGATTTCTTTCTCCCCCTTCTGCAGCACTTTCAGCGCCTTGTCGTTCTTGCCCTCGGCCAGCAGGCTCAAGGCCAGTTGTCCGAAGATGCGACGGTGGGTATAGCACATGCGCATCAGCGTTTCGTCGACATAGAGACCCGGCACACTGAGTCCACCATAGCGGTAGCGGTTCATCACGTTGTTGTAGGTCTTTTCCGTATCGATGGTCTTCGCGCCCTTTGCGTTGGTCAGGAACGGAGTGACACGGTTGGCCAGTCCCTCAAACACGAAATTGTCGCCGAGGTTCATGTACGCACTTTGTGCTACGGTCGAGGCAATGTAAATGGGACGCGTCCAGTTGCAGTTGGCAATCATCTCGAGCATCATCAAGTCGTTCTTATAGAGCGCCTTCTTGTTTGCAAGCGAGATAACCATACGGTCGGGAATAGTGTCGCAGGCCATGAGCATTCCGCTCTTCCTGACCGCTTCCTTGTCTACCGTTATGTAGAGGGTGTCGGTCGGGATGACGTGCATGTCCGAATTTTTGGAACGGACCCAATACTTCATGACGTTTGACACTTCGAACGGATTTTCGCCGAACTGTGCTTTGGCAGCCTCGGGGTCTTGCTTGTAGAAATCGAGTACCTGTTGTTTCAGGTTGGGAGCAATCTCTACAATCTCGTTGGTTCCCGAACAGTAGTCTATTCTCGGCCAGTTGATGGGCACGGCGGGCGAGTTGTAGGCCGGACGCCGCATCTGGTCGATATACCAGTCGGTCTGCAGGTACGACAGGTTGCAGACACGAGCGTCGGTACGTACGCCTTCAGTCTCCTGATTGTACCACAGGGGGAAGGTGTCGTTGTCGCCGTTGGTGAAGATGATGGGATTGCCTGCGTCCTGCAAGGTCATGAGGTAGTTGCGGCCGAAATCGCGGCAGGTGTAGCGGCCCGAACGGTCGTGGTCGTCCCATGTCTGGCTGGCCATCTGCACGGGTACCAGCAAGCAGACCAAGCCGACTGCGGCAGCCGTGATGGCATTGTCGACCTTGAGATAGCGTTTCAGCAAATCGATGATGGCTGCCACGCCCATGCCGCACCAGATGGCGAAGGCATAGAACGAACCGGCATAGGCATAGTCGCGCTCGCGCGGCTCCACGGGTGTCTGGTTCAGATAGACGACGATGGCAAGACCTGTCATGAAGAACAGGAAGAATACCACCCAAAACTGGCGGATGCCGCGGCGGCCTCTGAATGCCTGCCAGAATAGGCCGATAAGACCCAGGAGAAGGGGCATGCAGTAGAACACGTTGTGCCCCTTGTCGTTCTTCAGCTCGTCGGGCAACTTGTTCTGGTCACCCAAACGGGCGTTGTCGATGAACGAGAAACCGGTAATCCAGTTGCCATGTTCCAGTTCGCCGTGGCCCTGGATGCCGTTCTGGCGTCCGGCAAAGTTCCACATGAAATAACGCCAATACATAAAATTGCACTGGTAGGACAAGAAGAACTTGATGTTCTCGAGCTGTGTAGGCACTTTCACCATCACCGGCTCGCCGCAGCGGTCGTAGGGCACCTCGGTACCATCGACACCTCCCATCCACGACTCGTAGTCGCTGGCATGTTTTGCATCGTGCATACGGGGGAAGAACATGTTCTGTGCATAGACATAACTGTCCTTGTGGGTAACGACGAAATAGGAGTCTTTCTCGTCGGCCGAAGCTTTTTCCTTACGGCTATAGACGGGAGCACCTTCTGTCATGACCGGCTTGCAGTAGTTGCCCTCCGTTTTCAGTTTCACTTGCGAGGTGTATGCCTGACCATAGAAGAGCGGTTTGTCGCCATACTGGTCGCGGCTCAGGTACGAACCGAGCGTGAAGATATCCTCGGGCGAGTTCTGGTCCATAGGCGGATTGGAAACCGAACGGATGACAATGACCGCATAGCTCGAATAGCCTATCATCAGCATGAGCATGCAGAGCAGAGCCGTGTTCTTGAAACGCGAAGTGACGAGATACACCGGTTTCTTGGCCACAACCTTCTTGCGGTTGAGTAGGAACGCTGTAATGGCCAGCACCACAACGCCTGTGGCTACGGCTCTCCATCCGTATCCGTAGAAGGGGATGCCGATCAGTGCAAAAGCCAAGAGGAACGATATGTTCTCGCGCTTTTTGTTCTGTCCGGCATAACTCTCGTAGATGGCCCAGATGGTAGCAGCCACGAGCAGGATGATGTAGACGACAAGACCGGTATTGAAAGGCATGTGCAACTGGTTGACGAACAGCAGTTCGAACCAGCCTCCCACAGTGATGATGCCGGGCACTACGCCATACAGCACGGCTGCCACGATGACAAACGAGATGAGCAGGGCTATGAGCGAACCTTTCGTTTCGACATTGGGGAAACGGCGGTAGCAGTAAACCAGCACAATTGCGGGTATGCAAAGCAGGTTGAGCAGGTGAACGCCGATGGACAGACCGGTCATGTAGAAGATGAGCACCAGCCAACGGTCGGAGTGAGGTTCATCGGCATGGTCTTCCCACTTGAGAATGAGCCAAAACACGATGGCCGTGAAAGCCGACGAGTAGGCATACACCTCGCCCTCGACAGCCGAGAACCAGAAGGTGTCGGAGAATGTGTAGATAAGAGCTCCCACCAGTCCGCTTGCCTCAATGGCGATGGTCTTGCCGAGCGTGAGACTGCTCCAGTCTTTCAGCACAAGTTTTCGTGTGAGGTGCGTGATGGTCCAGAAGAGGAACAGGATGGTGGTGGCCGAAAGCAGAGCACTCATGGTGTTGACCATACGGGCCACCTGACTGGGGTCGCTGGCGAAATGGCTGAACAGATTGGCTGTAAGCATGAAGAAAGGTGCCCCTGGGGGGTGGCCTATCTCAAGCTTGTAACCAGTGGTAATAAACTCAGGACAGTCCCAGAACGAGGCTGTCGGCTCAATGGTGGAACAATACACGAAGGCGGCGACGAGGAACGTCAGCCAACCCAATACATTGTCCACTAATCGATACTGTTTCATTTATTGTGTGAATAATTTTTGGTATGTCTATGCCATTATGCAAAGTTAATAAAAAAGAAAAGAGGGTGGTGAAGAATAGGAGTATTTTTTAATTTTTTTATTAGATACGCCGTCCGTAAAATATCTTCCCGTCATCCTGTCATAATGGCGCAGTGTACCGTTACCTTGCGCCGGAAAACGGTCTTTGCACTTGTTTTCCAAACGATAAAAACGAACCGGGGCGACGTCTGCCTACCGCCGCGATGCGATAGATGTCTTTTCGCAGTGTCGTTCGATAACTATCGTATTGCCGTTCGGCATCTTTCGCATTGCGAAAGATGCCGAACGGGAGGGCCGTTTACCGCTTATCGCAAACGCGGCGATGTATCGCTTGCCGACAAGTCTTAAAAAATGAGGTTGACGCTGTAGGCTATAAGGATATAGCGGAGAAGTTTGCCAAGGGTAATGCTGGTGACAGTGATGGGCAAGTTCGAACGCATGAGTCCCAAAACGATGGTTATCGCCGAACCCAAAATCGGCAAAAACGCAAAGAATGCCATCCACGCACCGTGACCGGCCACAAATCGCTGGGCTTTGTCAAGGTCGCGTTTCTTCACATGAAGGTATCGCTCAATCCAGTCCATGCGGCCCATACGGCCCACACAATAATTGAACATAGATCCGGCAACATTGCCTACGGTACCGTAAACCACCAGCGGCAACGGCTGAAGGCCGGCGGCAAGAAGGGCAAGCATGACGGCTTCGCTACTGAAAGGGAAGAAACTGCCAGCCAAGAAGGCGGCTACCAGCATACCCCAATAGCCATAATTGAGCAATAGGTCGGTTAAGGCATCCATATATTATAAAAGGTAAGCGACAGAGCCACTGCAACAAGGACAAAAAACATGATGTTGGTAATACGGGAATGGGTAAGCGACAGGAAATGGCCGATGAGGGGAGAGACTGGCACTAAAAGGAGCGACAGCAACAAGTCGAATTGCTCGGGCTGAACAAAAATCAATGCTAGAAAACCCACTTCCAGAGCGATGAACATCTCGTATATCATACGGGTGCGTATTTTGTCCTGGTAGCTAAAGGCAAGGAAATGGATGGTGCCGATGACACCGAGCATGCCCACGAAGGCCAGCGTAAGCCAACGGTGTATGTCCATCAACGAATAGTTGAAGAGCGGTTGCCATGTGGTCAACGGAAGAAAATGGTGAACGAATTGTTCCGGCATGCCCATATAGAGGCAGTAGCCGCCTACAAACCAGTAGGGCACAAGGAGTCCGAGCACCGACGCACAGTAGGTGCGGAAACTGTTGGCGAGTACGTTCGTGGCTTGTAACACCCACAGCAGGGGAACAAGACAAAGCATTTCGACGCATGCCAGACTGCCTACGCCCAACGAGGCATAGGCATAAAATACCCAACCCACTGCCCGTTTGTCTTGATACGCATGGAACAGAAAAAACAGGAATACGATGAAAGACAACTGGGCTACACCTATGCTGACGGAAGAGAACAAGAAGGGTGTCATGACCATGGCCACACAAAAAGAGCACGACACCATGCGGCTATAGATGCGGATAAGCGAATTGCTGTTGTTCAGGATAACCATCATCATGGTTGAAACACTGACCGCGAGCAGTTGTACCCACAGTCCTTTTTCGGCATTTCCTGACAGCAGGAATACCAATAAGCCGTAAACGGCAGTCACGGGCAACGACCATCGCGATTGGGCTATTCTGTTTTGAGCACGTTTGATCATGACGGCTTCTGGTTGGTGTCAAGCGTAAACACTTACACCAGCTTGCTATTGTAGACGGATTTCGGATGATGACAGGCATCCGTGACGCAACATTCGCAACCTCTTACCTGAAAAACAGGGGTTGCCAATGATGGCCCAGATGCCTGTCAACACTATGATGTGAACTAAAACAAATGTTACTTGTAGCGGCGGTTAGAGGTCTTGGCCAATATCGCGTCTAAAGTACATGTCGGTGAACTTTATCTTCTGGGCTTCTGTAAAGCTCTTGCGCAGAGCTTCTTCCTTGTCTTTGCCGTAAGAGGAAACGGCAATCACGCGGCCGCCGTCGGTAACCACTTTGCCGTCAGACAGCTTGGTTCCGGCATGAAACACAATGCTACCGTCTACCTTGTCAAGCCCCTCAATAGCATAACCTTTCTTGTATGCTTGTGGATATCCCCCGCTTACGAGCATTACACAAACCGCAGCGCGGTCGTCGAACACCACCTGGCGTTGGTCGAGATCATTGTTGGCCACGCCTTCCAGCAGGTCTACCAGATCGCTCTTGAGACGCAGCATCACGGTTTCGGTCTCGGGGTCGCCCATGCGGCAATTGTACTCGATGACCATAGGATTGCCTTCCACATTGATCAGTCCGAAGAAGATGAAGCCCTTATAGTCGATGTTCTCGGCTGCCAAGCCCTCTACAGTAGGACGTATGATGCGGTCTTCGACCTTCTGCATCCACTCCTTGTCAGCAAACGGCACAGGAGAAACACTGCCCATACCACCTGTGTTCAGGCCCGTGTCGTGCTCGCCGATGCGCTTATAGTCCTTTGCTTCCGGAAGTATCTGGTAGTGCTTGCCGTCTGTCAGTACAAAAACCGAACATTCCACTCCGCTCAAAAATTCCTCAATCACCACCTTGGCCGATGCTTGACCGAACATTCCGCCGAGCATGTCGCGCAGCTCTTTTTCGGCTTCTTCGAACGTGGGCACAATGAGGACGCCCTTTCCGGCAGCAAGGCCGTCTGCCTTCAGCACATAGGGGGCTTTCAGCGTCTTGAGAAAAGCGACACCTTCCTCTATGGTTGTTCCGTCAAATGTCTCGTAGGCTGCCGTGGGAATGTTGTGCCGTTTCATGAAACCTTTGGCAAAATCCTTGCTGCCTTCCAGTTCGGCACCCTGCTTGGAAGGACCGATAACGGGGATAGCCGAGGTGCGTGCATCGGCCTTGAACGCGTCGGCAATGCCGTTCACCAAAGGAACTTCAGGTCCGACAACAACCATGTCGATGCCGTTTTCAACCACGAAATCTTTCTGCTTGTCGAACTCGTTCACGCCAATGGCAACATTGACGCCCACCGTTGTCGTACCCGCATTGCCTGGTGCAATATACAGTTTTTCGCATTTCTCACTTTGGGCAATTTTCCATGCCATGGCATGCTCACGCCCACCGCTTCCTAAGAGCAAAATATTCATGTTCTTCTTTATTTAAAAGTGACTGGCAGTCAATGTAATAACAGACAGCGGCTGACATCATGACGGGTATGAAACGCCGATGTTTAGCGTTGTCTTTTCTCTATGGTTTTACAACCATCAGTCGGTTTCGAGATAACGGTTGATTAAGTTTATGATTTCAGTACGCGTAGGTTCGGGGAAGGTGTTGATGCGTGTGGCATGGCTGCCATTCGGCAACATATAGACCTTGATGAGCTTCTTGTTCTTCAGAAACTTCAGGTCGGCTACACCCGACGAACCCCACGGGTCGATTCCGCCGTAAATGTAAACCATCTTGCGGTCGTTGTTTTTCAACCAGTTGATGGTCTTGTTGTAAAGCGTCTTGTCGAACTTGAGGTTGGAAAACTGCTCGGGCAACATCACACGGTGCATGTAGTCTTTTGCCGAAGTGATGGACATTAATTTTTTGAAGGGCTTGATGTCGTAACCGTAGTAGCCCAACTCGCGTGCCGCCTGTACGTTGAATGACAAATAGGGCGTTTGTTCGGAGAAATAGTTGGGGTCTGTGATTTTGATGAAATGATCGAACAGGTCCGTATCCGAAGCCGTTGCGTCGGGTATCTTCGCCATGGGCGTACCCCACTGCCATATGGCAAACGAGTATTCAAGCACGCAATAGTCGTAGATATCTTCCGTCGACACACGGAAAGTGTAGCCTTTCTCGCTGCAATATTTCTGGAAGAGGGGCATCAGCTTTGACTTGCGTTTGAGCACCTCCATCTGAAAATCCTTAACATGCTGACGGCTGGTTGCGTCGGAAACCTTGTTTTCGATGAAGGGCTCGTGCCGTCCGTCCTCAAGTGCCTTGTTAAGTGGGGCTACATAAGGCACTGACACATCTACGTCGTCAGGGAAGAAAACGCGGTAACACATGCAGGTCTGTCCGCCTTTGCTGATACCGGTCGACACCCATTTCCCCTTGTATAGCTCACGGAAGGTTTGGTTGACGTGATGCAGGTCGTACATCGAATTCTCGACGGTCAAGTAATCCCAGTTGCACGGGTTGGGTGTAGACTGGTCAAAATAGCGGTATTCTACCACCACAATATTGGCGTTGAGCAACTTGGAAAGTTCCTCCTGATAACCTTCGCGCAAGGCGTAATTGCAGTCATAACCTTCAGTGACAAGTATGGTGGGGCGGTCGTATCCCACATGGCAGACAACAATTCTCTGCTTGAACGATCCTGCCTGATGGTGGATAGGGTCCACTTCTTGGGTAAGCCTCAGCAGGTATTTGTTCTCAAACGCCGTGCTCTTCAACTCCTGAACATCACTCACGCCAGGCAATGCCTTCAGTCTTTCCAACACTTGTTGGTCAGCAGCCTGAGCCAACAACGGTAACAACAATGCTACCAGAAACAATAATCTTCTTAACTGTTTCATGCTAATGGGTTGTTTTTTATTGTGTTATAATGTTATGGCGCAACACCTTATTTGAGATAGTCGTCAAAATATTGTGAGATGCGTTCGTGCAGATGCGTGGACTGGTGACCGCGCATGTTGTGGGGCTCGCCCGGATATACAAAGAAATCGGGCTGTGTACCCTCCAGTATGCACTGCTTGATGAACGACAAAGCGTGTTGCGGTAAACAGACGGGATCGTTGAGACCAATAATAATTTGCAGTTTACCCTTCAGGTTCTTTGCCTTGGGAATCAAGCTCGAGGAAGCATAACCGTCGGGATTGCTCTGCGGGGTGTCCATGTAACGCTCGCCGTACATCACCTCGTACCATTTCCAGTCGATTACCGGACCGCCGGCTACACCAGCCTTGAACACCTCGGGGTGCGAGGTCATCATGTTGATAGTCATGTACCCACCGAAGCTCCATCCATGCACACCGATGCGGTCAGCATCGACGAAAGGCAAACTTTTTAAGTACTTTACGCCTTCCATTTGGTCGCGCACCTCGTTGTCGCCCAGATGGCGGAAGGTGGCTTGCTCAAACTCTTTGCCGCGGTGTTCGCTGCCACGGTTGTCAAGAATGAAGAGAACATATCCCTTTTGTGCCATGTAAGTCTCCCAAGAACGGGATCCCCAGTGCCACGATGCATCCACGTTGTGTGCATGAGGACCGCCATATACATAAATGATGGTGGGATATTTCTTGTTTGCGTCAAACCCTACGGGCAACACCATTCGGTAATAAAGGTCTGTCTGGCCGTCGGCCGCCTTTACGGTTCCGCTCTTGTACTCGGGCACATTGTAACCTTTCCATGGGTCAGAGGCGGTGAGGTAACGCGTTTTCTTGCCGTTCGCCACGCTGACAAGCGAGATGTTGCGAGGAATGGACGGTGTCGAATACTTGTCAACCAAATACTCGCCCGACGAACTCAGCGAAGCCGAATGCCATCCTTCGCCGTTCTCGTCCAGCAAGGTGCGCTTGCCGTTATCTATATTTACCATATAAATATTGCGCTGGATGGGATTCCGTTCGTTGCTTGCAATGATTACGCTGTGGCGCTTCGCATTGAATCCCACGACATCCATCACCACCCATTTGCCAGTGGTTATTTGCTTCAGTTGTTCTCCCTTGGCACTGAAAAGGTACAGATGGTTATAACCGTCTTTCTGGCTCTGCATGATGAACTTGCTATTGTCCCAAGGCAAGAATACGATGGGGTGCTGCGGCTCTACATACTTCGCGTCCGTCTCCCGGTAGAGAGTGCCTTTTTTATTGCCCGTTGCGGCATCATAAGCCACCAGCTGGCAATCGTTCTGGTCGCGGTTAAGCTCGAACATGTAGATGGTTTGGCCGTCGGGACTCCAGGCAATATTTGTAAAATAACGGTCGGTCGGGTCGCCAGCTTTGAGCCAAACGGTATTGCCGGTCTTTACATCATATACGCCGACAGTTACTTTATGGCTGGTTTCTCCTGCCATGGGGTATTTCTCCGGAGCCTCTTTTGCTATACGCGATCCGGCGGTCGGAACCCATGTCGGATCGGGTATGTCAATCAGCGGGAAGTCGGTTACCATGCTTTGGTCCATGCGGTAAAAGGCCAGTTTGTCGCCTTTGCCATTCCAGAACAAACCGCCGGAAATACCGAATTCATCGCGGTGAACGCTTTGGCCATACACAATGTTACGGCTGCCGTCGGTGGTCAGTTGTTTGGTTTGCCCGTCAGCCGTCTGCACAAACAGCTGTCCGTCTTTCACATAAGCGGTGTTGCGGCTCGAGTAATGGAAATCCCAGGCCTGCGATGAAAGACGGTTGCTGTTCTCGATGGTCCACAGGGCCTTGCCCGTCTTCCAGTTGAGCAACTGGGTATGGGTGTTGTCCGACAGCAGAACCAACGTCTTTTTGCCTTCCGGGAAAGACACATTGTAAAGACTACGGATATTAAGGCCGCTTTTTGCCTTGATGTCCTCTAATGTGAAAAGCATGGTTTCCTTGCCGTTGTTCTTGTTGATAAGCTTGCAATCCTCTACATCCAGCCGCACCAGTTCATCGCCCCACCATGTGGTCCAACGGTTTTCGGCTATCATGTTGTGATAATTGTTTCCGCCGAAATTCAAGTCTTCAAGCGTGAACTGTTTGAGTTCTTGTGCCTGCAAACCGTTCTCGCCTTGTCCTAACAACACTGCTGCCATGCCAAGCATAACCAAGAATTTGTTGATTTTCATGTCAAAGTACATTAATCTTCGTTGCCGAAACGGTTTCTTTCTCCATACTTTCTATTGCCGCCGAAACGCTTGTCAGTGCCGCGTCCCTTGCCAGTCCGGTCATTGTTTCTGTCATATCGGCCGTCGCCTTTTCCGAAACGGGAGCCGCCATTCCGGTCCGATTTACCATCAGAGAACTTGCGGGTGCGCTGGCTACGGTCATTCCGGTCATTGTCGCCGAACGGCTTGGGCCGACGGTCGCTGCGCTTACGGTCGTCTGTTTGTTGCAAACGACTTGAAAAGGTATGGAAACGGAACGAACGAATATCGCCGTCTTCGTTGGCATCCTCTTCCTCAAGGCGCTGTTTGAACTCGCGGTTCTTCTTGAAACGGTGCTTCTGCGCCATCTCGCGTTTCTCTTCGTCGGTTTTCACGATGCCTCCCACCGAACGGAAATCTTTCATCTTTCCGTCAAACATGACATATTTGCGGAACTCACATTCCAAGCTTCCGTTGAATACGGGAATCTTGATGCTCGGCTTCAATCCTATCTGGTCAAAGCACTCTTCGCGATAGCTTAGCACCCAAGCCTCGTTTCCGGAGAATTCCTTTTTCAGCTTCTCGCCGATCATTTTGTAAGTGCCAAGCAGATTGGGCGTAGAGATACGCTCTCCGTAAGGCGGATTGGTTATCATTATGCTCTTGTCTTTGGGAGCAGAGAAATCTTTGAAATCCTGCTGCTTGATGGTGATAACCTTCGACAAGCCGGCAGCTTTGACATTCATGATGGCGGTATTCACAGCCTTCATGTCGATGTCATAGCCGTAGATGTGATGGTTGAACTCCTTCTCCTCCGAGTCGTCGTTGTATATCTCGTCAAACAGCTGCTGGTCAAAGTCGGGCCATTTCTCAAAGGCATATTCCTTACGGAACACACCCGGGGATATGTTCTGCGCAATCAGTGCAGCCTCAATCACCAGTGTTCCCGAGCCGCACATGGGGTCGATGAAGTCGGTGTCGCCCTTCCATCCGGACATCAGTATCATTCCGGCAGCAAGAACCTCGTTAAGAGGAGCTTCCACCGTTTCCTGCCTGTATCCTCTACGGTGCAGGCTTTCGCCGCTCGAGTCCAGGCAAAGCGTGGCCTTGTCCTCTGCGATATGTATGTGAAGTCGGATGTCGGGATTGCTGATGGATATGTTGGGGCGGTCGCCGGTAGTCTCGCGGAACTGGTCTACGATGGCATCCTTCACTTTGTAAGACACGAACTTGGAGTTGCGGAACTCATCGGAATAGACAACGGAGTCGACCACAAAAGTCTTTCCTTTGGTAATGTATTGGCTCCATTCGATTTTCTTCACCTCGTCATATACATCTTCAGCCGACCTTGCCTTGAAGTGCTTGATGGGTTTCAGGATACGGATGGCTGTGTGCAACTGAAAGTTTGCACGGTACATCATCTCTTTGTCGCCGGTGAATGAAACCATACGTCGTCCTATCTGCACGTTGTTGGCGCCCAATTGGATAAGCTCTTGTGACAGGACTGGTTCTAAGCCCATGAAAGTCTTGGCGATGAGTTCAAATTCCATTATTCTTATGTTTGTTATGATATGTTTACTTTGCTCGTTGTTGCATGGCCGCAGCCATACAATCCTGCCGTGGCCGTTTATGCCGTATGCCCGTCAACTCTTGTATACCGTTGACTCTGGCGGCATATCGTCGAGAACCCACGTATTGGCTCCCACGGTACAGCCGCGGCCTATGGTGATGCGGCCAAGCACGGTGGCATTGGCGTAGACGACCACATCGTCCTCGATGACCGGATGGCGGGGGATGCCCTTGATGGGGTTGCCCGCGGCATCAAGCGGAAAGCTCTTGGCTCCGAGTGTTACTCCCTGATATAGTTTCACATGGTTGCCGATAACACAGGTTTCGCCGATTACAACGCCTGTTCCATGGTCAATGGTGAAATAATTGCCTATTGTGGCGCCGGGGTGGATATCGATGCCCGTCTCGGAATGAGCCATCTCTGTCATCATGCGCGGTATGAGGGGCACATCCATCAGAAACAGTTCGTGGGCCAGCCGATAACTGGTAAGAGCCTTGATTACGGGGTAGCACAAAAGGATTTCTGCATAGCTTTTTGCTGCCGGGTCGCCATTGTAGGCAGCTTCCACGTCGGTAGCCAGTATGCTTCTGACCATTGGCAACTTGCCCACTATCACGCCGGCCACCTCGTCGGCTTTGCGTTTAAGCTCCTCCCTGTTGCACTGCGGGTCGCACTCTTCGGCAAAACACAGTCCGGCTAGTATCTGCTTGGAAAGCATGTTGTTCAGCTTTTCCACCTCTACACCTATTTGGTACTTGATGGTCTGTATGTTGACTTGTGATTTTCCGAAGAAACCCGGGAACAGGATGGCACGCGCCAACTGAACAATGTCCTCGAGCACCACCCTTGACGGTAAGGGATACCCTTCGCGATGCTGATGAAAAAGCCCTTTCAGCGTTTTCGGATCTGAAAGTCTGTCTACCGTGTCTGTCAGCAAGTGAGTCGTGTTTTGGGTGCTCATCTTTGAGGTACAATAATTTTATGGCAAAGTTACAAAAATATTTAAAAGCTGAAAAGCAAAGCGGCAAAAATATAGATGCCCCCTTGCTTTTTGTCTTTTTGCAGTGCGTGGCCCGCGAGCCGAAAGACCGCAACCGCCGGATCAGGCGATACTGTCGAGGAAGAGCAGCAGGCGGTTGGTTACATTCACTGCCGACACGCCCGCATCGAAGTCGAGCGACACCAGATTCAGCTGAGGATAGTCGGCCTTGAGCCGTTTTTCGATTCCTTTGGAAATAACGTGGTTGGCGATGCAGCCGAACGGCTGAAGGCTTGCCACATTGTTCACGCCTTGTTTCACCATGCCGATGATGTCGCTCGGCAGGAGCCACCCTTCGCCGAACTGTGCGGCGAGCGACACCACCCCGTTGACTTCGCGCGCCTCGTCAAAGATGTTGGTGAACGGCCGGAAATAGCGGAACCGTGAAGCGATGCGGTTGATGCGTTTCTCGCGTTTCCATATCAGGTTGTAGATGGCTTTCACCACGAAATCGGGCACACGCGAACAGGACAGGCCCATGTGCTTTTGCACGATGACATTGACAAACTCCTGCAGGAAGAACGGCGACAGCAACGCCGGCACCACCTCGTATCCCCGTTCTATGATTTTCTGCGCCAGGAACTGGTGGGCGAAGGGGTTGAACTTGAGGAATATTTCCCCCACGATGCCCACCGCCGGGATGCACTTGTCGGTTGTTATGCCGTCGAACTCCTCGGCAGCCTTGGCGAGAAGGACTAACAAGGCGTCGGCATTGTTGTCGAGAATGGGCTGGTTGGCCAGTTGCATATACTTGTCGCGCAGCATCTCGGCGGCGTTGGCTGCCTTTCCCACAGCCTGTGAGCATTCCGGTTTCAGGCGCGACACAGCCCCGTGATACATCTTGGAAATGGTGTCGCCATAGAGAAACGAGGTCACGATGATAGAAGCATACTTCACCCAGGGGATGTTCATTTCGTCGCTCTGCGATGCGTCTTCCGACGCGCTGGTCGACACCCCTAGGGTGATGAGCGGCACATCGGCAAAGCCGTTGGCATCCATGGCCCGCCTGATGAGAGCCGCATAGTTGGTGGCCCTGCATTGTCCGCCCGTCTGGCTCATGGCCACCGCTATCTCGTTCGGGTTGTATTTGCCCGAGCGCAACGCTTTCACGACATCGCCGATGATAAGCGTGGCCGGGTAACAGATCTCGTTGTTGGCATATTTCAACCCCAGTTCGGCACTTTCCGCATCGCTCATGGGCAGCACCTCAACGTCGAAGCCTATCGTACGGCAGAGCGAGGTGAGAATGGGTGTAAGGTACTCGGTGAAATAAGGTGCCAGAATGTGGCGCTTCGCCGCTCCCTTCATGGGACGCACCGCAAAAGGTTCGGCGGCAGCACAGGCGTTTGCGACCCCGCGTCCGCGCAACGACTCGACAAGCGACCTGACGCGCAATTTCAGACTTCCGATATTGCTCACGTCGTCTATCTTAAGCAGGGTGAACGGCTTGCCGTGGTTTTTCATGATGGCCCGCAGTTCGTCTTGTATGAAAGCGTCGGGCCCGCAACCAAACGAGGTCATCTGCACCAGCTGCACGTCTCCCGGCTGTTCGGCACACCATTGGGTTGCCTTGATGATGCGGTTCATGTAGGCCCACTGTCTTACGAGGTGCGTCTCGCCGGTACCTACCTCGTTGTTGCTGCGCACAATGTCGTCGGATATCACGTTCACGCCCAACGAGGCTATCATCTCCGACAGTTTGTGCTGCACCAGCGGGTCGGCATGGTAGGGGCGTCCCACCAGGAGCACGGTGAGCATGTTCTTGCTTCTGCCGTTGTCGAGTATTTCCTGCGCCCTCTGGCGCAAGTGTGTGCTATGGCGTTCCTGAGCCGTCACGGCCTGGTAGAACGCGCGCTCTATGGCCGCATTGTCGGCGCCAAGGCCCTTCAGATAACTGCGCACCTGCTTGTGGAGCAACTTCAGGTTGCTGAAATTGATGACGGGCGAGTCCAGACGTTTCTTCAACGGCATGGCACTGCGTATGACATCGGAATAGGCCGACACAATGGGGCAATTGTAACTGTTGGTGTTGCGCTCGTCGTCCTGGCGCTCGAACACCACATAGGGCATGAAGATGAACGACACGTCGCTCTCGTCGAGTTCCTTGATGTGCGAATGGGCCAACTTTGCAGGGAAGCAGATGTTGTCGCTCATCACCGTGTTGAGGGCTGACTCGTAACGGCCGAACGTCGACTCGCTGCTGAGCACCACTTCGAACCCCGCCTCTCTGAACAGCGTGAACCAGAAAGGCCAGTCCTCATACATGTTGAGCGCACGGGGTATGCCGACGCGCACCTTGCCGCTGCTGGGCGCGTCGGGGATTTGGCTTGCCAACAGGATTCCGTCCTGCGGAATGTACCCCTTTTCCTCGAATATGTTCTCGCCCTTTATTGCCTGGGGGCCTTTGTTGTTGAAGACACGTTCACATTTGTTGCCGGAGTAGAACCGGCGGTTGTCGCCAAAGTTGTACGTTGTCACGGCACATTGGTTCTCGCAACCCTTGCAGTGCAGCAAACGGGTGTCGTATGCCGACAGGCGCAGCAGGTCGTCGGCAGTGCGTGCGGATGCCGGGCTGCTGCCGTTGCGCTCCGCCTCGCGCAGGGCATGGAGCGCGCACCCGTAGGCACCCATCATCTCCGGCATGTCGCTGCGTACTGTTTCGGTATGGGTAAGCAGTTCGAAAGCCCTTACCACCGAGTCGTTTTTCATCGTGCCGCCCTGAACCACGATTTTGTTGCCGAGGTTGTCGTTGCCGCGCAGTTTCAGCACTTTGTACAGGCAGTTGCGCACCACCGAGTAGGACAGGCCGGCGGCAATGTCGGCCACCGACGCCCCCTCGCGCAGCACCTGTTTCACCTTCGAGTTCATGAACACCGTGCAGCGCGTGCCCAGGTCGCACGGCTTCCCGGCGCTGCATGCCAGCCGGGCGAAGTCGTTCAGGTCATATCCCAGGTTTTTGGCAAAGGTCTGGATAAATGTGCCGCACCCCGACGAACAGGCTTCGTTGAGCTCCATGCGCACCACTGTTCCGTGCTCCACGAATATGGCCTTCATGTCCTGTCCCCCGATGTCGAGGATAAACGACACGTCGGGCATCAGCTTCTCGGCTGCCCGGTAATGGGCAATGGTCTCGATGATGCCGTCGTCGAGACCGAAGGCCGTCTTGATGAGTTCTTCGCCGTAGCCCGTGGCGCACGAGCCCACTATCTGCAGGTCGGCGCCGGCCAGCCGGGCTGCGCAGCGCATCCGCTGCAGTCCTTTCTCGACCGCCCCGATGGGGTTGCCCAGGTTCATGGAATAGTCGGCAAATACGATTTGCCCTTTTTCGTCGCCCTCGGCCCTTACGGCAATGATCTTTGTGGTGGTGGAACCCGAGTCGATGCCAAGCACCACGCGCTCCACACCGTTACGCATCGTGCGTACCGGTGTGGCGTGGCATTGTTTACGCTGCAGCCATTCAGCATGTTCGGTTTGGTCGGCAAACAGTGGGGGCAATGGCTGTACCGCTGCCGCATTTTCCTTCTTCGCCGCACAGCACGCTGAGGTAGCCGGCGAAGCCTTCCGGCCGTGGTTGTTTGAGACAAATGCGGACTGCAAGTCGGACAACTGTACCGCTTTTCCTTCGGCAGCCCTGATGGCGCACCCCATAGCCGGTATGAGGTTTCCTTCTTTGAGAACGATGAAATCGCCGGACGGCATTTGCAGGTAATCGGCAAAAGCCTTGCGGAGCGCAGGCAGGAAGGTAAGGGGGCCGCCGCAAAGCAATACGGGGGCGGAGAAATCGCAGCCATGGCTCAACGAAGTCACGGTTTGTACGGCGATGCTGTGGAAGATGCTGGCTGCAATGTCGGCTTCGGGCAGGTTGCGTGCCATGAGGTTTTGTATGTCGGTCTTGGCAAAGACACCGCACCGCGCGGCCATCGGATAGACACAGGTGGACTGCATGGCCAACTCGCTCATGCGGTTGTTGTCGCACCCCATGAGCACAGCCATTTGGTCGATAAACGCCCCGGTGCCGCCCGCACAGTTGCCGTTCATGCGCAGCTCGGTGCTTTTCCCGTTGAAGAACACCACTTTGGCGTCCTCGCCGCCGATGTCAATCAGGGCTTTGGCCTCGGGATGGCGGTTTCGGGCGAACACCGTTGCGGCCACCACCTCCTGCACAAACATGGCCTGCAGCAGTTCGGCCGTAGCCATGCCCACCGACCCGGTGACACAGACGCTCAGCCTGATGTCGCCCAACTGCTTCGCTATATCGCCGAGAAACGCCTTCACCAGTTCGTTGACCCTGGCATTGTGACGTTCGTACCGTGAGTAGACCAATGCACCGCAATCGTCCATTACGGCTATCTTTGCAGTTGTTGAACCCACGTCCAACCCCATTCTGTATGCTTTTTGCATGGTGTTCCTTTCTGTTTTCTTCATGCAAAGATAACGCTTTTTAAATAGGTGGGGAAATTCATTAGTGTTTTTTAAACAACTATTGCTGTTTGAATACAAGCTACTTTCCGACGGTCCGGGGCGTTTGCCGGATGCTGGCGCTTCGCCCCGAAAGAGGCTAAAAGCGTTGAAACAACCTGACAAACGGCCTTTCAAAACGTGCATTGTTTGCAATCGGAGGATGAAAGGACGGCAAAAACGTGAAAAATCGGGTGGTTAGCCAAACGGCTGGCAGACAGAGAGTTGACTTCTATTAGGCCGTTGACGGGTTACGTCGTGGGCAAACAGCAGTTGCCAAACCTATGCTTTGAGGTCGAGAAAGGTGCCAAACGGCATGACCAAACGGCACATATGGCTCTGCCAAAGGGCAGCTTTCACGAAGCCGCTGGGCAGTTTTCGGGCTCTCCAGCCTGCCATGAGGCCCCAAACAAGACGGTTTTCGCAGACGACAGGGCACGCCACACGCCGCACCAAGCACTAGAAGGCGTGTGCGGAAAGATGCCTTTTACTGTCACTTTCCTTTACATTACGGATACTGGCCGGGCGGGATGCAGTCGGCAGACCGCGCCCATGCTCCCCAAGAGCGTGCGGTTCGCGGCATGGAGGCAGACAGGCGTTCCGACAGGTTTCGGTTCGTTCAGCCGAACCTTGTCAATCGCCAGGCATCGGCCTACCGCAGTCATCGAATACGCCGATTTTGTATTCTTTAACGCGGTAGACGAGTGCGGCCCGCGCATATTTTCGTAACTTTGTAAACTATGAGTGAACCTTTGGCAGAGCGTCTGCGCCCCCACACGCTCGACGATTATGTGGGGCAAGAACACATAGTGGGCAAGGGCGCGGTGTTAAGGAAAATGATAGAAAGCGGCCACATCACGTCCTTTATACTGTGGGGGCCTCCCGGCGTGGGAAAAACCACGCTGGCGCAGATTGTTGCCCATACGCTTAAGGTGCCGTTCTACACGCTGAGCGCCGTAACAAGCGGCGTGAAGGATGTGCGCGAGGTCATAGAGAAAGCCAAAAGCGGCCGGTTCTTCAATTCCGAATCGCCCATACTCTTCATCGACGAGATACACCGTTTCTCCAAGTCGCAGCAGGACTCGCTGTTGGGTGCCGTGGAGAAGGGGGTGGTCACGCTCATCGGCGCCACCACCGAGAACCCGTCGTTCGAGGTCATAAGGCCCCTGCTGTCACGATGCCAGCTCTATGTGCTAAAACCGCTCGACGTGGCCGACCTGCAGAAACTGCTGCAACGCGCCGTCACCACCGACATCGAACTGAAGGACAAGGCGGTCGAACTGTGCGAGACGGCGGCCATGATGCGGTACAGCGGCGGCGACGCCCGCAAACTGCTCAACATCCTGCAGCTCGTTGTCGAGGCATCGGGCAGCGAGCCCGTCGTCATCACCGACAGTCTCGTGGAGGAAACCCTGCAGCAGAACCCGCTGGCCTACGACAAGCAGGGCGACATGCACTACGACATCATCTCGGCTTTCATCAAGAGCATACGCGGTTCCGACCCCGACGCCGCACTCTACTGGATGGCGCGCATGATAGAGGGTGGGGAAGACCCGCAGTTCATAGCTCGCCGGCTGGTCATCAGTGCTGCCGAAGACATAGGGCTGGCCAATCCCAACGCGCTGCTGCTGGCCAACGCCGCATTCGACGCCGTAATGAAAATAGGTTGGCCCGAGGGCCGCATACCGTTGGCCGAAGCGGCCGTATACCTGGCCACAAGTCCCAAAAGCAATTCCGCCTACCTGGGCATCGACAAGGCTTTGGGCGAGGTGCGGAAAAGCGGAAACAAGCCTGTGCCGCTACACATACGCAACGCGCCTACCGCACTCATGGCCAATCTGGGATACCACGACGGATACAAGTATCCGCACGATTACCCAGGCAATTTCACCAGACAACAATACCTGCCCGACGGTTTGGACAACTGCCGTTTCTGGCATGCACAACACAGTCAAGCCGAGGACAAGCTCTACCAACGTATGCTGAACTGTTGGGGGGAGCGTTACAACGAGGAAAACAACAAGAAATGAACATAGTAGAATTAGACAGCCTGGCAGCCAACCCCGGAGACCTCTCGTGGGACGGACTGAGAGAGTGGGGCACGCTTACGCTTTATCCGCAGACTGCGCCCGAACAGGTTGTGGAGCGGGCCAAGGATGCCGACGCCATCATCATAAACAAGATTTGCATCACCGAGGACATTCTCTGCCAGTTGCCCAAATTGAAATACATCGGCGTATTCGCCACTGGCTATAACGTGGTGGATGTGGAGGCGGCTCACCGGCATGGAGTGGTCGTGACAAACATCCCCGCGTACAGCACCGACTCGGTTGCGCAGATGACCTTTGCTCACATATTGAACATCACCAACCGGGTGGCCCATTATGCACAGGCTTCGGCTGCCGGCCGGTGGAGCCGAAACCCGACGTTCTGCTATTGGGACACTCCGCTTATCGAACTGGCGGGCAAGACGTTGGGCATTATTGGTCTGGGCAATATCGGAATGCGGGTGGCTACCATCGCCAGACAGTTCGGCATGGATGTTTTTGCGCTTACCTCCAAGGACGCTTCGCTCTTGCCCGACGGCATCCAGAAGACCACACTCGACGGTCTGCTGGGCACGTCGGACATCATATCGCTGCACTGCCCGCTTACAAACGACAACTATCACCTGATCAATGCCGACAAGATCAGGCGAATGCGGCAAGGGGCGGTGCTTATCAACACCGCACGGGGAGCACTGGTCGACGAACAGGCAGTGGCCGACGCCCTGGCCGACGGACAACTGGCCGCCTACGGGGCCGACGTCATGGAGGACGAACCGCCACGCCCCGACAACCCGCTGTTTTCACAACCGAACGCTTACCTCACTCCCCACATCGCATGGGCAGCCAAAGAGGCGCGCGAAAGGCTGATGCGTATCTGTATAGATAATGTCCGGGCCTTTGTCGAGGGGCATCCACAGAACGTGGTCTAACCCGTAGCCAACATTTCTTTTCGCACAACCTTTGTCGTACCCTTACCAACACGCAACAGATGATCAGTACTGACCCCATCGTGGTTCACACCATCCAACAAGTCATAGAGATTTTAGGAACACTGGCGTTTGCCATATCGGGCATACGCCATGCGGCCGCCAAGCATTACGACTGGTTTGGCGGTTTTGTATGCGGCATAGCCGTGGCCATCGGCGGCGGTACGGTGCGCGACGTGATGCTTGGCGCCACACCGTTCTGGATGACTTCGCCCATGTATATTCTTTGCACATTGATGGCACAGTTTATCGTTATCGCTTTTGCCAAGTATTTGAAACGGCTCGACAACGCTTGGTTCGCCTTCGATACGCTTGGCCTCGCTTCGTTTACCATTGCCGGCATGCAGAAGACGGTCGACTTCGGCCATCCGTTCTGGGTGGCTATCATCATGGGATGCATTACCGGAGCGGCAGGAGGCGTGATACGCGATGTGCTGCTCAACAAAACGCCTGTGATTTTCCAGAAGGAAATCTACGCCATGGCATCTATAGTGGGCGGCTTGCTCTATTGGATAATGGTAAGCCTGAATGTCAATGTGGCCGTGACGGTTATTGCAACCTTCATATTTATAGTAGCTGTCCGGTTCCTGGCGGTGAAGTACCACATTTCCCTACCGGTTCTAAAGGGCGAAGATTGAACTAGTCCAGCGATAGGTAATAGCCCAACTTATAGGCCTTGAATATCCATACGTTTGGGTGATTCGACCTGAGAACTCTGAGAAAACAGTTCTTCAATGCTCTGAAAACGAAGACAGCCGGTCTCTTTAAACAGTGTTTTTCCATCCTTTCGGACACCGAAAGGATGGGCGAATAGTCCTTCAGGTCATCACGGAACTGTCGCAAGGTGCGCAGGCCTTCTTCTGTCTTGCGGATAAAGTCAGCGTTGTCCTCAAAGGTACAGAAGCCTACCGGATTGTCGATATGAACGATTGCTATGCCCTGTTCGCGCAGTTGTTTGCCGAACAACACGTCCTCATACCCATAATGCCGGAAACGTTCGTCGTAAGGTATCGCCTCCATCAGTTGGCGGGTAATCATAAAATTGGACGTGTGGAAGTTCTGATAGGGCTGTCGATTGCGCAGTTCGGCCGAATGGTTGGCTGAAGCACTGGTCTCGCATACATATCTCAAGTTGGACCGCTTGCCGCCTTTCACGACATACCCCCCATAGACTACGCGCGCCGCTGACTGCGCCTTGACATATTTTTCAATATAATCGGGGGCAACGATGCTCATGTCGGCATCAATGAAAAGCAACCAGTCGCCATGTGCTTGGGAAACGAGGAAATTGCGGATGGCGGCCCGCCCCACGTTTTCCGTTCTTCTGATGTATCTGCATTTCGCTATATCCTGTATGCTTTGATTGCCGGTTATAACGTCGGCGTCAGTCGACCCGTCGTCCGCAACAATTATTTCCCATTCAAACTGGCCAATCCCTGCAGCTTGCTTGGACAGCGACTTTACGAGGGCATGGCAGTCGTCATTATAGGTCGGAATAAGTATGGACAGCATATAAAGCGCTTATGAAGTATCACAACAGTTTGTCTTTCAAGTACTTTCCCGTGACGCTTTGGTCGCATTTCACGATTTCTTCGGGTGTTCCGGCACAGACCAACTGTCCGCCCTTGTCTCCGCCTTCCGGTCCCAGGTCAATCACCCAGTCGGCCTCCTTTATGACATCCATGTTGTGTTCTATGACAAGAATGCTGTGTCCGCGCTCAATGAGAGCGTTGAATGCGTGCAGCAAACGGTCGATATCGTGAAAATGAAGTCCGGTGGTGGGTTCGTCAAAAATGAAAAGGGTAGGGTCTTGCCGCTCCTGGCCGATAAAATAAGCCAATTTTACGCGCTGATTCTCTCCGCCCGACAATGTTGACGAACTTTGCCCAAGCCTTATATAGCCCAAACCTACGTCGGCCAAAGGCTTCAATCGGTTGACTATCGACTTCTGGTTGTGTGTTCCGAAGAAGTCGAGGGCTTCGCTTACCGTCATGTTCAGCACATCATTGATGTTCTTTCCTTCGTAGCGCACGTCGAGTATGTCCTGCTTGAACCGTTTGCCATGGCAGGCTTCGCACTCCAAAGTAAGGTCGGCCATGAACTGCATTTCGACCGTTATCTCGCCGGCTCCCTTGCACTCTTCGCAACGCCCGCCTTCAGTATTGAACGAAAAGTACTGAGCCGGAAATCCCATTTGTTTGGCCAATGGCTGGCTGGCAAACAAGTCGCGGATGGCATCGTAAGCCTTCAGATAAGTGGCAGGATTGGACCGCGTGCTTTTTCCTATAGGGTTTTGGTCGACAAATTCTACATGGCGAAGCTCTCGCCAGTTGCCTTCCAGCGACTGGTATTCGCCCGGCGTATCGGCCACTTCGTCCATATGCCTCTTCAATGCGGGGTAAAGGATGCCCTTTATCAAGCTCGACTTGCCCGAGCCCGACACGCCCGTAACAACCGTCAGTACATTCAGGGGAAATTCGACATTGATGCCACGCAGGTTGTTCATGCGGCATCCTTTGAGCCATATCGACTGGTTCCATCTGCGACGTGATGTCGGTGTAGCAATATGGTCTAAGTCGGCCAAGTACCTCACGGTATAACTCTTGGGGTTTTGTTCTGCCAAATGTCGGCTTTCCGCAGACGAACCGTTTGCGCAAAGTTCGTCTGGAACGGCTCCTTCGTACACGATTTCGCCCCCCAGCTCGCCGGCATCAGGCCCGATGTCGATAAGCCAGTCGGCTGCACGCATGATGTCCTCATCATGCTCCACCACTATTACCGTGTTGCCTATGTCCTGCAATTCTTTCAAGACACCAATCAGCCGTTCGGTGTCACGGCTGTGAAGTCCGATACTGGGTTCGTCAAGGATATAAAGACTTCCCACCAACGACGACCCAAGCGAGGTGGTGAGGTTGATGCGCTGGCTCTCGCCGCCCGAAAGGGTATTGCTTTTGCGGTTGAGCGTAAGGTAACCGAGGCCCACTTCTTTCAGGAACTTCAGGCGTGAGGTGATTTCGGCAAGGAGCCTCTTGGCCACTTCCTGCTCATGCTCGGAGAGCGTTAACCGCAAGAACCATTGGTAGAGACTGTCGACCGGCATCTGCACCAGGTCGGTAATGCTGCGCCCGTCTATCTTTACCCACGATGCCTCTTTTTTCAACCGTGTACCATGGCAGTCGGGACAAATGGTCTTTCCACGGTAACGGCTAAGCATCACCCGATACTGTATTTTGTGCTGGCTAGCCTTCACCGACTGAAAAAAAGAGTCCAAGCAAACCGCATCATCGCAAAGCGTTCCGTCGGCTTTTCGCTCTGAAGGCAACCCGTGCCACAACCAGTCTTTTTCCTCGCTTGACAAATCCAGATAGGCTTTGAATATCGGGAAATTGTCGTTTTTGGCTCGCCTGCAGAACTCATTCTTCCACACTTGCATTTTATCCCCGTGCCAGCATTGCACACATCCGTCATAAACCGATAGGGTAGAGTTGGGTATAACAAGTTTTTCGTCTATGCCGACGATGCTTCCGAAACCTTCGCAAGTTGGGCAGGCACCTACTGGTGAATTGAACGAGAACATATTCTCGTTGGGTTCTTCAAACCTGCATCCGTCAGCCTCGAAACGCGATGAAAAGTCATACGTAAGGCCTGACGGTAGGAATTGCAGCCTGCATGTGCCGTTTCCCTCATACATCGCCGTCTCCAGCGAGTCGGTGAGGCGGGCAATATCGTCTTTCTGGTGGGATACGCTGACTCGGTCAATGACAAGAAAGCACTCGTTCGCAGCATCTATGTCGTCTGCGTCATTGGCAAGAAGCTCCTCTATACGGACGACATTTCCTTTGGCCAACATGCGCGTATATCCCTGCTGGATATACATTTCCAACTGCTGTCCGACAGTCCTTCCTTCCGCCATACGCAGAGGGGCAAGAACCATGAAGCGGGTGCCGTCAGTATAATTAAAGGTATGTTTGACAATGTCGTCTACGGAGTGTTTCCTGACCTCCTGGCCTGAGACAGGCGAATAGGTGTGGCCTATTCTTGCAAAAAGCAGTTTAAGGTATTCGTAAATCTCGGTCGAGGTACCGACCGTCGACCGAGGATTACGCGAAATCACTTTCTGTTCGATGGCTATTGCGGGCGGCAAGCCTTTAATGAAATCACATTCGGGCTTGTTCATACGCCCCAAAAACTGGCGTGCATAGCTGGACAAGCTTTCCACATAACGCCTTTGCCCTTCAGCATAGAGGGTGTCGAAAGCCAACGAGGATTTACCGGAGCCCGAAACACCCGTGATGGTAATGAATTTATTACGCGGAATGTTCAGACTGATATTCTTCAAGTTGTTGACCCGAGCACCTTTAATTTCTATGCTTTTGTTTTCCATCTTGACTAATTAGGGCGTACTTATCCCAAATATTTGATGAGCAACTTTGAATAGCCGCTCTCTCTGAGCTTGACGATACTTTTCTCGCGGATTTGGCGCACACGTTCGCGCGTCAGTCCCAGTTGGTCGCCAATCTCCTCAAGCCCTTTCTCGTTACATCCTATACCAAAACATTCACGGACAATAGTGATTTCTCTATCCTTCAGTACATTGCGCAATACGGAGTCGAGCTCATGTGACATACTTTCGTAGTCGACGTGCTTGTCCGCACGACTGTCTTCGCCCGAAGCCAACACGTCGGCCATGCTGTTGTCGTCGTCTTCCTGGAAAGGGGCGTCAATACTCATGTGGTGGTTGTCGGCCTTGATGGTTTGGTCTATCTTGGTTTCGTCGATGTTAGTCAAGTCGGAAAGCTCGTGGACAGACGGGCGGCGCTGGTTCTGCTGTTCAAACTTGGATATTTCCGCGTTTATCTTCGACAGAGCGCCAACCTGGTTGAGCGGTAATCTGACAATGCGGCTTTGCTCGGCAATGGCTTGCAGAATGCTTTGGCGAATCCACCATACGGCATACGAAATGAACTTAAAGCCACGTGTCTCGTCGAATTTCTCAGCAGCCTTCACCAAACCGATGTTTCCTTCGTCAATAAGGTCAGTCAATCCAAGCCCCTGATGCTGGTATTGCTTGGCAACAGATACCACAAAACGCAAGTTAGCTTTCACCAACTTGTCTTTGGCCCGTTCGCCCTCGCGACCACCTTTCTTGATTTTTTGCGCTAATTCGATTTCCTCTTCTACGCTGATCATAGGCACTCGTCCAATTTCAACGAGATACTTGTCGAGTGCTTCGCCTGCGCGATTGGTGATGCTCTTTTGAATTTTTAGTTGACGCATGTTTTTGTTTTGAAATGTTTCTAATGCCGTTGTTTTTACCCTGATGGCCTTTACATTTATTTAAAAGGCGTGCAAAGGTAACAAAAATTTTGATGTATCGCAAACACTTTTAATAAAATAAATAAGAATAACCGTTATTTATTGTTCAAGCATATATATGAAATCGCTTTGCCTTTTGACGTACAAGCAGTTAAAGACAATCAATAAAACAACAGCTTAAGCATATTGTCTAAACGACGAATACACAATCACATAAAGTCTCAGGTATGCTGTCGCATTCACTACAAAAACAAGCGTCGCTGCGATAGCTATTCTTTCGCTTTGCCGTTCGATACCTTTCGCTTTGCCGTTCAGTATCTATCGCATCGCGAAACGATACTAACCGCAACGCCATTCGATACCTTTCGCAATGCTTTAAATACCGAAGCGATAATATGTATTATGATAAATAAAAACAGCCAGGAAACCTGCGTCTCAGAAGCTTGCCCTCCTTCAAACGCTGCGCTCAATCAGCAACAATGTAAGAAAGCCCAACAGCAGCGCATATGTGGCCTGTTTTTGGAATCCATGAGCGTGGGTTTCGGGGATCATTTCATCGCTTGTAACGTAAAGCATGGCACCTCCGGCAAAGCCAAGCATCACCGGCAGCATGACATCCGAAACATTACCCAAGGCAAATCCCAGCCAAACGCCGGCCACTTCAAGCAGACCGATGACGACGGAAATGGCGAACGTGCGCAGTCTGTTGACACCGGCCAGCAGCAATGGCGCAATGATGACCATTGCTTCGGGTATGTTTTGCACCGCAATGCCAATACTTACAGTCCATGAAACGTTGTTTCCATCGGTAATGCTCACCCCGGTGGCAATTCCTTCGGGCAACTTATGCAAGGCAATAGCCATCACAAAGAGCAATACATGATTGAGGATGGCGTTGTGGCGATGTTCTTCAACGTCGAGCCCAGTGATGTGATGCAGGTGTGGAGTCACAAGGTCAAGTATGTTCAAGAAATAGGCACCTGCCATTACTCCGGCCGCCACCATCCACCAGGGGGTGGTTTCCGTTTCGAAGGCAGGTACTATCAACCCAAGCGTGGATGCCGCCAACATGATGCCTGCACAATATCCAAGCACTGTGTCGTTCCACTTGTGCGGCAGCTGCTTGACCGAAAATCCAAGCACACTGCCTATGGCTGTTGCAAGAAAAAGTCCTCCGGCGCTGATCCAAACGTTTGTCATTGATAGATGAATTGATGAACTGGAAGACAAATTTACGAAATATATGTGTTAAATTCATCATGCGCCGCCCTGCTGGTCGCGCATTTACCGATATTTGGGTATGGCAAAGTGCCTGAAGAAGGTGCCACGGATTGTTTCTCCGTTATCGCATGACTGCTTTCGCTTAGTTTTGCTAGGAGTGATTGGCCAACTGCTTTTCAAGATAGTCTATGGCATAAGTCATGTCTTGCGCAAAGTTGCCGTGGCTTGTCAGAAAATCTGTCCGATCCTGCGACATTTCTTTATACAGTTGGCTGTCCATAGAAACCACATACGAATGGATGGCATACTCAATGTCGTCTCTCTGTGCCGGAAGGGACGATTGGGAGTAAACCCGCCATTTCTGGTGGAAAAAAGCGTATGCGGACGCTACGCTGTCAATGCCGTAATGCATGGTTACTTATGTTGGTTTTTGCAAAAATACATAAAAAGATACCGTTGGGCAAGACTTTCCTCATTCTTTTTATTAATTTTGTATCATGCAACATAATGTAAAGATATGAATGTACTGCGTATCACTTTCATCGTCCTGCTAAGCCTGGTGGCCGGCAATGCGGCCAAAGCGCAAGACACTCCTGCGGAGACAGGCACGGTAAACTTGAACGGGCTTCGACAACAACACGAAGGCTGGGGAGTCAGTCTCTGCTGGTGGGCCAACATGTGTGGTAACTGGGACGAGAACAAGGTAGACGAACTGGTGGACTGGATGGTCAACCCGGACGGACTGAACTTCAGCATCTTCAGATACAACATCGGCGGAGGCGACGACCCGCTCAACCGCCACTGCGATGTGCATCACATGGCCCGTGGCAAGGGTTTGCGGGCCGAGATGGAAGGTTTCAAAGATTCTACAACGGGAAAATATGTTTGGACAAGGGATTTGGCGCAACGGCGCATTATGCTAAAAATCAAGGAGAAAAGGCCCGATGCTATCTTCGAGGCTTTTTCGAACAGTTGCCCTTATTACATGACTTACAGTGGATGCGTGGGTGGCAACGACGACCCCAACAAGGATAATCTGCGGCCAGAGTATTACAAAGAGTTTGCCCATTATCTGGTAGACGTCTGCAAACATTACAAAGATACATACGGTATCGAGTTCAAAACGCTCGATCCGTTCAACGAGCCAATGACCGACTATTGGTACCGCAACGGCAGTCAGGAAGGTTGTCATTTCGATTTCGATTCACAAATAGCTTTTCTTAAAGTCCTCCACCCTATCCTGAAAACTTCGGGACTAAAGACGGTGATATCTTGCTCGGACGAAACGGATGTTACCGTTTCCGTCCAGGGTATTGACAGATACCGTGAAAAGGGTGTGCTGCCATTGGTAGGCCAGTGGAACGTGCATACTTACAAGGCTGACCAAGCATCGCGAAAGGCTATAAGTAAAACTGCAAGGAAATTTGGGAAAATGCTGTGGATGAGCGAAGTTGGAGCTGGCGGACATGGCATTGACGGTAATTTGAAGTTGGCCCAAACCTTGTTTGACGACGAACGTTACATTCAGCCGGATGCTTGGATTGATTGGCAATATGCGGCCGAGCGCGATGACCAGTGGTGCCTGATCAACTGCGACTTTGAAAAGCAGACTTACAACAAGGTCAAGAATTTCAGCATACGGCAACATGTGACACGCTTTATCAAAGCGGGATACACCTTTGTCGAGTCTTCGCTCCCCAATACCCTTGCTGCCGTAAGTCCTGCCAAAGACGAACTGGTGCTTGTTACCATCAACAACACGTATGGAAACAAGCAGTTCGAGATAAAACTTTTGAACGGAACAGCACCGATTTCAAAGGATAAGGCTTTCATCACCACAGGCGAGCAGGACCTTGCCCCTTATGATTTCGGCCATAAAAACAAATCTGCTTTGCAATACACGATGCCTCCCCAAAGCATCCTTACGCTAGTTCTCCCCGTAAGAATAAAATAAAACCACTTTAACCGATAGTACTATGATAAAAATTTTCAGTATGAAAACTTGTCCCTACTGCACTTTCTTGGAGGGACAAATTGCCAGAGACAATCGCTTCAAGGTAATCGATATTGGCGAGGATGTACGCTACATGCACGAGTTTCTGAACCTCCGCGACAGCAGCCCAGCGTTCGACAAAGCTAAACGTGTGGGCGATATTGGCATTCCGTGCTTCTTGCTCGAAAACGGCGATGTTACGCTGAAGCCCGAGGATGTGGGACTGGTGGAATACGTTCCTGAGGCACCCGCGTGCAGCCTGGACGGAAAGGGATGTTGAACAAATGTTTCTTTTCGTTTGCACAATCAGCATTTTTTCACTAACTTTGCCCAAACATCACAATTAAAACTGCAACAGTATGACACAAGAAGAACAGGAAGCCCGCCGCAGGGAAATGGAGGCCGAAATCGCAGCCAACGAAGAAGCGGAGCGTGAATATAAACGTAAGCTGAAACGCAACATCATTGTCGGTGCCGCAGTTATCATTGTTGCCATTGTCGCCTACTTGGTACTCAAACCCAACAATGAGCCCGACGTGTACTACAAAAACGGCGATATTGACTATGTGGCACAAGCCGACAAATTGCGTCGCAGTGGAAAATTCGAAACGGTAATGGCCTTTAGGGGCGGTTACGCCATCGTGGGCAACGGCAAGAAATATGGCATCGTTGATGTCAATGGCAACATAATTTGCCCTATCAAATATGATGCCGTTGAATCAAACTATAGCGAACACTATCCCAACCTTGCTCTGGTTAAGGTCGGCGAGAAGTTCGGGTTGGTAGACAAGAACGGAAACGAGGTCGTAAAAGCCATCTACGATGAGATAGGGTCGCTTAGCGGCGGCACGATGGAGGTGAAGCAAGGCAAGGAAACTTTCTATATTGACACGCAGGGAAAGCGTGTGAACTTAGAGTAAGTCCGTTTCAGCAGGATAGCCAATATGCCAGTTGTCACCATCAGTTCATTGGAAGATCCGGGAGTTTCCGTTTACAGTCGGCTGACCGAACATCAGCTACGACAGTTTCCCGAAGCATCCGGGGGGCTTTTCATCGCAGAAAGCCCTAAGGTCATCCGTGTGGCCATGGATGCCGGTTACAAGCCGGTGTCCATGCTATGCGAGGAACGCCATATCCAAGGAGATGCCCAAGGCATCATCAGTGAGGCTGGCGACATCCCTGTTTATACAGGCAGTCGTGACCTGTTGGCTAAGTTAACCGGATACAAGCTTACGCGGGGCGTGCTTTGCGCCATGCAGCGCAAAGCAACAGTCCCACCGGAAAGTATCTGCGAAGGGAAAAGCCGCATAGCCGTTATACAAGGGGTTTGCGACACCACCAATATCGGGTCTATATTCCGTTCGGCAGCAGCACTCGGTATAGATGCGGTACTTCTGACACGGGACAGTTGCGACCCTCTAAACAGAAGGTCTATACGCGTATCGATGGGAACCGTGTTTTTAGTGCCCTGGACATGGCTCGATGAACCCGTGCAATGGCTTAACAACCTGAATTTCAAAACGGTGGCAATGGCTTTATCCCCCCACTCCACCTCGCTCGACGACCAACGGCTGATGAACGAACCGCATTTGGCCATTGTTCTTGGTACCGAAGGTGATGGCTTGCCTAAAGAAGCCATAGCCTCTTCCGATTATGTGGTAAAAATCCCGATGGCTTATGGTGTCGACTCCCTAAACGTAGGAGCAGCGGCCGCCGTAGCATTTTGGCAGTTAAGAAACAGGTAAACGTTTTTCATATCATTAATAATCTGAATTAGGAAAGTATCATCATGAGTGAAGTGAAAAACCTAAAGACCTTTGGCATATACGAACTGACAGTGCTAAAGGATGTGAACGGAGAAAAGCTGACTGTCGGTATTAGAGCGCCTTACCGCAATAGGCCGCAATACAACAAGCATTTGGACAGCGAGTTTTCGCATTTCAAGGATTTCGACCATCCCAATATACTCAAGTACGAAGAGCTGTTGCAGCGTGACGACCAGGGTTATTGCCTTACGATGGAATGGGAAGAGGCACGACCGTTAGCCGAATATGCGGCCGAGGCTCACAGCGAAGAACAGAAAAAAGCCATCATAACGCAGATTGCCGAAGCGCTTGATTATATGCACGTCCGTGGCTGTATACATGCAGTCCTTTCGCCTTCTGTCATTTTCATAACAACAAAAGATGATACGGTTAAAATCATTAATTTCCGCCAACGTTATGCTGACGGTTTGAAACAACCGGCCGACAGTGTGAAATTCATTGCTCCCGAAGCTAAAGACGGGACCGTTACACTCGACGTGCGGGCCGACATTTATTCACTCGGACAGCTCATCCGTTATCTCGATATGCCCTTAAGCTATGAGCCTATAATTAAAGGTTGTTGCAGTTTCGGTCGCAGCGAAAGGTTCGGGAACATAGAAACGTTCCTGACGGCGTTCAATCATCAAAAAGATACACATATCGATTATTCGGGTATCGGCACAGCCGCGTCACGCTGCCCTAAAGTGGGCAAGCGCGCTGTATACGGTATTTTTGCAGTTGCCGCAATCGTTGTCACAACAGTTGCGTTATGGTCTTTCGGAAAAAATAACAATAATACGAACGACGGCAACACCGTAAAGACAGAACAGTTAGCTACTGATGCGAAAGGCGACGTGTCTTCCACAAATACCCAAATACCGTCAGCCGGAGATGTGGCAAGTTCGTATACAGGAGACCTCGCATTCCTTAATGAACTTATGCCGCAAGTAAAGACCGACCTTGACAATATCTACAAGAAGGCAAAGAACAAGAAATCGGCATCCAAAAAAGTATCGAGGTATTATAAAGGGATCCGCAAAGTACTTGTTGGTCAGGGTCTTCTGGTGTCTCAGCTGTCGGCATTCGACCAGGCTTTTGGGGATTATAATGCACAAAAAAAGGCAGAACCGCTGGTTCCTTGATTCTCATTCCCTACTTTTATAGCAAAATATCTCATGAAGAAACACAGGCTATGGGTTTTCGTTTGTACATTGACGCTATGGGGCTTAGGCTTTAATTCAACAGCAGCTCAGGATACAAGTGACGGCAACCAATACCGCGAGAACTATCGCGACAGTCTGCGCCAAGCTTCAGAAGAACTATCGTTCCATCCCGACTCGATAGACCTGATACTTAAAAAGGCAGCTTGGAACCTGCGCCTAGAGCAGTGGCAATATGCCAAGGAAGGGTACGACAAGGTGCTCCGCATAGATCCCGACAATGTGGCTGGGCTGTTTTATAGGGCCTATGCAAACGACCGGTTGCACCGTTACAAGTTTGCCCGCGCCGATTACGAAACATTATTGGGAGTGGTACCCGGAAATTTTGAGGCTCAGCTGGGACTGGCTTTGATTAATCAAAAGGACCACCACTACACGGAAGCACTCGACGGAATAAACCGTTTGGTAACCGCTTTCCCCGACTCAGCCATTTCCTGGGCGGCAAGGGCTGGCATAGAGAACGAGCGCGGACAGTTGGAGCTTGCCGAATACGACTATTCGGAAGCCTTGAAACGCGATCCCGGCAACCCGGACTACTTGTTGAACCGGGCCGACATTCGCATCAAGTTGAACCGACATGCCGATGCACGGCGTGACCTGGACACAATTGTCAAGACAGGAACTCCCAAAATGGCGCTCAAAGAATGGTACGAGCAATGCAAATAAACGATACTATAAACATGAAGGATATAAAGAAAATTGTGCTGACCGGCGGGCCTTGCGCAGGAAAGACAACGGCCTTGGTCAAAATCATAGACCATTTCTCGAGTATGGGCTTTAAAGTATTTACCATCCCCGAGGTTCCCACCCTTTTTGCCCAGGCAGGCATGGATTATCTGACGAAGAACCGCAATTTCTTTTATGAGGGCGAAAAAGCCACGTTGGAAATACAGTTGGCACTCGAAGACCGCTTCATCAAGATGGCCGAACAGGTCGACAAACCGGCAGTCATCGTGTGTGACCGGGGGGCAATGGACATATCTGCCTATATGGACGCGACACTTTGGAAAGAAATCACCGGGCTTGCCGGGACCGACAGTTCAGCATTGCGCAACCGGTACGACGCTATCCTTCACCTTGTCTCGGCTGCCGACGGAGCGGAGGAATTCTACACGACGAGCAACAACAAAGAGCGCACCGAGGGGTTGGAACTTGCCCGCGAATTGGACAAAAGGGTAATCAATGCATGGACGGAGCATCCCCATCTGCGTGTCATCAATAATCATCAGGATTTCAATACAAAGATCAACCGTGTATTGAAAGAGATTTCGTCGGTACTCGGTTTGCCACAACCCATTACCGAAGAGCGCAAGTATATCGTGGAGGTAGACGGCGAAATTCCCTCCACTATCAACTCCCAGATTACCCAGACTTACCTTGTGTCAGACCCCGACAGTGAGGTTCGCTTACGCAAAAGGTTATGGGAGAATGGCAACGTGGTCAACGTCCATACCACGAAGAAGACCGTCGGGAAAAACCAGCAGGTTGAAACCGAACGCCAAGTGAGCAATGCACTCTACGAAAGTCTGTTGCTTCAGGCTGACCCCTACCGTCATGCCATTGTCAAACACCGCAAAAGTTTCATTTGGAAAGGCCAATATTTTGAACTCGATACCTACGAGAAGCATTTGCAAGGCTTGGTCATTTTGGAAACCAAAGGTATCACCGCCAAGGAAAATGTGAATTTCCCGCCGTTTATAAAAGTGATAGAGGACATCACTGGTGACCGCAAATACTACAATTACAACCTTGCTCTCCGCCACGATTAAGGTATCATCGCCTCCATCGACAGACAAACTTATCACCCGCAAACAGTCAAACTCATTACACGTGCACATAGTTATAGCAGGAAACATCGGTTCGGGAAAGACCACGCTTACCAATATGCTGACGCACCATTACGGTTGGACGCCACGCAAAGAGACGGTATCCGACAATCCCTATCTTTCCGATTATTACAAGGACATGAAGCGCTGGGCGCTCAACCTTGAAGTCTTCTTCCTAAAAGAGCGCTTCCGCGACTTGTTGAAAATCAATCACGAGAAGGATGTTGTCGTACAGGACCGTTCCATCTACGAGGGCGTATATATCTTTACTGCCAACAATCACGACATGGGCAACATGAGCGACCATGATTTCGAGACCTACATGGGCTTGTTCGAATCGATGATGATGGTGGCGCGCCAGCCCGACTTGATGATCTACCTTCGTGCTTCGGTGCCCCATCTTGTGGAAAACATTCACAAGCGGGGCCGCGACTATGAGCAGAACATGCAGCTCGACTATCTGAAGAGTCTCAACGACCGGTACGACGATTTTGTACAGAACCAGTACACGGGCAGAAGTTTAACGATAGAAGTGGACCATCTCGATTTCCAGCATAGCCGTGAAGATTTTGCCTACATCGTCAAACTGATCGACGGCCAGTTGGCGGAAATAGAAGGAACAGACAACTCGTTGTTCAAAAAAACAAGATAAAAAACAAGCAATATGCACATAGCAATCGCAGGAAACATCGGCAGCGGCAAGACCACGCTGACCAAAATGTTAGCAAAAAGATACGGCTGGATTCCACGTTTTGAGCCGGTAGACAACAATCCCTACCTGGACGATTTTTATCACGACATGAGCCGATGGAGTTTCAACCTCCAGGTGTATTTCCTCAACAAGCGTTTCAAGGAAGTGGTGGAAATCTCGCAAAGCGATGATGACATCATCCAGGACCGCACCATCTTTGAGGATGCCAAGATATTCGCGCCCAACCTGCACGACCAGGGTTACATGAGCGACCGCGACTTCGATAACTATTCGGATTTGTTTGACTTGATGATGTCGCTTGTAAAATTGCCCCAACTCATGATTTACATCCGCAGTTCCATCCCTACGCTTGTGAAACACATCGAGAAGCGTGGGCGTTCGTTTGAAAAAAGCATACGCATCGATTATCTGACGGGTTTGCAGCAGCGCTACGAAGAGTGGATCAAGGGTTACAAGGGCGAACTTATAATCATCGACGGCGACAAGCTCAGTTTTGAAGACACGCCCGAAGATTTCCGCAAGGTGACCGACATGATCGACGCCAGCCTGTACGGTCTGTTCCCCCTCGAAGAAGACAAATAACCAACGCCGAAGCGCACTTGCTTTTCCTGCAAGTGCGCTTCGGTGTTTTCTGCGTCAAGCTGTTTGTTTAGAGCAACCCCTGCTCGCCCAAATAACTGTCTTTAAAGCCAAGAAAATAGAGAATGCCGTCAATGCCCATGGTATTGATGCTTTGCCGTGCATTGGCCACCACCCTTGGCTTGGCATGGAAGGCTATGCCCAATCCGGCTTCGCTGATCATCGGCAGGTCGTTGGCACCGTCGCCCACCGCTATGGTCTGTGCAAGATTTACCTTTTCCACCTGTGCAATGAGTTTCAGCAACTCCGCCTTACGGTGTCCGTCCACGATCTCGCCCACATAGTTACCTGTCAGTTTCCCATTTTCGTCTATCTCCAGTTCGTTGGCATACACGTAATCGACCCCGTATTTTCTTTGCAGGTATTCGCCAAAATAGGTGAATCCGCCACTGAGAATTGCTATTTTGTATCCGCAGGTCTTCAGCACGCTCATCAGTCTGTCCGTTCCTTCGGTGATGGGCAGCTTCTCGGCAATGTCCCTCATCACACTGACGTCAAGCCCTTTGAGCAAAGCCACCCGTTCCCTGAAACTTTCCTTGAAATCGATTTCGCCCCGCATGGCCCTGGCCGTAATGGCCGCCACCTGGTCGCCCACACCGGCCCTTACGGCCAGTTCGTCGATACACTCGGTCTGTATCAGCGTGGAGTCCATGTCGAAACAGATCAGCCGCCGCATGCGTCGGTACATGTCGTCGTGCTGGAACGAGAAGTCCACGGCCATTTCCTGCGACATGTTCATCAGTTCTTTTTGCAGAGCCTGCCTGTCTGCCG
Organism: bacterium; assembly: GCA_963656755.1. GTDB lineage: Bacteria > Bacteroidota > Bacteroidia > Bacteroidales > Bacteroidaceae > Prevotella. The sequence continues at coordinate 54,967 of CAVKJH010000064.1, forward strand.
GGTTGCCGCGAAGCGAAAACTCGATGCAGGCCCGCACATTGCGCTCCGGCTTTTTGATGCTCATGCGTCCGGTAAGCCGGAGGATGGAGTCGATGTTCAGTCCCTGTTCGGCAATGATTTTGGTGGTAGCCTCAATCTGCTGTGCCGAGAGCGACCGTCCGATAACTGTCAGGATGTATCGGTTCTTGCCCTGTCGGTTCACCCAGTCTTCGTATTCTTCGTCGCTGACGGGCGAGAACCCTATGTTTACACCCAGCTCGGTGGCCTTGAAAAGCAGTTCCTTCATGACCTGCCCTGAGTGCAGCTCGTCGAGACGGATGAGTATACCGAGCGACAGGGTGGCATGAATGTCGGCCTGACCGATGTCGAGCACTTTCGCACCATACTTGGCCAGTATGCCCATGACCGATGCCGTCAGTCCGGGACGGTCTTGTCCGGTTATGCGTATTAAAATCTGTTCCTCCTTCGCTTCCATCTGGTCCATGTGTAGAATGATTACGTGTTAATTGGGCGGAAATCGTCAGAAACATCCCTGTTCAGCCCCATTCCCGCTTCGAATAGACTGCAAAGTTAGTGTTTTACTTTTGAAAATCGGCTTATCCCGTATCGTCATTTTCCTACCGGCAATTATTTTCCATGTCATTTATCCGCCGTTTGGGTAGAAAAATGCGTATAAAACCATATTTTTACAACACCTCTTGTATAAAGTAGTCGGATAATATGTAACTTTGCTTTAGTGAAACCTAAATCAAGAACCATGAAAAGGCAAATCTTCTTGCCACTCATCGCATTGTTCCTACTGTTGGTCTGTGGCAATGCGCATGCCAACGGTAAAACCGCCAAACGTCCCAAAATAGCCCTGGTGCTTGGCGGCGGCGGAGCAAAGGGCGCAGCCGAAGTGGGTGTCCTCAAGGCGATAGAAGAAGTGGGGCTGCCCGTCGATTATATTGTCGGCACCAGCATCGGCTCCATCGTAGGCGGACTGTATGCCATCGGCTACCGCGCCGACGGTCTCGACTCGCTGTTCGTGCATCAAGACTGGCTGACCCTGTTCAATGACCGCAAGGCCAACAAGGGCGAAAAGGTAAAGCAAATCAAAGGTCTCGGACTGATGCGGGGCATCGGCGTGCTGCAGTTTCTCGACTCGCTGGTAGCTGCCCAACCACAAAGCAAAGGATCCCGACAATGGGCCGACTCCATCGATTTCGACTCCTTGCCTATCCCCTACCGTGCCGTAGCGTGCGATGTCAATACGGGGCAGAGTGTGGCCTTGTCGTCGGGCAGCTTGCCGCTTGCCATGCGGGCCAGCATGGCCATTCCCGGCGTGTTCAAGCCCGTGCGCATCGACAGTCTGCGGCTGCTCGACGGAGGCCTGGTCAACAACTTGCCCGTCGACGTGGCACGCAGCTTGGGAGCCGACATCGTCATTGCGGTGGATCTTACGCAAAACAAACATCCCGACTTCGTGCCGAAGAAGATCCGCAAATACATGGGGAAAGGTCTCAAATGGCTCCGGCAACGCCCCGACTTCGTCAACTACAACCGCAACCGCAAAGATGCTGACCTCTGCATCAACCCCACGCTCAAAGGCTACGGTGTCACCAGTTTCAAGGCCGATGCCATACGCGACATGATCAGACTGGGATACGAGGCAGCCAATAAACAACGGTCCAAGCTCGTGTCGCTGAAAAAGAAAGTCTTGCGGAAATGAGCGCAAGCATACGGGGCGTGTGTTGTCAAATAAGAGTCCCGGAATTTAACATTTCCGCCAGTCGCCAAATAGACAAGGAAAAAGCCGAAATCCGCAAAGGCTGCGGGGATAAACGCCACCTTGCAGCCTGAAAATCTGCAAACGGTTGCGCGATACGATACGTTCCGCACTGCACTACGCCCCCTTTCATTCGCCCGTTAACGCTCCTTCAGCCCACGACAGATGCCCTTTCGGCATGCGATAGCATACCTATGGGCGGTGGACAACCATGCGGTCGTCTTCCCGCAAACACCACAAAACCCCCAAACCGATTGATACACAGGTCAATATACAAAACCTTCTAAAAGTCCGCCTAACGGCATCCAACGGGTTTCCCGATGCGAATACCACAAATTCCGGGCCCCTGATTGTCATTGTTTTTCATCATCATCCCATGAAATTCCCCTCATTCGTCGCCTCCCTCCTGCTGGCATTATGTGCCGCCTTAATGCCGAAGCCTTTGTCCGCACAGTCGCCATCGGTCATGGGACAGATATCGTTCAATCTCTTCACCGGCAACAACAAGATACCGTTCAATACCGTCCGCATCATCCACCAGGACCCGTTGGGATTTCTGTGGATTGGCTCCGACAACGGCCTTTACCGTTACGACGGTGTCCATGTAAAGCGATATGCCAGCAGCCTGCTGCATCCTGGCTTCTTTACGTCGAACGACATTACCGCCCTTTGCAGCGATGGGCACGACAACCTGTGGATTGGCACAAAGCAGGGCATCAACCGCATGAGCCTTAGCCAAGGCACGTGCCGGCATTATCAGCTCACCGATTTCAACAATTCCAACACCGTAAGCCGTCTGTACCGCAGTAAGAACGGCGACCTGTGGGCGGGAACCGAAGGCGGCCTGTACCGCTACAATCCGCGCACCGACTCGTTTGTGCTGTTGTGCAACCAGCGGGGCAATGCCAAAATACCCCATTGCTCGGTTACCTCAATCTGCGAGGACGACCGCGGTTTCCTGTGGTTCGGCACATGGGACAAGGGTCTTTACCGTTTCAATCCGCGTTCGGGCAAATGGTACGAAATGCCAAAATTCAACGCCATCAATTCGGCACAGGCTGTTCACATGCAACGAAACGGCCAACTGTTTGTCGGCACCTGGGGCAAGGGACTGTTTGTCATCCACAACCCTTACGACACCGGAAAACCGCTGCGCATCAGCCATTACGACCGTCAGAACACCAATGGCCGACTGCCATCCGACATCGTCTGGAGCATCGCCGGGGGCTGCTCGCCCAAGCTGGTATGGATCGGTACAAACATGGGTGTGGCCACTTTCGAGAACAGTCAGGTACACGCCCTACCCGGCAACCTCCAGCTGCCCTCCGACTTCTTCGGCCGAGGTGCCACCCTGCAGTTCTCCGACAACGGTGGAGCGCTATGGCTCAACGCTCGCGACCGGGGATTTGTTATCGCCGCGCCTACCCGCAAGCGGTTCAACCGCTGGTTTTTGCCCGCCCCCTATTATTCTTACGACTTTATCAACAACCTGGCATACGACCCCGACGGAACCTTATGGATATCGCTGCACAACAATGGTGTGATCTACCGCGGCGACACAGGCCACTGGCACAACATACCGACCGGCTGCTACACCTACTGCACCGTCTTTGCCGACGATGGCACGACACTCATCGGTACCGAACGCAAGGGGATACTGGTTGCGAAAAAAGGCAAGATAGTACGCGAGTACAACACGCAGAATGCCCCTTGGCTCAAAGACAACTGCGTCTACTCTTTCCTCTACACCCCTGAGGGACATCTTCTCGTGGGTACATGGCGGGGTGTCAGCATCATGTACGACAAGGGGCAGTGCCGCTATCTCTCCACCCCGAAACTGAAATCGCTCGAGACCATGAAAGTGTGCAGCATGGCACGCGACAACAACGGCAACTATTGGCTTGCTACCGCCGCTAACGGCATCGTGAAGCTCAGCGGAAACCTGAGCAAACCCGCCACCATCACCATGAAGTGTTACAACAAACTGAAAGGCAGCGCCTTCCGGTTTGGCAACGTTACGGCCGTCATGGCCGATTGCAACGGCAATGTATGGGCATGTACGCGCGAGGCCGGTCTGCTGCGGTACAACGACACCGATGACATCTTTGAACACATGAACCCCTATCTCGGCATTCCCGAAGAAGAGGTGTACGGACTGGCGCAGAGCCTCAACGGCAACCTGTGGCTTTCCTCGCGCAACAGTATTGTTGTGTTTACCGCCAACGAGAAGGGCGTGGTGGGGAACGTCAAGATGTTCTCGCGGTCTGAAGTGCTCGGCGACGACGCCTTCGGCAACGGACTAGTGGCAGTCTCGCCACAGGGCACGTTGTGTGTCGGCGGCACAGGCAGTTTTGCCACGCTCGACGAAAGCCAACTGCAATCGAAGGCCGGACCGCCGCTGACCCATATCTCCGACATCAGGATTTTCCACAAATCGCTCGCCGACATGGACAGCACTGAACGCGCCGCCGTCACGCCGCTACTGCCGCCCTACACCGACTCCATAACCCTCAACGACAGTCAGCGCGACCTTACCGTCGAACTCTCGTCGATGAACTACAACAGCACGACCGATGTGCGTTTTGCCTATCAGTTGAAGGGATACGACAAGGATTGGCACTATGCCGACGTAGACCTGCACCAAGTGAGTTACAACAACCTGCCGCCGGGCGACTATGTGTTCCTGTTGCGTTCAACCGACGACAAGGGCAACTGGAGTGACGTGGTTCAGCAACTTGGCATCTGCGTGTTGGCCCCGTGGCACCTCCGATGGTATGCCTTTGCGCTCTACCTGCTGGCCGCCATAGGCTGCACAGCCGTAGTGGTGCGCTATCAGCGCAACCGCGAGATAAGCAAACGGGAGATACAGATGGCACATCTGGAAAACAAGAATATCGAGGAACTGAACCATAAAAAACTGCAGTTTTTCACCAACATCACCCACGACCTTATGACGCCGCTGACCATCATCCTGGCCACCGTCAGCCATCTGAAGAAGGAACACCCGGATGACACGGCTTCGTTCAAGATTATCGACAACAATACCAACAGACTGATACGACTGCTGCAGCAAATACTCGAATTCCGTAAATCGGAAACAGGCAACCTGCACTTGCGTGTAGTGCGTGGCAGTCTCAGCAGCTTCATGCAAAAAGAGGTAGAGAGCATCATGCCGCTGGCCAACAGTAGGGGCATCAGCTTGACGTTGTCGGTGCCCGAAACAGACGTGACCGGCTTTTTCGACACCGATGCCCTCGACAAGATTGTCTACAATCTCGTCAGCAATGCCGTGAAGTACAATCACGACGGCGGATGGATCCGCGTCAGCATGAAAAGCGAAGACCAGCTGGCCGTCATCGCCGTGAGCGACGGCGGAGAAGGCATTGCCGATGACAAGAAGGCAAGCCTCTTCACCCGTTTCTACGAAGGCGAACACCGTAAGTTCAACACCTACGGAACGGGCATCGGCCTTTCGCTGGCAAAAGACCTCGTAACGTTGCATCACGGCTCCATAACCGTTGAGAGCCAACAGGGCAAGGGCAGCACCTTCACGGTCAGTCTGCCCCTCAACCGTGATGCGTACGACGAAAGCGAGATTGACAACTCGTCAAGCCTCATCATTAATTCCGAAGACTTGCCTTCCGCAGAGAACACCGGGGCAGACGGCAAGAAAGGCACGGTGCTTGTGGTGGAAGACAACGAAGACCTGTTGCGGATGCTCGGAAAACTCCTCGCAACCGACTATCGCGTACTTACTGCCTACAACGGCAAGGAAGCGCTCGAGATTGTCAACAACGAACAGGTAGACATCATCGTTACCGACATCATGATGCCTGTAATGGACGGAGTGGAAATGACGCGCAGACTGCGCGAGGACAAGCGATACAAGAACTGCCCAGTCCTCATGCTCACCGCCAAGCGCGACGACGAGGACCGAGCGGCGGCCTATCGGGTGGGTGCCGATGCTTACATCACCAAGCCCTTCAACACGTCGGTGCTGCTGGCACGCATACAAAACCTGCTGCAACAGCGGCTGAAGAGCTCGCAGGAGGTATCGGAGATACTCTTCGGCACCGTCAAAGACATGAAACTGAGCCGTTCCGACCAGGATTTCATCAACCAGTGCATCGCTGCCGTTCAAAAACATCTCGACGATGCTGCCTTCGACCTGCCCGCTTTTGCCGACGAAATGGGTACGTCCAAGTCGACCCTTTACAAAAAACTGCGCGCCCTGACGGGCAAGAGCACGTCGGGGTTCATACGGTCTGTCCGTATGCAGTCGGCTTGCGAACTGCTTAGGAAAAACCCGCAGGCACACATATCGGAGATTGCCTATGCGGTCGGCTACAATGACCCGAAGTATTTCTCCTCCTGTTTCAAGAAAGACATGGGCTGTCTGCCGTCCGAATATCTGGCTCGGCAAACAACGGGCGACGGCAAGTAGACCGTTCGCATCCATAGGGGCCAGCAGGTCTTTTGACCTGCTAAAAATGTGTCAACGAGGTGAAAAAAGAAGAAGAAAAACATAATTCTATCCGTTTTACGCATTTTTCCACCTAAGAATATAGTAGAGACCATAACTTTGCGGTTGACTAAAAACCTAAAATGCAATGATCAGACCTGAAAACCTTAGGCGGAATATAGTTCTGCTTTGCTTCATGGCTTTCTGTGTTTTGCCAAGTTTTGGAAAATCCGGAAACCAACGTTACGTTAGCCGCATTGCCTCCCCTGTAGTCTTGTTGCCCGGCGAAGACCTTCATGTTACCGACTCCGTAAATGCTGTCGGCGACGATGCCACCATCACCATCGGCAACGACGACTCGTGGTTGTTCTTCGACAACGTCCGCCCCAACGACGTAGTGAGCCACTATGCCAGTCGCATCATCATCGGCGGAAAGCCGTTTGTCCCCGACACCAACGGCCGTATAGCCATATACAGGCATGGTTCGGTGGTCATGGCGCACAACGGCGACTATGCAGCGCTTACTGCTTCTAACGGAAATGAAAACGCTGCGTTCTCGTGCGGCTACTATTACACCAATGCCCCCGGCCAACATGTGCCTGCCGCAAGGGTGCGGCCGCTTGCGCTCGACAACAAGATAACCCACATCAAGCTGGCCCGCGGCTATATGGCAACGCTGGCTTGCGAACCCGACGGCATGGGGTACAGCCGAGTTTTTGTGGCCGACGACGATGATATAGACATCGACCTGCCCCAACAACTCAGCGGCAAAGTGAGCTTCATCCGTGTCTTTCGATGGCAGTATCCGTCGAAAAAGGGATGGGTGGGCAGCACATGGTCGGCCATGCCCGACGGTTTGAAATATGCCTTCCAGCAAGCCGACAAGACGCGGTCCACATGGTATTACAACTGGGGCTCATCGCCAACCATCGACCCTGCCAACCCCGATGCCAAGACCTACAACCAGGAATACGTACCCGAGAAATGGGGTGCCGGAGGACTGTGGGACGGCGTTTACAGCATTCAGGACGCCACGCATCTGTTGGGATACAATGAGCCTGACCATTCGGAACAATCGAACGTCACTGTAGACAAAGCCATTGAGGAGTGGCCGCTAATGATGCAGACGGGCATGCGCTTGGGGTCGCCCGCCACAACCAACTTTACATGGTTGTATAATTTCATGGACAAGTGCCGCCGGCTCAACTATCGGGTCGATTATGTTGTGGTTCACGCTTACTGGGGCGGCATGTCGGCCAGCGAATGGTACAACGACCTGCGAACCATCCACGAGCGTACGGGCCGTCCTTTGTGGATCAAAGAGTGGAACAACGGAGCCAACTGGACAAAGGAAAATTGGCCTTCGTCGCTGAGCGAACAGTATGCCAAGCAACTGCGCGACCTGACGGCCATCGTGCACATGCTCGACACCTGTACGTTCATCGAGCGTTATTCGCTCTACAATTGGGTGGAGGACAAGCGCATGCTGATTGACAAAAACGGTTCGCTTACGCCAGCTGGCGAGATGTATGCCGCCGACAAGCCCGGCTATTTCTTTAACCGTTCCAAGGAAGTCGTGCCTACTTGGACCATATACGATGCACCTGTTTTGTCGTACGATTCAATATCTGCCGACAACAAGGTCTTCATGAGCTGGACGGACGGCAACGGCGAACAGGTGGACCATTATTCGCTTAAGCTGAATGGCGAGATAGTCAACGAGTGCATCTCCGACAGGATGACTGGGGTTGACGTGAAGGAGACGGTGTTCGGAAACAAGCCGTTGCAATTCCAGGTGGCTTCTGTCCCGTTGGACGCATCGCAAGGAAAATCTTCCAATATCATTTCGGTTCAATCATCCGACAGTGCCGATGAGGAGCTGACATTGGGCGAGACCCTGGTCACCCAGGAATGGCAACCCATGATCATATCGTCGGTCTACAACGACAAGCCGGTGCTTCTCTTGGGAACCCCCACCTATCGCAACAAGATGCCCCTGTCTCCCTTGGCACGCAATACGGCATCCAACCATTTTGATTTCGGACTGCGTGCCTGGCTATACCAGCAGAATCCGGCCTTCTATGCGCCCGACACCTTGTCTTATTTGCTTCTTCCTCAAGGCATCCGTCAGTGGGGCTCTCTGCAAGTGGAAGCTGGTTTTGCAAACCGCGTTACAGACAACTGGCAATCCGTTTCGTTCCAGTCGTCATTCCCTATTATACCGGTTGTGGTGGCATCCGCCGCTATTTCCAACGACACCACGGCTGTCGTGGCCGTGCGCAACATCACCCGGAACGGTTTCGAAGTGCGGCTTCGCTTTGAGGGAAACTCTTCGCCGGCACAAACTTGTGCACAGGTTTCGTTTCTGGCCGCTACCCCCGGCAGGGGAACAGTGGCCGGAAGGCAAGTGGAGGTCGGCCGAACCGACGACAATGCTGCGGGAAACTACCTGACACACCCTGCCGGGATTACCTACAGCCAACCGTTTAGCGAAACGCCTTTCTTCTTTGCCCAGATGCAGACGGAGAACGATACGATCACAGCCACATTGCGACTGAAAAGCCGGAATGCCAATGGAGCGACCGTCTTCAAGGACCGCGAAAAGGCGGCTGGGCATGAAAACGTGCTTGGAGAGCAAGTCGGTTTCATTGCCATCGGCAATCCACAGACCACCGCAGTTGCTTCCCCGCACCTTCAGCAAGCCGATGAGGTGCGTTGGTACACGCTTTCGGGCATACGCTTGCCCTGCAAGCCGACCCGCCCCGGCACCTTTATCGTCAGACAAGGTGGCCGGTCCACACTCACGGTTATCCGTTAACGCTATTGCAGAAAAGAAACCTACCAACCCTATATAACAAATCATCTAACTCCTAAAAGCATGAAGAATTTCTTTTTTAGACGTGCCCTGTTCGTCTTGCTGATGAGTGGCAGTTGTCTCGGAAGTGCTTTGTGGGCAGACAGCTCGGGTGGCCTTGTCACCGTGAGGTTTGCTGCTCCCAACGGAGCGCCGTCCGAAAGCGCCACCGCTGCAGTTCCCGGCATTGTCACTCTCGATGGAACAGGTGCGTCGGCAACTATCCTCGTTGAGGCCGCCTGCCTCGAACAGGATGTGAAGTTGACTGCCACTGCTGGCTTTGAAGTTACTCCAACGCTCATCAAGGCCGGGACAGAGCCCACGCAGGTAACCGTAACTTATGTTTCAAGTCTTAACCAACAAGACGGAAAGGTCATCCTTCGCAGTGGAGACATGCGTACTTATGTCATACTTAAAGGCATTGGCACGCCCCTTGCCGTGAAGGACATCTCGGCCAACCCGGCCTATGCCGGCGGCACCGACAAGGAGATGACCTTCGACGGTTTCCAGCCCGGCAAGAACGGCTATACCGTTGAGGTGAAGGCCAAGACCTCCGGCAGCGGCAGCACGCTCAACCTGTTTGCCGTGGCCGCCGACAAGGCCGGCTTCAAAAGTTACATTGGCAGCGAGTCGCTGGGACTGCTCAACGGCGCCCCGTCGTACTACAGCAACGAGGCCATCGCGAACCCCGCCAACGGCGGCACGTTCTACAACACCGACGGCCTTTACCACACCTACCGCTATGCCGTGACACCCGACCGCCGCGTGTTCGTATACCGCGACGGCATGCCTGTCGACACCCTGCGCATCGCCGACCTGGCGCTGCAGCCCGAATGGAGCGTGGAAAACGGCGAAATGACCGAGAACCTCATCAAGAACGGCTCCTTCGAGGGCGAGCACAACTACTCCGCATCGCGTCACATTACTACCCGCATTGAGGGCTGGGACGTGTATCCCTACGACCAGTACAACTCCACGCAGGACATCGAGGCCGAGGAACGGTCGAACGAGGTGGACCAAAACAACCATGTGCTGTCGATGAAACGGTACATGTGGAGCGACGGATGGTCGGCCGGCGAGGTGTCGCAGGTGGTCGACGTGGCCCCCAACGAGGTCTACTCCTTCTCCTGCCTGGCCAAGGGCGGACAGTACAACGGGTCGCCGCTGGGCAAGATACGCATCACCGACCTGCAGAATGCCGACAACAAGATTGACCTGCCCGTGGTCTCCGACAGCTACGAGACCTACGCCACTGATTTCTCCACGCTGGCCAACACCAAGCAGATACGCATCGTGCTGTACCTGGAGCGTGCCAAATGGGGCGCCTCGGTGTCGGCGCTGAAGGTAGACGACGTACGCCTTACCGGTGTCGGCCGCAATGTGAAACCGCAGATAGGCTTCAGCGGCGAGAACGCCGACATTGCCTATTTCGCGTTCGACAACAGCGGCGCCTACGCCCCGGCGTTTGCCGAACTGACAGCTTCGGCCGACAGCCTGACGCTCGACGGAACGGGAACAAGCGCTTCCTTCGACGTAAGCAGCCTGCACCTGACGGGCGACATCACCGTAACGGCCACCAACGGCTTTGAGGCTTCGCCGGCCATCCTTAAGGAAGGCGGCACCGTGACGGTGAAGAACACCACCACGCTGGCCCGCAACACAGGCCGGGTAATACTCCGCAGCGGCGATGTCCGCACCTATGTGAACCTCACGTCGACGGGCACGCCCCTTGCCGTGAAGGACATCTCGGCCAACCCGGCCTATGCCGGCGGCACCGACAAGGAGATGACCTTCGACGGTTTCCAGCCCGGCAAGAACGGCTATACCGTTGAGGTGAAGGCCAAGACCTCCGGCAGCGGCAGCACGCTCAACCTGTTTGCCGTGGCCGCCGACAAGGCCGGCTTCAAAAGTTACATTGGCAGCGAGTCGCTGGGACTGCTCAACGGCGCCCCGTCGTACTACAGCAACGAGGCCATCGCGAACCCCGCCAACGGCGGCACGTTCTACAACACCGACGGCCTTTACCACACCTACCGCTATGCCGTGACACCCGACCGCCGCGTGTTCGTATACCGCGACGGCATGCCTGTCGACACCCTGCGCATCGCCGACCTGGCGCTGCAGCCCGAATGGAGCGTGGAAAACGGCGAAATGACCGAGAACCTCATCAAGAACGGCTCCTTCGAGGGCGAGCACAACTACTCCGCATCGCGTCACATTACTACCCGCATTGAGGGCTGGGACGTGTATCCCTACGACCAGTACAACTCCACGCAGGACATCGAGGCCGAGGAACGCTCTAACGAGGTGGACCAGAACAACCATGTGCTTTCCGTGCAGCGTTACAAGTGGAGTGCAGGCTGGGCGGCAGCCGAGATTTCGCAGGTAGTAGACGTAGTACCCAACGAGGTCTACTCCTTCTCGTGCCTGGCCAAAGGCGGTCAGTACAACGGTTCGTCGCTGGGCAAGATCCGTATCGAAGACCTTCAGAACTCGGACAATGCGACAGACCTGGCCGTAACATCCGACAGCTACGAGACCTACGCCACCGATTTCTCCACCCTTGCCAACACCAAACAGATACGCATCGTGATGTACCTGGAGCGCGCCAAGTGGGGAGCCTCGGTGTCGGCCTTGAAGGTTGACGATGTTAAGCTCACGGGATATACCCGTAACGTGAAGCAACAAGCAGGTTTCCGCAACTTCGGTTCGGACGTGGCTTATTTTGCCATCGACAACACGGGAGCTTATGCGCCCATGCTGCCCGGACTGTCAGCCAAGGAAGTGGCATCGGCCATCGAACACGCTACACAAGAAGCTGGAACGGTAAAGGCCCGCACCGCCAATGGCATGCTCAACCTGACAGGAGTGACAACCGGTTCGCGCGTTGTGGTCTATGCGACCAACGGCACCCTAGTAGGCCAGTTGTCCCACTATACCGACGACACGGCCATCGGACTTCCGGGACGCGGAGTGTTTATCGTGGCTGTCATTGACGGCTCAAAGAAACAAGTGCTGAAGGTTGCCAACTGACACCTTTATATATAAATGTCCGGCAGGGGCGACAACGTTCCTGCCGGACCAATGAACACCAAGACAATCGTAACGAACAAAGACCATGTTTCATTCTTTATCTTCCAACCATACGTCCATCAGTACATTCGTCATGAAAACCGTGGGCCTCGGACTGCTCGTGGCCACCGCCACGGCTACCCGTGCAGACAACACCTTCAAGCCGGGCCAGACGTGGAACGACAAGTCGGGCAGTGCCATCAATGCACATGGCGGTTGTATACAGTACAGCAACGGTTACTACTACTGGTTTGGCGAAAGCCGGAAAGGCAACAAGAGCGACGGCGTAAGCTGCTACCGGTCGAGCGACCTTTACAACTGGGAACGGCTGAACAAGGCCGTGACACCCACGGGCACCATGACCGATGCCTGCAAGGACATAGCCAGCGGGCGCACGCTCGAACGCCCCAAGGTAATCTATAACGCCAAGACCGGCAAATGGGTGATGTGGGTGCACTGGGAGAACGGCACCAACTACAACGAAGCCAAGGTGGCCGTACTGACCAGCGACAAGGTGGAAGGCCCCTATACGCTCGTGGACGTGTTCCGCCCCAACGGCTGCGACTCGCGCGACCAGACTCTCTTCCTTGACACCGACGGACAGGCATACCATATCTACTCGACCAACACCAACTCGAATACCAACTGCGAACGGCTGTCGGACGATTTCCTAACACCCGAGGCCGACTATGCCGTGCAACTGGAAGGCCGCCGCTTCGAGGCCGCCGCCCTATTTCAGGTGGGAGAAACCTACTACGGTCTGTTTTCAGGATGCACGGGGTGGAACGCCAATCCCGGACGCACCATGTGGACCAATGACCTGATGAACCAGACCTGGGAGGCCCCGGCCGACTTCACGGCAAGCGACGGAACGACCGGCACCAACTTCTGCGTGGACATCAAGGCCACGACAACCTACGACTCGCAGAGCAACTATGTGTTCGAAGTGGAAGGCCGCGACAAATGCTTCGTGTATTGTGGCGACCGCTGGAACTCGGGCAACATCGAGAGTTCCAAGCATGTATGGCTGCCACTGAGCGTGCGGTCGGGATACCCTGCTGTGCGCTGGTACGACACATGGGACCTCTCGGTCTTCGACGAAATGTACCGCATGAAGCGTGCCAAGGACCTACACGACGGCATGGAGTGCTATCTGCTCGAACGCTATAGCAACCGCATGGTGTCACGGCCGAAATCCGGCCTGGTCCTCGACGATGATGGGTCGTCCAACCTCTGCTTCGTGCTGCATGCCACCAACACGCCCTACACATGGAAAATAGAGGACAAGTCGACCGGCAAGTTCATGCAGAGTGTCTTCAACTCCCTGCGCTGGAACGCCGAGAGCGACGATGCAACCCAAAAGTGGCAGTTTGTGCTTCAGGAGGACGGATATTATGCCATCACAAACGCCAGCGACGGTTCCACGCTCTCCGTTTCGGGCAATGCCACTGCGGCGGGTACAAGCGTTTACATCGGGGCGGCCAACAGCAACGTCCACCAGAAGTTCGGTGTCTATTTCGACTCCGAAATCCACCCCGACTACGAGGAAGCCGACATGTGGTCGGCCGGCTACAAGGCTGAGAACCTGCGCAAGATGGCCGTGCAGACAAGCATCACGACTGTTGACAACCAAAAGGCCGACAATGCCGTCTATAACCTGCAGGGCATGCGCATGAACCCCGGCCGTCTGCCCCACGGCCTGTACATCGTAAACGGCAAGAAAACCGTGAGATAACCCCGCTTTTCGGCCATGATGAACCGCCATTGCGGACACCCCGTTGCGATAGGTATCGTATCGCACTGCGATAAGTACTAAACCGCGTTGCGAAAGATATCATATCGCACTGCGAAAGGGCACCTTTCGCACCGCGATAGGTATCCTTTCGCAAACCCCCACTGATAACCCCCACATTCAGATTACATGAAAATCCTGCGAAGACTATCCTTCCCCACCCTGTTTCTTATTTTCGGCTATTGGGTGTTACTGGGACAGATGCGCCCGTTTCTGCCCGAGGTAGCCGACATGACACCCTTCTACACCACCGTCGACTTCTTCACCGAGACGCTTTGCCGCCCTGCAGGAGCCGTGTTCTACCTGTCGAGCCTTCTGCAGAGCAGCATGGCCCGCCCCGTATTGGGCGCAACGGCGCTGCTGCTATTGCTGGTATCGACGGCCTATGCCACAAAGGCTTCGCTGCACATCCCGGGCGTTGCCGACGGACTGTGCTGGTTACCGCCCCTCGCCCTACTGGCCAATTTCACCCAAATAGGGTATCTGGTCTATACCGTCAAGATGCCAGCGCCAGCCTTTACCCCGGTGGTGGGTGTGCTGATGGCCTTGCTGACGGCATGGCTTCTCAGGACCGTGACAGGTCAGCGGGCAACAGCTGGTCGGGTCATGGCCAGCGGGCTGATTATCGTCACAGCTTTTCTTGGCTACTGTCTGTTGGGGGTCTACATCCTGTTGGCCGGCATGCTGTACATCCTTTCAGCGGCCACCCGTCCGGGGACTGACCGCCTTTTCCGTTTGCTCCAAATCTTCATAGCCGTCATCTCGCTGTGGGCCATTCCGGCGATATGCTATCAGCAGGGATGGTTCCACGTCCGGGCAGCCGACCTTTACACGCAGGGGCTTCCCGACTACTTACATGGCGATACTGCCCCGCAGCTGTCCGCTCCCCTCCGTACGGCCTTCGTCCTGACCAGCATTTATGCCGTACTGCCTTTCAGCCGGCTGGCGAACCTAAAAATGAAGTGGCTGATCGAAACGGTCTGCGCACTCCTTTTCGTCGCCGCCCTGTGGCTTGCCCACGCGCATACGTTCCGCGACAACAATTTCTATGCAATCCTCGAGATGAAACAGGCATTGGAAGCTGGCGACACCGACCGTGTGCTGCAACTGTCGATGCAAACCAACGACGAGCCCACACGTGCCCAGGTCATGCTGACCCGGGTGGCTCTCTGGCAGAGCGGACGGGCCGACGACAAGTTGTTTACCTATCCCGACGGTTGCGCTGCCTACAATGCCCCCACCGACAACCAGTACTTGCGCCTTATGGTGGGGCGCACCTTATATTATTATCTCGGCAAAATCAACTATGCCTACCGCTGGTGCATGGAGGATATGGTGGAATACGGCCGTCGCCCCGGCTACCTGATGTATATGGCAAAATGTGCCATCGTCAACGGCGAGACACGTCTGGCCAACAAGTATCTGTCCCAATTGCGCCACACGTTGTTCTACGATGATTTTGCCAACCGTTACCTGCAACTTCTGGCCGCACACCGGCAGGACCGGCAGATGCAGGCCCTGAAACCGCTGTTGCGCTATGCCGACATGGTAGATGGCGACGGTGGCATGGTGGAAATGTACTGCCTTCAAAGCATGGCTCTGAGCGAAGGCGGCTCGCGCGAGATGGTCGACATCAGCCTGATGTGCAACCTCATTACCAAGAACATTGCCGGCTTTTGGCCCCGTTTCTTCCAGCTACTCCCCACTTGGAAAGGGCACATACCGGTGCACTACCAAGAGGCAGCGCTACTGTTTGCCCAACTGCAAGGCCGTCCCGACATCAGCCGCCTTCCCATCGACCCCGGCATACGCCAGAGTTTCGAACGGCTCATACAGGCATCGGAACAGAACGGCGACAGCCAGTCGAACGCCGTCACGCTGCGCCCCGAATTCGGGGGCACCTATTGGTACTACTATTTCTTTGTCGAAGGACTGAAAACCCATTGAACAACCTTTACTCACATACTAAAATGAAGCACAAACCATACGGCCGTTTCCGTCATCTTGCACTGGTCATGGCAGCCGTCCTACTGTTGGCTGCATGCTCCACATCTTTGCCACAGCATGCGGCGAAAAGCAACCGCAAGCCCTTGCTTTCCGTCGATATCGACAGCGTAACGCTGCCTCCCAATATCGCCCCTACGATTTTCCGCATCGACGAAGCGGGCGAGGATTTCCTGGCTCATTTCTGGTCGGTTGCCGACCGCGAGGGGTTTCTGGTGGAAGGCCCCGTCGTGACCATCGGCGAAGAACAATGGCATGCTTTGCTCCAAGCCACAAAAGGCAACACCCTGTATTGCGACATATACGTAAAGCAGAACGGCAAATGGCTGAAGTTCATGCCGGTCGTCTGCAACATTGCTCCCGACGACATCGACCCCTACATCACCTACCGGCTGATAGAGCCGGGATATATCGATTATGAGGAAATGAGCATCAACCAACGGTCGCTTACTTCGTTTGACGAGAAGCAGGTCTACAACAACATGATGCTATCGGACGGCGACAACGGCCAGTGTGTCAACTGCCATATCCCGCGCGACTACAACCGCGACGGGCGTTCCATGTTTCACGTCAGACAACTGCACGGGGGGACGGTCTTCATTCAAGGCAACCGAGTATCGAAGGTCAACCTCAAGACCGACAGCACTCTTTCGGCCGGCGTTTACCCGGCATGGCACCCGAAAAAGAACCTCATAGCCTACTCGGTCAACGAAACGGGGCAAGTTTTCCACACCCGTGATGCGCAGAAGATTGAAGTGATCGACTTTGCCAGCGACCTTATCCTCTACGATATCGACCGCAATACGGTCTACGACATCGACAAACGCAAGGACGAGTTCGAATCGTTCCCGGCATGGAGTCCCGACGGGCAGACACTCTATTATGTCTCGGCCCACTACGAACAGAAGACTGGCAATATAGACAGCGATTTGAGTGAAGACTACAAAAAACTGAAATACAACATCTATTGCCGCAAGTTCGACAGCAAGACCCTGCGTTTCGGCGACCGCCAAACGGTGTTCGATGCGTCGGCCATGGGCAAGAGCGCCGCCTTCCCGCGTGTATCGCCCGACGGCCGCTACCTGCTATTTTCCTTAGGCGACTTCGGGCAATTCCATGTATGGCACAAGAGCGGCGACCTGTGGGCCGTAGACCTGATGACACAGCGGGCCTTTCCCCTGACGGAAGCCAACAGCCCGGATGTGGAGTCGTACCATTGCTGGTCGAGCAACGGGCGGTGGATACTCTTCACGTCAAGACGCGACGACGGCAACTACACGCGGCTCTACATAGCCTACTTTGACCGCCGGGGACGGGCACACAAGCCGTTCCTGCTGCCCCAGTCGGGTCCCGACTATTATCAGAATCTCTTCAAGAGCTACAACACGCCCGAGTTCATGGTACGTCCCGTAAAGGCTACCATCAACGAGCTGGCCACAGGCATCGGCCGCGAGGCCCAAAAAGCCAAGTACGGCGGGTCGGCTCTGCTCCATGTCGACGGAGGCTACGACGTGACACGCGCCGACAGCCTCGACGGGGCAAGGCAGCCGGTGGCTTACTAAGCTAATGACAGGACGACAGGACGGCCGATAATCGGCAACGTATAGTACATTCAATTATCATTAATACCTAAACAACTATGAAACAGAAAAGTCTACTGCTACTGGTGCTTCTTGCCCTGTTGGGATTCGGAGTATCAGCAAAAGCACAGTATGTTCTCAACGTAGGCGACAAAGTAACGACCGACGAAGGCCTGTATGTCGTTTCGGGCCAGAACATCATTACCAATCCCAATTTTGAGGATGGGCTGAACGGTTGGAAGGCCGGCGACAACACCGCCTTGAGCAATAGCAATTTCGAGGTACTGTCGACGGGCGGACCAGACGGCATGCCCTGTCTGCATGCGCTGAAGGGTGCGGGAAGCGGTTCGGCGCAAAGCGTGAAAACAGGATGGGCCTTGGAAACCGGCAAAACCTACGTGTTCCAGTGCTATTCGTACCGCACGGCATCGGGCATGAGCAGCAACACACAGTACAGCCGTCTCTACCTGTCCGACTCGGAGACGGGTACGAACGAGCAGATTGCCACCGTCAGCTATGCGGCCGACACTTGGACGCTCACCCAAATCGTGTTTAAGGCTACGCGGGCTTACCTCGTGGCCAATCTAGGATGGCTCAACGCCGCCTCTTCGTTCACAGCCTTCTATCTGGGCGAAGTAACTGCCTCATCCGAAATTTCTACCACCAAGCTGGAGACAAGCATCGAGGAGGCCAAACAATTGCTGGCCACAACCGAGGAAGGAGATGGCAAAGGCCAGTACGCGGCCGCCGTGCGCCAAGACCTGCAAACGGCCGTCGAAGCAGCCGAGAGTGTGCTATCTGCTGCAACAGAACAAGCACAGGTGAACGAGGCCAACACGGCGTTGCAGACGGCCATCAGCATCTACAAAGCCAAGAAAAACCCGCCTTTCCAAGTGGGAACAGGCTATAACATCACCAATATGGGAGCCAACATGAACCTGGCTACCGCTGACGGCGGCGTGAAAATCAAGACTGCCAACACCGCCGACAGTACACAGGTGTTCTATTTTGTACCTACGACCACAGGCCAAGGCTACAATATCCATGATGCCAACGGAACTTACCTCTACAAAGACCCCAACAGCAATTGGGAAATGAAATCGGGTAGCGGCATTGATTTGACAGGTAATGACGCAATCTTCACCGTGGTCGACAAAGACACATATGTGCTTATCAAGAATGCCAACCGCTCGTACCTCGGTACAGATGCCACAAGTGACGGGGCTTCGGTCTACGATGACAAGAACGGCAACTCCGCCACCCACCAGTGGGTGCTAACCAAGCATACGCCCACGGCGGCCTTGGAGGCGATGATAGAGAGTGCGCGGGCGCTTTTGACCAACACCGGGGTGGGCACCGAGTACTATCAGGTTCCGCAGGCGGCAGCCGATGCACTTTCGGCCGCCATAGCCGCGGCTGTGGCGGCCTGTACGCCCGAAGCAAGCTATGAGACGGCCGAAGCGGCGTGCAACAAACTGAAGGCTGCAATTGAAACATTCAAGAATGCTTTCAATGAGTTGCCCGACCTGGCCGACGGACAGACCTACATCATTCGCCACAACAGCGGTTTGGCGCTCACTGCGACCGAACAAGGCAATGCCTGCATTACGGTCGTGGCCGAAGAAGGTGCTTCGCAGCAACAGTTGTTTGTCTTCGAAAAGGCCGGAACCATAGCCAACCAATACACAGTACGCTCGGTCAGCGCGGAGACGTGGCTGTCGGCTTCGGGCAAGTGGGATACGGAATGGACGGATACCAATACGAACGATTCGACCATCATACGGGTGGAGCGTCTCGACAGCAAGTGTCTGGGACTGAAATTCATCGTGTCCGACACCTACCTCGGCAGCGATGCCGCGACCGACGGGGCGCTACTCTATTTCAACAAGACAGCCGTGCCCAACTCCTACTGGACCATAGAACCCAACATCACGGTAGTGCTCGACCGCACGACATTCAACAATGCCTTGGCCGTTGCCGACTCGCTCATCAACGCTACTGTAATCGGCTATAAGCAGGGTATGTACTATCAGTCGGACTTTGACTCTTTCAAGGCTACCGTGGCCTTGCTGCGGTCGAGTGCCAACAAGGCCAAAAGCCAGGAAGAACTTGACGGTGTTGCACAACAGTTGGTCTCTGCCAACGAAGAATATCAGGCCAAGGCTCACCCGACCGACATTCTCAATTTTAACGACCTCTTGGCCGAAATTGCCAAAGCGACCAACAGTCATGCCGCAGCTGTGGCCGGCGAGCATAACGGTCAGTATCCCGCCGAAGCCATTGAGGCTCTGCACCAAGCCATCAACGATGCCCAAACGGTTGCCGACAATGAAGACATCACACAGGAAGTCATCAACGTTGCGCTGGATGCGCTGAAACAGGCCGAAGCTGATTTCAAGGCCGCCAAGGTAGTCATCGATTACGGTCAACTGCAAGATGCCATATCACAGGCACAGAAGACTTTGGCTGACAACGCCGACATCAAAGGCGATGGAGCCGGCAAGATTCCGGCAGAGGCTTTCGCTACCCTTGAAGCCGAAGTGGCCAATGCACAGGCAGGAATAAAGGACAACTCTTTGACACAGAACGAAACCGACGCTGCTGCACAGAGACTTACGGAGGCAACCGTTGCCTTCTTGGCAAGCCGCATAGACAACGATTATAGCGAACTACAGTCGCTGGTCGATGAAGCTACCAATCTGATAAGAAAGGCCGAACAAGGTGAAATCAGCTATTGGCCGGAATATCTCGACGATTTGAAAGCCAGCTTGGAAAAGAACGGCGCGGCGTTGGAGTCGACCGATCAGGACGAAATCGACAAGGCTGTTAAAGTGCTGCGCCGCGACATCATCATCTTCCAGTTGATGGTAACTGGCGTGGACCGTATCACCATGGACCATCTGACGAAAGCCGGTGTGCGGATTACACTCTACGACTTGAATGGCCGGCAGATATACAGCATGACACAAGGAATCTGCATCGTGCGCATCACGGCAGATGGGGTGACAACGACACACAAGGTAACCGTAAAATAAACGACATAATAATCCTTTGATTTCTCGCCCTCTTTTTATTAAATCCTTGTGGGCGAAACAATTAAAAGTTATTAGTGTCTGCTAAAAACTTTCAGACTGCGTGAAAAACAGGGCTGGTTTCCTCACTTGGAACCCAGCCCTTTAGTTGCCGAAGTATGGTCTGCAACAGAATTTGCTCAACAAGGACGAAATACTCAAAATCAGCCGGCAACATGACGGGAAACGCTATGTGAAGCGTTTTGATGCCTACCAGCATGTCGCTGCCATGATATTCGGTCATCAAAAGGTTCGATTCGTTGCGCAAGATATCCGAATCCTGTTTACTGAAGCACACAGGATCGTCCATCTTAGCAATAAGAACGACGCCAAGGCGCAACACATTGCCGGATGCCAACGCAAGAAGGCCGGAATCCGCTTGGAGAAGACGTACCGCAGCTTGTATGCCCAATATAAAGACGAGATTTCCTCGGACAGCCGAAAGTGTCAGGTGCCATCGTGGCTCAAACGCCTGCTAATCATCGTTTCCACTCCACCATGTTGATATTTTCCAACCTCATAATCAAAGGCGTATGCAAGAATACCAAAATCAGATAGAATTTAGCTTCCTTGATGCAAAATAATTTGGCGGACTTTGTGACTCACAAGCGCGAAAAGAGAAAATGCCATTTGCATCAGTATCGATTACAAAGTACAAGGGCAAACAAGACGTTTGCACTTTCTCAGAACGGCATTCCAACAGCGAAGTGGAAAGAAAAGTCGCGGCTGAAATCGGGATGCAACAGTGCCCAATGCTCGTTTTGTGTAACGTATGAGGGATTGACCGCTTTCATTCCCATATCGAAACGAAGAATAAAATAATCGAAGTTAAGTCGAATGCCAAGTCCATAGGCAACGGCAATCTGCTTATAAAACTCGTCGAATTTGAACTGCCCGCCAGGCTGTTCCTTATAATCACGCAATGTCCAGATATTGCCGGCATCGACAAACACGGCACCATTGAACTTCCAAAACAAGAATGTGCGGTACTCCATGCTTAAGTCGAGTTTCATGTCTCCCGTTTGGTTAATGAAGTCGATACGTCCGTCTGTCCCCCTGAATTTTCCCGGACCTAATTGTCTTACTCCCCAGCCCCTGACCGAGTTGGCACCTCCCGAAAAATAGCGTTTCTCAAAAGGAAGGACATCGCTGTTACCATAAGGAATGGCAACCCCCAGGCTGCCGTGTAATGCCAACGCATTGTGGTTGTCAAATTGCACCAGACGCGTATAGTCGAAATCAAATTTGGCATACTGGGCAAAGGCTATGTTGAACAACGTGGACTGTCCGTTCTCGTTCCGTTTAAAACCGGCAGTATGCGACAGGGCACTAAGCACATTTCCGGCCGTCTCCACGTTTGCACGGATAGCATCGGCTCCATTGTTGTACGTAAGTCCGAAACCGATTTTCATGATGAAAAGGTCCTCGTAGTTGTAACGGAGGATAGCATTTCTGTTCGATACACTGTCGAGATAGTCATGTTTGAATTTCTCGCTTATCCATGGCATATACACATAGTTCAGGTCGAGCGCATCCAGTCTGAAATTCAAATGGTTAGGCTTGTCGGACCAACGGTATCTCCATGCAGCCGAGAAGACGCGGCGATGAAATTCGGGGCGGTTTTGCGAATTCCATGCCACAGCAAGCTCCGACGAAGCATAGCTTCGCTTGCGAAACGAATGGGAAAGGAAAGGAGCCACGAAATTGGGGAAACTCAACTTAGCTTCCAACCCCAATTCCCGGTAATTCTCGTCGTGATATCCTTCCAGTCCCGTAATGGCTTCAAAAGCCCCGCGGAACTGCAAGCTGAGTTCTTCGCTTCCTCTAAAAAGGTTGCGGTTCAGATAGGTCAAAGATGCGGCTGCGCCAAAATCTCCGGCAGTGTTTGTGCCTTCAGGCTGAAAGGAAAGGCTCGAGGGTTTCTTTGTGCTGACCTGTATGTTGCAATCCAGCAAAGCCGAATCGGGAACCTCTGTGAAACTAATATTGGTATATTTCACCGCCTGCAAACGGGCGAATTTATTGTATGTTGCCTGCAAGTCCGACGCATTGAAAGGCTGTCCTTTGTTGATGGCGGTAGCCATTTCCAACACCGGTTTCCTTAAACGCGACGAGCCTTCGCCAACTTGCCGATAAGATATGGTACGAATAAAGTAACGTGGATGGCAAGATGCCGGCGAATTGCTGGTTTCATGATATTTCAGGAGGTGCAATGCCAGGTTGACCTTGTTGTCTACGCTCGAGGTATCTGCATCAAATACGATATAGTCTTTATGAAATTTATAAAAGCCCGAATCAAGCAATATGGATGTAATGCGTCTGCGCTCGTCATTCAGCCTTGACACCGTGAAGCGTTCACCGGGTTGCAGTCCGGCATTTGACGCTTTTTTCTGTTTTGCCAACTGCTGGTGATAGCAAGCAAGCACGTTGGCAATAGCAGAATCCTCTATGTTGTAAGACACGTTACCAATATAATAGGGTGCACCCGGATGCAAGGTATAGACAGCCCGCATCTTTTTCCCCTTACACTTGGTTTCCAGTTCCACGTCAGCATGCATATACCCCCTGTTGACCAATGCCTGACGCAAATCTTCGATAGATGCACTGGCCTGCACACTGTCATAGATAACCGGGCTTTCGCCTATGCGACGCAATGTCCGGTTGATCCAGCGCGAAGAGTCGCGCCCGGACAGTGCATATGTGGCCAAAGGAATCTTAAAGACGGAAAACCATTTGGAGTTAGCTTTTTGATGGATATAAGGCACCAGTGCTGACGCATCAACACTGTCATCATCGCACCTCACCTCAACACTTTCGAGAAGATACTTGTTGTCGGGTACGAATTTCACGGCACTGCACGACCATAATATACATACCGTAACAAGGGAAAGAAAAAAAAGCTGTGGCTTCAAAGGATTGTAATGTTTATATGAAATATATTGTGTTTGTATGAAAAGCACGCCCGTCGTTCATGGTCTTATGGTGCAAGCCTACGGTAGCCGTCTGCACCAAGAGTACGTCTTTGCAAAACCAAAAATGCCGGCGATGAAGTCCGCTGTTTGGAGTTACGCCCCATCGCTGCGTCGGCGCAGATATCGGAGTTGCAGATATCGGGAACGCCGCCTGTCAGGCGCCTCACCCCCTATCAGCCACTCTCTGCTGCAGACGCATTGTGGCTAAAGCGGGGGGACACCGGCAGTCGGGCAAGACATGTTACAATTTCACCTTTACCTTTTTGGCCTTACTTTCATTCTGCAGCCGATCGAGGGCCGTTACCACATAAGTGTATTTCTGCGAGCCGTCCTTATAAGGCAACTGGTACATGGTCTTGTCGGTAATGGCAATGATTTTCGAGGGGTCTTCCAGGTTGATTTTCTCGCCTTTGGCAAAGCGGTAGATAACAAACTTGGTTACGATGTCATCCCAATTTTTCCCTTTTGGAACCTGCCAGAAGAGAATATAGCCCCCCCTTGTCCATACGGGCTTCACCTTGCGGGGCGCTTTCGGGCGTTTGGCATCGATGAAGGGCATAGCCGGCTGGAGGGCCGGATATTTCCAGTAGTGGTTACGGAGCGCCGTACCGTAGTTGCCCACGTTGTCTACAACCGCCTTGGCATACCACAACACGGTACCGTCCACATGCTGCATATCGTTCCGCAAAGCATATTTGGCATTCATCTGATTGCTTCTTGCGTCTGTCAAGTCGGGGTATTTGCAGGTGCGCTCCACATCTTCGCCTATGTAGAGCGGGCGGTTGGAGGCATATTTATTCCACCATTTGACAAGCGTTTCATAGTCGGCAGCAGGATGCCCGATCTGCCAATACACTTGCGGCACGCAATAATCCACCCATCCGTTGTTGACCCACTTGAGCACGTCGGCATACAGGTCGTCGTAGTTCTGCAAACCGTTTGTCAGAGAACCGTTCTGCGGGTCCGACTTGCGGTTGCGATAGATGCCGAAAGGCGACACGCCAAATTTGACCCACGGCTTGCACTGATGAATCGTGGCGTAAAGTTGCTTTACGAAAATATTCACGTTATCACGTCGCCAGTCGCCTATGTTGGAAAAGCCGCGCGGGTCGGCCTCGTACAGCTGTTGGTCGGGAATGGTCTGCCCTGCCACGGGATAAGGATAAAAGTAGTCGTCGATATGAAACCCGTCGATGTCGTACCGAGAGACGATGTCTTCGGCCACCCGGCAGATATAATCCCGGTTTGACTGCAATGCAGGATTGAGAATGTAGAGACCGTCGTATGCGAAAGTGCGCTCGGGATGCACCTTCGCCACATGATTGGCGGCCAGGGCGGTCGTCGTCTTTGTCTTTGCCCTGAACGGGTTTATCCAGGCATGGATTTCCATGTTCCGCTTGTGGCACTGCTCGACCATCCACTGCAGCGGATCCCAGTAAGGCTGCGGCGCGCGGCCTTGTTGGCCTGTGAGGAAACGGCTCCACGGCTCCAGCTGACTCTCGTAGAGCGCGTCGCACTCGGGACGCACTTGGAAGATGATGGCATTGACGCCGTCTTTCTGCAGTTCGTCGAGCTGGTAAGCCAGCGTTTTCTGCATTACACTGGTTGACATGCCTACAAACTGTCCGTTTACGGCCTGTATCCATGCCCCGCGGAACTCCCTCTTTTGAGCGTGAAGCGCTGTCACGCACAAAAGCATAATGACAAGATATATGCTTAATCGTTTCATAGCTTTGCAAAAGGCTCGATGCCTCGTGGTTACAAAGATACTAATTTTTGTTTGACAATCCGTGGACAACGGCTGCCTTTTTTATCAAAAGAAGACAAATGCCAGTTGCCCGGCCAAGAATAACCGGCATGAAAAAAGGGATGCTTCGGCACACCGCCCGCAAAAGGCGGTTGCGAAGCACCCCGTATGTCGAGGCAAGCGTCGCTTCCTGCTGTCAGAAACGGTAACCCAATGTTACCAGCAACTGGTTGCGCTTGTTGCTTACTTTCGTCGCGTTGGCTATACAGTTGTCGGCAGACGAGGTGTCGGATATATAGCTCATGAATGGATAAAACTCGCCGTCGGTCTGGCTGTACTGATAAGCCAAGTCTACAAAAAACTTCTTGACCTGGTAGCCGAGGCCGGCCGTGACGCGGTTGGTAGCTTTCCAGTTAGTATAGTCTGTTGATGTGGCATAGGCCACACCGGGACTGGCCAAGCTGCCGTCACGGTATCCCTGCTTGCTGAACATGGGACTTACATAGTTGTAGCCCAACCGGATGGAGAATTCGGGAAGCGGCTTGTATTCCACACCCACCTTCAAGGTACTCACACCTTTAAGCGTTGCTTTGGTGTGCTGGTTCATGGTGCGGTCGCTTGAACTTTGCTCGTAGTACGAACCCCACTCGTTGTAATAACCGCCGTCGTTAATCCGGTTGTCCATACTGCCATAGTCGGAATATTCATAGGTGAGGCCCAGTGCCAAGCAGTTGGCAACGGTATGGCCTAAACTGGCACCAAATTTCCAGGGCGTGAACAGTTTGTAGTCGTAGTTGGCGCTGTTGCCATGGTCAGCCCTGCCTTGCTGGTCGGCCATCGTGATATCGTTGGCCGACGAAAGCGTCAGATCGTACCAGGTGGGGGTATTGACAAACAGACCGACGCGGAACGGCGAGTTGTCTATCGGCCGGAGAATCACACCGGCCTTGATGTCGAAGCCTGTACCGTCGATGTGCAGACTCTCCCATGCTTCGGCCGTGGTGCTGTTCTCGAGATTTTCGGTGTAATAGCTGTTGGTGCGATAGTTCACATCCTTTATACCGACCGTCAAACCGAGGTACCCCCGGTCGTGGAGGTTGCCGCTGATATTGAAGTCGTACTCCCCGATATACCCCTTCTGGTATTGTCCGAACAGATATTCGGTGCCGTTGAGGTAGTCGAGACCAATCTGCTCGCCTTTCTCATTCTTAATGGGTGTCAGCATGGAGGAGTAGTTGGCGTCCACCCCGTTCCAGTTGTAGTCGTTGCCGTAAGGATACTTCATGGCTGTCAGCTTGTTTTGCGATGCTTTGTCAAGCGTGCCGCCGGCGGTGAGCAGTTGGTCGAAGTTGCGGCTTTTGTGGTAATTGAAGGCAAAGTTCACAAAATTGCTTTCGCCTGTGCGCATGGCATACACCAAGCCCACTTGGTCGAAACTGGCGTTTGTCTTGTTGCCGTCGATCCTGGCACTTATCCCACCGAAAGACGGGCGGTTGGTGGCATCTTTTTGCGCGACAAATCCGCCAGAAAGAGAGACCTGACTGGAGCGGAAAAGACCGATGCCGGCCGGGTTGCTGCCTATGGTCGAGATGTCGGCGCCGAGTGCCTCCATGGCGCCTCCCATACCCACATACCTTGCCGTTCCGTTCAGCTCATTGTCAGCAAGTTTGGTGTCTTGATAGGTTTCCTGGGCCGACAGCGGCCCGACTGCCATTGCCAGCAGTGCTACAATGCCATATTTTGTTTTCATCATGATCAGATTGTATAACGTTAGATTATTCACTTCACTTTGCCTTGCCTCTTACCGCCGGCCGCCACCGAAATGGCCGCCACCGCCGCCGGCGTGTCCGCCGCCAAATCCGCCGCCCGAGCGTGAACCGCCGAGGCTGCCGCCCGCTGAACCACCAAATCCGCCGGACGGACGGCTGCTGCCACCGAACGAGCTGGTGCTACGGTTGGGCACATTCACACGGTTCTGTATGTTCTGGGAGTTGTTGTTCGTGCGTGAGCCGAACGTACGGTTAGTGTTGCTTCGCGGCGTGTAGGTGTTGTTGTTGCCCGACACGCTGCGGTTGCCGTATGTGCCGTTGCGTCTGCCCGGCATGTTTCCGGCAACGTCGTTGCGGCCGCCGCCAAAGTTCCATGTGCGGTTGCCCGTAAAGCCACGCGGGTTGCCGCCGTCATGCCGCACATAGCCTCCGCCCCAGTAGGGATAGTTCCACCCCCAACTATACCATCCGTAGCCGTAGGGCCATCCCCATCCGTAATAACCGTAATGCCAAGGGCTGTACCATCCGGCATAAGGACCATAATACCAGGGGTCGTACCAGGGGTCATAGAAATCGTAAATCCCTGTCCACCAGTAACCGGGCAGCCAAGGGCTGTAGTAGCCGTACCAACGGCTCAGCCGCCGGGTGCAGGGATAGTCGTCGTAGGCCCATTCCTGCGCACCCTGCCAGAGGGTGCCGTTGTCTACATAACTGGAGTCGGGGTAGACGCCCGTGCCTTCATGGAAAGGGAATACATCCGTACCGAGCGTGTCGGGGCCGATGGGCTGGTAAGAACTGCCAAAGTGTCCCCTTCGGTTATATTCGTCCACATCGCGGTCACTGCCTATATAATAGGTGGATGTCTCATGGGGTGTTTCTTTCGCCTTTTGCTTGCTTGGCGTGAAATACATATCATCGCTTTGGGCCCAAGACTGAAAAGAAAACAACCCGGCAAAAGCCAAGAGAAGAAATGTCTTGTTCATATCCGTTGCTTTTATTTGTTTCTATTCACGATACAAAAATAGAACTATTCTCTCTGCAAAAGTAAGGAAAAACCCTAAACCGTGGTAGGTTTTTCCCTATTATTTTCTAATTTTGCAAATTATTAATATACAAAACATGAAATACAAAGTTGCCGATTTCAAAGTGTCGGGGCCCGATGCGCTACTGCAGGCAGCACGCGACCTGATAGCCGACGCGGCTTGCGAAGTGGGTTTCGAGGCATTCGAAGAAACCGGACACGGGCTGAAAGGGTATGTGCAGAGAGAGCTTTTCGACCAGGGCGCATTGGATTACGCCCTGTCCACGCTGCTTCTGGAAGGCGTCAGCATCACCTACTCGCTCGAAGACCTGGAAGACAAGGACTGGAACCAACAGTGGGAGGAAACGGGCTTCGACCCCATAGACATCGAAGGCAAGGTAACGGTGTACGATGCGCGCCGCGGAACTCCCGCCAGTGACGAGGGCGCAATCCTTATCGGCATAAAAGCCATACAAGCCTTTGGCACAGGCACACACGACACGACACAGATGATTATTGCATCGCTGCTGGAGCTGGGCGTGGCCGGCAAACGCATTTTGGACTGCGGATGCGGCACGGGCATTTTGGGAATTGCGGCATCGAAGCTTGGGGCCGCCGACATCATCGGTTACGACATCGACGAATGGAGCACGGCCAATGCCAAGGAGAACGCATCGCTTAACAACGTGGAAAACATGCAGGTGCTGTACGGCGATGCATCGGTACTCAACCATATCTCGGGCCTTTTCGACACGGTTCTGGCCAACATCAACCGCAACATACTGTTGCAGGACATGGGGGCGTTCAAGGAGGTGATGTCGTCGGGGGGCACGCTTGTCATGAGCGGCTTTTACGAAGAAGACATACCCCTGCTGCTTGACAATGCCAAGTCTTTGGGATTTGAAGAAATAGGAAGAAAGAAGAAAAACGACTGGTGTTGTCTGCAACTGCAACTGTTGGCTGCAAATTGAGCCCGGTCGCCAAAAAGCAGTATAATATTTTCACAGAAAAGACACCTCGTCATGCTTCCTCTTTCAGCGTGACGCAGGAGATGTATGGCTGCGTTTTGCGGCCTATTGCACCTGATGCGCGGGCATCCGGTGCCACTTTTGCAGCACATTGACGGCTTATCGCAGTGGCATCTGTGGTCAGCGGCCGGCCGATTGGCAGTCTTTCGCCGGCCAATTGGCCACCTTTCGTCACCCGAAAGGATACCTATCGGCCGTGCCCGCACGGGCAACATGCACTCATTTTGCGACCTTTTATGCGCAACGGATTGATAATCAGCGACTAAGTTTTCGGTACGAAAACAAGCCTATTCAGCCGCACAACAAGCCGCAGATGATTACAACGCAAATTCAGAACTGTAGTTTGTAAATTTATAACGCAATCTTTGGCGGTCTGTGCCTTACGTGTTTCCGATGCAAATTTCTCGGTAACAATCGTCCGACAAACGTCATTCGCAAATCAACTCGTCGAGAAACCGGTCCAGGTCTTTGCCCAACCCCGGCATAATGTCGCCGCCCAAAATGACGGTTTCGTCGTCGGCCACATAAAGCTCAGCCACAAACGAGCATTCCTCGTCTTCAAGCACGAAACTGAAAGGTTTCAGGATGCCCATACCGTCGATGGCCGGGTGGATTTTTCGGAGAACGTCGCGCAGAACGACGGCAGCCTTGTCGTAGAAATGTTCGTCGGTGTTTGCAATCCATGCCTCTATCACGCAACGGGTAATTTCATGTTCGTCGTCGTCAAAAGCCACGAGCTCGCCGCTTTCCTGCGATGTGCGCACATGGATGTCCGTCATGACGGATACATCTTCGCTGTTAGGGAATTTTTCAACGATTTTTCGCACAAATCGCTCCACCTGAAGAATTGTCAGTTCGGTTGGTTCCATAGTCTGCATCTATTGATTGATATGATGCAAAAATAATGTTTTATTGACAACAGGCAAAGTTTTCTGTTATATTATTGTGATTTTTTTGAAAATAATGCCCAAACCTTTGACCAAACGGAAAAATAGTGGTAATTTTGAAAACAAGATATATTCATTCGATGAATAGCAAAACAGAACACACCGGCGTCATCGACTCGATTGAGGGCAGGAAGGTTGTTGTGCGAGTGACGCAGCAGTCGGCCTGTGCCTCCTGCCAAATGGCCGGCCACTGCCACTCGGTAGAGTCGCGCGATAGGCTTATCGACGTGCAGACCAGTGCATCCCACAACCTGAAAGAAGGCGACCGCGTGCGTGTGGTAATCAGCTCGGCCTCGGGTTTCAAGGCTTTGGGTTGGGCCATGGTTCTGCCGATGGCACTGCTGGTAGCAGCGGTCATTGCGGTACGGCTGGCCGGAGGCAGCGATTTGGCGGCTGCGTTGTGCGGGCTCGGGGTACTTGTTCCCTATTATCTGGCTTTGCGCATCATGCGCAACAAGATAGAGCGGACAATATCCGTTGCCATGGAACGGATAAAGGAATAAGCAACATTACAAACATAAAATGAATACAAAGACATTATGAATTTCTTGTTTACCGCAGTAATCACCTTGGGTGTCATAGCACTGATATCTGCGGTGATACTTTATGTAGTTTCCGCAAGGTTTTCGGTAGAGGAAGATTCGCGGGTCGGTCAGGTGCAGGACATTCTGCCGGGTGCCAACTGCGGCGGATGCGGCTTTGCCGGATGCGCGGGCATGGCGGCTGCCCTGGTGGCAGGGGCCGACTCCGGACACTTGGACGGACTGAATTGCCCGGTGGGCGGAGCGCAGGTCATGGAGCAGGCGGCCGATTTGTTGGGCATTGCCATTGCGGCCGGCCCGCAGAAGGTGGCGGTGGTGCGCTGCAACGGCAGTTGTGCAAACAGACCCCGCATAGCAGCCTACGACGGACTGCATACCTGTGCGGCCATGAATGCCACCGGCGCGGGCGAAACACCCTGCGGATACGGTTGCCTGGGGTGCGGCGATTGCGTTTCGGCCTGCCAGTTCGGCGGACTTCGCCTGAACCCAGACACCGGTTTGCCCGAAGTGGACGAAGAAAAGTGCACGGCGTGTGGTGCCTGCGCCAAATCATGCCCCCGGCACATCATAGAGCTTCGCAACAAAGGCCCCAAGGGGCGGCGCGTGTTTATATCGTGTGTAAACAAAGACAAGGGGGCAGTTGCCCGCAAGGCATGTCTGGCCGCCTGTATAGGATGCGGAAAATGTCAGAAAGAGTGCAAGTTTGACGCCATCACGGTAACGGACAACCTGTCGTATATCGACGGCAGCAAATGCCGGCTTTGCACCAAATGTGTTGACGCTTGCCCCACACACGCCATTGTGAAGGTAAACTTCCCGGCAAAAAAGCCCGCCGCAGTAAAACCCGAAGAAACGAAGGAGGAAAACGCATGAAACTGCATACATTTAAAATAGGTGGAGTACATCCCGAAGAAAACAAATTGACGGCAGACGCGCTGACCAGACCGGCCGCTCTGCCAAAGGTGGCGGTCTTCCCGTTGTCGCAGCACATCGGCGCACCGGCAAAGCCGGTTGTGTCGCGTGGCGACAAGGTTAAGGTAGGCACACGCATAGCCGAAGCCGGCGGGTTTGTGTCGGCACCCATATTCTCGTCCGTGTCGGGAACGGTGGCCAAAGTGGATGCTGCGGTAGATGCCACCGGATACCGCAAGCCGGCCATCTATATCAATGTGGAAGGCGAC
Organism: bacterium; assembly: GCA_963656755.1. Lineage (GTDB taxonomy): Bacteria > Bacteroidota > Bacteroidia > Bacteroidales > Bacteroidaceae > Prevotella. The sequence continues at coordinate 86,777 of CAVKJH010000064.1, forward strand.
GAATGGGAGGAAGGCATCGACCGGACTGACGCGCTGGAAACGCTTGCCGGTCACCCGGAACTTACGGCCGCCGAGATCGTGAACCGCATCAAGGAGGCCGGCGTGACGGGCATGGGCGGTGCCGGATTTCCCACTTTCATCAAACTGACGCCACCGCCTACCGCCAAGGCCGAGTGCGTAATCATCAACGGCGTGGAGTGCGAGCCTTACATAACGGCCGACTATCGCCTCATGATGGAACATCCCGACGAAATACTGGTGGGGCTCAACCTGCTGATGAAAGCCGTGGGGGTGGAGAAGGGATTTATCGGTATTGAAGAAAACAAACCCGAGGCCATCGCATTGCTTGCAGAAAAAACGGCCGGCAATCCGCACGTCGAGGTGGTCGCCTTGAAGCAGAAATATCCGCAAGGCGGAGAGAAGCAACTGGTGGATGCCGTCATCGGACGGCAGGTGCCCGCTCCTCCCGCCATACCGGTCAACGTGGGGGCTGTGGTGCAAAACGTGGGTACGGCCTATGCCGTCTACCAGGCGGTGATGAAACACAAGCCTCTTTTCGAACGCTATACCACGGTGACGGGCAAGCACCTGAAGCAGCCTGCCAATTTCGTGGTGCGCATAGGAACGCCTTTTGGCCAACTCATCGAGGAATGTGGCGGTATCCCAGAGGGAGACAACAAGGTGTTGGCCGGCGGCCCCATGATGGGAAAGGCGGTCGTGAGCCTGGATGTGCCGGTCTGCAAGGGTACCAATGCCGTTACGGTCCTGACCGATGCCGACGCGCGCCGCAAGCCGGTGCAGCCTTGCATACGGTGCGGCAAGTGTGTGGACGCATGCCCTATGGGACTGGAGCCTTATCTCTTGGCCACCTTGTCAGGCCTCAAAGAGTATGAACGGCTTGAGCATGAGGATGTAACCAGTTGCATATCGTGCGGTTCCTGCCAGTTCACCTGTCCGTCACATCGTCCGATACTCGACAACATATTGCAAGGGAAGGCGGCGGTGATGGGGATGATAAAGGCCCGAAATGCTGCCAAGCAAGCAAAATAGTTATGAATAGTAATTTCCGAAAATAATCATCATGGGAAAGTTTATCGTTTCTCTGTCACCACATGTTCACACCAACGACAGCGTAGAGCGCAACATGCGCGGTGTTGCCATCGCCTTGCTGCCGGCTCTGTTGGTGTCATTCTATTACTTTGGGCTGGGCTTCGTCGTTGTTTGCACCACAAGTGTTGCTTCGTGCATGTTCTTCGAGTGGGCCATCACCAAATACCTGCTTCACCGCCAACCGACGCTGTGCGACAGTTCGGCTCTGTTGACCGGTTTGCTGCTCGGCATGAACTTGCCCAGCAATTTCCCTGTATGGATGATAATCATCGGTGCGCTGGTGGCCATAGGCATAGGCAAAATGACATTCGGAGGACTCGGCTGCAACATCTTCAATCCGGCGCTTGTAGGGCGTTGTTTCCTGTTGGTGAGTTTTCCGGTTGCCATGACTTCATGGCCTGTGGCCGGCCAACTGATGTCCTATACCGATGCCGAGACGGGAGCTACGCCGTTGAGCATCATGAAGACTGCCATCAAGACGGGCGATGCGCAACTGCTGGACAAACTGCCGGATGCGATGGACATGCTGCTGGGTAACATGCACAACGGCATGGGGACGGGAACCGTGGGCGAGGCTTGTGCATTTGCCTTGCTTTTGGGTCTGGCCTATATGCTGTACCGCCGCATCATCACATGGCACATTCCCGTCAGCATTTTCCTGACTATCTTTGTGCTGAGCGTTCTGCTGCACCTTGCCAACCCGGTCTATGCCAACCCGGTGAGCGTTCTGCTTAGCGGCGGCATCATGTTGGGCGCGGTATTTATGGCTACCGATTATGTCACTTCTCCGATGAACCATCGCGGCCAGATCATTTACGGCGTGGCAATAGGCTTCCTGACCGTAGCCATTCGCAACTGGGGCAGCTATCCAGAGGGCATGTCTTTTGCCATTCTGATCATGAACGCCTTTACCCCCTTGATCAATCTATATGTAAAACCCAAGAGATTTGGCGAAAAGCCAACCAACAAATAATGTGCAGATAACGCTATGGGAAAAATGAAATCATCTTTGCCTAATATGACAGGGGTCTTAGTAGGCTTTTCCGTCATCATCGCCCTTCTCCTGGCGTGGGCCAACCATATAACCGAAGCTCCAATAAAAGCAAAAGCCGCAAAGACGTTGCAGGATGGTATACAGGCGGTTATGCAGACGCACGACATAAAGGTGCTTGACGACGACACCCTGAAACTTGCTGCAGATGGAAAGGAGGCGGTTTATGTTATTCACCCGGTAGCCGACCGCTCTAACCAGACCATCGGGGCGGCGGTGGAAAGCACGGCATTGGGATTTGGCGGCGACCTGAAGGTGCTGGTGGGCTTCGACAAGTCTGGCAGGATATTGGGTTATACCATTCTTCAGAGCTCTGAAACACCTGGATTGGGGATGAAGGCCGACAAATGGTTCCAAAAAGGAGAAAAAGGATGCATTATAGGCAAAAACCCTGCCGACGGCGACCTGACTGTCAACAAGGACGGCGGCGACGTGGATGCCATCACTGCATCGACAATAACAAGCCGGGCCTTCCTTAAGGCTGTCAACCAAGCTTATGCTGCCTACGCCAAGAAAGGCACTGACGGCAACAGCGGCGCAAGTAAACAAATTAAAAAAGGATAGGAAACCATGAGCAAAATTAACATTATACGGAACGGACTGATCAAGGAAAATCCAACGTTCGTTTTGTTGCTTGGCATGTGTCCAACCTTGGCTACAACCACCAATGCCATCAACGGTTTGTCGATGGGATTGGCCACCATGCTGGTGCTTTTGTGCACTAACACGGTTATTTCATGCATCAAGAACATAACCCCCGACCAGGTGCGCATACCGGTTTTCGTCACTGTGATTGCCGCATTTGTCACCCTACTGCAGATGCTTATGTCGGCCTATGCTCCCGACAGCATCAATCAGGCACTGGGGATATACATCCCCCTGATTGTCGTGAACTGCATCATATTGGGACGTGCAGAAGGTTTCGCGTGTAAACACACGCCAATGGAGAGCTTTTGCGATGGTTTGGGTATCGGACTGGGCTTCTCGTTTGCACTGACCTTGCTGGGGGCGGTTCGCGAAATCATGGGGGCAGGCGCGGTTTTCGGGATAACTCTTTTGCCGGAGACCACCAACATGCTTCTGTTCATTCTTCCTCCGGGAGCGTTCATTACATTAGGTTATCTTGTGGCAATATTCAACCGCTTTAAGGCAAAATGAAGATGTCACGACATGGGCGTACCGGAAAAAGAATATAAATGTTTAGAAGATTAATCAATGGAATACATACTCATTTTCATTAGCGCGATATTCGTTAACAATATCATATTGAGCCAGTTTTTGGGCATCTGCCCCTTTTTGGGGGTTTCGAAAAAGATTGACACTGCCGCAGGAATGGGAATGGCCGTGGCGTTCGTACTGACGCTTGCGACAGTTGTGACATGGCTGATGCAGAAACTGGTCCTTGATCCGCTGGGTTTACAATACCTGCAAACGCTCGCTTTCATCCTGATAATCGCTACATTGGTGCAGATGGTAGAGATAGTGCTCAAGAAGGTGAGCCCTCCTCTCTATCAGGCATTGGGCATATTCCTGCCTCTGATCACCACCAACTGTGCAGTCTTGGGTGTAGCCATACTGGTCATACAGAAAGACTTTGACCTTTTGTCGAGCATCATTTACGCCATTTCCACTGCATTGGGATTTGCTTTGGCACTAATAGTCTTTGCCGCCATTCGCGGACAACTGGCGTTGGTGAAAGTGCCAAAGGGGATGCAGGGCATGGCCATCGTGTTGGTAACGGCCGGACTGCTGTCACTGGCATTCATGGGCTTCTCGGGAATTGATTCGGGAATACGACAAATGCTCGGATTGCAATAGGCAGAGAAAAAGGCGGTAAGCCTAAAAATAATTCTTTTTTTTGATTACTTTAATGAAAAGAATTAGTAACTTTGTCATCAGTTAAAGACCAAATATTATAATACTATACCAGTCATGAAACAGACTATTCTTGTTACAGGCGGAACCGGTTTCATCGGTTCTCACACCACTGTGGAATTGCAGCAGGCAGGCTATAAGGTTGTCATTGTCGACAATTTGTCAAACTCTAATGCACAGGTGATTGACGGAATCGAGAAAATCACTGGCATTCGCCCCGCATTTGAGAAAGTCGATTTGCGCGACAAAGAGGCTACCGAGGCTGTGTTCCAGAAGTATCCTGATATTGAGGGCATTATCCATTTCGCTGCCAGCAAGGCTGTAGGCGAGAGTGTGCAGAAGCCCCTTTTGTACTATCGCAATAACATTGTTTCTTTGGTTAACCTGCTGGAGTTAATGCCCAAGTACAATGTGAAAGGCATTATCTTCTCTTCAAGCTGCACCGTTTATGGACAGCCCAAGCCAGAGAACCTGCCTGTCACAGAGGCTGCTCCCCACCAGAAGGCCACGTCACCGTACGGAAACACGAAAGAGGTGAATGAGCAGATTATCTACGACTATATTCATAGTGGTGCCCCCATCAAGAGTATCGTCTTAAGATATTTCAATCCGATCGGCGCTCACCCGTCGGCTTTGATTGGCGAACTGCCCAACGGCGTTCCGGCCAACTTGATTCCGTATGTCACGCAGACTGCAATAGGTATACGTAAGGAACTGACTATCTTCGGCCACGACTACGACACGCCGGACGGCACCTGTATCCGCGACTACATTTACGTTGTCGATTTGGCGAAAGCGCACGTTGCCGCTATGCGCCGTGTACTTGACGATGCAGATTCACCCGTTATTGATTATTTCAACATCGGTACTGGCCACGGTAACTCGACATTGGAGATTGTCGAAACGTTCGAGAAAGCAACGGGCGTAAAACTTAACTGGAAATACGGCCCGCGGCGTGAAGGTGACATTGAAAAGATTTGGGGCGACTGCACCAAAGCCAACAAAGTGTTGGGATGGTCGGCAGACACTGCTCTTGATGACGTGCTGGCTTCTGCATGGAAATGGCAGCAGAAGTTGCGCGAAGACGGTGTTATGTAAACCCAAACCATTAGCAATATAAAGTCGGGGAGACACTCTCCCCGCATTTTTGTGTTTGTGTTGTTGTGAGGTCGCGACGTGAGTCGGGGCCTCATTTTTATAGTATGCTCCGCATGTTTATAGTCTATCCTCCGGAAACATCCGTTAACCCCTTATGGCGGAAATTACAGAACCGTAAACAAAAGGATATAATGTGCGTACGAGGAATAACCGGACATCAAAGAGAGAAGCACCAAAAACAGGGTGCATATGTCTTGCCTCAAATACTGTTTGAGGCCGGTTGGCTGATGGGATTGAACAATGTGGGGCATCCCCACACACAATATGTTTCTGCGGCAGACTAAGGATTGGCCGTATCGTGGCCTTCGCGAGTTACGTATCGCTGCCAGTAAGCAATAATCAACGTGGTTAATGGCAGGGCTATTATTAAGCCTATAAATCCCAGTATAGCTCCCCAGACAGACAATGACAGAAGCAATACGGCAGGATTGAGCCCCATCGCTTTCCCCATAATTTTAGGGGTTACAATCATGTCGGTGATGACCTGAACGAGGATAAACAAGCCGACGGCCAATCCAAAGACTATCCAAAAGTTTTGTCCCGTATCGGCCGCTTTTAACATAGCCAGAAAAGCCGTGGGAATAAGTGCAAACGTGTGCAAATAGGGCACTAAATCCATGATGCCGATCAATATGCCCAAACCGATAGCCATAGGGAAATCCATCAGCGAGAAACCGATGCAGAACATGATGCCCATACAGGCTGCCACCGCACTTTGCCCTCTTATGTAGTTGTTTAGTTCGTGTTCGACATCCCCCATCAGTTCGCGCCAAAACGGTCTGGTTTTCTTCGGGAATATACGTATCCAATTGGCGGTAAGGTATTCGTAGTCCATTAGTATGAAAAACATATAGAGGAGCGTGATGAGCGAGGCAACAATGCTCAGGATGATACTGGCCGTTTGGCTCAACACATTGAACACTTTCGGAGCTGCGCTCTTCAGTGTTGCAGTAAAATCGGGGCTTTTGAACAAAGCTTCTATTCTGTGGTGGTTGCTTGTCAATAGTTGCGACAACCATTCGGATATAGAGTTGGTGTGTGTGGTTTCATGTATCCAATGGCTTAATATGATGTATAACTTTTGAAACTGGTCAACCATCGGCGGGATGACGAGATACACAATGAGCGATATGATGGCCGCTACAAACAACAACGTAACTATAATAGAAAGCGCCCGTATGCGGATATGCAACTTGGTTTCCACAAACTTTACGATGGGATACAGAAGATAAGCAAAGAGCCATGCAACGAAAAAGGGTATCAGCACACCGCTTAAGTAATTCAATAAATAGAAACAGGCTATGACAAGTAAGCCAATTCCAATAATCCGCACTAATTTATCGAATGTAATCTCTTTTCCCATATCAAGCACATTTATTGTTGAACCACTGTATTTCTATTGTTGCTCGTAGTCGAAAATATCTTGCGACATGGCATTGCGCTTGTCTTCTGCGATCGCCTTTTGGAAACAATCACGGCAAAGCGGTTCATATTTCGTCTTTTCGCCAAGCAACACTTGTTGGTCATTGCGTACCAAACGGTGGCTTGCATACGCCAACGCACCACACTTGATACAGATAGCATGAACTTTCGTTACCTCATCGGCAATAGACAACAATGCGGGCATAGGGCCGAAGGGCATGCCCCGGAAATCCATATCAAGCCCGGCAACTATTACGCGGATTCCCTTGTTTGCAAGCGTATTACACACATTGGCCAAATTGTCGTCAAGGAATTGTGCTTCATCGATTCCTACGACATCGTGACCAATTGCCTGCTTTAAAATCATGTCGCTAGTGTCTACCGGTGTCGAATGAAAGCTGTTGCGGTCATGGCTGACAACATCTACGTCCGAGTAGCGATTGTCCAACTTCGGTTTGAAGATAGCTATGCGTTGTCTTGCAAACTGGGCACGTTTCAACCTTCGTATCAGTTCTTCGGTCTTGCCCGAGAACATGGAGCCACATATAACCTCAACCCGCCCATGATGGCGGTTTTCGCCTGCTACACTTTCTACTATCATAATGCAAATTTATGAAATATTTCCGAATAACAAGTCCGGCACGAAAAAAAAATAGGTGAGTGGGAATATTTCGCTTCTTATTTGACTTGCTTCTACATGGTGTCTGCATTCCAATGCCTCATTTTGCGAGTTGCAGACAGAGGCTATTCGTATTCTTATAGCCAGATTCGTCCTTATTAATTTAATAGGCACATGTAACATAATCACCGATTTTGAAATTGCATGCCAACAAGGAGCCGGCAGAAGTAGGACGACTGATGCACCTGTCGGTGAACGGACTGATAGTTGAATGTTATAAAATGTAATATTTCCCCTTTTAGTGTTAATTAACACGTTTCAAACTAAACCATATTACGGTTCATACATCAAAAGAATTGTTATCTATAAAATTGTAAATGAATAGAATGAAAAATTCGTTTTTAACAGCGGCTCTTGCCTTCCTGTTGTTTGTCCCGTCATCCGTGCAGGCACGCGAATGGACGCTGCAAGACTGCATCAACTATGCGTTGCAAAACAACATCTCGCTCCAGAAGTCGCGCATCCAGCATCTCAGCGCCATCGAAGATGTGAAGCAGAGCCGGGCCGAACTGTTGCCATCACTGTCGGCCTCCACCTCGCAAAACGTGTCGTACAATCCGTGGCCTGAAACAGGTTCGTACATGATTGCCGGCGACAAGGTGCAGACCAATGTGGACAAGGTTTACTACAACGGAACGTACAGCATTATGGGCAACTGGACGGTATGGAACGGAAACCGGAATCGAAACCAATTGAAATTGAATAAGGTGACGGCCGAGCAGGCTGCGCTCGACAGTGCCACTACGGCCAATAATATTCAGGAGCAGATAACCCAGCTCTTCGTGCAGATACTCTATTCGAAAGAAGCAATCGAAGTAAATAAGGCTACACTCGAGACATCGAAGAAAAACGAGGAACGCGGCAAGGAGTTTGTGAACGTGGGCAGCATGAGCAAGGCTGACTTGGCTCAGCTCACCGCCCAAAGAGCACAAGACGAATACGCCGTGGTACAGTCCGAGAGCAATCTCCGGGACTACAAGCGCCAGCTGAAGCAGTTGCTGCAGATTACCGACCAGGAGGATTTTGACGTCGTTGCCGACACGCCCACCGACGAAGCCGCACTGCAGACCGTTCCTGGCGTAACCACGGTCTACGAGGCTGCACTCGGCGTGCGTCCCGAGATACGCAACGCCAAATTGGGAATTGAAAGCAGCGACCTACAGATAAAGATTGCTAAGGGACAGCGCATGCCGACCATCGGCCTCAACGCCGGCGTAAGCACCAACACCACATCAATGAACGACAACACTTGGGGTACGCAGTTGAAAAATAACTTTACCGTGGCCGGCGGACTGTCGGTCAGCATACCCATCTTTGACAATCGCACAGCCAAGACCGCAGTCAACAAGGCTCAGCTTTCAAAGCAAACTTATGAACTGGATCTGAAAGACAAGCAGACCACTCTCTATTCCACCATCGAGAACTACTGGTTGCAGGCTGTCAACAACCAGGCACAGTTCAAGAGTGCCAAGGCCAGTACCGAGAGTGCTCAGGAGAGTTACAACCTGCTGAACGAGCAATTCCGCCAGAACCTCAAGAACACCATCGAATTGATGAACGGCAAAGATGCCCTGCTCAAGGCCCAACAAAGCGAGTTGCAGGCCAAGTATCTTGCAATACTCAATATCAATATGTTGAAGTTCTACCAGAATGGCACATTGAAATAAATGTCAAAGCGTCAGAGAGATACAGAAAATAAAGAACGAATAGCCATAGTTTTTATAAACAATGAAAAGTAAAAAGATAAGTGTGATTTGGATAGCGGTAGGCGTTGTCGTCGTTATCGCTGTTGCAGCCTTTCTCCTGTCAGGTGGAAAGAAGAAAGAAGAAGTGAATTTCACGACCGAAAAGGTCGCAAAGGTCAACATCCTGAACAGCATCACGGCTACGGGAACCATTGAGCCTGTGAACGAAGTAACCGTCGGTACGCAGGTGTCGGGTATCGTAAGCAAGCTGTATGTCGACTACAACAGTGTGGTAAAGAAAGGGCAGGTCATTGCCGAGCTCGACAAGTCGAACCTGACGAGCCAGCTCAACACCGCAAAATCGCAGCTCTCACAGGCACAGGCTTCACTGAAGAGCGCCGAAAGCGACCTTGCCTACCAAAAAGCCAACTATAACAGATACAAGACCCTCTACCAGAAGGGACTTATATCGGCCAACGATTACGAAACAGCCCGTTTGAGCTACCAGACCAGCGTACAGACGGTGGCCTCACGCAAAGACCAGGTTGTCTCGGCTCAGGAGGAAGTGTCGCGTGCACAAACCAATCTTGGATATGCCACCATCACCTCGCCTATCGACGGTATTGTAGTGAGCAAAAGCGTGGAAGAGGGACAGACCGTAAATGCCAACATGAGCACGCCTGACCTGTTTACCATTGCACAAGACCTGACCAACATGCAGGTTGTGGCCAATGTCGACGAGGCCGATATAGGCGACGTGAAGAAAGGCGAACGCGTCACTTTCACTGTCGACGCTTATCCTAACGACACGTTCGAAGGCACGGTGACGCAAGTGCGACTCGAGGCTACCACCACCAACAATGTCGTTACTTACGAAGTGGTAATCAGTGCGCCCAATGCCGACCTGAAACTGAAGCCAGGCCTCACGGCCAATGTGGTTATTTACACCCAAGAATGTAACGGCGTGCTGAGCGTGCCGAGCAAAGCTTTGCGCTATACACCTGCCAAGGAGACTGTTGGCGGACGCAAGATCAAGGATGTGACCAACGCCAAGAACAAGGTGTGGACACTCGAGGGCAACACGCTCGTTGCCCACAAGGTGAATATCGGCATGTCCGACGGAACGCACACGCAGGTATTGAGCGGCATCAAGCAAGGTCAGGAGGTAATCACCGGTGTGGCCGTTAGCACCGAGGAGCCGACGGCCGACAACGAGTCGGAAAGCTCGGAGTCGAGCCCCTTCCAGCCTGGCCCTCCGGGAAAGAACAAGAAAAGCGGCAAGTAAGTCCGTTCCGAACAATGAATCATGACAGATAAGCATATCGACAATGATGGATAACCAAAACAACAAGGACACAGAAGGCAAGAAAGTCGTCATTGAGCTGCAAAACGTGAAGCGCGACTTTCTTGTCGGAGACGAGACGGTGCATGCCTTGCGCGGTGTGTCGTTCAAGATCTATGAAGGCGAATTTGTCACCATCATGGGTAAGTCGGGCTCCGGCAAGTCAACCCTGCTCAACCAGCTTGGCTGCCTGGACACACCGTCGAGCGGCGAATATTACCTCGACGGAGTGTCGGTACGTACCATGTCGCGATCACAACGCGCCGTACTTCGCAACCGGAAAATCGGATTTATCTTCCAAAACTACAACCTGTTGCCGAAGACCACCAGCGTGGAAAATGTGGAGTTGCCCCTGATGTACAACTCCAGTGTGTCGGCCAAAGAGCGTTTCGACCGTTCGGTAGAGGCCTTGAAAGCAGTGGGACTTGGCGACCGACTCTACCACAAGTCCAACCAGATGTCGGGCGGACAGATGCAACGTGTAGCCATTGCGCGAGCCTTGGTGAACAATCCTGCCGTCATCCTGGCCGACGAGGCAACAGGTAACCTCGATACCCGCACCTCGTTCGAGATACTGGTACTGTTCCAAAAGCTCTACGCTGAGGGCAGAACCATCATCTTTGTCACGCACAACCCCGACATTGCCCACTATTCGAGCCGTAACATACAGTTGCGCGACGGTCATGTCATCAGTGACGAGTACAACAACAACATACAGAGCGCAGCTGAGGGACTGGCAGCGCTTCCGGCTAATTCGGATGAATAATGAACTATACAAATCTTTTCAAAATAGCGCTGAGGGCCATATTCGCCAACAAGATGCGTTCGTTCCTTACAGCACTGGGCATCATTATCGGTGTGGCTTCGGTCATCACGATGCTGGCCATTGGACAGGGGTCAAAACGCAGCATACAGGCAAACATTGCTGAAATGGGCTCCAACATGATTATGGTACACCCGGGTGCCGACATGAGGGGCGGCGTACGCCAAGACCCGTCGGCTATGCAGACACTGAAACTGACCGACTACCAGACGCTTAAAGACGAGTGTTCCTATATCAAGGCCATCAGCCCCGTGGTGAGCACCAGCGGCCAGTTCATCAACGGAAACAACAACACCCAGTCGACCATCTATGGTGTCAACCAAGAGTATCTTGACATTCGCCAGCTGAATGTGAGCGACGGCGAACTCTTCTCCGACCAGGAGTTGAAGGCAAGTGCGAAGGTGTGCATACTGGGACAGACGGTTGTGGACTACCTGTTTCCCGACGGCAGCGACCCGGTGGGCAAAGTGGTGCGCTTCAATACCATACCGTTCCGCGTGATCGGCGTGCTGAAGAAAAAGGGTTACAACTCAATGGGTATGGACCAGGACAACCTGGTGCTCGCTCCCTACACCACGGTAATGAAGCGCATACTTGCGCAGACCTACCTGAGCGAGATACAAGCCTCGGCCATCACGGAGGATGTAACCGATAAAGCGACTGAGGAAATAACCACCATCCTGCGCCGTACGCACAAACTGAAGGAGGCCACCGAAACCGTTGAAGGCGACGATGACGACTTCAACATACGTTCGCAGGAGGAACTGTCGTCCATGATGAACTCCACCACCGACATGATGACCATCCTGCTCGGGTGCGTTGCCGGCATTTCGCTGATTGTGGGCGGTATCGGCATCATGAACATCATGTATGTAAGCGTTACCGAACGCACACGCGAGATCGGCTTGCGCATGAGTGTTGGTGCCCGTGGCCTGGATATCCTTAACCAGTTCCTGATAGAGGCTATCATGCTGAGTGTAACGGGCGGACTGGTCGGCGTGATACTGGGAATCGGAGGCAGCTATGCGGTCAAACTTCTGGCCCATTGGCCCATTTATATCGAGATGTGGACTATCGTCATGAGTTTTGCCGTGTGTACTTTCACTGGTGTCTTCTTTGGTTGGTACCCCGCCAAGAAGGCTGCACGCCTCGACCCGATTGAGGCCATCAGATACGAATGACATATCATCATAAACCTTGTATTACGGATAACAAAAAAGGCGGTGTCTATTACGGGCACTGCCTTTTTCGTTTTGCCGTAGCACAGCTGTTCGCGCTGTGGCGCACGTTTACATGATTTCTATCGGCGGAACAACAGGTGGCGCAGACGGAAATAAAGTTCTTCCTGCAACACAAACAGACGCCAATGTCCTGACAGGGGGCAATACCCTAATTTGCATTTTAAGGATTGCGGCAAACGGTCTGTTTCAATAGTGCGCCATGCAGCCCTAATCGTGGCTTTGCATCTAAGGCGCGAGAAGGGGGCAAGCTGCGACCTATTCCTAAACCACAACATATACATGTCAACAACATTCAGCCATCGGTGGCACTCGTACAGGTTGAGCACGTCGTCGGACATATGCAGACTTTCCAGCTGTCGCTTCATGCTCAGATTGGCGGCCAGATAGTCGAAACGCCGCACACTGAACAGATGAGACACCGACGACTGGCGTTGCCGGTAATAATATGTGCCCATGCAGCAGCGCACCTCGTGCGAAGCCAAATAATGGATGCGTGTGGTGTTATCGTCGCTAAAAGCGTGCGAACTCTCGTCGTAAGGATATTGTTTGTGAATGGTGGCGCGTACCATATAGACCCCATGTATCTGCCAGGTCAGAGACAGCCGGAACGCCTGCTCGCCTGTAAGCACCTTGAAAGACGGCATGCGAAACGCTTCCTGTCTGTCTTGACTGTAATAATACAAGGTATGAAAAAGCACACACCCTGTGTCGGGATACCGCACAAATGTCTTTACAGCTTGTTCCAGACAGTCGTCGGCCATCCAGTCATCGCTGTCAAGGAAACAGATATAGGTGCCGCGTGCATGGCGAAGGGCAACGTTTCGTGCATGGGCTTGTCCTTGGTTCTTGGCGAGGGTTATGACCTCGATACGTTTATCGAGCGAGGCGTAATGGTTCAGAACGGAAAGCGATCCATCGGTCGAGGCATCGTCGACACACACTATCTGGATATCTCCCAATGTCTGCCTACACAACGAGTCGAGGCACTGGGGAAGCCACCTCTCGGTATTCCAGACAGCTATCAGTATGGTTACCAGCGGATTATCCATGTCTTATCGGTCTTTCCCGGTGATTTTTTGCAACCGCATGGTGATGCGCTTCTTTATCGATAGCCATAGGTTGGTCTTGGAATGAAGTGCCGAGACTGACACCGCTAACGACACACCGGCCAGCAGCAAACCGACGATCCAATACAACACACCGCTAAATGCAATGGTTACAAGATAGGCAACCACCCCTAACGGGACTTGCAGAAGGGCGTAAAACTTCACATCGCGCGACGGTATATAATGGTAACGCCTACGGGTGTACCCCATAACTACGGCAAAATTGATCAGATTGGCGGCCAACAGTCCCAGCCCGGTGCCCCAAAGCCCAAGATACCTGAAACCGACGATGACCAATCCGGCAAACGCCAAGTCGTAGATAGCCTCCAGAAACAGGTAGGTATGCGAGTCGCTTCTGGAAAGCGCAATGTATTCTACCGGTAAGGTGACTGCACGGAAATACATGGCCAGCACCACCACCTTCATCATGTCCAAAACAGGAAGAAACTTGCCGCTATACAGCAGCGGCAACAGGACGGGCAGCGAAACCATGAAAAAGACAAGCAGCGGCGACACTAACAGCAAGGACACCTCCACTTGGTGGTTAACGACCTGGTTGAGGCGGGCACCGGTATCGGGTATGCCCGAAAGACGCGGAAAATAGTCGGTTTCCATGGCCGAGAATATCATTCCCGCATAGGTCATCGTCATTACATATCCCGCATTGTAAAGCCCGACAGCCGTAAGCTGCCCTGTGAAATTGAGATAGGACCTTACCGCAAACTCGGCACCACTGCCCAGTATGCCGGCCATGACAAACGCTATGCCCAACCGAACCATACCGCGTCCCTCGCTCATCAGACTACGCGAAAGGCTAAAAGAAGGCGGAAACATGCGAAATGAGAAATATACGGTGGCAAGACACTGCATGAGAGCAAACAAAACAAGCGAGGGGACAATGCCGGCCTGTCCTAACTCGTAATAGATGGGCACCGAACACACAAGGGCCAAAAACACGCAACAAAGCGAGACGAGGGCCAGAGGGCGCAACTTGCGGCATCCCTTTAAGATGGCAGTCTCTCCGCTGGTAATGGCCATCAGGCCCACTGCGGGCGACAACAGTATGAAATGCAACGTGTGGTCGCCCCACGAGAATGTCCATTTGTCGAGCAGCGAACAAAGAACGATACAGACCAGCATGCCAAGCAATGCCGTAAACAGGCTCCATGAGCGCACGAGCCGAACTGCGTGCCGCACTCCGTCGTGGTCTGCCTTGTCGTATGCCTCCGAAATGTTCTTGACCGCACTCATCGACAGGCCAAAACTGGTGGAGTCGCTCACCAGTTTTATCGTAGAATTGAAAAGCGACACAAGGCCCATGCCATCGGGCCCGAGGATAAGTGCCACCAGTTTATTGCGCACGATACCTACCAATATGCCCAACCCTTGCACGCCGCCAAAAAGGCTGGTGTACTTGAGTATGTGTGAATAGGCAACGTTCTTTTCTCGATTTTCCATTATTATTTTTAACGCCAATTTTCTTATATTATTATAAATATAGTATCTTTGCAGAGATAAATATCCCGATTTTGCGCAATAAGTTCGTGCGTCGGGCAATTTTTCAAGAGATTATGGCCACTATGCAAAACAAGAACGAACAGCCTCTTGTCAGTTTCGTCGTAACGACATACAACTTGCCGACCCATCTGTTGCGCGAATGTCTGAAGAGCATCATGTCGCTCTCGCTCAGCAAAGAAGAACGGGAAATCATTGTCGTTGACGACGGTTCGGAGCTTTCGCCCCTCAACGATCTGCTGGAGCTGCGCGACGAGATTGTTTATGTCCGGCAGCGCAACATGGGGTTGTCCGTGGCGCGCAATACGGGTCTGGTTTGCGCACAGGGCAAGTATGTGCAGTTTGTTGACGGCGACGACTATCTGTTGTGCGCTCCCTATGAGCACTGTCTTGATATAGCCAGGTACCAGGATGCCGACCTCGTACTCTTCCACGAAACAGAGCAGGCCCAGCCCGATGTGCCTTTCGAATATCAAGGGCCTTTGTCGGGAGCGGCCTATATGCACCAATTCAACTTAAGGGCTTCGGCCTGCGGCTATCTTTTCAGAAAAGACATTTTGGGGTCTTTGCGGTTCACGCCCAACCGGCTGCATGAAGACGAAGAGTTTACGCCACAGCTGTTGCTGAGGGCCGACCGCTTGTTTTTCACATCTTCGAAAGCTTACTATTACCGCCAGCGTACAGGTTCCATAACCCAAGACGTAAACATGCGGCACACCGCAAAACGGCTCAACGATACCGAAAGCATCATTGTGCGGTTGCTTGACATAGCCCAGCTGGCACCCGAAATGGAGCGGGTGGCGTTAAATAGGCGCATAGCCCAGTTGACGATGGATTACCTGTTCAACATTATCCAACTGACCCACAGTGCCCGTCATCTAGACGACGCCATCGACCGCTTGCGCAAGTATGGTCTGTTTCCGTTGCCCGACAAGCATTACACTAAAAAATACACGGCTTTCAGGAAGATGGTCAATACCAGACTGGGCCGCCGTATCCTTCTGTTGACCATCCGATAAACGCATGAGAATTCTTCTGATTGGCGAATACAGCAACGTGCACGCCACCTTGGCCGAAGGCTTCAGGTCATTGGGACACGATGTCACGGTGGTGAGCAACGGCGACTTCTGGAAAGACTATCCGCGCGATATCGACCTTAGTCGGCCGACGGGCAAATGGGGAGGCATAACCTATCTGGCCAAAACCTTAGCCATCCTGCCCAAACTAAGGGGATATGACGTGGTACAACTCATCAACCCGATGTTTCTCGAGCTGAAAGCGCACCGCATAATGCCCATATACCGTTATTTGCGGAAACACAACAGGAAGGTGTTTCTTGGAGCTTTCGGCATGGACTATTATTGGGTACACGAGAACATTACCCGGATGCCGCTTCGGTACAGCGACTTCAACATTGGCTCCGTTCTCCGTAAGGATGAAGCGGCCATAAAAGAAAGGCACGACTGGTTGGGAACCGACAAAGAAACGCTCAGCAAGATGATTGCCGAAGACTGCGACGGCATCATCGCCGGCCTCTACGAGTATTGGAAATGTTATGAGCCTTTGTTTCCGCACAAAACCACCTTTATTCCCTACCCCATCGTTCCCAAAGACGCGCACGTTTCACCGGATGCCGTGCACCCGCTGCGACTGTTCATCGGCATCAGCAAAAACCGCTCCGCCTATAAAGGAACGGACATTATGCTGGCCGCTGCAAAAGCCATAAAGAACAAATATCCAAGTCGGGTAGAACTGCAAATAGCCGAAGGTGTGCCTTTCGAAACGTATGTAACGATGATGCGTGGATCTGACGCCATACTCGACCAGCTCTATAGTTACACCCCTTCCATGAATCCGCTTGAGGCCATGAGCCAAGGCATTGTCTGTGTAGGAGGTGGCGAACCGGAGAATTACGAAATATTGGGAGACAACGACCTTAAACCCATCATCAATGTGGAACCGAATTACGGCAGCGTATACCAAAAACTGGAATGGATGGTGACACACCCCGAGGAATTGCCACGCCTCAAGTCCGACAGTATCGCTTACACCGTCCGCTACCATCATTACCTGAAAGTAGCGCAACAATATATCGACTTTTACAAAGAAGCAGGCAAAGCCGGAAAATTTGCCTGAGCAAGAACGACCTCGTGGACTTCCGGACCTGGAAAGTTCGCCCTATTCGAGGACGAGGCTGTCAGACCAGACCGGCATCCGCAGGTTCCGTTCGGTCACCAGCGGTGATGCAAAGTTCTTGCCAAGGCAAGCGGCAGAGCCGAGCGCCCTCCCCTCGGGGACACTGGACAGACGGCAAAAATAAGAAATGTGGCCTCGCGAATATTACTAGCCGTTGCGTATGCTCTTATTATTGTAGCGTTTTTTGGTCAAAAAACATGTGCGTTGTTTCGGGCGAAACAGCACGCGCAAACGGTGCTGGGTACCTCCGGGCGGCATTTTTGTCCCTTGCAGACCGTATGTTTGTACCAAACCATGGTGCGACAGATGCCGAATGGAGATACGACTAGTGCTGCACGGGAGTGACATTTGTGCCTAACGCAGATGCGGTTAGATACATATCGCAGACAAAACAGGGCGGTTTTAGAACTCAGACAAAAGGGCCGATTTTGCAACCGCTTGGCCGATAGGCGAATAACAAATTCATCCGTTTTTCGCATCCTTTCGCCCCAAAATGCCTGCAGAGACAAGAACGGCGAATTTCAACCTGTAGTTTGTCATTTTATTTGTAGCCCAAATTCGGTTCTGCCATGGAGTTGAAGTAGGCGAAGTGAACGGCCGCGGATGTGGACTGCCATGGAACGGGCTGCCGGATACAGACACGAGTTGTGACCATCGAATGATTTTTTTGATTTGTTTTTTATTCCTATTTACTTGTAATTCAAGAAATATAGGTAATTTTGCATCCATGATTCAACTGGACCTACTGACCAACGAACAGGTATCGTCGATAGACCGACTGGTTACCGCATCCACAAGAATAGTTATCCTTGGCCATTCGCGCCCCGACGGTGATGCCCTCGGAGCATGTTTGGCATGGTCCGAATACCTTAGCATACACTACGGCAAACCGTCGCAAGTGGTGGTACCCAATGCCTTCCCCGATTTCCTCCATTGGTTGCCGGGGGTGGAACGGGTGATGCGCTACGACAAACACCACGACGATGTGGAACGCCTGATGACCGAGGCCGACCTCGTGTTTTGCCTCGATTTCAACGCCTCGGAACGGCTTGAAGGATTGGGTGCTGCACTCGATGCTTCAGAAGCAAAGAAGATACTTATCGACCACCACTTGACCCCCTCGGTCAAGACCGATGTTGCGGTATCCTATCCCGAACTCAGTTCCACGTCGGAGATTGTTTTCAGGATGGTGTGGCAGTTGGGCGGCTTTGAGGCCCTTTCCAAAAAATTCGCCATTCCTGTCTATTGCGGCATGATGACCGACACCGGCGGTTTTACATACAACAGTTCCCGGCCGGAAATTTTCTACATCATCTGCCAGCTGCTGACCAAGCAGATTGACAAAGACAAGATTTACCGCAGTGTGTACAACAACTACAGTTCGTGGGCCATCAGGCTGCGCGGATACCTCATGTGCCAAAAGCTCAACGTGTTTGAAGACCTGCACGCCTCCTACTTCACGCTGACACGCCAGGAGATGCGCGATTTCCATTTTGTGCGCGGCGATGCCGAGGGACTGGTCAACGAGCCGCTGCGCATCAAGGGAATGAAGATGAGCATATCGCTGCGCGAGGACGACCGGCTGAACAACAAAGTGTGGGTGAGTCTGCGGTCGGTCGACGATTTCTCGGTAGAGGAAGTGGCCAAACGTTTCTTCAACGGGGGCGGCCATCTCAACGCAAGCGGTGGCCAGCTCGACTGTTCGCTCGACGAGGCTGTAAAGATTACACGCAAGGCCATACAGTTTTATGCCGACAAGTTGTCCCAGTAAATTGCGAGGGAAGCAGACCATAGATTTGCATTGCCCGCAAGCACGGAAAAAGAATGCCAATATTCATTAAATAATTCGTGTTATGGCATCGTCTGCCACGGATTTTTCGTATATTTGCAGACAAAAAAGAAAATGAAGAAAATAACCTATTTCCTTTTGGCCCTCTTTGCCATATCAGCTGTTGTGGCATGCAGCGACGAGGAGTCGTATGCCGACCAAAAGAAGGAGGAACGCTCAGCAATCAACCGATATATTGCCGATTCGGCAGTCAACGTCATCTCTGAGACGCAATTTGCACTGCAAGGCAACACAACCGACGTGTCGAAAAACGAATTTGTGCTTTTCCAGTCGTCGGGTATCTATATGCAGATTGTGCGCAAAGGATGCGGCACGCCCATTGCAGACGGAAACACCGTGACGGTGTTGTGCCGCTTCACCGAGCGCAACTTGAAGACCGATTCGGTGCAGCTCAGCAACATCAGCGACTCGAAGTGGGATGCCGTGGTTGACAAAACGACCGTAACGCGCAATTCGGCCGACTATACAGGTTATTTTGTGAAGGGCGAAAGCTTGCTGCAGGCTGTCTACGGCGGATCGTCGACCGCCGTGCCGCAGGGATGGCTCATGCCCCTTGGGTTTATCAACGTAGGGCGGCCGGCATCGGCAACCGACGAGGTGGCAAAGGTGCGCATCATCGTGCCCCACGACAAGGGACACACCTATGCCACGCAATATGTGTATCCTTGCCTGTACGACATCACTTACGAACTTGGACGGTAACACCATAAGCCCTGCCCTTCAAGGCGGGGCTTGTTTCTAACTTTTATCCGACAAACGATAGGCAGCCACTTTGCCGTCGGGCGACGCGAATGCGGCCAACCTACCTAAACATATTTATTATGACCCTTATCAAATCCATTTCCGGCATCCGGGGCACCATCGGAGGCCCTGCGGGCGACACGCTGAACCCGCTCGACATTGTGAAATTCACTTCGGCTTACGCCACGTTCATCCGGCAAAGCGGCAAGTCGGCCAGCAACAAGATTGTTGTGGGGCGCGACGCACGCATATCGGGCGACATGGTAAAGAATGTAGTATGCGGCACACTTATGGGCATGGGCTACGATGTGGTGAACATCGGACTGGCCACTACGCCTACCACGGAGCTGGCCGTGAAATGGAGTGGAGCTGCAGGCGGCATCATCATCACCGCCAGCCACAATCCTCGCCACTGGAATGCGCTCAAGTTGCTCAACGAGCAAGGCGAATTTCTAACGAAAGACGACGGAAATGTGGTACTTGACATTGCCGCCAAAGAGAGCTTCGACTTTGCCGACGTCGACCATCTCGGACACTATACGGAAGACGACTCGTTCAACCAGCGCCATATCGAATCCGTTCTTGCCCTGAACCTCGTGGATGTGGAGGCAATAAAGAATGCCCATTTCAAAGTGGTGGTCGACACGGTCAACTCGGTGGGCGGCGTCATTCTGCCCGACCTGTTCAAGGTCTTGGGCGTGGAAGCCACATTCCTCAACGGCGAAGCCAACGGCGATTTTGCGCACAACCCGGAACCCATCGCCAAGAATCTGGGTGGCATCATGGGCGAATGTGCCAAAGGAAAATACGATTTGGGCGTGGTGGTCGACCCCGACGTAGACCGTTTGGCGTTTATACAGGAAGACGGGCAGATGTACGGCGAAGAATATACGCTGGTGACCGTGGCCGATTATATTCTCGACCATGTGAAGGGTGCAACGGTGTCGAACCTGAGCTCTACACGCGCGCTTCGCGACGTTACGGAGAAGCATGGATGCAGCTATTATGCCGCAGCAGTGGGCGAGGTGAACGTCACGACAAAGATGAAAGAGGCAGGAGCGGTTATCGGTGGCGAAGGAAACGGCGGTGTGATTTACCCCGAAAGCCATTATGGCCGCGACGCTTTGGTCGGAATAGGTCTTTTCCTGAGTTCCATGGCACAGAAAGGACTGAAGGCAAGCGAATTGCGGAAAACGTTCCCCAACTATTTCATTGCCAAGAACCGCATTGACTTGAAGCCGGAAACCGATGTAGATGCTATTCTGGTAAAGGTAAAGGAGTTGTACGGCAAGCAACCCGATGTGCAGGTAACGGATATCGACGGTGTAAAACTCGATTTCCCCACCAAGTGGGTGCACCTGCGCAAGAGCAACACCGAGCCTATCATTCGCGTATACAGCGAGGCATCGACAATGGAAGAAGCCGACCAACTGGGCAAGCAACTGATGGACGTTGTCTACAACATGTAGTGGCCTGGTGGCGTGAACAACGCACACACCACCGGTTGGTTGGGTGTGCGTAATAAAGCAATGAGGTTTTCGTGTGACCTTTAGGCCATACGGAAACCTCATCGTTTTTATTGGCGTCCGCTAAAAATCGAAGAAACCAGTCCCGTAGGATAGGGTGTTCAAAATTCGTATCAAAACATGCAGCGTTTGTGCAGTTTTTGCCCCTGTAGGGGGCGCATATTTAAACCGCATGATGATTTGAATGATGCGCCCCCTACAGGGGCGACGGAAAAACGAAGAACCGTTAAACGTAGGGGCGAGCCCCCTACGCTATAATCTGTGCCCCCCTACAGGGGCAATTTACAATGAACATCGCAGATGCAAAGACAAGCCCTCATAGCGAGAATATTTTCTTAAGCTCGGGGATTCAATATTTTACAACGATACATCAGATTTTTACCGGACACCAATACATTGGTTTAGTTGTCTGGAAAGAAATGGAATCTAAGAAATCAGAGGGCTTGACGCTTGTTGTAGTCGGTTATCATTCATCTAGCAGGCCACATTCTTTCCACTTTTGTGCCAACGACAAAGCGTCTGCCTGTGCTTGGGCTGCGGGTAATGGAGTGTTTTCGTCTATCTCGAAATGTTCCATGAGTATATTGGCCATGTCGTTGACCGTAAAATCTTTGCCTTGAAGTTCGTTCCAAAGCAATGCCGAACTGTCGTTCATGGTGATGATGTTACTGAAGTCAAGATTCTCTTTTCCTTCAGGAACAATGATGTTTTCTCCACAAACTTGGCGGATGTTGAAACCTTTTCTTGTTTTCATATGTGTAGGGAAATGTGGGTTGCGTGTTAGTTAGATCCGAATACCGGCAGCCATATCCTACGGTAAAATGCCAGAAGCCATCTTCTTACGGGATAGAGCCGCATCCAAAGGAACGAATAAGTTCTCCATTTCACGCCGTCTGTTCGGTCAAGCTTGCCGCGCCCCTTTCGGTAAAAGCCTATGGCTGTTCCTTTAATATCAGTGGTTTTACAATGCTCGCACCCAAGATTACCATCACCTCTTAGAACCACATCGTCGCCCTCGATGCAGACAATGCGGTGCAAGGCATATTTGTGAGGACCTATTTCGGCCAACACGGCATCGCCGACATGGAACGTCGAAGCTTTTGTCAGCAAAGCCTTGTCTCGGTTGTCTTCAAGAAATGGGCGCATTGACACCCCCTTTAAGCCAAGCGTCACGGTGTGTCCCTCTTCAAGCAGCGCTATGATCTCGGGCAGGAGCGCAGCGTTTGAAATCTTCTTTGTGCGGATTATTTCTTGTTGATGGTCGTGTAGCATGTAACGGCTGCTTCTTGGTTGGGTAAACAGTGTAGGGCGTATATGCCGGTTGTCTCTATCAGGCGTGATATTGTGTCACAGACATTGCGATGGTTGTCTTTGTCCCATTTCATGCTCGAACAGGCCGGCAGAAGCGCAACAAAAGCGTTGATGGTGTTCAGTTTTTCCACGCGGTTTTCCGTAGCCCGAACAATTTGGGTTATTGCCCCCAACGGCGCTTTGACGTTTCGGTAACAGGGAGTCTTGCCACTCCATGGACTTCCGTAGACATAAGGCCGGTTGTCTATGAACCTTACGATAGGCGTGTCATCGTTCATCAGATCGCATCCGGGAAGGTGGCGGAGCCACATACTCACTTGGGTAGACTTTCCGGTGCCGCTCGGGGCTATAAAGGCGTAGCCGTAGCCGTCCTTGCGCACTAATGAGGCATGAAGCATGATGCACTGCAGACGACTGGACGCGAAAGAAAAAGCCAGCATGAGTGCATTGTTCAGCCCGTAGCTTCGCATCATATAGTTGCCGTTGAGCGCACAACGGCAAATGCTGAAATCCTTGTTGGTTTGAAGGAGGGCACAGCCAGCACCCTTTTCGTTCTTTATAATATACTGATATCCCCCGTCGTAGATCGAGTCTACAACAATGGTGCCGTTCCCTGTCTGAAAGTCACGGATGCGCTCTTTCCGGGCCGTGGGGATTGGCTCTATCTTATCGTTGATGGTCAACTTGAACAATGGGTTGCCCTTGCACTCGTCTGTTAGAAATGGCCTAAGGGACGGCAATAATTTCAGCAACGCTCCTTCCTCATATCCTTGGCAGACTATTTCGGAATCCAACTCGGCTATACGAATGCGGTAGACTCTTTCCATGCCTTTCAGTCGCCTATTTCTATCTTTCCGGATATGGCTCTAAAGATGAAATCGGGTGCCTTGAGGTAGTTGATGTTGTAGCCGCCGCCCTCAAGGTATTTCTTCCTGAGGTTTAAATACTTTTTCTGTGCTTTCTTCTTGGTGGTGGCAAACGATGTTACGCAGGTAACATCTTTCAGCCCCTGTCTTTCAAGATGGTCGCGCAGTTGGTTGGAATAGTTTTCGCGGCTATAAAGGAACTTGGTCTTCGTGTCTATGTATGCCGAATCAACCTGTTGTATATCCGTAATATATATGGTTGAGTCGTTGAACGATGCGGCAAATCCGTATACATAAACCGTCTTGGGGCGAAGTGCAGCACTTGCTGCTGTGCACAACAACAGTGCAAACAGTGTCAAGATGACTTTCTTGGTTTTCATTATCCTTGTTATTCTATATTATCATTTTGTGCCTCATGGCTTTGCATGTGCTCATCAATCAGCCCAGAAAAGACTTGAGCCTTTTGCTGTGGTTGTCATGTCTGAGCTTTCTTATTGCTTTTTCCTTTATTTGTCTTACGCGTTCGCGTGTCAGCCCCGACTGCTCTGCAATTTCCTCTAGGGTCATCTCTGGTTGTCCTATACCGAAGAACGATTCCAGGATATTGCGTTCTCTTTCATTGAGTGTTTTCAGCGAGCGGCTGATTTCCTCTTGCAGCGACTGCATTGCCAACAGTTTGTCGGCACTGGGCATATTGTCGCTTGCCAACATCTCCAGAAGGTTTCCCCCCTCGTCATTGGCCATTGGGGCATCCACGGATAGCTGTTTGTGCCCTGCGTCAATCACTTCTTTGATGCGCTCTTCGGGTATGTCGGTCTTGTCCGTCAGTTCACTGAGGCTTGGCATGCGCTCATTTTCCTGTTCGAACTTACTGGCTATACGTTTGATTTTGTTGGCCGTCCCCACCTGGTTGATGGGCAGTCTTATCATGCGGCTTTGGTCGGCTATGGCCTGTTGTATGCTTTGCCTAATCCACCATACAGCGTATGAGATGAACTTGAATCCCCTTGTCTCGTCGAATCTTTCCGCAGCCCTAATGAGTCCGAGGTTTCCCTCATTGATGAGATCAGACAACGACAACCCTTGCCCTTGGTATTGCTTGGCAACCGACACCACGAACCGCAAGTTGGCCCTGACAAGACTTTCCAATGCTTTTTGTTCGCCATTCTTGATGCGCCGCGCCAAGTCTTCCTCTTCTTCGGTGGTTATGCGTTTCTCGTGACCGATTTCCTGTAGGTAGATTTCCAGCGATGCACTGTCTCTGGTTGTGATGGAGTTGGTTATCTTCAGCTGTCTCATGTTAGGTCTGCGGTTAGTTCGATTGCAAAGATACAACATTTTTCTGTGCTATATGCAACAAAATCCTACAAATAAGAAAAAAATGGCGGGGCGTCCAAGACAGGACGCTCCGCCATAATTGCTATTCGGCGGCCGAAGTGTTTACTCGCTTACACGAACTGCCTTGTAGTCAGTCTTGCCAGAGGGCCATACGCCAGTTATGAAAAGAACGGGGTTCTTGCTGGTTGAAGCCTCTTTTACCGCTTTCTGCAGATCGGCAATTTCTTTCATCTGTTGGTCGTTGGCGGTAAGGATGATGAAGCCGTCGCTGATGCCGGCATCTTTGATTGCACCGCTCTTCACGTCTTTCACCTGCAAACCGTAACTGATGTCGAGCTGTTTTTTCAGTTCGCTGCTGACAGGGATTACTTTGGCGCCAAGTACATCGAGGTCAGCGGTTTTTACGACCTTGGTGTTGCCTTGTGCGTTCTTGACCGTGACCGTCTTGGTTTGCTTCTTCTTGTTGTGCAGCCAGGTCAACGTTATCTTGTCACCCGGACGTTTGCCGTTGATGATTTCCTGCAGTTCTGCCATCTTGCTTACGTTTTTGCCGTCGGCAGCAATGATGACATCGCCTTTCTCAAGGCCTGCAGCCGATGCGGCGCTTCCGTCTTCCACCTTGTCCACATATACGCCGTCGTTGGTGCCAAGATCAACCTCTTTGCCAGCCTCTTTCTGCTGATTGATGTAGTTGAGGACATCGCCTCCGGTAATGCCGAGCATAGCTCTTTGCACCGTTCCGTAGTTCTTGAGATCCTCTACGACCTTGTTCATGATGGTCGTAGGAATGGCGAATCCGTAGCCTGTATACGAGCCTGTGGGTGAGTAGAGCATGGCGTTGATGCCCACAAGTTCGCCTTTGGCATTAACCAGTGCGCCTCCCGAGTTGCCGGGGTTAATGGCAGCATCAGTCTGTATGAAACTTGAAATGCTGGGGCCATCGCCCTGACCACCCAGTCCGCGCGCCTTGGCCGACACGATGCCGGCCGTAACGGTGTTGTTGAGTCCAAAGGGGTTGCCCACGGCTATAACCCATTCGCCTACCTGCAGTTTGTCGGAGTCGCCGATGGGCAATGTGGGCAGATTCTTCCCGTCAATCTTGATCAGTGCAAGGTCGGTGGTGGGGTCGGTGCCGACAATGCGCGCATTGAACTCGCGGTTGTCGTTAAGCGTCACGGTCAGTTCGTCGGCACCGTTCACCACATGGTTATTGGTGACGATGTATCCGTCAGCACTGATGATGACACCCGATCCCGTAGCTTCTTTCTTTGGGGTTTGTATTTGGCGTTTCTGTTTTCCGCCGTTGCCCTGCGGGTTGCCGAAGAAGCCGAACGGGTCGGAAAAGAAATCCGAGAACGGGTCGCTTTGTACCTCAACCGTCTGCACTTTTGAGTTTTGCACATACTTAATATGCACTACAGCAGGCAGAGCTTTCTGCGAGGCGTAGGTAAGGTCTACGGGTTGTCCTGTCACGGTTGTCTGTTCTGTGGCGGCGTTCACCTTGATGAGCGAACCGGCAGAAAAGGCCAACGCAACAGCGCTGAGGCCTACAACGATGTAACTTGAATACTTTTTCATATTTATGCGGTTTGTTTTTCTTTTGTTACTCTTTGTCTTTCGGGTTGCCTTGCCGACGACGGGACGGCAAATATGCATTGCCCTTCAAGCGTGTGCAAATATAGTCGCAAAATATGTTAATGTGTCATATTGTCGGGTTACTTTATCCCATTTTAACACTTTATTTTTTACGATTAACGCTTCTTTAGCTGATTTCTTTGGAAATTTACATTCATTTAGTAATGCCGCCTTCATAAAATCTTTGTGCCCATTTGCACGCTTGTCACAATAATTTGTTACTTTTGCAGCCTGTAAGGCAGTGCCCCGGCTCATCGCTGGCATCCATGAGCGGTGCGAGAGGAAAGTCCGGGCAGCGTAAGGCGCTCCACTTCTGAAAATGGAAGCTGTCGGCGACGGCAGGTGTAAGCAGAAGAGAATGACCGCCTGTTCCCGTTTCAGGGATGGGCAAGGGTGAGAAGGTGGTGTAAGAGACCACCAGGCTGCGGGCGACCGCAGTGCTGTGCTGGCTGGAGGCTGCAAGTTCATGTAAACCATCGTTACACAGGGTTGCCTGCCCGACAGGCCTTCTGAGCCTGACGATGGAGGGTAGAACGCTTGAGCGGCAAGGTGACTTGTCGTCTGGATAAATGATGAGCTCTCTGCTTTTCGGAGCGGGGATACAGAACCCGGCTTATCAGGGCACTCCTTATTTATAAATCCCCCGCATGCGATTAGGCGCCGCCGTTTCTCATGTGGGGGATTTTATAAATGGAACTTCCGAAAGATCAGCACAATATTACCCAGAAGTCGGGAAATGCAACAGTTCCGATAAAGCCTTGACAACTACTTATCACAACTCCGCAAGGTATTTGCCACAGACGAAGGCTTCCGTAGTATTACAACAATTCCTAAAATTGGCTTTAAACCCGAAAACAGCACTTAAAATTAACGCCCCATAGCTATAAGAAAAGAACTATCATACTTATTAATTGTGCTTGCTAACTTGGCGTTTTCGCATGCCCAGAACGTATTACATGGAGATATTACAAATTGAGCAATCAGACAAATTTCTTATGCTGTTGTTTTAAAAACAACACATGAAGAATTGGGCGCGTCTGTAAATTTGCTTCTTTTTAAATGCACAAACAGATGAGTGAAAGTCTAGTGGGAAGACATTAGTTGCATATAAACATCGAGATAGCCAGCGACCATTTTGCAGATATCAAAATCGGCAGCACGGGCCGCACATCTTTCTGCCACCCTGTTGTAATAATCATTGTCGGTCATTAGTTTCTGTACCTCACAGGCCAAAGCTTCTGCGTCGCCATGAGGAAAGACTATGCCGTAGCCTTTGACAATGTCAGCCAGACCGGGCACATCGCTTGCAATGACGGGCTTGCCCACAGCCATGGCCTCTACGGCGGCCAAACCGAAACCTTCAATATGACTGGAGTGCGTCACCACGTCTACAACTTTCAGAATGCTCGCCACATCATTTCTGACACCAAGGAACCTCACCCTGTCTGAAACTCCTTCCAACATGGCAAGAGACTTTACGGTGTCGCACCGCACTCCGTCGCCGATGAGCCACAGCTCGTAGTTCTCGGGCAAAAGTTTCAGGGCTTTAACCAAAGTGTCTTGATCTTTTTGATACCTGAAGGCGGCCACCATCGCCATTACCTTCTTTGCTCCTTTGATTTCCAACAGCTCGGCGCAAGCTTTGGCATCAGCATACGCACTGACATCAATGCCGTTGGGTATGGTACATATCTTGATATTGTCATCCTGCAGGTATTCGCGCAAAGTCTCCTCAGTTTGTGGCGAGATACAAATTACGGATTTGTATTTGCTGTACATCCACCTGTCAAATGGCCGATACCACTTCCAATCGCGACGGCGATTGGAAGTGGTATGTTCGGTGGTGCAGAGCACCACCGAACATAACACACTTGCCACGGCCGCATAAAGTTGGGAAGCTGTGTTGTGTGTGTGAACCACATCGTACTTGTTATTCCGCAGGAAATTTATCGTTTTCAGCAGATTGGACAACGAGTAGATGCTTCCGCCGACAGACAGTGAGTGTATCTTCACGCCCTGCTGCTCCAGCTGTTCATAGAAGGGCGTGCGGGTGCCGTCAATAAGCAACAATTCCACACAGTGGCCTTTTGCCCGCATGCGGGGCAAAATGTCCACCATTAGCTTTTCCGCCCCCCCTACCAGCAATGTGGTGATGATATGCAGTATTCTCATTCCGTTTCTATACAGGTGTTGTAAGCGTTATTTGCGATCGAAAGGAACGCACACAGAGCGGTGTTTAACGCAAGTAACAAAAATAGACGAAGCACAATAAAGCGACCACTGCAAACATGAACAGCGTTTTGAACAGGCAGCTCGTTACTTTCTTGATGACAACCAATGCGACAACGATTGCTACCAAGACAAATATGTAAAGGAAAAAGTTTGTACTCATTATAAAATCAAGGTCTATTGTGTTTACGAATAATGATTATAACTGGTTAGAACAGCGAACGGAACGAAGCCGGAATAGTTGTGGTAAACTCCATCGGCTTGTGTGTAACAGGGTGATAGAAACACAGCACAAAAGCGTGCAGGCACAATCTACCGAGCGGGTCGTCGCCATTGCCGTATTTCACGTCACCGCAAACCGGGTGTCCCATATCGGCCGCATGCACACGAATCTGGTTCTTGCGTCCGGTCTCCAACTTGAACTCGACCAACGAATATCCGTCACGGCGGTTGTGCGTATAGAAATGGGTTATGGCATATTTTCCGCCATTGTCAGTCGGACTACTGAAGGTGATAAAAGCCTTGTTGTCTTTCAGCCAGCTCTCTATCGTCCCTTCGTTCTGCTCCATCTCGCCGGAGAGAACCGCCACATAACGGCGGTCGAAAACCGTGTGGTGCCAGTCGTGTTCCAAAGCCAATTCGGTCTGTTTGTCCTTGGCGTATATCATCAGTCCGCTGGTATCGCGGTCCAGACGATGCACCACATGAGCCTGACAATTCTGCTTTGTGCTGTGGAAATAATCGTCGAGCACGGCTTTCACGTTAAGCGAACTGTGTCCGGCGGGCATCGAGAGTATGCCAATATTTTTCTCAATGACGACTATATACTGGTCTTCGTAGACAATCTTCACATAACGGCTGTGCAAAGCATTGTTGCGTTTCGACTTGCTGACCGTTATTTTCATGCCCGGCACCAATGGAAAGTCGAATTGCGTTACGACCTTTCCATTCACCTTGACACCTTTCCCGTGCAGTATGTCCTTGATTTTGGTACGGCTCAGCTTGACGTTTGCGAGAAGCCAGTCAAGCAACCCGGACGGTTCGTTGACTACAAAACTATCGTATTTGTTGTTTGTTTCCATAGTGATATTATCTTTCATTCCTTGCGGTTCCAGATACGGACAACCTTTCTGTATATAGCCACCATATTGCAGATGCTGACCATAAAGAACAGACCTATGCCCAACCCCACGGAAGGCAAGACACTTCCCTTGTCAATATCAGGGAACAGCGTTTCGATGAAGCCCATGTAGTAATCGCGGACAACGAACAACACGGCCCAGGCAATGACCAACACCCCTGCATTGAGTCCCACCGTAAGCAGCTGGTAGGGTTTCGCCACGTTTGCCGGTCCGTACCCGATGAGCAGCAAGTTCTCCAGTTTTGCAGCGTTCTTCTCTACCAGCAGATAGATGCTGAGCATCAGAATATAGAAACTGAGGAGCGAGATAACCAGTCCGACCACCATCACCATAGTCACCATCATGCGCAGGAAATAGGTTGTCTTTTGCGCATTTAGCTTGTCGTTCTCTATTTCTATGCCCTTCTTTTCCGTGTAATGCGAAAACTGCTCATTGGCCGGATTGTCCACCTCCATAATGAGCCGGGTAGGTTCGGTGTGCTGTCCCGGTGCGTAATAGTCGTTGCTCCAATCCATGAAAGCCTGCGGAACGAGCAGCGTATTAAGCCGGCTCGAGAATCCAATTACCTTGCCCTTGTATTCGTCCTTGTGCCCGTTGCCCTGCACAAATATTTTCAAGTCAATCATGCTGACCAGTCCGTCGCTGATGCGCGGCAGCGAATGGCTCTGCGCAAAGCCGAAATTATACATGGCTATGTAACTGCGCGGCAAGATGACCGGCACTTCCTTAGCGCCCGGCTCGTATTTCCACAAGGCCAGGGGCACCTCAACAAAACTGTCGGGTATGCTCTCGAAGAACAGTTCGGAGTTGAGTATGCTGGTTCCGTTTACGCCCATGGTGCCCGACACCTTGTATTCGGTCGTTGTAAATGCGCCCACTTTCGACGCAAATGGCTGGCTGGCGATGTCGTCTATTTCCGTTTTTCCGAAAGCGTTCGACCGGCCGGAGATAGTGTTGCCAAGTCCGACCTTCTTGCTTACAATCACATAATCGGCCTTCATGAACGAGTCTTCCGACGTGAAGACAGGCAATACGTCCTTATAGAACTGGAATCCCAAAAGGACTATCAACATTCCGAAAAGGTTGGCGAAGAAGAAACCGGCAAACTGGGGAATACTGATGTGCTGCCGCAATAATTTCCAAACCAGATTCATAGCATCAATGTTTTTTCATAATCCAAGTTCATGTGCTTGCCGATACTTGTCACAATCACCCCTGCGCCCTGTGCCCGCGCCTCTGAAATCATGATTTCCCCCATGATTTCCGAGTTGAGATCATCGAGGTGGGATATCGGTTCGTCCACGACGATGAAATCAAACGGCTGAACCAGTGCCCTTATCATTGCCACGCGCTGTTGCTGCCCGAACGACATGCGGCCAATCTTCGCATTCAGCTTGTCGCCTATACCCAGCATCTCAAACCATTGTTTGATTTGTTGTTCGGTCTTGAACTTCGTAAGGTCGTTTTTGATCTTCACATTTTCCAGAGCCGTCAATTCGGGAAACAGTCTAAGCTCCTGAAACAGATGGCTTATGTGTTCGCGCCGCACATTAATCCATGCTTTGACCCTGTAACCGGCTATGTCGTCTTGGTCAAACTTTATCGCGCCGCTGTAATCGTGGCGATAGCCCAGCAGATAACTGCAGAAAGTACTTTTGCCTTTTCCCGAAGCCGCTTCGATCAGATACAAGTGGCCTTTCTCGAAGGTTATGTCGTTCTGCCACACGTCCGAGTTCAGGTCATTGCGTTGTGCAAACACATACGGCAATACATTGTTCAATTGTATTGAGTTCATAATTTCTCTTTTTAGCCGTCCTCCTTACCTTGCCAGCCGTTGTCTTGACGGCTCAGGCACGATGAGCGGGCAGCCTGTTGTCCCGGAACCAATATCACGGTTATTCCGACGGTCAATTGTCTTTAAGGGTGTAGACCAGTGTGTTGACATCTCCGAACAATGGCTTGAGAATACCGGTGATACCGGAAGCCTTGTCGACAGACGACAGGTTTACGACCAGCGCCATTTTCTGGCCTACGAGCTTTTGGCGGATGGCTTGTCCGACCGGTGTCGCCGACGGTTTTATGCTCTGCAGTGCCGACTGTTCGTCTATACCGCTCATGAATTGCCAATCATCGGTAACCCCGAAATAATACGACGTTTTCCCGTCTCTGTAAAAATAGCAGTCGCGCCCCCAGTCACCGATTTGTCCGCCGGCTGGCACACTCTGCCGCCAATAGTCCACATCGCCCAGCCAGTCGGCACTCTTCAACTTGGCAGCCATCTTGATTTGGAACGACGACTGTCCCAAATCGGGCGTAACGATGGCCATGTCGCCGTCTACCCCCTTGATGATGCCGGTCATGTCGATGGCCGTATTGATGCCGGAGAGCAGGGCCTGTATACCCCGGTTGCCCGTCATGAGTTTTATGAACTGCGTTCCGTCGACATTGACGAACAATCCGGCAGCATCGCCGGCCGACAGTGATGCCAGATAGTCGCCCCGTATGGGTCGGTAGGTAGCCTGTGCCTCTTTCAAAGCCTGGTTGACACGCTTCGAGAACGAGAATGTTTTTCCGTTTATCCACAGACAACCGTCTTTTATTTCCATATCGGCAGCGATAAGCACCTGCGACGGGTCGGTGTCTTTGGGTGCGCCCAATGTAAAGGGCGCCACAAGGTACTCGGGCAATGCCTTGGCCTGGCACACCATTGCCATGGGTGCATTGATGGAGTCGAGCTTGTCGTACAGCGGTGTGCCCACGATGCCGTCGTCGGCCTTGGCTTTCAGATAGCGGGCCATGAGTTGAGCCATTTCCGTCTGCGCCGCCGGCACTACCGGTCCCATCAGCAGCGTGGCCTGGTCCGAGTAGCCCAACATCCACTGGTTGGGCAGCAGGGCAAAATGAAAGCCTTGCTGTTCGCGCACCGCAATGCCCGTCTTCTTCAGCAGGGCTTCAATCTTGTCGCCGTCGTCGGTTTTGGCGCAGATACCAAGATTGCCTTGCGCATCTTCAAAAAGCATCACAGGCTTGGCAATGTCGATGCCCGTGTTGTTCAGATTGCTTACATGGAGAAAGGCCTTGAGCAAAGTCTCGCTGCCGGCACCCGACAGTTTGGCGGTGTTCAGGGATATGAGCAGCGTGCTCTCCTCGGGGATAACATTCAGATAGTCTTTGTCCGAACAGGATGTTGTGAGACCTATGCACAACAATATGATGAAATAAGCTAATCTTCTCATTGTTTTCGCTTTGTTATCTGTGCCATCGTCACGGCCATCAGTCCGGCGGTTTCGGTGCGCAACCTACTGTTGCCGAGCGATACCGAAACGAATCCCGCATCGATGGCCGCTTTCACCTCGTCGACAGAGAAATCGCCCTCCGGCCCCACCATCACCGTCACCGGTTCGTCGCCGGGCAGCTTGGCCAGCTCTTCAAAGAGGTCGGTGCGCTCTATTTCCGGGTAACAATGGGCTATAAACCTGGCACCGTTGCACTGTTTGCCGACAAAAGCGCCGAAAGCAGTCATGTCGTCCACTTGCGGCTTCCATGCTTTCCGGCTTTGTTTCATTGCCGACACAACAATCTTCTCCACACGGTCCACACGTATCTGTTGTCGTTCGGAGAATTTGCAGTCCACAAAACTCAGACGGTCGAACCCCACCTCTGTTGCTTTTTCAGCCATCCATTCCATGCGTTCCATCATCTTGGTAGGGGCGATGGCGAGATGGATGGTACCGTTCCACGTCTTGTCTTGCGGCAGCGTCTCAGTTATGTGGTACAGGCATTTCTTGTTGGTAGTCATGCCCACCTCGGCCCGGTAGAACGTGCCGCTACCGTCCATCAGGTACATTTCATCGCCGGTCTGCATGCGCAGCGCGCGCAGGGCATGCTTGGCTTCCTCCGCTGGCAGTTCCTGCAGCTTGTCGGCATCGGGCACATAGAAAAATCTGGTTTCCTTCATGGTCTGTCACTGTTGGTTGGATCGTCTTGGGCTGTCGCTGGATACCAGTGCAACCCTTGACACCGCTCAGTTGGCCTTGCTTTTCTTCGGACGGAACACCAGGGCAAAAAGAATGCCTACCACCAGCGCGTAGCCTGCAAACACAAACCAGCACGACTGCCAGTCGCCCACGGTAAGGATGTCGCCGTCGAGCGGCATGGCATGGGTGTAGTGATTGACGATGGCCTGTGCGGCCAATGTTCCGACCGTGGCACCGATGCCGTTAGTCATCAGCATGAACAGTCCCTGGGCCGACGAGCGGATGTCTGAACTGGTGCTCTGGTCAACAAACAGCGAGCCGGAAATGTTGAAGAAGTCGAAAGCCACACCGTACACGATCATGGACAGCACAAAGAGCAGCACGCCCGGCATGCCCGGATTGCCGAACCCGAAGAGGCCGAAGCGCAGCACCCAAGCGCACATGGCGATCAGCATCACGTTCTTGATACCATAACGTTTCATGAAGAACGGTATGAGGAGTATGCAGCAAGTCTCGCTAATCTGCGAAAGGGAAATCAGAATGTTAGCATGCTGCACGCCAAACGAACTGGCGTATTCGGGGATGGCCTTGAAGCTGAAAAGGAAAGGATTGGCAAAACTGTTGGTAATCTGC
The DNA here is from genome assembly GCA_963656755.1 of bacterium. GTDB lineage: Bacteria > Bacteroidota > Bacteroidia > Bacteroidales > Bacteroidaceae > Prevotella. The sequence continues at coordinate 121,227 of CAVKJH010000064.1, forward strand.
AGGCTTACGCCCAGCAGCATGGAGAACACGAAGAATATGGCCATGCGCTTCTGCTTGAAAAGGGCGAAGGCCCTGAGGCCCAGCGCATCCACCACGCTCTTCTGGTCGTGCTTGTCGCTGATGCTGCAGTGAGGCAACGAGAAGCTGTAGGCGAACAACAGCAAACTCATGATGCCCGAAGTGACAAACTGGTTTTGGTTAGCTTGGAAGCCCATCAGGTCTACCAGCCACATGGTAAGGATGAAGCCGATGGTGCCAAACACGCGGATGGGCGGGAAATCCTTCACGGTGTCCATATTGGCCTGGTTGAGCGCCGAGTAGGCCACCGAGTTGCTCAGAGCCAGCGTCGGCATGTAGAAAGCCACCGATACGGAGTAGAGCGTGAAGATAATGGAGAAAGACACCTGTGGGTCCGCACTCATGCCATAGTAGGCTGTGGCAAACATAAACAGGCCGGCCAGCAAATGGCAGAAGCCCAGCAATCGTTGGGCGGGCACCCATCGGTCGGCCACTATTCCCATCAGCGCCGGCATGAATATCGATACAATACCCTGCATGGAATAGAACCATCCGATGTCCGACGATATTCCGATATTGCCCAAATAGCGGCCCATTGAAGTAAGGTATGCTCCCCACACGGCAAATTGCAGGAAGTTCATCAGCGACAAGCGTACTTTCAGATTCATCTTTGTCTTATTAAAATTTTCGGCAAAGATAGCAATTTTATACGAAACAACGGACAAGCGTCCGAAAAAAATGGCACAGCGGTTTGCAAAGTCCGAGTGGCAGCAGACGGCCATTGTCGGACATTGATTTTTAGTTACATATGCAGCATCCGCTGTATGAAGGATTGGGAGAGTGAACCATGATACCTTGCCACCGTATAATATTTTCTCGAAATACGCCCAGTTGTGCTGACCTTCCACGGCCTGCTTTCCTGCACCGCACCATAAAGACAGAAGGGCGACCCAAGCATCTACTGCTTGAACCGTCCTTCCGGCATTGGGGTTTTGGAGCGGTCGGCTCCCTACCCCACCGTTGAATGCATGTAGCGATTGCAGCCTATACCGGCAACCGCCACATCTTAGAGCTTCACCACGAGATACTTGCTGACGCTCCAGAACAGTTGCGTGTCCTTGATGCGCAGGGTGGTGGTGCCGTCGCCGTTGTCGTTCAGCTCGTACGAGCCGCCGGGCATCTGCGTCATGATCTTCGGGTCATTGGAGTTCAGACGGATGTCGTTGTACTTACGGATGTCCACCCGGGTAAATTTACTGGTGTTGAGGTCGGCCACATTCACCTTCTTCTTGGCCAGGAAACCGCCCGTGATGATACCCTTGGCCTTCAGGTCCTTGGAGCTGCCAATGGCCACAAAACCCGTATGGAGCGAGGCATCCTGCTCGGCAATGGTGGTCTTTTGTGCCTCCATGGTCTTGGTCTGCGTCTCCACGGTTCCCTTCAGCTGGGTGTTGGTGGTGGTCAGGCTGTTCACGCTCTCGTTGAGCTTGGCAATATTGGCATTCTTCTCGTTGAGTTCCTCCTCCAGGCTGGCAATCTTCTGGTCTTTCTCGTCGAGCTGAGCCTTGTAGTAGGCAATCAGCTTGCTGATGCGCTGGCCGTAGGCCGACTTGTTGTCCTTGACCGATGCCTCGAGCTGGGCGATGCGCTCGCGCTGGCGCTGCAACGTCTCGGCCAGCTGCTGCAACTGACTGCGCATCTTGGTCTTGTCGATGGCACCGCCCTCGCGGCTGCCCATCTGCTGCAGCATGCCTTCCTGTGCCGTGATGCTGTCGAGCCCCACCGACATCACGTTCACGAAGTCGGCCATCTGCCGGATGTCTTCACGATGAAGGCTGTCGGTAGTATACAGGGAGTCGATTTGCGATTGCAGGGCTTCTGTTTTGCCGTTGCCGCAACTGGTGATGCCGGCTGCGACGGCAAGGCCGATGATGCCCGATAAGATAATCTTTCTTGTTTTCATGATGGTTACCTTTTATGGTTTAACGCTGCAAATATAGAAATTAATCGGGGCAATGGTTCTAAAGGCGCGTTTTTTTATTGTTTTTTTTGATTTCTCCTTATTTTGTAACGGGTGTGCCCAATGGTCGGGCACACCCGTTACGGTGGTTGCTTGCGTGTCGACGGTACGCCCACGGCGGCCAAGCCGATGCGTCCGTCGGTGACAGCCGGGTTACTTATCGTCTTCCCAGCTATCCCACGTCTGCCCGTCCCACATGTCGTTGTCTTTGCTCAACGCATCTTCGCCTTTGATGGTCTCCTCATTCGCGGGAAGCGAAGTGCAGACCATGTCCTGCAACACTATCTGATGACAGGCCGTGGCAGGGGCGCTGTATTTTGTCTTTGCTTTCATTGTCGGGTTATGCTTTACTCGTCATTACTTACTTCACGACCACCTTGCGTGTGGTGCCGTCGCTCATCTTCACGATGTTGATGCCCGGCTGCAGGCCACTGCGCCGTTCACCGGCCATACCGTAGACGGCCCGGGGCTGCATGCCGGTCTGCGACTGCACGCCGTCGACGGCCGTAGCGTCACCGTCATTGTTGAACTTGGCATACTCGTAGGCCGAGGCGTCGGCCGTGCTGGCGCTGGTCGAAAGCTCCAGGTAGGCACAGTTGGCCGGCACATACGATGTCGAGTCGAGGCGATAGAAGCCCACACCTTTTTTCTGGTTGCCCAACAGCATGTACTTGAAACGGTCGAACTGAAGGTTCTCGTTCTCAATCTTCACTATGGTACCCTTGAAGATGTTGCCGTCTTCGCTCATCTTGCTTGTGGCATCGGCATCGGGCGTCTGCGTGGCGGTGTAGGCAAAATGGTAGCTGGTGGCTTCCGTCACATCGGCCCAAAGCAGGAAACCGGTGTTGGCAGGTATCACCTTACTGTCGAACGGCTCCAGATGGATAGAGCTACCCTGGCTGTCGGCATTGTAGGCTGTGGCGTAATTAACAGTCAGGCCATCGGGCACAATGGCATCGTAGGGCAGACAGATGGAACCGTACTTGGCCACCGTAATCTTCTTGTCGAAGCCGGCAAGCCACTCCTTGATCTTGTCAATGATGTTCTGCAGCAGTTTGTTGTCGGCAGCGCTACGGTCGTAGTTAGAGTTAGCGGTCGTGGCAAGCACGCCCTTCAGGTCGGTCATCAGGTTGTCGTTCTGCAAGTCCTGCGAGAGATAGGAAAGCGCCTCGCTGTAAAGGGCGTTGTAAGTGTTGTATGCCGTCTTCTGCTCCTCAGAGATCAGGAACCAGTCGTTCCAAGTGCCATCGGTTTCCGCAGCAGTGTATTCATATTTGCTGTCAACATTAAAATACCTATTGCTACTCGTAAACTTGTATGCACCAATTGTTTTTGTTGACTCCACAAACGCGAAAGTGGTTGCACCAGAGCCTTGCACCAAACCTGTATGCCAACTAAACCAAGAATAGGCCATTTGGAATCTATAATTATTATCAAGGTCAGCGATAGTATAACTACTGCTGCCATTAATGTTCCACTTGGTAGCATTGTTGATGTCAGTCTGCACAATCTTGGAGGTGTTGCCGTTGTCTACAAACCGCTGCGCCCCCACATTATAGATGTAGACGGGCTGTCCGTTGCCTACCACCTTTTCGCCGCGCCACCACGCACTGGCAGCCGTAGGCTCTAGCTTCGTGGCAATGGTGCCGGTGGCTTTGAACTTCACGATGACGGGCACATGGTCGCCCAGCAGTTCGCCGTTGCTCTGATAGTTGTCGGCATCGAAATCGATGGTTTCGGCATCCAGCGTGTAGGCGGCGTTCTTGGGATTGAGATAGATCACCTTGTCCACAATCTCATAGTTGCGGTAAGCGGCCGAACTGAGCTTCTGGTCGCTGGGGATGACGAGGGCCTCAGCACCCAGCGTGGGGGCGGTGCCGTTCTGGCAGAGCTTCACCCAAGCGTCGGTAACGTCGTAATCGCTGCTCAGCGGCGTGATGAACTTGCCGTAGATGTCGTCGCGCGTGTAGCGGCTGTTGGTATCGCCCATCACGATGACCGGGCGACCGCTGTTGCGTGCCTGGATGGCAGCACAGAGCTGCGCCCACTGCGAGGCACGGGCAGCATTGTCCTCGGCATCGGTCTCGGCATCCATGTGCATGATGTAGAAGTCCACCAGCACGCCGTCGCCCAGGTCTACCGTGTAATAGCGGAAGCCCTTGCGTATCAGCTCATCGGCACCGTTGGTAAACTTGCCGTACTTTTCATTCCATTCGGTCCACGACTCGTTGGAGAAGACCACGGGCGACTTGGCCAAGAAGCCCAGACCATCGGTGTTGAAACTGATGTTCGCGTTATAGTTGTCCATTGTCAGTCCACCACGGTAGGTACCCACGCTGTAGCCACTGCCCAGTGCACCGATAAGGTCACTGTGGTAGTTGAAATCCTCGCTCATGGCCACCACGTCGATGCCCTTGTTCTTCAGGTATTCGCCGATGGCCTTGGCACCGTCGGCCCCTTTACCGTCAGGATTGATTTCAATGCCAAGAATGCTGGTTGGCAGGCCGTCCACGTTGAGCGGACATACCTGGAATTCTTTTTCAACCCGGATTTCGGCATCCTCGTTTTGGGCGTAGGCTCCTTGCGTGAAGCCTACACACAACAGTGCGCCAAGGGCAAGCGCCTTAGCTCCTGTCCATGCGCGTCTTACGTTCAGTCTCATGTTTTGATTTATGTGTTTAACCGTTAAAGTATATCAGTTTGGCCGGTCGAAAACCATTGTTCTTTCGGCCGTGCAAAGGTAGTTGTTTTCGCAAGAGCGCATCACGGCCCCACCCTTAAACAACCGAAACAAACGTTAATAATCCGAAACAAATGCCGCCCATCGGCGTTTTGTAACCACCTTTTAACGCAGGTTGCGCAATGTTTGCCGGTACAAACAGAACATTATGCGAAGCCCTGAAAGGCAGGGTGTTCAAAATCGGTAAAAAGTGCGATACCGTCATCAGCCCTGGAAGGGCGTTACGGTCGTAGCCCTGGGTGAGGACGGAGCGCAGCGAGGGACTTAACCCTGGGTACGAATGTGTACCGACGGACGTTGGCCTGTAAGGTCAGCACAGGAAACGTGTTGTGCTGACCTTACAGGCCAGATGCTTTCAGTAACGGCCATAACCCAGGGTTACGCATCGCGGCGGTGCAGCTTTTGCCCCTGTAGGGGGCGCATATTATAGGATAGGGGGTTACCCCTATCATCACAACGTGTATCAATTCATCGCCCCTGTAGGGGGCGCATAATTCAAGACATCATGCGGTTAAAATATGTGCCCCCTACAGGGGCAACGGTTGCGAAGCCAAGGGCTCGAGCGTGTCGAGATTGTAAATGGTGATGACGCCGTCGGCCATGATGCCGAACGTGGGCGGATTGCCCCCCTTGGGGAAGGTGATCGAGCCGGTGTTGCAGATCAGTCCGTTGTCGGGCGTTGACGTCAGCTCCCACAGGTGGGTGTGGCCGTAGACTACTGCCGAGAAACGGCCGGGCGGCAAGTTCTCCTTATTATATATGTGGCCGTGGGTGAGCAGCACACGACGCCCCCCGTCCACAAGCAACGAGTAGGTGGAAAGCATGGGGAAACGCAGCAGCATCTGGTCGACCTCCGAGTCGCAGTTGCCGCGCACGGCCACAATGTCGTCGGCCATGTCGTTGAGCCGCGCCACAATGCCCGGTGCGTCCAACCCTTCGGGCACGCCGTTGCGCGGGCCGTAATTGAGGATGTCGCCCATCAGCAACAACATGTCGCAATGCTGCGCCTTGTAGAAATCGAGCGCACGGTCGAGACGTGGCAGCGAACCGTGGATGTCGGAAAGCAACATGTATCTCATAGCGACAGGTAGTTGCGGAGGTCTTTGTTGTGGGTCATGCGGCAGAGGCGTCGCACGGCCTTGTTGCGTATCTGCCTGACGCGCTCGCGCTTGATGCCCATGCGTTCGGCAATCTCGGCCATGGTGACCGGCGCACCGTCGAGACCATAGAAGGCTGTGGCCACCTGCCGCTCGCGCTCGTCGAGCCGCGTCACCAGACGGGCCAGCTCGTCCACAAGGGCCTGCTGCTCCATCAGCCGGCTGGGGTCGGCCGCATGGGGGTTGGCCACCACGCGCCCGAGACTCAAGTCCTGACTGCCGCCCACGGGCGCATCGATCGAGAGGGCACGGCTTTGCCTGCGCTCCGCCGCCGTGTCGGCCACGCCGCCCGGCACACGGTAAAGACCGCCCTGCTGGTCGATGGCACGGCGCATGGCCTCGCGTATGTAGGGAGCGGCAAAGGTCACGAAGCGTTTGCCGCGCGCCGGGTCGAACTTGGCGGCGGCTTGCATCATGCCGATGTTGCCCTCGCTGATAAGGTCTTCCTCGGGCACGCCGTTGCCGGCATACTGGTGGGCCAACGCCACTACATAAGTCAGGTTGGCCGTGGTCAGCTCGGCCAAAGCGCGCTGGTCGCCCTGCAGTATGCGTTCGGCCAGTTGCTGTTCCTCGGCATCCGTGAGTCGTTTTTCGTGCACGATCTCACTGAGATAGGTGTCTATTGATTTCTTGATTTTCATAAGCGGTAGTAAGGTTTGGATAAGCGGGAAGAGGCCGGCGGCTACAAGGCTGCGTCGATAAGCATGTCGGCCACTTCCTCGGGCGTGTTGTACTCCATGCCGAAAGCCAGCTCGTCGTCGGAAAATTCCTTGGCAAGCTTGGCGGCTTCGCTGTCGGTGACGCGGCGGCGGCCTTCGCCGTCGACGGCGCTGAGCAGCGCCTGGAGTATCTGGTTGCGGTATTCGTTGATGTTGTTCATGACGATGGGGTTATAATGAAAATCGGAGTTGCCGTTCATTCGCTGATGCTCCGCAACAGTTCGAGCAGACTGGGCGGGGCGCTCCACGAAAATCCCGGCATGGAGAGTGCCAGCTTATAGGCTTGCCGTTTGTTGCGAGGCAGGGCGTGGTCGATGTCGCGCTCGTGCACCCGCACCCACTTGCCACGGTAGCGGTAATAGTAGACGTTGGTGTAGGGCAGGTCGAAATCCTCGTCGTTGGCGGTGAGCGCCGTCGAACTGAGCATCAGCGAGTTCATCTGCACGTCGGTCATGTTGCGGCTGTTGAGTATCTGCTGCCTGAGCGAGAGCATGTCTATGTATGTGGCGCAATAGAGGGCGTTGCTTCCCACCGTATCCACACGCCAATAGAGCATGGTGTCGATGCGTTCGTAGTGGCGTTCCGCGAAATCGACGCTGCGCACCGTGCGGCGGTTGGCCTCCATGACACGTCCCTGCGGATTGCGGTAGACCAGCACGCTGCCCTTCAGGAACACATTGGCTTGCGGCGCATTGACCGTCTTGCCGTTGGCCAGCGTCACCACGGCGGGCCGGAAAGTGGCAAAGGCCATGGTGCGCCGGCTGAGCGTGTCGCTCTGCGCCAGCGTGGCCGTAGCAACAAGCCACCCGGCAAGCATCAGTGCCAACCGGACAGTCAAGGCTGTTGTTCTGTTTTCTCCTTTCATTCCGTGTCGTTATGGCGTTACGTCAGTGCGCCGCCTCCCGCACCGTATAGCACAGGTCTGCGGCATCACAACGCAAAAATAATTATAATATCCAAGAAACGGTAACATTTGGCGGTTTATTTTGCCGATGAAGGCAAAATAAACCGCCATGAAGTCATTATCCTCGATGTTGCATCATCTTGCCGGCATCATGATGAGCGTGACGGCAAAATGACGGGAGTGTTGTTGTCCTTAATACCGACCACCAGAAATTATATTATTGGTATGATATTTATCTGTTTCATTATTCAAGATAGCGTTTACAAAGTCTTCTTCATAACCTGCTGCATAGAAGGCTTTTCCGGTACTGACATGAGTGTAGGTATTTGTCTCATACATTATGCCCTTGAAATATTGGTTGAAGAAACTAGACAGAGCCCATCGGTAGTTGTCAAAAGGCACCACTTCGTCTCTTGTTGAGTGAAATACAAACATCGGGTGTTTGGGTTTCCAAGAGAACAAAGTTGTCAGATCGTTCATAGTCAGCGCCATCATCAGGTTTTCCATCTTTTTCTGAACCAAACTGTTAACCTCTTTATCGTTGAAATAGTCGATTACCTCTGGTTGGAAAATTTCATGTATGTCGTAGTAAACGGCTTCGGGATCAGTTACATCTTCCCACTCAACATTACTGTTCTCCTTTACGTATTCCAAATAGTTACCGTTCTTGGTCTTACGCATCACTTCGATGTTATTGGTATTGTACGCATAATCCGCCAGTTTCTGCTGTATTTCGTCGGTTGTATATTGCTTTGAGGCAATCCAATCCATAATACCGGATTCCGTAAAGCCACTATTGAAGAATTCACCCGGATCATAGCCGCGCATGTACGGATTGGTGTCCATCAGCCCTTTGAAGATGAGTGCTACAGCCACCGGCATATACACTTTTTTGTCTCTGATATAAGCTTTCACGGTTGCCTCAGGGCTGTAGGGGCCGTCGCCGCAGACGGATCCGGCAAAACGCATTTCATCCGCAAGGTCATTATTTTCTATATAGCGATGCACCGCCATGGCCGTAGCGCCACCCTGCGAGTAGCCCACTGCCACACTTTTCCAGTCACTCTCCATTGATTTCTCGTTTTGCTCATACCATTTCACGGCCGCTTTGGCTCCATCGACCACTTGGCGTGCGGTAAGCTCTTGGTACAGATAAGGGTGTGTGACTTTTGACGATACCCCATAGCCTTGGTAGTCTGGTACAACTACAAGGCTTTCTACACCTGAAAAAAATGTAGTTAGCCAAGAGCCTGATGCATGCAAGAGGAGCATTCCGACATCTGTTGCAGCCACCTCAAACCTTACCGTACGATGGTAGTTGGTTGGACGTTCATTGTTTGATGTGATGGTGCAGTGGCAGCCAATAATAAGGTTGTCAGGATGGGGATTTGGAAGGATCGTGGCGTATGGCCAGGCCACGAGTTCTGAGAGAATTATCTTTTGGTTGTTCTCATTTACCGACTCGTAACGCAGAGTGGTATATTTGAATCCATAAAATTCGCCAAGACCACTTTCTCCGTCTTCGCCCGTGTTGGCGCCATACTGGGCGGCAAGCACAGCATCGATGGAGTCGGCCTTGTGAAGACGTTCTCTATAGAACGACAGCAGAGAGTCGTTGCTGTCATCGTTGCTTTCTTCCAGTTTTTTAATTTCATTCGTGAAGTAGGCGTGCCACGACATGAAGCCCGAGTCCACTGCTTCCACGTTACTTAAATTCACGTCTGTTACGCCCGAGAATTGGGGCACTTCGACGCCATCGGCATCCGCGTTGTCGTCGGAGCACGATGCCGTGACCAGTGCTCCGGCAAAAAGCACGGCCAACAACCATAGACTTTTTCTTTTCAAATTCATAGTCGAGTAGTTTAAATGTTATTGAGTGTTAGGGAGTTCATGTTTCATGCCACTCGTCTACTGCACGTCGTAGGAGAAGAACTCCTGGGGGGACGTGATGTAGAGGTTGCCGTAATGCGAGGCATTGTCTACACGCACATGCGACCCGAGCGTGTGCCGGGAGAGGTATAGATAAAAATCGCGGAAAGTGGCCGTGGGGGTAGTCTGCATGATGCTGACGATGTTGTTGGAGAAGCGGTCGCTCATCCATGTGTTGAGATACGTCGAGTGATAGTCGGCAAACGACGACTCGCTGCTGGCGGCACTGGCTATTCCCAGTATGCCGTCGATGCCCACGGTCTGCGCCGTCATGTTCTGCGAGTAACACGGCTCGAAGAGAGCCAGCATCTTGCGGTAGCGACGGTTGGCGTGCAGGGTCTCGAGCGACTGGCGCAGCATGTTGTCGGTGAAGACGGTGTTGTCGCGCCACAGGAAACCGTTGGCGGCATACTTGTTGCTTTTTCGGCATCCGTGTCCGCTCCAGAACAGCAACACGTTGCTTTGTCCGTCGGCATCGAGCACGATGGGCAGGTGCCGGCTGCGTTGTCCGGTCAGTATGTCGGCCATGTCGTTGACGGTAAGCGTGTCGGTGCTGTAGTCGATCTCGGCACCGGCATACAGGTCTTCGCCGTTGGCATAGGCACGCACTTCGCCCATGTACTTGTTGTTGGCGTGCTGGGCGATGTTGTCGGAAAGGATGAGGATGATGTGGTCGTCGGGCCATCCGTTGCGTTTGAGCAGCTGGTAGACGTTGAGCACATCGGCCTGGTGGCGGTAGTTTTCCCATCCGGTGGAGCCTTGCACGAGCACTGCCCAGTGGCTGCGCAGCGGGCTGTAGACGATGCCGGCATCCTCGTCAACGAAGGTCTGCTGTTGCCGGGCCTGCCAGTTCCACGAGGCGAGGGTCGACGATACGCGCCGGCCGCCGTCGCTGCTGCGGTAGTCGATGGATATGAGCTGGTTGTTATACACCATCCAGTGCACATAGGTGCTCTCCACCATGCTGGTGTATGCCTCGGCATCGAAGCGCAGTGGTCCGCATGCGCCCACCATCTTCACGTATTTGCCTTCTTTCAGCAGCAAGAGCAGCGATCGCATGCCCAGTTCGTTCCATACGGGGTAACTCTCGTCGCCCAGCGTGGTCATCATCGAGAGCAGCTGGTTGGCCGTGTACTGGCCGCCGGTATGAAGCATGCTGAAGGCGGTGAATCCGGCCAGCAGCGTGGCATCGTAGAGCTGCGCCTCGGCGGTGGTGGGCAGGGTGGCAAAGCGTTCCTCGTAGGCTATCTGGAATCCCGTCTGCGGGTCGGCATAAGGCGCCACACCCTCGGCACCCTCGGCCAGCGATCCGAGCGAGGTGAGCGAGGCCGACAAGGCCTCTTCGGAGAAGAGCACGCGCGGTGCCTTGTCGCCCATCTGTCGGCGTTGCTCGAGCACGGCCTTGGTTTCGTCCACGTTGCGCACCACACACACCACACACTCGGCCCCCGAGGCCAGGGTGGTCTGTGCGGCCTGCGCAAGGTCATCGGCCGTGCTGAAGGTCTCGGTGGCGGTAAGCTGCATGTTCATCTCGGCGGCCTGAAACGGCAGCCAGTCGGTGAACGTCTGGCCGTAGTAGTCGTCGGGCGCAAGCAGCGCCACCTTGGTGGCCCCACCCTCCCACGCCTTGGCGAGCAAGGCTTCCGACTGGCTGACATCGGTTTCGCACATCGTCCAGAGGAAAGGCCGTTTGTATCTCACGCCGCCGGTTCCCACCGAGTAACGGCGTATGATGTCTTCGCTCGAGGCGCTGGGCGACATGAGCGGCTTGTCGGCATCGTAGTAAGCCGGTGCCATGATGTTCACGTCCTCGCTGGTCAGCGGGCCGATGGTGAGCAGGATGTCGTCGCGTCGCACCAGGGTGTGTGCCAGCTGCGACAGGTCCTCCGTGTCTTCGTCGTACCATTCCAACTGGATGTCGACGGCCGTGGTGTCGCCGGCGGCCAGCACCAGTTTCTGTGCGCTACGCAGGTTCTCCAACGCCCAGTTGATGGAGCGTTCGTAGCGCGTCTTATTGTTGGCATCCGAGAAGGGCAGCACCACCGCCACCTTGTAGGTCGTGGTGCGCACCTTCGTGGTGTGTATGACCGTGTCGTCTTCCTGCCGGCACGACGACATGGCGCAAACGAAGGCCAACAGCAGACACACCTTATATAAATACGACATGCTATTCTTTCCCATATTCATTCTCTTTGGCAATGGCGGCCGACAGATAGAGGTCGGCCGCGGTTCCTATACGGCTTTTGTAGGCATCGGAAATGACCAGTTCGGTATATCCCGACGCCAGTCCCAACGACTGGTGCTTGTCGGGCTTGTCGCCCGCGGCCCAGCGCGTTATCCACTGCTGCACGGCCTGGTCGAGGTGTTTCACGACGGAGAAGGGCACCCGCGACGAGTAGGCCTGCATGTCGGTGTCGACACCCAGGGTGTAGAACGATGCCGGATGCTCGCGGTTGTAACGCAGAAAGCCTTGCACCGTTCCGCCGCAAAGGGGCACCACCATCTGGTAGAGCGAGTCGATGGCCGCGGCCCGGCGGTACACGCTGTCGGCCACATTGTAGCCGCCGCTGGCCATGTCGGACAGATAGCGGTTGTCCACCTGCACCGCACCGTTGGTGGCGGCCATGCCATCGGCAAACCCCTGGCGCATCTCGGCCAGCACGGGCGTGGCGGCATTGGCCGTGGCTACCAGCACGCGGCTCACGTCGGAAAGGCAGCTGCCGACCACACAACCGGCCTGATAGTACACGCCATACTGCGGGAACTGTATGGAATAGACGGGCAGCGTGGTGTCGTTGCTCTCCACAAGCAGCACGTCGACATTGCTGTTCTGGCTGAGCAGACTGCCGTAACTGTGGAGCAGCGGCTCGTAGTTGTTGTTGGCAATGACCACCAGCGCGCGCCGCCGCTGGCCGGTCTGCTGCATATAGTCAAGAAAATACCGGAACGCATCGGCAATCTTCGACGTGTCGGAAGGCAGCTCGGCACACGAGAGCAGCATGTCGCCGGCATCGGTGGCCTTCACCACACCGCGGTAAAGATTGTCGATATATCCCAGATCGCCCATGTCGCCGTTGCCGTAGATGAAGAATACCACGGGGCGCTTGTCGTTGAGCAGCTCCTCGTCGTCGTCCACATAAATGGTGTCGCCGCTCTGCGTACACGACGAGAGCGTCACCATGGCGACGAGCACCAGCAAGTGTAAAATTTTCCGTTTCATTCTGTAATATTTCCCCCAGTGCAAGCGCATGCTTACACCTCGTTGCAAAGATAATGATAAAAACAATAAAAACCGCACAAACGGTGCGGTTTTATTTTACAAAACAAAGAATTATTTCGATTGTTGCTTCTCGTCGCCTATTTTCTGTTTGATTTCCTCCAGGTTGATTTTCTTGCGCACCTTCACGCGGTCGAAGCCCTGCCCGTAGACACCGATGACGGCCGACTGGGCCACAAAGGCATTGGGGTCGATCTCGTCGATGAGGTCGAAGATGAAACTCGACTCGCTCTTCTTGGCGATGCAGAAGATGACCTTGATGTCTTTCTTGGTGAAGAACCCGTTGCCGTTGAGCGTAGAGCAGCCGCGGTCGGCTATCTTGTTGATGGCTTCGCCGATCTCCTGGTACTTGTCCGACACGATGAAGAACTGCACACTGCGCCGCAGCGAGTTGACCACATGGTCCACGCAGAACGAGATGATGAACAGCAGCACATAGCCGTAGAGCACCTTCTCCCAGTCACGCAGCACGACATACGAGGACGTGATGATCGTGAGGTCGCAGAACAGGATGATATGCCCGAGCGACACGTCGCGGTACTTGTGTATCATAGCGGCTATGACGTCGGAGCCGCCCGTGGATCCGCCGGCCGACAGGCCCAGTCCGACGCTGGTGCCCATAAACACGGCGCCCACCATGCAGGCCATGAACTTCTGGTCGGCCAGCAGGTGCAGGTCGGGGGGCATGACGCTCTGCAGCACCGTCGACGCCACCGTGAACACGATGACCGCATAGATGGTCTTGGCGCAGAACCGCCACCCCAGCACCTTCAGGGCAGCAACGAGCAGCAGGGCGTTGATGACGAAATAGGTGTCCTGCACCGGGATGCCCATGCCCCAATAGACGATCGAGGCCACACCCATGATGCCACCCATGGTGATCTGGTTGGGGAGCAGGAAGAGGTTGAGCCCCACCACGCCGAGCAGCATGGCAAAGGTGATGATGCCGTAGTCGCGCAACTGGCGCAACAGCCGGCCTTCGGCCCGTCGGTTGCTCATGGTCACTGGTTGTCGGTTTTGGTGATACGCACGGTGCGGCGCGAGGCGTAGCAGTACACGTCCACGCGGCCGTTGGTGTAACGGTCTTCGTAGCCCTGCTCCACGAGACGGAAGCCACCGGCCTCCACCTGTTCGAGCAGGTTGGCGTATGCCTTGTCGTTGAACACGCCTATCGTCACGTCGGACGATACGGCCACATAGCTCGACGTGCCCTTGCGCAGCGGCTGCGGCAGGTCGGCATACACCGCCTTGCCCACCTTCTTGGCCGGTTGGCAGTTGCGGTAGAGCATGGTGTCGTAGCTGTCGAGGCGGTACACAGCGTAGCCGTCCACCCGTTTGTAGCCATAGCGGGCGGCCAGCGTCTTCAGGTCGCTGCGACCCAGCACCACGTCGGCTGCCTCTTTGACGGTGGCAAACTCCGTGCTGGCAGCGGCATAGGCCGTTACCTCGGCGGCTGTGTCGGGGGCGGCCACCGGCGTTGTGGCGGCCGCAGGCTCGGTGGCCACCTGTTTATGTGTGCCGCAAGATGCAAGCGCCAAGGCTGCGGCGGCCGCACAGACCATTGTTTTTGTCTTTCCCATAATGTTTGTTGTCGTTGTTTGTGTTATCCAAAATAGGGCGCGCCGCAGGTGCGGCGTGCCGATGCCACGGGGCATCACTTTATCTTTTCGTACTCTATGCCCTGGTAGAGGCTCTGCACGCCCTTGTAACTGCCGGGCAGGATGTGCAGGCGCACGCCCTTGATGTTGGCCTCGGTAAACTCGGCCTCGCTGGCTGCCGGGCGGCTCTCCACCTCGAGCTTCAGGATGGTGCCGTCGGAAAGGCGTATGCGGTCGCCGTCCTTGAGGTGCCGCTCTATGAGGCGCGTCAGCTCGGTGGCCACCATGTTGAAGTCGGACACCGTGCCCGCACAACTGTGCTCGCCTTCCTGGGCCAGTTCTTTCCAGCCGATGGTCTGCGCATGAACGGTGCGGGCCACGTACTTGCCGGCCGACGGCATGGCCCGGTTGAGGCCCTTCACTACTTTGTATTTCATTCGTCGTATATATAATAAGGTGTAAAATGCTGCTGCAACACTGCGCCTATCCGATCCCTGCACGCTCCCAGTGGTGCAGGGTTATGCCTCCCGGCGATGCGTACGGCATGCGGCGGGCACGCCGTTGCTCGTGCAAAGGTAAACAAAAGCATAGAAACGGCGAAAAATAATAGCTATAATTTTAAAAATTTAAGCTATAATTTTCCGCCGTTCGGCACCTATGCCGAAGCCGTGCCAGAGGGGCGTGCAACTCGTTGGGCATGAGAGCGGTTGCGAAAGGTGTACGACTCACACGTGGGGAATGGCGCATGCCGGGGGTGTAACGGTGCGGGGTGCCTAACAATACGGGGTGGATGCCCCTGTAGAGGGCGCATAATTCTAATCATCATGTGGTTTAATTATGCGCCCCCTACAGGGGCAAGCCATTAAAACGGCATTGAAACGATAGGGGCAAGCCCCTATCCTATAATCTGTCGCCCTTACAGGGCTTGCCATGCGCTTGCGTCGCCCCTGCTTGCCATGCGTGCGTGGACTGCGCCGTGCTTGCGTCGCCCCGCCTGCCATGCGTGCGTTGGCTGCGCCGTGCTTGCGTCGCCCCTGCTTGCCATGCGTGCGTGGACTGCGCCGTGCTTGCGTCGCCCCGCCTGCCATGCGTGCGTTGGCTGCGCCGTGCTTGCGTCGCCCCTGCTTGCCATGCGTGCGTGGACTGCGCCGTGCTTGCGTCGCCCCGCCTGCCATGCGTGCGTTGGCTGCGCCGTGCTTGCGTCGCCCCTGCTTGCCATGCGTGCGTGGACTGCGCCGTGCTTGCGTCGCCCCGCCTGCCATGCGTGCGTTGGCTGCGCCGTGCTTGCGTCGCCCCTGCTTGCCATGCGTGCGTGGACTGCGCCGTGCTTGCGTCGCCCCGCCTGCGTGGACTATGCCGTACTTGCGTTGCCCCTGAAGGGGGCACATAATATAGCGTAGGGGTTTACCCCTACGTTTAACGGTTCTTCATTTTTTTATCGCCCCTGTAGGGGGCGCATATATAAATCGCAAACGGTGTTACGCTCGACTTTGTTGTCCGCCTGTGCCCGGTTTCCTACGATTTTCTGGCAAATGCGCACGGGTTTCGATTTCTTTTCGTATATTTGCCGACGGATTTGACATTGCGCCATTTCCAAGACATCGTGGGTAAAAACAAAGCATTCGCTATTATTTCGCGTTCAGCCAAAAGCCTCGGAAACTTATTGGAAATAACGTAACAAGGAATAATTGTGATAAGGTGTTCGGTATGGGATGCCTTAACTCATCATATATTAGCAATGCATCTACGCCATAGGCGTGGTGCATTCTTATGTGATGGGTTGAGGTTTCCATTCCGAGGCTGCCTCATAGCTGAACGCAATAAGAGCATCACGCCCTTTTTGCGTCTTGGCGTGATTGATAGTGGTATGCGCGTCTTATAACTATCAATCGAACAGTATGGCAAACAAGAACCTCAATGCCGCCAAGGCGGCCAAGAAGGACGAGTTTTACACGCAGCTGACGGACATAGAGCGCGAACTGCAGCACTATTGGCCTCACTTCCGCGACAAGGTGGTGCTATGCAACTGCGACGACCCCTACGAAAGCAATTTCTTCAAATATTTTGCCCTGCACTTCAACCACCTGGGATTGAAGAAACTTGTCTGCACCTGCTACAACGGTTCGCCTGTGACGGGCAACGAGCTGCTGATACGCTTCGACGGCTTCGACGACGAACCAAAGAAGACGGCCTACAAAGTGGAGATTACCGAGGTGAGGGACGAGAACGGCGACGGTGCAGTAGACCTGTCGGACGTGCGTTACCTGCTGGAGAACGACAAGAACGTGTTGTCGACGTTGAAGACCGGCGACTTCCGCTCACAGGAGTGCATCGAACTTCTCAAAGAGGCCGACATCGTCGTGACCAATCCGCCCTTCTCCCTGTTTCGCGAGTATATCGGGCAGTTGATGGAGTATGGGAAGAAGTTCCTGATAATAGGTAGCCAGAAATCAATTGGTTGTAAGGAGATATTCCCATTATTCCAAGAAAACATGATATGGTGGGGATATGGTTTTAAAGGAGCTGCAGCTCATTTCTTTTCTCCTTATGAAGATACGGCAACTGCAAGTAACCATAAAAAAGACATGATTCGTGTTTCTGGCGTTACTTGGTTTACGAACTTAGAGATACCCAAACGTAGCGAAGAAATGGACTTGGTATGTAGATATTCGTCTGACGAATATCCTAAATACGAAAACTATAATGCGATAGAAGTTGGAAAAACAACCGACATTCCATATGATTATTCGGGGATTATGGGAGTGCCAATAACGTTTTTAGACAAGTACTGCCCAAGTCAATTTGAAATTATCGGGTCGAATAGCAGTACTGAATTATGCAAAATGTTAGGAGTGCAACCCTTGGGACAAGATTGGATAAATCGTTATAGGGAAGCTGGTGGCACCGGACATAATACTGCAAATATGGTGAGAATCGTATACAATGATAAAAACGGGAAGCCAAAAGTTGCTTTTCAAAGAATATTTATCCGCAACAAACATCCGAAGACCCTATGTTGAAGATTGAGCAGAAAGAAGTGACCGTAGGCGAAATCACCGAGGGTTACATCAATAACGAGGAGCAGGGCGTGAGGGGCTACGGCGGCCGTCTGGACATCCGTCCGCCTTACCAGCGCGAGTTTATCTACGACGAGAACGAGCAACGTGCCGTCATCACTACCGTGTTGCACAACTATCCACTCAACGTGATGTACTGGGTGAAGCGGAGAGACGATGCCGAATGTCCGTACGAGGTGATGGACGGGCAGCAGCGCACCTTGTCGCTTTGCCAGTATGTGGCAAACAAGTTTGCATACGATTTCAAGAATTTCTTCAATCAGCCAGCCGACGTTCGGAAGAAGATACTCGACTACAAGTTGACCGTGTATGTATGCGAGGGCGAGGAGTCGGAGAAGCTGGAGTGGTTCAAGACCATCAACATTGCCGGCAAGCCGCTGAACGAACAGGAGATACGCAACGCGGTCTACGCCGGGCCGTTTGTGAGCGATGCCAAGAAGCATTTCTCAAAAAAGCTGTGTGCTGCCTACCGCTTGGGCAAAGACCTGGTGAACGGGTCGCCCATCCGGCAGGACTATTTCAAGAAAGCCCTGGAATGGATGGCCGACCACGAGACGCGTAGCGGCAAGCCGCAGTCGGCCGTAGGCTACATGAGCCAGCACCAGCACGACCTGAACGCCATGCCGCTATGGTCTTACTTCCAGAGTGTGCTGCGGTGGGCCACCGACACGTTCGACATGAAGAAATTCAGGAAGATCATGAAGGGACTGGACTGGGCCATGTTCTACGACGCTTATCACGAGAAGGCGCTCGACATGGAGGCGATGGAGAAGCAGATCGTGGAGCTGATAGGCGACGACGAGATACAGAAGCCGCTGGGCATCATACCGTATGTGCTGACCGGCGACGAGCATTGCCTCGACCTGCGTGCCTTCACCGACAAGACGAAGCTGGCCGTGTGGGAGAAACAGCACCACAAGTGCGCGCATTGCGGCAAGGAGTTTGACTTTCAGCTCATGGAAGGCGACCACATCACGCCCTGGCGTGAGGGTGGCAGAACTGTCATGGAGAACTGCCAGATGCTCTGCCGGGAATGTAACCGCCGGAAGGGAAGCAAATAGCGGCGTATGACCGCAAACGGTGAGTTCTAACCACGAACGGAACGAATTGAACGAATAACAATGCCGTCGCACCTTTACCCGCATTCGTCTAATTCGCAAGATTTGTGGTTAAATCACGACCCATTCCTCCCTTATAAGGCTACCGAAAGTGTGCTCGGTCGAAACCCACGGAAACGGTTCGCCACTCCGCCGCGCCCCGCAGGAAGCACGAAGCACGAAACCACGGGGTATGGGCAGCACTGCCCCCTGCAAACCGACGGAAAGGCGGGCGACGGAAAAGCGAACGTTTTTTGCACAATTTAAGATGATAATCATTTAAGTTTCACGCCAACTTGCTTTTAATTCGGGATTTTTGTCTAATTTTGCACTATAAATTGATTAGAAGAAACAGATCCCGCATGATTGACAGTCAAGAACGAAATAACCCCTTCATGGCGCCCTATGCCACGCCCCACGACACCATTCCTTTCGACAAAATTCGCTTCGAGGACTATGAGCCGGCTTTCATGGAGGGTATCAGACGCGACAACGAACAGATAGACAAGATCGTCAACAATCCCGACGAACCGACCTTCGAGAACACCATCGCCGTTACCGACAACACGAAGGGCGAACACTACTACGACCTTCTGGATCGCGTTTCCTCGGTTTTCTCGTGCATGATGAGCGCGGAGACCAACGACGAGATGGAGGCCCTGGCACAGAAGTTGAGCCCCATCCTGACACAGCACAGCAACGACGTGATTCTCAACCCCCGTCTTTTCCAGCGGGTAAAGCTTGTGTACGAACACCACCGCGAACTGACCACCGAGGAGCAGACACTGCTCGAGAAAGAGTATGACGGCTTCGTAAGGAGCGGTGCGCTGCTCGACGAGGAGGGGAAAGACCAACTGCGGAAACTGACCGAAGAGGCCAGCCTTCTGACTTTGCGCTTTTCGCAAAACCTGCTGAAGGAAACAAAAGCCTACACCCTGCACATCACCGACAAAGACGAGCTGTCCGGCCTGCCGGAAACGGCCGTGGAGGCTGCGGCCAACAACGCCCGCGAAAAAGGACTGGACGGATGGGTGTTCACGCTCGACTATGCCAGCTATTCACCGTTTATAACTTATTCGGACCGCAGAGAACTGCGCAAGAAACTCTATATGGCCCGCAACACGGAGTGTGCGGCCGCCGACACCGAGACCAGCAACCGCGAGATTTGCAAGCGGCTGGTGAACCTGCGGCGCGAACTGGCGCAACTGCTGGGATACGAAACGTATGCCGACTATGTGCTGAAGCACCGCATGGCATCGAACGCCGGCAACGTCTACAAGTTGCTCAATGACCTCATCGACGCCTACAAGCCCACGGCCTTGGCCGAGCAGCAGGCCATCGAACAAAAGGCAAAGCAACTGGAAGGCGATGCCTTCGAGCTGGAACCTTGGGACGTGAGCTACTACGCACACAAGCTGCAGATGGAACGGTATAACCTCGATGCCGAAATGTTGCGCCCCTATTTCCAACTGGACAGAGTCATCGACGGCGTGTTCGGACTGGCCAACAAGCTCTACGGCATCACGTTCAAAGAAAACAAGGACATACCCGTCTACCACCCGGATGTCAAGGCATACGAGGTGTTCGACCGCGACGGCAGTTTCCTGGCCGTGTTCTACGCCGATTTCCATCCGCGCAAAGGCAAGCAGGGGGGGGCATGGATGACCGAATTCAAAGGACAATACATCACCAAGAGCGGCAAAAACGTACGGCCGCATGTCAGCGTGGTGATGAACCTCACCAAGCCTACACCCACCAAACCGGCTCTGCTGACGCTGGGCGAGGTGGAGACCTTCCTGCACGAGTTCGGCCATTCGCTGCACGGCATGTTTGCCAACACGCGTTTCGAAAGCCTCTCGGGCACAAACGTGTGGTGGGATTTCGTGGAGATGCCGTCGCAATTTATGGAGAACTACTCCACCGAGAAGGATTTCCTGCGCACATTTGCCTACCACTACCAGACGGGCGAGGCCATCCCCGACGACCTGATCGACCGCATCAAGAAAAGCCGCAACTACAACGCGGCACTGGCCTGTTTAAGACAGGTGAGCTTCGGACTGCTCGACATGGCTTACTACACGTTGCACGAACCGTTCGACGAGGACATCATCCCGTTTGAGAAAAACGCATGGAAGAAAGCCATCATCGCCAAGCAACTGCCGGAAACCTGCATGACGACACAGTTCTCGCACATCATGTCGGGCGGCTACGCGGCCGGCTACTACAGCTACAAATGGGCCGAAGTGCTCGATGCCGACGCTTTCAGCGTGTTCAAGGCGAACGGCATCTTCGACACGGAAACGGCGCAAAAACTGCGCGACTGCATCCTCTCGAAAGGCGGCACGGAGCATCCCATGGTATTATACAAGCGGTTCCGCGGACAGGAACCCACAATCGACGCATTGCTGAAAAGAAATGGAATCGAACGATAAGCAACTGAATCTGGACGGACGATATCTGCGAATGGCGCAGATATGGGCCGAAAATTCCTACTGCAAACGGCGCAAGGTGGGTGCCTTGGTCGTGAAGGAGAAGATGATTGTCAGCGACGGGTACAACGGAACGCCCAGTGGTTTTGAAAACGTGTGCGAGGATGACAACAATATCACCAAGCCCTATGTGCTGCACGCCGAAGCCAATGCCATAACCAAACTGGCACGGTCGAGCAACAACAGCGACGGGGCTACGCTCTACGTTACCGCCTCGCCCTGCATAGAGTGCGCCAAACTCATCATCCAGGCTGGCATCAAAAGGGTGGTATACGGCGAGCAGTATCGGCTCAACGACGGCATCCGCCTGCTGGAAAGAGCCGGCGTCGAGGTTCTCTTCCTGGAGGTAAAATGAAAAAGGACACCGATAACACGCCCCGTTTCCGGTGTTCTTAAAACGATTAAACGACAAGGCTAAATGCAAAACGATAAGAAAAACAGGTTCATGCCATTGCTGATGGCTGTCAGCGTGGTGGTCGGCATTGTGATAGGTTCGTTCTATGCGAACCACTTTTCAGGAAACAGACTTACGGTTATAAACAATGGCAGCAACCGCCTGAACAACTTGTTGCGCATCATCGACGACCAGTATGTGGACAAGGTGGACATCGATTCGCTCGTGGAGAATGCCATTCCGCAGATACTTGCAGAACTGGACCCGCACTCGGTATACATCAGTGCCAAGGATGTGCAGGCTACCAACGACGACCTTAAAGGTTCGTTTTCGGGCGTGGGCATCGAATTTACCATCCGCGAGGATACGATACATGTGCAGAACGTGATCAAGAACGGACCTTCGGAAAAGGCCGGGATACTGGCCGGCGACAAGATTGTTTACGTTGACGGCAAGAAATTCGTGGGCAAACAGGTCACCATCGAAGAGGCCATGCACAAGCTGAAGGGACCACAAGGGTCGAAGGTGAAGATCGGGGTGCTGCGTTTTGGACATGCCAAACCGCTGACCTACGAGATTACGCGCGGAGAAATTCCCACCAAGACCATCACAGCGGCCTATATGCTGAATGACAACACCGGGTACATCAAGGTTAAAAACTTTGGAGAGAAAACCTATCCCGAACTGCTCATCGCACTGGCCAACCTGCAGCAGGAAGGATTCAGCAACCTGGTAATCGACCTGCGCGACAACACGGGCGGATATCTGCAAAGTGCCGTCCAGATGGCCAATGAGTTCCTTTCGAACAAAAAACTGATAGTTTATACAGAGGGACGGAAATCGCCCCGCAAGGAATATCGGTCGGACGGGCATGGCGCTTACCAGAACATTCCCTTGGTGGTGCTTATCAATGAAGGCTCGGCATCTTCTTCCGAAATCTTTGCCGGAGCCATGCAGGACAACGACCGTGCCACCATCATCGGGCGGCGGTCGTTCGGAAAGGGACTGGTCCAGCAACAGATCCCGTTCCCCGACGGCAGCATGATACGCCTCACCATCGCCCGTTATTTCACCCCGTCGGGCAGATGCATACAGAAGCCCTATACCAACGGCGATGACCCGAACTACGAGCAAGACCTCGTGGCAAGATACGAGCACGGCGAATTTTTCTCGCAAGACAGCATCAAGCATGCCGGTAAGCCTTATCATACGGGCAACGGACGGGTGGTGTACGGCGGAGGTGGCATCACGCCCGACATCTTTGTACCGGAAGACACTACAGGAGTCACATCTTACTACAAACAGGCTGCCATTAGCGGTCTGATACTGCAGTTTGCCTTCAACTATACGGACAACAACCGGCAAAAGATGGTGGCATTCCAAGAAATGCTCGACCTGTCGGCCTTCCTGAAGAAGCAGAACACGGTAGAACAGTTTGCCAACTACGCAAACGAACATGGACTGAAGCGGCGTAACCTGCTTATCAGAAAGAGCCACTCCTTGCTGGAGCGATACATCAACAGCCGCATCATCTACAACATGCTCGACGAGCAAGCCTGGACGGAGTACATCAACCAGGATGACCCGGTCATTGGCACGGCTATCCGCGTAATGCGCAACAATGCCGCCTTTCCCAAAGCTCCCGCAAAGGAGCAGACCAAAGACGGAAAGGTTGCGCAGTATAGACCGCGGGTATTCGACAACCGCATAAGACTTGCATCCCATTCTTGTTTCCAAGCGTAACAAGAATGTAGGCAAGTCACCAGCATGCCCCACATCTCCCGGCATTTCCCACGGCGACACGGGTTCAGAACGTGCATCGGTATGCGGCAAACTGCAGACGCAGTACGTGCTGAAACAAGAAACATACGCTAAATCGGCGGTGTCCAATAGACGGGTATTTGCCACTAAGATATACGAACAGATAAAAACACTAAAGGCCAACGGCTGTTTCCAGTCGTTGGCCTGTTTGTTCAAGTATTAGATTTTCCTCCTATTATTTCATTATTCCCGCTTGTCTGTAGACGGTTAATATTGCGTGTTTTGCGGGTCGAAGTTAGCCCATCCTGCCGTCCAGTCCTTACCGTCAGGGAAGGCGCCAATACCGGGATACTCATTGCTGATGGCCAAAATCGATGCGATACCGTTCCAGGTACGTGCCATCCAATTACCAATCACGTTATTCTTGTTGATAGCCAACTGGAAGAATGAGCTGGAGAATGAAGGCTTCGTGGCATCGGTTGTCTTGGTTTCATAGTTGTAGAGTTCGTCCTTGTAGACTTTATTGAAGTCCGAACCGACTATATCCATACCCACGAAGGTGATGCCCGTGAGCGACATTTGTCCGTTGGTAGCTGCTCCCTGCGTGTTGCCCTTCTCGTTGTCGAGGATGACACCAATAGGCCATCCTATGGCAAGAGTGTTCTTCACGTTAAGACGAGAGTTGCGACGGATGTGCATGGCAGCCTGGAAGAGACCCATCGAAGAACCATTGTTGGGATTCACACCGTTACCCTTTATGTAGTTGGTGTTGTTGGCAAACGAACTGTCGAAGGTCTTGGGACCCAGGAAGGTCACATTCGAGAAGGTTGCTGTGGTAAAAGGCTCGGCTGTAGAACCACTGGCATTGTTGTCGCTCTCGAAGCCATTGCTCTGCGAGGCATCGGCTATTTGCGAATCGCGCACAGAGAGCGCATACTGCACCTGGCCTGAGAAACCGTTGTCGGTATCGAAGTCATCATCCCATCCACGGTAAGCAATGAGATACTTGCAATTCACCGTTCCGCCGAACCACTCGAAACTGTCATCATTGGAGTAGGACACCTGCACATGGTCGATGGTGGTACCTGCACCTACCGAACCCAAGGTGACACCGTTGATTTCCTGGTCTTTCTTGAACGGGAAGCCTGCGAACTCCACACGCACATACTGCAGCGTTCCGCTGTTGTCGTTGGCATCGGTGCCTCCGTGCTTGGTGCGGGGGCCTCCCTCAATCTGCTGAGCCAGCACGCCGTTGTTGTTGGGCGCTTTACCGCAGATAATCAGTCCGCCCCAGTCGCCGGGACGACGGCTGCCTGCGGCCTGGGCCGATGTGAAGACAATAGGCTGGGTAGCCGTTCCGCTGGCAATGAGTTTGCCGCCGGGTTCCACCACAAGAGCGGCCTTAGAGGCTTTGTCACCCTTGATGACAGTACCTGCCGGAATGGTCAGCGTAGAACCTTCGGCCACATAAACCCATCCCTTCAGCGTATAGGTACCGCGCTCAAGCGTCTGTGTTCCTTTGAACACGAAATGTTGCTCGCCGTTGCCGATCACTGTGCCCTGAGGCGCTTCCTTGCCCTCGTCGGTAAAAAGCAGGTGGTCGCAAGCCTTAATGCCCCCATCTGTAGACCATTTGTAAGCCGTAGAGGGCTGATCATCGTCATTGCCATTGTCGCTGCTGCATGACACGAATGTCATCGACAGGGCAAGGATGCCCAAGCATCCCGCAAACATCTTGTCTGTTTTCATCGTTTATGAAATTATAATGTTACTGTTACCGAGAGATTGATGTTACGTCCCGGTTTATATTTACGTATCACTTGTTGTATCTCTTTTCCGTCGACCGTCTGGAACTGCTTGAAGAGGATATTCTGGTTGAGCAAGTCGCGGATGGCCAACTTTGCCTCCCATCGTCCCCACCGTTTGGATGCCGTCAGGTCAAAGGCGTCGCGCGGCATCTCGTAACTGTCGGGTACGCGGATGGTATGCGAGGCATCGCCTCCACCCTCTGTACGTCCCACGCCGACAATGCGTTTGCCAATCCGGTTGTAGAGCAGGTTAACGGAAAGGTGATGACGCGGGTTGTTGTAGAACAAGCCCGTGTTAACTAGGTACGGCGACTGGCCCTGCATGGGGCGGTCGTACTCGTTGCTGCCCGCCTCGAAGTGAACGCGGCTGCGGATAAGCGATCCGTTGAAACTCCACGAAAAGTTTCTAAGGCCGATAAAGTCAAGGCTCTTGCGTATGTCAAGTTCCACACCATAGTTGTCGGCCGAACGTGCGTTCTTGTAGGAATAGACCACGTCGGTTCCGCCCGACATGGTGTATACCCACTCGATGGGCGAGTCGAAATGCTTGTAGAACACAGCTAGCGAGATGACTTCTCCGCGGCTGGGATACCACTCGTAGCGCAGGTCGAGGTTGTCTACGTAGCAGTTTTTCAGATTGTAATTGCCCTGCACGTCGGATGCGAGGTCGAAGTCGTAGTAAACCGAGGGCGACAGTTCACGGAACTCAGGCCGGTTGATACTGCGTCCGTAACACAAGCGCATCTGGTGGAGGTCGTTGAGATGCCATGTAAGATTGGCCGAGGGGAATAGGTCGCCCTGACGATAGAAATGGCTCTCATGACTTACAACCGATGCTTTGGTATTGGAAATAAGTTCCATCTGGTTGTACTCATAGCGCACACCGGCATGTACGTCTACCTTGCCCAGCGGCAGGGTGAACAGGGCGTATGCAGCGCCAAGGAGATTGTTGCCGCTATAGTCGTTGATTTTGTTCACATCCTCAAGCAGATAGAGCTTGTTGGCCCCGAAATTGGTTGCATCACTGAGCAGCGTGGTCATATCCATGTTACGAAATCCTTCCGGTAACTGGTTGTCATCCGTATTGTACCAATAGAAAAGATTACGGGTAGAGTAACTGCGCGTGCGGTATTCGCCATACACGCCGACCTTTACCGAGGGTTGCCATGTTCCCAAATGGAAACGGTGGCTGTCGTTGGCCTGCAGAGAAAGGATATGCTCGTCGAGCGAAGTCCATTCGCGCGATATGTCGTTTTGGTAGAGCCACACATACTGGTCGCTTTGCTGCGGGTCTTCATTGTAGAGAACGTACCGGCGACGGTCGGGCAACCTGCGGTTGGCATAAGCATAGCCAGCACTCCAGTCGAGGACATCCGCCCCAAAGGTATGGTTCCCGGCAAGTTGCGTGGTGTAGGTGGTGCGGCTGCGGTAGTAGTACTCGGCCGACCGTTCTTGTTCCGACTGTGCACTGATGCCCTCACGCGTCGTGTAGCGACTGTTTCCCAACTGGTTGAAGATGTTTTTCCACTGGAACTTGGTGTTGCCGTCGGAACTGAGCCACGTCATATTAAGCATACCCCCCAAGCGGTTGTTCCGGTTGTACTGGTTATCGGTTGACAGACGCAGAGGATTTACGCGGTTGTTGTCAGTATCATAGGCCCCGTAGAAATTGTTGACCATATCCAGATAAGTACGATACTCGTTGGTATAATTGACAGCGGCAAGCAATCCGAGCTTGCTGCCCCGCAGTCTCCAGCAATGTGCAAAGTCAGCATTGAGTTTCAAGTCGCCGAGCGGTGTGCGGCTCCGCACATGCCAGTCGTTGCTAAACCCGTTGCCCAGCAAGTCAATCATGGCGTTGCCTCCGCTATTCTGTCCGAGCGTCGAAAATGCTTTGTCCATACCGCCCTGCAGCGAGCGGAGCTGCGTGTCGAAACCGAGAAAGTCGGTGGCCGATGACTTTTGGCTGTAAAAAGTACGGAAGGCCGACTGGCTGTTCCATCCAGCACCGACAGATACATGAAAGGAATTGGAGGCCGGTATTTCCTTGGTGTTGATATGGATGAAACCGCCGGTATAGTCGGCAGGATACTCCGCCGTAGGGGTTTTCACAATGGTGAGGTTGTCAATCTGACCGCTGGGAATCATGTCGAACGAGAAAGCGCGGCTGTCGGCCTCCGAACTGGGCACCGCTCCACCGTTGATCCATACATTATTGTAACGCTGCTGCAATCCGCGCACCATGACAAACTTATCATCGATAAGACTCACGCCCGGTATTCTGCGTATCACTTCGCCCGCATTGGTGTCTTGCGTGCGTTTGATTTCCTGTGCCGAAACATTGTTCACCACATTTGCGCTGCGCTTTGCTTCCTGCAAGGTAGCCGCCTCAGTATCGGTACGTCGCACGGCCGTTACAGTCACACCGCCCAACTGCTGGTCGGCCACGGGCTGTGTCGTCTTTGTGCTGTCCTCTTTCATTTGTGCGGCAACGGCTGCCGGCAAGGCAAATGTCATCAGTGCCACGATAGTCACACGATTGTGTTTCATAACATTCCTTTTACTTTTCACGCCGCAAAAGTAAACAGGGCATATTACAAAGACATTGAGCCCCAGTTACAAAAACATGAAGTTTGTCATCGTTTTTGGCACCGCTTCCATCGCCATGTGCCCCATGGACCCATATGGAGCAAATGCGTCATCATGCATATTTCCCAGTTACTTTTTCGCTGGAACTGCCGCCATTTCGGCCCAAATGATGTAACTTTGCCAATGACAACGGTGGCCAAAAGACAGAATGGCCAAAAACAGAACGGATATCCGTGCTGCCATCGTCTTAGCGCACAGGTTCCGCCTTCCGACAGAAAAGAACAAACCGCATGAATATCTCTGGATTTATCCCCATGTTCCGAGCCGTGAAAACACGGTTCACGTTTTTCGCCAGCATACTGGCCAGTTTGTTGCTGCTTACCAGTTGCTACAACGAGGACACCACCAGTGTAAACGACATCAACAAACAGACGATAGTGGTCTTTATGCCCTGGACAGGCGACAATGCCGGCAACCAAGGCCTTTACAGCAACTTGCAGCAAAACCTCGACAGTATAGAACATGCCATTGTGGCAAACAAGGGATATTCCGGCCGGTTGCTGGTATTTTTAAGTACATCGGCCACTGCATCGAGCCTTTACGAGATAACCTACAAGAGCGGTGCGGTAAGCCATACCGTCATCAATACTTACCAAGGAACGGACTACACGACACCTTCAGGCATCGCCCAAATCATGAACGACGTAAAGGACAATGCCTATGCACTGAACTACGCTATGATAGTCGGCGGACACGGATGCGGATGGACCTATGCCAATGATTGGGCTGAGTTGCCAACCCAAGCAACGGCGACTGCCAACAGGCGTTTGCCGGCCTATGCCGCAACGCGCTTCTTCGGCCCGTCCACTCCCAGCGCCTATGCCATCGACGTAGAGACCCTTGCACAGGGCATAGAACAAGCCGGCGTGAAACTGCAATACCTGCTGTTTGACAACTGTTATATGGCCAACGTAGAGACAGCCTATGCACTCCGCAACGCAACCAACTGGCTCCTCGCCTCCACATCCGAGGTGATGGCCATGGGCATGCCCTATGCCGCAATGTGGTCTTACCTGAGCTCGGCCACCCCCTCCTACCAAAACATAACCAACACGTTCCTGTCGTTTTACTCCAGCTATTCCATCCCCTGCGGTGCGTTGTCGGCTGTCGACTGCCGCCAGATGGACGCCCTTGCCGCCATTATGCGCAACATGAACAGTCATTACACGTTGGACGAAACGATGATAGATTCGCTGCAAGTGCTCGACGGTTTCAGCACGCCGATATTCTTCGATCTTGGCGACTATGTGGAACATGTCTGCCAGAACTCGTCGATGCTCAGCGACTACGAAGCACAGGTAAAGCGCACGGTTCCTTACGCCGTCAGTACCGACACGCTCTATTCGTACCTTTATGACCACCCGGTATACATTCCGGTAAAAAAGTTCAGCGGTCTGACCATTTCCGACCCAAGCCGCAACGAAGTGGCCATAAAGGGAAAGACCAAGACATCGTGGTGGAAAGCCACACACGAAGAATAACATAGCCGAGCTTAGGGAAGACCAAAAGCGTCTTCCCCAAGCCTAAAAGAAGCTAATCGGATATCGCCCGACGTGTGTAAACGCATGGGGGAACCCCAATCAGACAAAGAGCAAGCCTATCCGGAACACCAGTGCGGACACGACCCAAGCCAGCACGGAGGTGTAAGCGGCTGCAAAAAGGGCCCATTTCCAAGAACCCGTCTCGCCCTTTATGGCTGCAATGGTTGCAAGACAAGGGAAATAAAGCAACACAAAAAGCAGGAAACAAAAAGCCGTAAGCATAGCCACACGCTCCAACCGCGCATCGGTCAAGGTCATGCCTTGCGACTGGGCCACATCAGCGGTTATCAACTTGTGAAGCTTTTCATACTTTCCGCCTTCATCATTGACACTTGTGTCATCTGAGAAACTGTCGTCGTTAGCGTAAAGCACGCCCAGCGTAGAGGCCACAATCTCCTTGGCGCCCACCCCGGCAAGCAGCCCCACGTCGAGCTTCCAGTTAAATCCCTGCAACCCGAACACCGGCTCGATGGCCTTGCCGATGTGCCCGATGTAGCTCTGCTCCTGTTGCTGCTGGGGCGTAAGGCTGTCGTTATGGGGGAAATATCCCAGTGCCCACACGATGATAGTGGATACCAATATGATGCCGCCCATCTTCTTGAGGTACTGCTTTCCCTTTTCCCAAGTATGTCTGCCTACGGCCTTTGCCGTGGGGAAGCGATAGGGCGGAAGCTCCATGACAAACGGCGTGTCTTCGCCCTTCACCATAAACCGGGTGAAGAGTTTGCTCATGAGCACAGCCATAACGATACCTATTATATATAGTGCCGTCATGATAATCCACTGCATCTTCAAGGCGAAAAAGGTTCCGATTATCATGATGTAAATGGGTATGCGTGCCTCGCAACTCATCAGCGGCAATATCAACATCGTAACCAGCCGCGACCGGCGGCTTTCTATGGTGCGTGTGGCCATGACGGCAGGCACGTTACATCCAAATCCCATGATAAGCGGAATGAACGACTTGCCGTGCAGTCCCATCTTGTGCATCAGTCTGTCCATGATGAAGGCCGCACGCGACATATAGCCGCAGTCCTCCATGAACGAGATAAAGAAATAGAGTATCAATATCTGCGGCAGGAACACGATTACCGCCCCTACGCCTCCGATAATGCCGTCGACAAGCAGATCCTTTACAGGTCCTGCCGGCATTTGCTCGCCAAGGTATTCGCCCAGCAGTCCCACCAGCTGTTCAATCCAGTCCATGGGATAGGAACCCAAATTGAATGTCACAAAGAACATCAAGCCCAACAACGCAATGAAGATGGGAAATCCGACAATGCGGTTGGTCAAGATCCGGTCGAGCAGATGGGTAGTGCGGTAGGTATCCTTGTCTGTTCCGGCAATATAGCCCGCCTCCGATAAGGCTCCGTGTATAAATCCGTATTTGGCGTCCATAATGGCCGTCTCGGCATCCTCCTTTGTTTCCTCCATGACCCTCTTTGATGCCTCGTCGCGGTGACGCAGTATCTCCGCAGCATCGGGAAAGGTATTTACGAGCGCTTCCACCTCCTTGTCGTTTTCCAGGAGCTTGATGGCCAAATAGCGGGTGGAATAATGCTCGCGCAGACCCGCCTCTTTCTTCAGATGGTCTTGTATTTCGCTTATTCCGAACTCTATCTCGTGACCGTGGTTGATATGGATATGCCTGAAATGGCAGTCGGCATCCTCGGTCGCTTCGTACACATCGATCACCTTCTGGAAAAGTTCGTTCACACCCCGGCCCGAAGTGAACACGGTGGGCTGCATCGGCACTCCGAAGAGGCTCGACAACTCGTCGGTTCTGATGATGTCGCCCCGCTGCTCTGTCTCGTCAAACATATTGAGTGCCACGACCATGCGGATGTGCATGTCGACAAGTTGGGTAGTGAGATACAGGTTGCGCTCCAGATTGGAGGCATCAATGACATTGATTACCACGTCGGGGGTCTTGTCGACCAACTGTCTGCGCACATACAGTTCCTCGGGCGAATAAGCGGAAAGCGAATAGGTGCCGGGCAGGTCAACCATGTTGAACTCATAACCGCCAAACGAGGCGTGGCCCTCTTTGGCATCGACCGTCACTCCGCTGTAATTGCCCACACGTTCATGCGCCCCGCTGGCAAAATTGAAGAGGGATGTCTTGCCGCAGTTGGGGTTGCCCACCAGTGCCACATTGATCACCTTATGCCGTTTGTCGGCTTCGTCGGCCAGCTGCACATCGGTCACAGGGATGTCGTCGGGGTCGGCCTCGTCCGGAATGGTGCGCAGACTGTCGGCACCTGCGGTTTTATCCTGCCGCATCATCTGCCGCGCCTCAGCCTCTGTAACCACTTCTATCATGTCTGCTTCGGAATGGCGAAGACTGACCTCATAACCCAAGATGCGGTATTTCACGGGGTCTTTCAGGGGGGCATTGAGCAAAACCTCCACGCGCTTGCCTTTGATGAAGCCCATCTCGACAACGCGTTTCCTGAATCCGCCATGTCCCATCACCTTGACAATGATTGCTGACTGACCTGTGTGCAACTCCGACAATTTCATCTTGCTAATTTCTTTTAAACCATGCAAAATTACGAATATTTACCCACAATCGGGTGGCAAAGCCACTACGAAAGTAGAAAATACCCATTTATAGGTATTGCATACGACGGAAAACGAAACAGCAAAAGGGGGCACAGAACAAATGTCCTGTACCCCCTTCGCATATCTGTTTCCCCAGCGTTACTTGTCCGAAGGCTTGCGGCCTGGCCGGAACTGCTTGAGGTCGGCTTCGTACTTGGCGTATTGCTCGTCGGTCATAATCTTCTTGACCTCAGCCTTATAGGCATCCATTTTGGCCGACATCTCCTTCCGCATGGTTTCCATCTGCTCTTTCGACGGGCGCTGGTGCTCGGTGCTGTCGCGGCGCATGGGCGACTGCTGCTGTCCGTCTCTGCGGGGCCCTCTTCCGCCGGGCATGCCCATGATTTTACCGTCATACGAGGTGTTCAGCTTCAGCAGTTGCTGCGCCTGGTCTTCGTTCAGTCCGTAGCGTTCCACCATGCGGTCGGTCTGCTTCTGTATCATCTCTGTCTTGTTGCCACGCTGACGCTGGCCCTGCCGGTCATTTTCACTCTGCGCGTTGGCCGTCATGGTCACACTCAAAGCGACGGCTATCATTACTAAAACTTTCTTCATCGTTGATTCTCGTTTTATAAGGTTTTACTTGCCACCGGCTCTTGCGAACCGATCGTGTTTTTAGTTGCAACTATTACTTTGACACCTAAAAGCCGCAAACGTTTAACGGCTTTTACATTTTTTATACTTGCAGTGCGCTGTGCCCCGACAGCCGACACGTTTCCTGTCCGTAATGGCCCAAAGCCTGCACTACGGACACGGACTGCAGCCCCGGCGCGGGGCGGAATCATTCAGAAGAAAGCACATACAACGGTAGCCAACACTCTGCCGGCCAGACCTATTCAGCCAAGCTACCATCGTTGCCGACGGCATCGGCCGATGCCGGTGCGGCCGTCTGCGCTACGGTTTTGTCCTCCGTTTTCTTCATGGGGCGCAGCCGTTCGTAAGCATCAAACGCATAGCGTCGCGACAACAGAATGGCCAGCCAAAACGTGGAGAGGACATAGGCCATAACGGCTGCCGACAACACCAGTTCCATGAACACGGCTGTCCACACCCCTACTCCACCCATCACCATGGCAAGCAGCAGCACGGGCGACGTGGTAACAAACAATCCCGACATGCGTCTGAGCAAAGGGACCAGGGCTGCCTGAAAACCACGACGCATGAAATGGCGTACGGCCTCGCGGTGGGTTGCCCCATTGCCCAACAGGTAATAATAGAGTTCGTTGTGGTGTTCCAACCCCACATAATAGGCGCGCAGCGCACTGGCCACGGGAGCCAGCGACAGACCAGTCAGCAAGCTCACAACGGGAACGAAGTAACAGGTATCAAGTGGTTGCTTTAGCTGCATGACAACAACCAGCAAATAGGTCACCACAACAACCAGCGGGAGCAAACTGCCGGCAAAGAGCGGCAGCAACAGACGGCCTTGCGGCAACCGCGACTTGACGACAACGACTGTCGACGACAGCAGGGCAAGCAATACCCCCACCGCAATGTTGAGCCACAGCCAACGGTAGTGCATCAGCAAAGCGACAGCACCGCCGCACAACAGCACCATGACCGCAAACCTGGCCAACGACACGCAGAACCGCCGCATCAGCCGAAGGTCGAACGCGTATATAATATAAAAAGGTAAGGCAAGCAGCAACATACCCAACAAAAGTCCAAGGGCGGATATTTCCATGATTCAGAGTTTTATGATGTTGTGGCACGGCAAGTCCATGCGACGGGTAGCAAAAAGCACTTCGGTTCCGTCGGTTGCCAGCCGGTCGAGAAAGCCGTCGGCCACCACCTGCGGATCAGGGTCGTCGACTAGCACTATGGGGCGACGCAGCAAGGGCACAGCCGCCAGCATGGCGGTACGCAGCAGGAGGGCATCCACCGACGTGACCCACTGGTCGGCCAGCCCCGCAGGCAGCTGCGCACGTTGCCACTCCCGGGCCAAGGCGGACGCATCGGCGGCATCCGTGCGCTGTATGTCCAGGCCAAACAACTCGTCGAATAGTTGCCGCACCTTCATCCGCAGCGAGGGCATGCGCTGCGGCACATAAGCTATCAGGCGGCGGAAATAAGCGCTCGAGTCGGAGGTGACAAGCTCGCCGTCGACGGTGACATACCCCGACGCCAGCGGCGCAAGACCAAGAATGGCCATGAGCAACAGGCTCTTGCCGCTGCCGGCACTGCCCGAAAGGCACGCCACGTTTCCCCCGTCCAGCTCCAGCGAGAAGGGTACCGACAAACGGCCCGACGACAAGCGTACACTCACATTCTTGAACTCAAGCATGGATTTTATTTTTATTGTTTCCACAAAGTTACAATATTTTCACGCTCCAACTATCGTTCGCGCATGTTTTTTTTGAAATATTTTGCAACACAATCCAAATGATTTCATTACATTTGCAGAAACATTAGGACAGACACATCCCACCATAAAAACATAACCATGACCTACGACAAACAATGTGACTTTATGCTTCCGGCCGAATGGTCGCCGCAAAGCGGTATCCAACTGACATGGCCCCATGCGGGCACCGACTGGAAACCCTATCTCGAGGAAATAACGCAGACGTTCCTGCAAATGGCACGCGAGATTGCCAAACGCGAGACACTGCTCGTCGTAACGCCCGACAAGGCTGCAACCGAAGTCCTGCTGGCCGCCAAGCTCGATGCCGCCTGCATGGCAAATGTCATTATCAGGCAAATAGACACCAACGACACATGGGCACGCGACCACGCACCCCTGACCATGGTGTCCACACACCAGTCGCAAGGCTTCTTCGTGAAAAACCACCTACTCGACTTCAAGTTCAACGGATGGGGCGAAAAGTTCGAATGGAAAAAAGACAACGCCATCAACCTACAACTGTACTACTGCGGCGTGTTCCAGGCCGCCCTGGAGAACCACACCGACTTTGTGCTTGAGGGAGGGGCCATCGAGAGCGACGGACAAGGCACCATCATGACCACATCGTCGTGCATGCTGGCACCCCACCGCAACCAGCCGCTCGACAAGCGGATGATAGAAGAAAGGCTGGCCAACCTGTTCAACGCAAAGCGCATCGTGTGGATAGACCACGGCAGACTGGCGGGCGACGACACCGACGGGCATATCGACACCATCGTCCGCATGGCACCCCACGACACGCTGCTTTATGTGGGATGCGACGACAACAACGACGAGCATTACGCCGATTTCGCCGCTCTCGAGGAACAGCTGAAAGGTCTCACCACCCTCTCCGGCCGCCCCTACCGACTGCTGCGACTGCCGATGCCCGATGCCATCTACGACGGCGAAGACCGGCTGCCGGCCACCTATGCCAACTTCGTGATACTCAACCACGCCGTGCTGGTGCCGACCTACCAACAGAAGGAAAAAGACCAGCAGGCCATGGACACCATACGGCAAGCGTTCCCCGACCGCGAGATCATAGGCATCGATGCCTGCACGGCCATCAGGCAGCACGGATCGCTCCACTGTCTCACCATGCAATACCCAGAAGGGGCGCTTACCGACATACCGGACAACCGCGAACCGCAACCCAACAACGAACCATTCTTTACATAAGGCACACCGGCAGACGGTGAGCCGACAAACACAAAAACCATGCAACTGAAAGTAGGTATCATACAACAACACAACAGCAGCGATGCAGACAACAACCGCAAACGGCTCGCCGAGGGCATCGGCGAACTGGCGCAGCAGGGCGCACAGCTCATCGTGCTGCAAGAGCTGCACAACTCTCTCTATTTCTGCCAGACGGAAAACGTGGACTGCTTCGACCTGGCCGAACCCATACCCGGACCGTCGACACGCTTCTTCGGCGACCTGGCCAAGAAGCACGGGGTGGTCATCGTCACCTCGCTGTTCGAGCGCAGGGCTGCCGGCCTCTACCACAACACGGCCGTGGTGCTGGAAAGCGACGGAACAATAGCCGGCAAATACCGCAAGATGCACATCCCGGACGACCCTGCCTATTACGAGAAATTCTATTTCACGCCGGGCGACCTGGGCTTCCACCCCATCGACACCTCGGTGGGACGGCTGGGCGTAATGGTCTGCTGGGACCAGTGGTACCCTGAGGCCGCACGGCTCATGGCCCTGCAAGGCGCCGAAATGCTTGTCTATCCCACCGCCATAGGCTACGAGACGAGCGACACGGCCGACGAGCAACTGCGGCAACGCACCGCCTGGACCACCGTGCAACGCGGACATGCCGTGGCCAACGGACTGCCGGTAGTGGCGGTCAACCGCGTGGGACACGAGGACGACCCCAGCCGACAGACCGGCGGCATCGAGTTCTGGGGTTCGAGCTTTGTGGCCGGACCGCAAGGCGAACTGTGCTACCAGGCTCCCGACAACGAGGAGGTACGCACCATCGTCGACATCGACCTGACGCACTCAGAGCATGTCAGACGCTGGTGGCCTTTCCTGCGCGACAGGCGCATCGATGCCTATCAGGACATTCTGAAGCGGTTTGTCGACTGACCGCATACGCTGCGCTAAAGGCTGCAACATACAAGAAAGAAAAACCGGTATCCTTATCCGGGATTTGAACAGATGGTTCAAGTCCCGGATTTTTCTTTTAGGCGGTATCTTCCGAGGGGAGACAGCAACGCATTAAATAGGGTGCAATAAATTTACAAACTACAGGTCTGAAACTGCGCTGTAGCCATGCGCAACTGGTGTTGCGTCCGAACACGCCCATTTTTCAGCAACCTGTGTATCGTTTGACTATCAACACATTACGCGTCACAGACCGTACAGACATTCCGCGCGAACCATTCGGGCAAGGCCGAAAGGCGTCCTATCGGGATGCGACAGGCACCGAACGGGCTGCCGATATGCCGTCAACCAACAGTCCGCCGACCGCAAACGGCACTGCGACAAGGCACCAATGGGCTACGGAAGGCACAACCCATGGCCCTGCGGAAGGCAAATCATACCACCCGACACATACACGCGCCCCTTACGTCGCGCTAAAACGGGACCACCAAATGGTCCGTTTTTTTTGAGAAAAACGAATACAACGGCATCGTTCCCGATTGCAGTTCCACATCGGGTACACCGTTTTTCAAGGACAGTTCGTCCAACGGCCTTTATCCCGATGCGGATTTTACCGCATGCAACAGCATCACGGGCGAACAACGCAACAATGGCCGGACAACCGTCAGGAATGCGAGAAACATAAATTATTTACGGGCAATCACCCCTTTCTCGTTTAATTTTAGTAACTTTGCGCCAAATATGTAAATAGGTAATAACTAAATAAATTATGAGCAAACAAACAGAGAAAATCAAGGAGCTCGTTGCCAAACGCGAGCAAGCACGCCTCGGTGGCGGACAGAAAGCCATCGACAAGCAGCATGCACGCGGCAAGTACACCGCACGCGAACGCATCGAGATGCTTGTAGATAAGGACAGTTTTGAGGAGTACGACATGTTCAAACTTCACCGTTGCCACAATTTCGGTATGGAGAAGAAACAATATCTGGGCGACGGTGTCGTGGCCGGCTCGGCCACTATCGACGGCCGTCTGGTTTACATCTACGCCCAGGACTTCACGGTAAACGGCGGATCGCTCTCTGAGACAATGGCCCAGAAGATGTGCAAAATCATGGACATGGCCATGCAGAACGGCGCACCGGTAATCGGCATGAACGACTCGGGTGGCGCACGCATACAGGAGGGCATTTCAGCTTTGGCCGGATACGGCGAGATTTTCGAGCGCAACATCCTGGCATCCGGCGTGGTGCCACAGATCTCGATGATCATGGGCCCGTGCGCCGGCGGCGCAGTCTACTCGCCGGCCCTGACCGATTTCATCGTCATGACCGAGGGTACAAGCTACATGTTCCTCACCGGACCGAAAGTGGTGAAGACCGTAACGGGCGAGGAAATCGACTCCGAACACCTCGGAGGTGCAAGCGTACACGCCAGCAAGAGCGGCGTAACAAGCTTCACGGCCAAGACCGAAGAGGACGCCATGGCAATGGTGAAGAAACTGCTCAGCTATCTGCCGTCGAACAACACCGAGGAGGCTCCGCGCGT
Source organism: bacterium (assembly GCA_963656755.1). Taxonomy (GTDB): domain Bacteria; phylum Bacteroidota; class Bacteroidia; order Bacteroidales; family Bacteroidaceae; genus Prevotella. Next base: position 159,058 of record CAVKJH010000064.1, read on the forward strand.
GGAGTGCACCGACCCCATCGACCGCAAGGAAGACCTGCTCAACGACATCCTGCCCGACGACCCCAACAAGGCCTACGACATGTACAAGGTCATAACCGCCGTCACCGACAACAACGAGTTCTTCGAAGTGCAGCCTAAGTTCGCCAAGAACATCATTACCGGCTTCGCACGCTTCAACGGACAGAGCGTGGGTATCGTGGCCAACCAGCCTTCGGCCTATGCCGGCGTGCTCGACGTGAACGCCAGCCGCAAGGGTGCCCGCTTCGTGCGCTTCTGCGATGCTTTCAACATTCCCATCGTCAGCCTGGTGGACGTGCCCGGTTTCTTGCCCGGCACAGGACAGGAATACAACGCCGTAATCCTGCACGGCGCACAACTGCTCTACGCCTACGGCGAGGCTACCGTGCCGAAGATTACCATCACCCTGCGCAAGAGCTATGGCGGCAGCCACATCGTCATGGGCTGCAAGCAGTTGCGCTCCGACCTCAACTTTGCATGGCCCACGGCCGAGATTGCCGTGATGGGTGCATCGGGTGCCGTGGCCGTGCTCTGCGCCAAGGACGCAAAGAAGATAAAGGAAGAAGGCGGCGACGTGAAGACATTCCTAGCCGAAAAGGAAGACGAGTATACCGAGACTTTCGCCAACCCCTACCAGGCCGCACAATTCGGCTACATCGACGACGTGATCGAGCCGCGCAACACACGCTTCCGCATCTGCCGCGGACTGGCGCAGCTGGCATCGAAACGCCAGAGCCTGCCCGCCAAGAAACACGGCTGTATGCCTATGTAATCCGGTCATAAAGCTAACAGAAAAGTTTAAAGTTTTCAATGGACAAAAACATCTATGCAGCCATTGCCATGGCACTCTACGAGTACCAGGGCAACAACGTTCACGACAGAGAACCCGGCGTGATAACCATCAAGCCCAAACAGACTTTGTGGAACGCCAAGTTCTTGTCTTTCACAGCAAAACCATAAAAAATAATGAAAGAATTCAAATACACCATCGACGGTAAGGAATACAACGTCGAGATAGGCGACATCAACGAGGAAACGTATGTTGCCAACGTGAAGGTAAACGGAGAAACTTTCGAAGTGGGAATGGAGAAACCGGCCGAACCCGAGAAGAAGAAAGTGGAACTGGGCAAGCCCGTCGCCGAGAGCGACGAGGACACCACTGCCGCAACTTCCAGTGCCAATGTGGCCAACGCCACAAAGGCTCCGCTGCCCGGCACCATCACCGCCATCAACATGAAGGTGGGCGACGAAGTGCATGCCGGCGACTCGGTGCTTGTGCTGGAAGCCATGAAGATGGCCAACAACATCGAGGCGGAAAAGGACGGCAAGATTGCCGCCATCTGCGTAAAGATCGGCCAGAGCGTTCTCGAAGACGACGCTCTGTTCGTAATAGAATAAGCGCACCCGGCCAGCTGCCCACCGGCCAGCTGGCCCAGATGCTAATGATAAACACCCTTAAAAACGCCCTCTTTTGTGTAAATTGATGCAAAAGAGGGCGCTTTATCATATATTTTTCGTACCTTTGCACACATAAAGTTAATTTGGATGCAGTGTGCATTTACAAGCCGGAACACAGCACCGTTTGACTTCTCATCATAAACAGAGAACAGAAGAATGATCAAGAAAAAGGTTTTATTCATCAACCAGGAAATCACCCCCTATGTGCCCGAATCCGAGATGTCCGTCATGGGACGGCAGCTCCCGCAGAAAATGCAGGAGAACGGATTCGAAATCCGCACCTTCATGCCCAAATGGGGAGCCATCAACGAGCGCCGGGGCCAACTGCACGAGGTCATACGCCTGTCGGGCATGAACTTGATCATCGACGATACCGACCATCCGCTTATCATCAAAGTGGCAAGCATCCCCGTTTCGCGGCTGCAAGTCTATTTCATCGACAACGAAGATTATTTCCTCCGCCGCCAAGCCATGACAGAAGACGAGAACGGTATGGAATATGCCGACAACGGCGAACGGGCCATCTTCTTCGCGCGCGGCGTGCTCGAAACAGTCAAGAAACTGCGCTGGACGCCCGACCTCGTGCAATGCCAGGGATGGATGACGGCTGTGGTGCCGCTCTATATCAAGACCGCCTACCACGACGACCCCTCGTTTGCCAACACCAAGGTTGTGACCTCGCTCTTCGACAACCAGCTGAAGACTTCGCTGGGCGACAATTTCAAACGGTGCGTGGAGTTCCGTGACGCCAAGGCCGAACTGCTGAAACCTTACGCCGAGAAATTCGACTTCCTGGAATTGGGGAAGCTCGCCATCGACTACAGCGACGGTGTGGTGGAAGCAGGCGAGAATGTCAACGCCGACCTGCTGGCATACACCAAGAACAAGAATATCCCGCTCCTCAACTACCCGGGAAAAGACTATGCGGGCGCCTACAAGAATTTCTACAACGAAATTCTCGAAAAGTAAACGAAGCCCGGACAGCGACAACACAACATTAACAACATCCCCGTTTCACATGAAATTCAAGTTACTCGTTGCCTTGGCACAAGCCAGCCTCATACTGGCAAGCTGCGATACAACGACCGATACCATCGGCTCTTCGATAATAGAGAACCAGGACGGACTGCAAATATCGGCCCAGACATTCAGCGTATCCAGCCGTTCGCTGGTAGCCGACTCGGTCCTGTCACGCAACACTACCGGCTATTTGGGTAAGGTAAGGGATCCCGAAACCAACACCTACATCGTCGGCGACTTCATGGCCCAGTTCAACAGTCTGGAGGGTTTTACGTTTCCCGAACAGTCACATTTGGTGACATACGACGACAACGGGAAGGAGCAGAAAGGGATTATCAAAGCCGATTCGTGCGAACTGCGCCTGTTCTACAGCAGCCTGTACGGCGACTCCACACAGCTCATGAAGCTGACGGCCTACGAAATGGGGAAAGCCATGAACGAAGACCGCAAGTACTACAGCAATTTCAGCCCGCTGGAAAACGGCTACATCCGCGAGGACGGACTGCAAAGGGACAAGGTATATAGCCTCATCGACTACAACGTGAAGCAAAGCACACGCGACACGTCGACCTATACCCCGTACATTACCATCAAGCTGAAAGGCCCGTACACCGACAAAGACGGGAACACATACGACAGCTACGGCACGTACATCATGCGGAAATACTACGACAACCCTGCCAATTTCAAAGATGCCTATGCCTTCAGGAACAATGTGGTTCCGGGCTTCTTCTTCAAGCACCAGAGCGGAGTGGGCAACATGGCGTATGTATCGGATTCGCAGCTGGACGTGTATTTCAGTCATGTCGAAGACGACTCGCTGTACCATTCGGCGGCCGTCTTCTGGGGAACGGAGGAGGTCTTGCAGACTTCCACGATAACCAACGACAAGCAGACCATGGAAAGATTGGCCCAAGACACTACCTGCACATACCTGAAGACACCTGCAGGCATATTCACCGAGCTGACCTTGCCTGTGGAGAAAATCATGAGCGGTCATGAGAACGATACCATTACATCGGCGAAACTGGTGCTGCAGCGACTGAACAACAAGACCACAAGCGATTACGCTTTTGATGTGCCGAAGAAGATTCTGATGATACCGGCTGATTCGCTGCACACATTCTTCGAGAACAACAATATCTACAACAACAAGAACTCGTATGTGGCCAGCTGGGCATACAGCGCCTCGAGTGGCAGCTTCGACAACAGCTACACTTTCAACAACATATCGGGAATGGTTTCGGCCATGTATAACGGCGACAGAAATTCCGCCAACTGGAACAAAGTGGTAATCGTTCCCGTCGAGATATCCACGACCACCACATCGTCAGGATCTGCCACGGTGGTGAAAGTGACCAACGACATGTCGCTGACAAGCACAAGGCTTGTAAAAGGCACGGACGCTGACGACAGCCCCATCAAGCTGAACGTGATATACAGTCGGTTCAAATAAACAGATTGCAGACTATCTATTTATCATCATGGCAGACAATTTTCTGGAACGCCATCACGAGGAATACGAAGAACGGAAAAAGGCATGGCTACGCAACAAGAAGCACATGCCTAAACTGAAAAGAACCATAACAAAGCCTGAAGACGAAAGTCTTTAGGCTTTGTTTTGTGACAAGGCAAAATTTCTTATAGCGCGGACAGAAGCCGGATGGCGAGGATGTCCGCAAAACGGTCTTATCGTCTGGGCTTCATGCTGACGAGCGGTATCATCATCTCTTCCATGGAGATGCCGCCGTGTTGGAACGTGTCTTTGTAATAGGACACATAATAATTGTAGTTGTTGGGATAGGCGAAGAACGAATTTCCCATAGCAAAGACGTAGCTGGTGCTGACGTTGGGCGACGGCAGCTGGGCCATCTGGGGCGACTTGATACAGAACACCTCTCTGGAATTGAAGCTGAGGTTCTTGCCCAACTTGTACCGCAGATTGGTGTTGGTATTGCGGTCGCCGATGATTTTAATGGGTTTCGAAGCGCGTATGGACCCGTGGTCGGTGGTAACGATGACACGATAGTCGCTTTGCGACAGCCGCTTGAACAGGTCGGCCATGACCGAATGTTTGAACCACGACAACGTGATGCTGCGGTAGGCGCTTTCGTTGTTGGCCAGTTCGCGAACCATCCTCGACTCGGTGCGGGCATGGGAGAGCATATCGATAAAGTTCACAACCAGCACGTTAAGGTCGTTATCCTTCAGATTGTTGAACTGTTGCAGGAATCGTTCGCCTGCACTGGAATCGTTGATTTTATGATAACTGAACGAGTCGTGGCGTCTGAAACGGTCTATTTGCGTCTGGATAAGTGGCTCCTCGTTGAGGTTCTTGCCCTCTTCCTCGTCTTCGTCAACCCACAAGTCGGGAAACATCTGCTCTATCTTGTTGGGCATCAGACCGCTGAAGATGGCATTGCGCGCATATTGGGTAGCGGTGGGCAGGATACTCATGTAGATATCCTCTTCGATGTCGAAAAGGTCGCCGATTTGCTGTGCCAGTATGCGCCATTGGTCGTAGCGGAAATTGTCGATGACGATCAGAAAGACCTTTTCACCGGCATTGATGCGCGGGAACACCAGGCCCTTGAACAGATCGGGGCTCATCAACGGCCGTTGGTCAGGACAGGCGTTCATCTTGTCGGGTGCCACCCAGTCCATATAATTGTTCTTTATGAACTTCGCAAAGCCGTTGTTGGCCTCTTCCTTTTGCATGTTAAGCAAGTCGGTCATCTGGCTATCGGTATCGCTAAGCTCCAGTTCCCAGTGCACCAGACGCCGGTACACATCCCTCCAGTCGTCCCATGTCTTGCAATCCTGAATCTTCAACGACAACTGTTGGTAAGCCTGTTGATAGCCGGTCTGTGTCACCTCGGTAACAATCTCCTTGCGGTGGATATTCTTCTTGAGCGTCAGTAATATCTGACTGGGGTTGACGGGCTTGATAAGATAGTCGGCGATTTTGGCGCCGATGGCCTGGTCCATGATGTTCTCCTCTTCGCTCTTGGTAACCATGACAACCGGCGTGACGGGCTGTATCTCCTTGATGCGCTGCAGCGTGTCGAGCCCGGTGAGCCCCGGCATCATCTCGTCGAGCAGGATAATGTCGAAAGTGCGGTGATGGCACTCTTCTATGGCATCAGCACCGTTGCTTACGGTCGTAACGTCGTAGCCTTTCTTCTGCAGGAAGATGATATGGGCTTTGAGCAACTCTATCTCGTCGTCGACCCATAAAATGTAACCGTTGTTCTGTGTCATATGGCTTGCTTTCGATGTGGGTTTAGAATCCGTCGAGGTCGTAGTATTCGTCCTCAAGGTCGAAGGAATCATCATCTTGGCTCTCTTCGGATTTCTGGGGGTTGTCTTTATCGTCTTTGACCTCCGTGTTGTCTTTCTTTGCCGGTTGGTTTTTCTTGTCGGCAGCCGTATTGTCTGTGCTATTCTGCTTCTGCGTGTTTTGTTTCTTTTGACTGTTGCTCGGCGGCACATCCTCGTTGTCATCGAAGAAGATATCTGCACCGTTGCTGATGGTAAGGCGGTCGGCATTGTTGCGAGAATCGGACTTCGCCGGTTTATCGGACGGGCTGTCCTTTACGGCCTGTTTGCTACCTGTGGCATCACCCGACTTCTTCGCGGTCGTCTGTTTTTCCTTTTGTTTGTCGGCTTCCTTTGAGTCGACCTTGTCGCGTTGGTTTTCTGCGGGAGCCGTAACGGGACTGTCGGTTTCGGTAACTACGGTGGTGTTGCCCGTTTCGGTCTTCTCCTCGTGCTCTACGGGCACTACGGTTCGGTTGGCCGGAGCCGCGGCATCCTCGTCCTCTGCCACCGCTATAGTGCCGTTCTGCGGGGATTGCGGGGAGGCTGCATCAACATCGGTAACGAATGTGTTCGATACAGAGCCTTCGGGCAACGGTGCCGGCTGCTGGGTATCGTCGGTGGCTATGACAGTTTCAGTAGCAACAGGCGTATTCTCGTCAGCCGAAATGACGGTACCGTCCAAGTAGTCGTCCACTTCCTGCTCGGTTTCGGGCGCTTTCTTGGGAGTGTTTGTCGTAATCTCCGCAGGTTCGGTGAGCAAACGGGCCGTGGACACTTTCAGCGGGGCAAAATGCTTGTTGTAGTATGCGTCGTACTCGTCATAACTGTAGTTCGTGCCCAACAAGGGCAGGTTTTCTTCGCTGATGATAACCGGCCGGGCTTTTGCCAACAGCCGTATGACACTTTCCTGCTTTAATACCTGGCGGGCATACTGCAGGGCTTCGTCATAGTTACGGAAGCCTGAAACACGCATGTGGCGGATGCCGTCGCCCTCATCGATGGCAATCTCAAAGTCTCGGACAAGATAATTGGTGAAATTGTAGCGTGCCAGCTCGTACAACAACTTGTTCTGGTTGACGCTGTCGGGCTGGTAGACCAGCATGAACACGAAGTTGGTGTTGCGCTCGTTGACAAATGTGCGTGCCTGAATGGAGTCGCTGTCGCTAAGCACCACGCTGCGTCTGCTCCATACATTGCCGATGTCAAATTTGCCCCCACGCAACGTCCTTCCTTCCTTGACTCCGTTGATAATCATGCCGGCCAGTTCCGACACGCTGCTCTTGGGATATTTCTCCACCACGGTACGCATGGCCGTAAGGCATCCGGCGGCATCACCGTTGTTGAGCTTGCTTAGGCCGTCGATGAAGATAAACTTGTCGCGGTTGGCCCCCAACGGGAAGCGGGTTTCGGAGATATGCGTGTTCGAGACGACTTCGGCCGAACGGTCAGCCTTGAACGCCTCGTATGTGGCGGCATAGAGCGAGTCTTCCACATGAATGCCTTCTCTGGCATTTTGCACAAAATAGGGGTCGGTCAGCAGCGTGGTCCACTGGCTCTCGGGATAGTCCGCCTTCAGTTTTCCGACGTAGGTCTCGGCCGTCACCGGGTCTCCCTGCCGGGAATAGAGCAGGAACAAATGGTAATAGACATCGTCCATGTGTTCGTAGTCCGGATACTGGCCGGTTATGCGGAGCAGTGATTTCTCAGCGAGGGCCAGCTCGTCGAGCTTGTCCTTGAATATCACGCCACTGTGGTACAGGCCGTCCATGATGATGGCGTTGCTGGCCGATACCTGCTCGTCGGTGAAGGGTATCTGTGCCAGATAGTATTCACGTTTATGCGGGTCGTACTGCGCGCTGTCCTTCACTTGCTCCAGCGAGTCCTGCAGCGCTTCCGTTCGGCTGATGGAGTCGCGCTGCTCTTCGGTTAGTTCAGCTTGTTCACCGGTTCCGAGTCCCGACACCACGGTGGTATTGACGCGTTGCCAGTTGTCTGCATTTTCACGCTTTCCCCACTGCCGCTGGAACAGTTGCTTTCCCTGCTGCACGGCCATCTGGTTGTAGAAATACCATTGGCCGCCGGTCTGTTGGCCGGCAGCCGCAGTGTTGGTCTTGCTGGCGTTCATGTTGCCAGCCGCACCGTTCCTCTGCTGTTGCTGCTGTGCGTTGGCCTCCGCCTGCTTGTTCTTTTCCTCTTTCTCTTTCTTTTTCAAGGCTTCTATCACCCGGTCGATGGCGGCATTTCTGTCTTTTTCGGGCATTTGGGCCAGTTCCTGCAATGAGTCTTGCAGATGTACCGCTTCTGTATACGGCACCAACTCGTCGAGCACTTTCGATCGGTTTGACAACTGTTCGTAGTCTTTGCGTTCCTTGTCGAGCAGTCCGATGGCCGCCCCGTAACAACGTTGCGCATCGCCGAATTTCTTCTTTGTCCAGTACAAGTCGCCAAGCTTCAGCAGCAGAACCCCTTTCTCGATACCGTTGCGGGTGGCTTTTTCCGCGCCTTTCTCATAGTTGGCAATAGCACTTGCCGTATCTTTTTGTGCCAAGTAGATATTGCCTATGGCATAATACACTTGGTCAAGATATTCCTTGTTGTTGTCCGACGAAGCCATGCGCTTCAACCGTCTGACCATCTGTTTGGACTGGTTGGAAGCCAATACCTCCGTTTGGGCAATGCGTGCATTGAACTCCAGTTCGTAAGGCGGATTCTGGCGGATTACCTTTCTGAAGGCTTTGTAGGCTTCCGCCTTTTGTCCCAAGGCCGCATACAGCTGTCCCAGCAGGTACCACTCGCGGGCGCGCTGCTTCTTGCGCATCTCGTGCCTGATAACATTTCGCAAGTAAGGGATGGCCAGGGCATATTCTCCCGTGTGGATATAGTAGTCTGCATAGGTGTAATCCCATTCCTTGCGAGCCCTCCAGTGCAGGCTGTCGCGCTTCATGTTTCTTATTACATCCTCGGCGTCATAGAGGAAATCGTTTTCTATGTAGCTCTTGGCCAACCAAGCGCGGGCACGGCCATAGATGGCCGGTTGCTTGGCATAAAGGCGGCTCATGTAGTTGAACGTGGACGCGGCGCCGTCAAAATCGCCTTGGAAAAACTGCGAACGCCCCATCAGCATCCATGCTTTCCACAAGAACGGATTGTATTCTTTCCGGCTGAGCCACTCTATGTCCTTCTCCGTTTTCCGGCGGTTTTTGTTCCATTCGGGCTTGCGCTTGATACTGTGCAGCTTGATGGCCTTCTCGGCTTTCTCGATAGCCTTGTCAAAATTGCCTTTCCCCAACTCCCTGCTTGCCTTGTTGCTTACAGTGTAGAGCGGTATGATTTCGGTAAAATTGTCCTTGTTGCCGGTCTCTTTGGCCAGTGCCCCGTCGATGAAAGCCAACGTTCCGTTGTAGTAAGTGTTGTAACGTGTGTTAAAAGACTGCCACCACCGAGATCTGGCCGTGTTTTTCTCGGTGGAACATGCTATGATGACCATTGTACCGATGATGGCCAATAGGAAATGGATGTATCGTTTCATGCTCGTTGAATAGATAACGACGGTAAGTCCGCTTTTATTGCCTTCCTGCGCCCAAAATCATTCGGCCAAGGCCACGAACTCGTCTTTTATTCCGTCCGGCATGTTGATGCCCCGGAGAATGAGACTTCTTCCCCATGCTTTCACCTCGTCGGGCTTCAAGGTTTCCAGCACTTCGGCAAACGCCTCCGTCTCGTCGTCGGAGTATTGGTCGGACGGTCTTCCCCGGTAGATGTCAAGCTCTTCATCGTCGTAATACACAATGCTTTGTGTGGCAGCCTCCATCATGCACTCCTGTTCGCAACGGCTATCGGTTCCCGTACACGACGAGCAATCTCCAGCGGCCGTGACAGGGGAAGGACCGTCATCGCCTCCCTTCTGGGTAAAGAAGGTAAATAGAGCGGTTAACAATCCCAATACGACAATACTGATAACGAGGTATATCATAGCAAAGAGGATGATGCGAAACGGTGCAAGCGGTCAGACTCATTCCATCTCTTGGATGGCAAAGCCGGCAGACTTCAAGTCTTCCCAATAAGTCGGGTATGATTTGGAAACCACTTCTGGGTTATTGATTCTGATGTCGGGGAACTTGACGGACAATGGGGCGAAAGCCATGGCCATGCGATGATCCTCGTAAGTGTCGATGGGTAGCATGGTGGCCTCGCACCGTGTGCCGTCCCAGTACATTTCGGAGTCGTTGATACTGTTTACGACATACCCCACTTTACGCAGTTCGCGCTTCAGAGCCTCGATGCGGTCCGTCTCCTTTATTTTAAGGCTCGACAAGCCTTTGAAATGGAACGGAATGTTGAGCGCACAACAGGTAACGACCACCGTCTGTGCCAAGTCGGGACAATTGTTGAAGTCGAAGTCCAACCGGTTTACCGACCCGGGCCTGGGAATCAGGGTTACGAGTGTGGGCTTGTCTTCCTCATGGTCACTGAAGGTGGTTTTGACACCGAGCAACGAAAATATGTGCTTTACGATGGAATCACCCTGTTTGGATGCGTCCATCAGTCCCCCCAGCCTGACCTTGGCAGCCCCCGGACCGTAGAGGGCCGCCATTTCGTACCAATAGCTGGCTGCGCTCCAATCGTTTTCGATCAGGTATCTGCGTTGGCAGTAAGCTTTGGGATTTACCCGGATGGTATCGCCCGACACCCAGTCGGCATCGGCGCCATACTCTCGCATGAGCCATAGCGTCAAATCTATATAAGGTCGGGAAACAATGTTGCCGATAAGCTGTAGTTCGAGCCCGTTCTCCAATACCGGTCCAATGAGCAGCAGTGCGGAGACATATTGTGAACTCACATTGCCGGGCATGCACACGCGACCGCCGGCAAGCGGCGTTCCGTAAATGCCGAGCGGCGGAAAGCCCTCTTCGCCCTCGTAGCTGATGTTCGCGCCCAATGTGCGCAGTGCGTCCACCAGCATCCCGATGGGGCGATGCTTCATGCGTTCGGTACCCGTTATGACGTGATGCCCCGGCGTTACCGACAAATAAGCGGTAAGGAAGCGCATGGCAGTGCCAGCCGCCTTGATGTCGATAACGGGCGGCATGGTTTCAAGAGCCTTGATGACCACGTCGGTGTCGTCACATTCGGAAATGTTGTCGGGCATGATATTCCCGCCCGATAGGGCATGTATGATTAAGGCACGGTTGCTGATGCTTTTTGAAGCAGGCAATTTAATAGAGGTGTCTATTTGCTGCGGCGCCGTTATTTTATAGGTCATGATGTCTTCTTTTAATAACTTGATGTATTGACAAAGTTAGCCATTTTATTTGTCTTCCGCAAAGATTTTAAGTTTCAAAAGGCATAAACAACACTTTTTTCCAAAAAAGTTGCCGGAAAATTTGGACAGTTCATTAATTCTCCTTACCTTTGCATCGCAATTAAGGAACGGGATTTAGCGCAGTTGGTAGCGCACACGTCTGGGGGGCGCGAGGTCGCTGGTTCGAGTCCAGTAATCCCGACCGAAAAGAAGAGGTTGATTATTCAACCTCTTTTTTTTGTTTATACGCAGTCATAAACATTACCAACGACAGTACGACATAACTCCTCCCCGACTCCAGTCTTCCTTGTTCATAACAGGCTATCAGGCAAACAAAAATGCCACAAGACAGCCATGACCATGCGACGGCTATGCTTTGGCATTACGAAAACCTAAGGTTTGCCACCGCTAAACCCCAGGTTTAGCAGCAACAAACCCCTGATTTGACGTTGATAAACCCCAGGTTTAGCAGCAACAAATCCCAGGTTTGACGGCAACAAAGCATAGGTTTGAGAAGCGACAAATATGCCATTGCAAACCAGGCAACCACATCTTGTCCGAAACCGGAGGACACAACAGCATCCGACAACTCCATCAGCCTGGCATAAAACAACTGGCGGACAGAAAGACCACACGCGTCTTTCTGTCCGCCATTACATTAATATTTCCGCAGAAATCAGCATGCGCCACGGCATCAGCGCTCAGGCCGCACCAGTTGCGCATAGGCTGCATCGAACGCTTTGGGATGCGTGCCGGTAAAACAGATGTTTACCAAACAGTTGGCCAGCAGTTCCACGTCGTTCAGGTCCACCCCGCGTTCACGCGACACATCCTTGCCCAAACACACCTCCCAGGTGCATCTGAAATCGGAATCCTCAGCCCCCATATACGACTCGTCGTGTTTGCCGGTCTGTATGAGTTTGTACCGAATGGATTTCTTCGTCGGCACTGGACGAAGCTGCACCAGTATATCGTAAGCCTTCTTCAACGGTTCACGATACTTGGCTGTGCCCGGGAACATATTGAGTATTTCGGGCATTATCTCGTCAAAATCGTAAGCCTGTATGAGTTCGTATAACTTCATGGTATAGATTTAAAAGGATGGATTTGCAAACCGCCACCTAAAAACGATGACCGCCCGCGCATTAAACGCTCCGGCAGTCACCGTTCAGTATTCGGTTCTAAAACTTGGCCATTTTGATGGCGTCGATAGCACACTCATCACCTTTGTTGCCCAGCTTGCCACCGCTGCGGTCCTTGGCCTGCTGCAAGTCGTCGGTGGTAAGAAGGCCGTAGATTACCGGTATGTTCTGCACGGCATTGAGATGCGCGATGCCATAGGTGACACCCTGACAAATATAGTCGAAATGCGGTGTCTCTCCCCGTATTACACTTCCGAGAATAATCACAGCATCGAAACCGTCGTCTTTGCACATCTGCTGTGCGCCATAAACCAGTTCGAAACTGCCCGGGACAGTCTTGACATGAATATTCTCCTGCAAGGCACCGTGCTTTTCCAAGGTCTTGACGGCCCCGTCGAGCAAAGCGCCGGTGATTTCCGTATTCCATTCGGCTACAACGATGCCGAAACACATGTTGCTTGCATCAGGAACCTTGCTGATATCGTAATCGGACAGATGATGAAGGGCGGTTGCCATAACGGTTACTTTGTGGTGCGCTCAATATACTTGTCAATCTCGTTGCTCTGAACCAAAGCCGAGTTGACATATTTCTTCTTGATGTTCTGGTAGATCTCCAAAGCCTCGCCGGCCTTGTTCTGATTCTCCAGCAGTTCGCCGGCCTGCAACAGGAACGTGGGCGAAAGACTGTTGTTGGCACCGTCCTTGGCCTTGCTGTCGGCCTTCGAAGCCGCATCCTTCAGCTTGCTCACGGCCTTGTCCACCTGTCCGACGGCTGCATAGGCGTTGCCCAAAGCGGCCACTGCGGCGGGGCTGACCATCGCATCGTTGGAAGGCGAATACTCCTCGAGGTACTTCACGGCCTCTTTGGCCTTGCCCATCTGATAGTAGCACAGACCGGCATAGAGGTTTGCCAGATTACCGGCATCGGTGCTTCCGTAGTCGGCGGCTATCTTCACAAAGCCAGCATAACCGGCACCGTCGCCGTTGAGAGCCTTGTCGAACTGCTCCGCATTGAAATACTCCTGACCGCGAGCCAGTGCTGTGCTTGCCTTGTCCTGACGCGGGCCGGAAATAAAGGTACCGTAACAGACCCATCCGGCAACCACCACAATGATTGCGGCAATAACCGCCAAGATGACATTACGGTGCTTAGCGAAGAACACTTCTGACTTTCCTGCAGCATCGAATGTTGCATTTTCGTTTTTGTTTGCCATTATTTTATTGTTTTATTATAGTCGGTAATTAGTCGCAAAATTACCACTTTTATCTTAGATATTGAAATTAATCCTACTCTTTTTTCGTTTTTAATGGCCGAAACTCGTAACTTTGCATCAGCAAGTTGTCCCGAAAAACAGCGCAACTTCACCATATTACATAGCGACCGTCCATGATCCTCAACGAGATTTCCATCATCAATTACAAGAATATACGTGCGGCAAACCTAACGTTCTCGCCCAATGTCAACTGCCTGATTGGGCACAACGGGGAGGGGAAGACCAATCTTCTGGATGCCATATACTACCTTTCGTTTTGCCATTCCTGTTTTACGAACATTGACAGCCAGACCATCACGCACGACCAGGATTTCTTTGTCATCGAGGGCAAATACCTGGCCGAGGACGGAGAACCGTTGTCGGTATATGCCGGGATGAAGCGCGGGTCGCGGAAACATTTCCGGAGAAACAAAAAAGATTACAAAAAACTATCCGAACACATCGGCCTCATACCACTGATATTCGTTTCGCCGCACGACACACTACTTGTGGACGGCAGCAGCGAGGAACGCCGCAAGCTGATGGATTTGGTCATCTCGCAGTACGACAAGCGTTACCTCGACGCGCTCAACGACTACAACAAAGCACTCGCGCAACGCAACACGTTGCTGAAGATGGAGCAGGAGCCCGACCCGACCCTTATGGATATTTGGGAAAACGAGATGGCAAGAACAGGCCAGACCGTGTACGAGAAACGCAATGCGTTTGTCGAAGAGTTCGAGCCGGTATTCCAGTGCATCTACCAAACGATATCGGGCGAAAAGGAAAGCGTGTCGTTGCGCTATGTGTCGCATGGCCAACGGGGCGACCTGCTGGACGTAATCCAGCGCGACCGCACAAGGGACAGGGCCGTGGGATACAGCCTCCACGGCATCCACCGCGACGACCTGGAAATGCTGGTGGGCGGATACCCCATGAAGCGGGAAGCCAGCCAGGGACAGACCAAGACATACGTCATGGCACTGAAACTGGCACAATTCGATTTCCTGCGGCGCACCGCATCCAGAACCACGCCCCTACTGCTGCTCGACGATATCTTCGACAAACTCGACGCAAGCCGCGTGGAAAACATAATCAATTTGGTGTCCGACGGCAAATACGGCCAAATATTCATCACCGACACCAACCGCGCCCACTTGGACGAGATACTGCGCCAGAGCGCAAACGACTACCGCCTCTATCAAGTAGAAAACGGGGAAATAGCCGTAATGTAAGCAAAGACACGGAAACAAACATCTAAACCACGACTGGCAACATGTTTAGAAAAGAAGTGAAAAACCTCGGGAATGTGCTGACGGAATACCTGCGGGCACAAGGTCTGGAAACACCGTTGCTGCAAACGCACCTCATCAATGCGTGGGAAACCGTGGCAGGAAAAACCGTGGCACGATACACGCAGGAAAAATTCATACAGAACCAAGTACTGTTCGTAAAGATTGTCAATCCGGCACTGCGCCAAGACCTGAGCATGATGCGCTCGCAATTGGTTCAGAAACTGAACCAAGCCGCCGGATCGCAAATCATAACAGACATCCGCATCTACTGACAGTCACGGAAACCAACCGTTTCCGCATCCTCAAACTTGCCCGGCACGCCACCCGAAAACACCCACTGGCTGCATGACCATGCTGCAAAAGACGGCCCCCGTTAACCCAAATCGTCGAAAAGCGTAGGCTGGGCAGTGCCTGCAGGTTTCGGTTGCTCGGATGGCTGAAGAGCATCATCGTCATACAGCAACGACATCTGTATGGCTTTTGCCCGTTTGCTCTTGGGATTCAACCGGTACACACCCCAAGACGGATGGTCCAGAATATCGCTGGCCCCACGACTGTTTTGATGAAGAAACGCCAGTACACACCGCTTCACCTCCTCCAAATCGGCCTTGTCGAACAGGCTGTTTTGTGAGTTGTAGACATGGAGAATTATCTTTCTGACGCGCAATCCTCCATTTCCAGCTTCTGCAAGTACTTTGAGTATTTCTTCTTTCATAAAAAAAGCCGCAACTCATTCGTATGAGCTACGGCTCTTAATGGTTATGCAAACTTAGGCAAGAACAACCTTGCCTTCAGCACCTTTCACTTTACCTTCCTTCAGCAGCCAGCCGATGCCCAGCAAAATTTCAGTCTCGGTCTTACCCGTGTTCTTTGCGAGCTCCTCGACGCTCTGAGCCTCGCCGGCAGCAGCCAATGCGTTGTAAACATCTCCTGCACGGAAACCAGCGTTGTCTGCATCAACGAACAATACAGCTTTCTTGGTGGTTTTCTTACATGCAGTTTTCTTTGCAGTAGCAGTCTTTGCAACGGCGGTCTTTGTCGTAGTTTTCTTCTCTGTCATAATTACGTGAATTTAATTCCCTCAGTATAATAACTAACTGATTACTAACTTTCTCTGCGCAAAATTAATACATTTATCTTGAACAAAGCCGCGTTGTTCAAATTAATTCATCGTCATACGTGTTATTTTACACGGTAATGCGTGTTTTTTTGATTTACATCAAGCAGGATTGACCCTCATCCCACATTTTCCGCATTATTCGGCACTGGGTTGACACGGTAAACATTGGGACAGGCCGCACACAAAACACACATTTCCCCAAGGCGCTATCACCGAACGGCCGGGATACATTCCAACAGACGAGGGTATGCAAAAGGCTCATTTTAAGGATTTGGCCAACGGCAGTATTACGGCATAAAGGAAAGCAGCGCAGACCCGATGCGGTCTGCAAGTATGGGCCGTCCATGAAAAAGCACCGGCCCGCCATTGGAAAAAGAACGGGTCACGAAAGCTGTTCGAGGGCATGAACGTCGATTATTCCGCGGTGCAGCCCGACCAGTCCTTTGCACTGCAGGGTGTTCAGACACCGCGAAACGTCGAGACGGCTACCGTTGATTTCTTCGGCCAAACGTTCCATCTTGATTTTGAATATCTTCCTTCCTGTAGGGTGAACGCTGTGGTCCACGAAGAATCGCACGATGCGCTCCTCCAGCGAACGCGGCACCCTGCGCCACGCCTTCCGCCGTTGTTTCTGTAACGAGGTAGACAGGATGTTGATGAGGTTCAGCCGGAATATCAGCGAGTCGGAAGCCAAGCGCAGCGTCTCGTTCTTGTCAATGCTTATCAGGTAACAGGCCGTCAGGGCCTTATAGCTGCTGGTGAAGCGTTGCCGAAGGCCGAATGCACACTCGGGCTGAAGGATGTGGCACCCCGCCTGTTCTTCCAACACCGTATAGCCATGGTCGTCGGCAAGGGTCTCGACACGCAGGCAACCGTCGAGCTGAAACACGAGCCGCGCACAGATTTCCTCCTGACGGACAACGTACTGGCCCTTTTCCACCTTGCGGAAGAGGAATTTGGTCTTTTCCACGATGCGCTCCAGTTCGTTCTTGCTCATTCCCGTGAAAAGCGGTATCATCAGGAGCTTATCGTACAATCCGAGCTGCAGCATCCCAAAAACCGTTTAGTCGTTGTCCAATATCTTGCTCTTCATGGAAGGCGAAAACCACACCCGGTTGTTGCCCTGACTGTCGGCATAGATGAAATAGACCAGCAAGTCGGGATGCTTTTTCAGTATTGCCTGCGCTTTCTCCAGTCCCATGACCATGAACGACGTGGCATACGCGTCGGCTTCGGCGCAATTGTCGGCAATAACCGTTGCCGACAGGATGTTGTGCTGCACGGGATAGCCAGTTTTCGGATCGATGGTATGCGCGTATTTCTTTCCGCCCTGGTAATAAAAGTTGCGGTAGTTTCCGCTGGTAGCCATCGCCTTGTCGGTAACGTTGAGCACGGTCTGCAGTTCGCGGCTGGTCTGCGTGGAGTCGTCCACGGGCTTCGTAACCCCGATTTTCCACGGCATGCGCTGGCTGTTCACGCCACAGGTAACGACCTCGCCCCCTATTTCCACCATGAAGTTCTGCACACCCTTGCGTTTCAGGAACTGGGCAACCACATCGACGCCGTAGCCCTTGGCAATGGCCGAACAGTCGATCATGATGTTGGGGTTTTGCTTGACGATGCGGCCGCCTTTCAGCGACACTTTCGTGTAACCCACCAGATTGCGCAGCGAGTCGATGACTTCTGCCGTGGGCGGAACGCCCTTCTTGAATCCGAAGCCCCACTCGTTGACCAGCGGCGCAACGGTAATGTCGAAGGCACCGTCGGTCTCACGCGATATGGACTGCGCCAATTTGAACACATGGCAGAACATATCGTTGAGCACCACCGGCTCGTTGCGGTTGACATGCGATATGACAGACTGCTTGTTGAAGGTAGACAGGGCGTCGTCCACCTTTTTCATCTCGGCCTCGATTTCTTTCTGCAAGTCCTCGTCCCACTGGTAGGTCACATGATAGACGGTGCCGAAGATGAAGCCCTCGTTCTGCTGAAACGGCATATTGCGCTGCTGTCTCACGACGAACACCGTGCCGAGGATAAGCAGAACGAGGAATGCGGCCTGCCAAATGGTTTTACGTTTCATGGTCATGGATGTCAAAATTCGTAAATGATGTTGAACGTTCCGCTGATGCGCGACGCGCCCTGCTTGCCGTAGCCCGGCACATACCACACATTGCCCATCAGGCCGTTGTCATAATGCACGCGGCGGCGGTAGCGGGCCGTCCATCCCAACCGCCAGGGACCCACAATCTTGGCGTCCACACCGGCGAGTATTTCCAGCCAATGACAGTTGGCCTTGACACCGTGGGCCGAGTACGGAACCTCGTCGCCCCACACCGGGTCGGTAACGGCAGGATGGTCGATGTCGCACTTGAAATAGGTGCAGGCATAACGCGCGCCGACATACACCCGGTAGTCGTCGTGCTTGTTTTTCATGATATTGAAATCAATTCCCAGCTTGCCGTAAGGCGCCGAGGTGCTGTAACTGGTGTGCGTTGCATCGTCGGTATGGGCAGCCTGGCCATAGCCGGCCTCGATCACGGGGAACCACTTGTCCTTAAAATTCAGGCGCAAGCCGGCCTCGTACTGACCGTAGGAAGAGACGGCTTTCTGTATAGGGCCAACGATGTCGACCATCAGCTGGACGCCACGGAAAAAGGGAATGGAGTCGTCGATCTGCTTGAGACGCATCTTTTCCATCGCCGCCTTGCTGCGAGACGACTGTGCCTGTACCGCAACAGCCGCCACAACAAGAAGCAGGCTAAAGACGATACTCCTTGAAATAAACGTAGAAATGCTTGTGTGTGGCATCATAATTGACCTCATGGTGATTGATGACGATGGAGTCGATGGCATGGCGCGTGTACCGCACGCCCTTGAGCGTGTGGAAATAGGCTACTCCGCAATCTACCGACTCAAAGTGCGCACTGTTGGTCTTCTCCACCCAAATGGTGTCGACGAGCGCATTGGCCTTCAGGTAGAGCTCGTCTACGTCATGGCCGTAGCTCACGGGCAACGAGAAACTGTCGGTGTTGACCTGCCGGTTGATGAGTACCGAATCGGTGCCGTCGGTGCGCGTGGTCGTAATTGTAAGGGTGTCGGGCAGCGTGGTTACCGCCCCCATCAGTTTGTAGTTGGCATAAACGGTGTTGTTGAGCGGGCAGTCGACCGACGAGCAGGCCGCCACGACAAATGCGGCCACCATAAAGGCCAAGTTGCGTGCAGCCTTCAGCGTACACAGGCGGGTGCCTGTCGTGTGCGTGCGAGTGTTGGGCATGGCAAACAGTATCGGTGAACGTCGGTCAGATGGTCTTCTCTATCTGGTAATCGTTGCGGCTGGGACTTTGGCGGCTGATGAGGTCGCCGAGGAAACCGGCCAGAAACAGCTGCATGCCCAAAATCATGCCCGCAAGGAACACGAAGAACCAGGCCGAATCGGCCAACGGCCCGTAAACATGGTGGCTCAGGTCGATCACCTTTCCCACACCCATGAGAACCAGTGCAAGGAAACTGATGAAGAACATGATGCTGCCCAGAAAACCGAAGAAGTGCATGGGCTTCTTTCCGAAATTGGTGAGGAACCAAAGGGTCATCAGGTCGAGGTAGCCGTTGAAGAAACGGTTGATGCCGAACTTCGATTTTCCGAACTTGCGCGCCTGGTGGTGCACCACCTTCTCGCCGATTTTGCAGAAGCCGGCATTCTTGGCCAGATAGGGTATGTAGCGGTGCATCTCGCCGTAGACCTCAATGTTTTTGACCACCTCGCGGCGATATGCCTTCAGACCGCAGTTGAAATCGTGCAGGTTATGGATGCCCGAGATTTTGCGGGCAGTGGCGTTGAACAGCTTGGTGGGAAGGGTCTTGGTAATCGGGTCGTAACGTTTCTGCTTGTAACCGGACACCAGGTCGTAATGGTCTTCGGTTATCATCTTGAAAAGACCGGGTATCTCGTCGGGCGAATCCTGAAGGTCGGCGTCCATGGTAATCACCACATCGCCGCTGGCTTTCTCGAAACCGCAATAGAGTGCGGGGCTCTTGCCGTAATTGCGGCGGAACTTGATGCCCTTCACGCACGGGTCCTTGGCCGACAGATCCTCGATGACCTGCCAGGAGCGGTCGGTCGAACCGTCGTTGACAAAAATAATCTCGTATGTGAAATGGTTGTCTGACATGACGCGCTGTATCCAGGCGTGCAACTCAGGCAACGACTCTTCTTCATTAAACAGGGGTACTACTACAGAGATGTCCATACTATATCAATGTTTTTTTTTGCATATTAGGGCTACCGGCACACTCAGCACCACACCTATCATGATGTTTTGCACCATGAACATCAGCGACATCTGGATGGGCGACATCTGGCCCATGAGGTCCAGCCCGTTGTTGAGCTCGGTTACCGACACGCCTTGTTGTTTATATACGTCTTCGAGAATGTTCACATTGGTTACCAAGTGCGACATGAAAACGCCGTTGTCGAGAAAACGAAAATACACATACTGCGCCAGCGCAAAAATCAGCGAGGCGTAGAAAAAGGTAAGGACGCTGAAAGCGAACGAACGGCGAAACGAGATGACACCTTTCAAAGCATAGTTGCGGAAACGCTGCAACAACCATCCCACGAAAAAGGGAGTGGCCAAAGCCAAAAGGCTGCCCCACGACGACGCGGGGGAAAACAGCATGGCGGCAAAACTGGCTACCCACAGCAAGGCGAGGAACACTCCGCCTTGACGGGCAAACGCTTTCAACTGCACTATGGATACTGCATCTATCATAATAGGTGCAAAGTTAAGCAAAAATACTTGTAAACAGACAGACAGCCTACAAAAAGAAAGGGTGGCAAACGTTAACGCATCTTAAAAACCAGAACACTCTTGCCCGTTTTCGGCGAAAAGTATTACCTTTGCAGTCGCATTGGAAAGCCATACGCAATGTGCGGTTTTCCGATGAACGAGAAATGGGCAAGTCTCTTACGGCCAGCTCCCTCGGAATCCCCCCAGGACGGGAACGTAGCAAGGGTACGAGGTTGTAGCGGCGCGATAAGAATCGCTTGCCCACCTTCGTTTTTATATACCTTGGCAGTCTGCAACTGCCCGCATCTCCCCCGTTGTCCATATTTTTTGCCTGAAAACGCACCACCGTTGCCGATGCATCCAGAACCACGAACAGGTAGTTTTTGATGTATCCGCTCTGAGCCGAGCGGTAGGCAACTCACGATTTCAGCATTCGCCCGTTGCCTTCAGGCATCTATGGCAGGGCCAAAGGACGGCTCTTGAGGCACGGCAACACGCACACGGGGCGGCGGTTCGGCACATATCGGCCGCCAAAAGACCACCTATCGCAGCCGTAATGAACAGGCTGAACGGCAGACAAGCACCGGAAAATCGGCAGGAACTTGTCTTACAGTCAATTACAAAACACAGAAAAAGAGCGCATATTTGCCGACCGTCTGTTAGGCAGTCGCAAACATGCGCTCTTCGATAAGCTATTTGTCAGGATAATTCGTACTATCCGTTGATAGACATGAGGAACTCGTAATTGTTCTTGGCCGTAGTCAACGGGTCGTGAATGGTCCGCATGGCCTCGATGGGGTTCATGTCGGCTATGTAATTGCGGATGCCATGCATGCGTTCCTGAGTGAAGTCGTCGTGCAACAGGTCGTCGCGGCGCGTGCTCGAAGCCACCAGGTTGACGGCCGGGAAGATACGCTTATTAGACAGTGCACGGTCGAGCTGCAGCTCCATGTTACCCGTACCCTTGAACTCCTCGAAGATCACCTCGTCCATCTTGGAACCAGTGTCGATAAGTGCGGTGGCGATAATGGTCAGCGAACCGCCGCCCTCAATGTTGCGCGCCGCACCGAAGAAGCGTTTCGGCTTCTGCAGGGCATTGGCATCGACACCGCCCGTGAGCACCTTGCCGCTGGCCGGACTGACGGTGTTGTAGGCACGCGCCAGACGGGTGATAGAGTCGAGGAAGATAACCACGTCGTGGCCACATTCCACCATGCGCTTGGCTTTTTCGAGCACGATGCCCGCTATCTTGATATGGCGTTCGGCCGGTTCGTCGAACGTTGAAGCAATAACCTCGGCATTGACCGTGCGCGACATGTCGGTAACCTCCTCGGGACGCTCGTCGATAAGCAGCATCATCAGGTAAGCCTCAGGATGGTTGGCGGCTATGGCATTGGCAATGTTCTTCATCAAGATGGTCTTACCTGTCTTGGGCTGGGCAACGATGAGGGCACGCTGTCCCTTGCCGATGGGAGAGAAGAGGTCTACGATGCGCGTAGACATGTTGGTGGTGGCGGGATTACCACAAAGGTTGAATTTCTCGTCGGGGAAGAGGGGCGTGAGATGCTCGAAAGGTATGCGGTCGCGTATTTCCGACGGCTCGCGGCCGTTGATCTTGTCTATGCTGGTAAGCGGGAAATACTTTTCGCCTTCGCGTGGGGGACGGACGTGACAGAGCACTGCGTCGCCGGTCTTCAGGCCATAGCGCTTCACCTGTACATTAGAAACATAAATGTCGTCGGGGGATGACAGATAGTTGTAGTCGCTGGAACGGAGGAAGCCATAGCCGTCGGGCATAATCTCAAGCACTCCGTTGGCTGTAATGAGGTCGGAGAAATCGTAGTCGGCCTCTGCAGCCGGCGCCGCATTGCGCACGGGCGCGGCTTCTTCTTCGGGCTGGCGGTACGACGTGGTCGGATTGTCGAACATGTCGTAGGTGGGCACAGCCCCCTGGTCTTCGATGGGCAGGTCGACCACGGTTATAAAATCGGTTCCGTCGCCAGGATCGCCGTCCCACACCTCTCCGTCGGCAGACGGCTGGGGCAACTCCTGTTTCTCATTGTGGGCCTGCACTTTGGCCTGCAGCAACGCAATCTTTTCGTCGTCGGCTTCCTGGTCCGCACTGCCGGCCACCGTTTGCAAATAGACCTCTTCGGGAATGGCCGGAGCCTGCTGCGCAGCGACATCCTCGGAAGGTACGTCAAAGACGGTCTCTTCGGCCGCGTCGGCAACCGGCTGTTCGGCCTGCGGAGACATCTGCTTGGCTTGCGATATCAGGTCGAGCAACTCGCGTTCGCGTTTGGTCTTCGGGCCGCGATGTTTGGGCAACGATGCCAGCTCCGACTCAAGCGTCTGCACATCCAGCGTTGCCGCGGCGGCCTTGGCCTCATTTATTTCCTGCGGGTCTTTGAACAGGCGCGGTTGTTCAGCGGCTGCGCGCGCCTTCTTGGTATCGAAATTCTCGCCCGACTTGCCGTTTACGGAATAAACTTTATCAGGTTCTGTCTTGGCTATACGGACGCGCTTGCGCTTGGAAGCGACCAACGGATTGTTTTTACCCTCATCATCGGCCTGTTTGTCCAGAATGGCATAGATAATGTTGTCGTTTTCCTGCCCTTCCGCAACTGTAATTCCAAGAGTATTGGCAATATCCGCAAGTTCAACCGAACTTTTAGATAATAAGTCTTCTTTGCTATACATATATAGTATAATGGATATTTATCAGAATGTATGCGTTTCCAACGGGGAAACACATAGCGTATGTAAAACTCATGCAAAGTTACGCAAAAAAATAGCCAAAATCAAGAACCGCTCAATCAAATATACGCATATTAACATATATTAATAGCAGAGGCATTATTCTGTATCGGTCACATATTAAATGCGAACGGCAGCACTGTCGATAACATTTCGACAGTGCTGCCGCATATTTTCTATTTCATGCCCGGCCTTTTACAAGGATGAAAAGACCGATTGGGTTGATGTCCGGTTATTTGGCGGAGGGGTATTCGTACTTGTCGCCGGTAGCCTCGACCAATTTCTTTTTGAAGGCCGACGGATAACCGGGGCGTTTTACAGCTGCGCCAATGCCCTCGGGCGTAAGCTGGAACTTGCCGTCCTGCTCGGGTTTCACGGCCATATCATTGTATTTCACAATAAGATAGGTGGCCAGGTCACGCCAGCGGGCCAGCATCTCCTGTGCCTTGGCGTTGCTGTACGAAGTGAGGAAGCGCACGGCTTCGGCCTCGCCCGACTTGCACAGCTCGACGGCCTTGGCCTCTATTGCGCTTTGGTTGGCAAAATAGCTTTCCTCCAACGAGTCGCGCACCTGCTGGAGGCTGGGGAACATCAGCGAATAGCGGGGGTAAACCATGTTGCTCACCCAATTGCACACCCAATAGGCGTTTTTCATGGAGAAGGTCACCGCATCGGCTCCCGGAGTATTGTAACACTCGGGCTGCACAGTGTTGCCGCAATAAATCGGGGTATAGGCCACCATATTGCCGTCGTCGTTGCCGAACCACAGCACGCCTCCTACCTGACGGGGAAGCCACGACCGCATCTGCGATACATAAGAGAAGGCCGTCTGTTGGGTGGAGGTGGGACGCTCGTTGAAATATTTTTTGCCGTTCACCTCGAAAACCAACGGGGTGGGACGATAGGGCATCTGCCAAATGCCACCACCCATATCGGCAGAATCGAGCGACATGGGCGTACCTTCATAATGGTCGCGCATGGCTGCCTCTACGTCCTGAACCGACAGTTTCTTGTCGGGGATTACCCACAACGGCATGTCCTCGGCATCCTTGTCCTTACCCAAAGCCCATGGCAAATAACGGTCCATGCCTTTGACAAAACGGTTGAAGAACGACCACACACGCGCATCGCAAATGCGGCGTCCGGAAAAGTCGGGAGTGGCATAGACCATCTTCCAGGAGAAATCGGCATCCTTACCGCTGTACCATCCCTGCTGACGGGCAAACTTCACGACATCCTTTGAGTACATGACATTCTTCTTGTCCTTCATGTCGAACTTGCCGATACGGCTCTGGTTGGCATGACCGCAGATGGCGTTGTCGGGTATGCGCAGGGCCACCCAAACCACGCTCTTGGAACCGGGGCCTTTGCCCATCATCTCCATTATCCACGCCTCATTGGGGTCGCAGATGGTAAACGTCTCACCTTCAGAGCAGTAACCGTAGGTCTCAGCCAGGGTAGTCATGACCCGGATGGCTTCGCGGGCTGTCTTGGAACGCTGCAATGCGATATAGATAAGCGAGCCGTAATCGATGCCGCCGGTAGGGTCTACCATTTCTTCACGGCCGCCATAGGTGGTCTCGCCGATGGTAACTTGGTACTCGTTGATGTTGCCTATCACATTGTATGTTTCCTCGGCTTCGGGGATCTGGCCGATATAGCGGTGGGTATCCCAATCGACCACATCGCGCATCTCGCCTTTCGCATGTTTGCCGGCCGGATAATGGGCCAAGCCTATGAACATGCCGTAATCGTCGGCATTGTATGTACAAATCACCGAACCGTCGGTCGAAGCACCCTTGCCCACGATAAAATTCGTGCATGCCGATGCGTAATGGGCAACCATCAGCAATGCGGAAATAACCAATAACTTTCTCATAACCTACAGTTAACAAGCCTTGAAACTCATGTCCAGACCCTTCACGCTGTGCGTAAGGGCACCGACACTGATAAAATCAACACCTTGCTCCGCATAGCTGCGGATGGTTTCGAACGTAATGCCGCCCGACGACTCCACTTCGTAACGGTGGTCAATGAGGTCCACCGCTTTCTTGGTGTCCGAAACGGAGAAGTTGTCGAGCATGATGCGGGTCACGCCGCCCTTGTCGAGAACCTGCTGGAGCTCGTCGAAATTGCGGACTTCAATCTCGATTTTCAAGTCAAGGCCTTTTTCCTGCAGATAGTGATGGCAACGGTCAATGGCATTTGCGATGCCGCCGGCAAAATCGACATGATTGTCTTTCAGCAATATCATGTCGAACAAACCTATACGATGGTTCATGCCTCCGCCAATCTTCACGGCCTGTTTTTCGATCATGCGAAGGCCCGGCGTTGTCTTGCGTGTATCGAGCACATGGGCTCCCGTGCCTTCAAGCAGCTTTACGTATTTGTCGGTCATGGTCGCTATGCCGCTCATACGCTGCATGATGTTGAGCATCAGACGTTCCGTCTGCAACAATGAGCGGATTTTTCCCGTCACCACAAAGGCGATGTCACCTTTCTTTACATGTGTACCGTCTTCGATAAACACCTCCATCTGCATGGTGGGGTCAAAGCGTTGGAACACCTTGCGTGCCATATCGACACCGGCCAAAACACCGTCTTCTTTTATGAGAAGATGGCTCTTGCCCATTGCATCCTCAGGAATGCAACACAACGTGGTGTGGTCGCCGTCTCCAATATCTTCCGCAAAGGCAAGGTCTATAAGAGCATCCTCAAGTTCATTTACTGATAACATAATATTCCGTTTTAGTGTTTATTTGTTAATTATCGAAGTTCACATGCCACAAATACGACGGTTGCCCGTGCATTATCAATACAAAGCCGCGATGCCGACAACGTTCTATCAGGGTCTGAGCTTTGCTTTTACGTCACCGCCGCCAACCTTTTGCAAGGTGGCACTGGGTGCCATCGTTCTTTGGGGAGGCACCGCGTTGTTGGACTGCCGGGCGGGGCGCGCTTCCAGTTCCCGAGGCTGAACCGGCTTGGACTGCAACTTATTCGTATCGGGCAACTGGGTCGGCTTTGTGTCACGGGAAGGTGCTGCGGCCTTGCGATGACATCTCAACAGATGGATGTTGTAGAATGACGCCAGTTGCAATGTTGTCAACGAGCCGTTGGCCTGATTGTTTTTGTTAAGAAGGAAATATCCCCTTACATACTTTATTCCGAGACTGTCTCCGTCGGTCAGTACTACCTGCTGGTCTGTTGACGACGACACATGCATTACCCTTGAAGCCACACTGTCATTCGTATACACCAAAGCCAAGGCGACTATACCGTCACGCATGCCGTCCTGAAAGATAAAATTACTGCGCAGAGACAACACGTAATCGTCACCTTTCTGCGCTTTTGCGTCTGGTTTATAATGGAAAGAATACAGATTGTACGGTTCGTTGGGTATAAGCACCAATGACTGGGTACCTTTCCAAAGGTCGATAGTATCGCCCGACAACGTGTTGAATTCTCCGCTTCCTGCGCTTACCGATGCGCCGACAGCATTCGCATCTTCGCCCATACGCTCGGCAATGCGTTCGTACATATCGTGCAACTGTGTGGTATGGCGCATGTAATAAATCATCGAAGAGTCGAACTCGGCCGTCGTCACCTTGTATTTCTTTAGCACAGCCATATGGTAACTGACCATGTTCTGGTCATAGTCACCTTTCGCCTGACGCGCCATTGCGTCAGCAAGATGATAATCGTAAAGCAAATCTTCCATGACATCAGGCTGAATAAGTCCCGATGGAGCGGACGGCCTACACGAACAGACCAACAATATGGCACACATGGCAAAAACCATGGATACTGATGCCAAATACTTGCTTATACTCATGACCTATTGTCTAAATCCTGATTGTCTTTGGTAGAAACGGTCTTGTCCTCTTTGTGGAAGGCGACACGAAGCGTGGTGTCCATTTGTTCCAGATCTTTTCTGCAAAACAACAGAAGGCAAATTACACCAACCGTAATGCAGGAATCCGCAAAATTAAAGACCGGCGAGAAAAACACGAACTCCTCCCCACCCCACAATGGCATCCATGTAGGCCAAGTGGAATGTATCAAGGGAAAATAAAACATGTCGACAACCTTGCCCATCAGTACATCAGCATAACCGCTCCCGAAAGGCACCCAATAGGCAACGTAAAACGGGGAGGATGCACTAAAGACAAGCCCATAAAACAAGGAGTCGAAGATATTGCCGGCTGCCCCCGACAAAATCATGGACAGAAACACCACATAGCGGGTTCGACCTTTCTGCCTGATGGTTTGCCAGATAAACCAGCCGATTGCCGATACTGCCACAATACGCAACAAGCTCAGAAACAATTTGTTAACAAACGTCATACCCCAAGCCATACCATTATTCTCCACAAATGTAATGTAGAACCAATCGGTAACATGTATCGACTCGCCTAAGGTCATGGAAGTCTTGACCGCAATCTTAATGGTTTGGTCAATGATAAGTATCGCCAAAATAATCACCCAAGCCATACGGCCATCGGTCATCCATTCATGCTTCTTTGTTCTTGCCATTTAATGATTTCTGGAGTTTTTAGACGTTACACTCAATGTGGCGTGCGGCACTAAGCGTAAACGTTCTTTTGGGATAAGTTCGCCCGTCAACCGGTCTATTCCGTAAGTCTTTTTCTCAATACGGACAAGGGCCGCTTCCAAGCCCTGGATAAACTTGAGCTGACGCTGTACCATCTGTATGACATGATCTTTCTCCATGGCGTCGGTCCCCTCTTCCAACACTTTGTAGGTGGGTGCCGTGTCATTGTCAGAGTTGCTGTCGGCATTCATCAGTTGGCGCATCATTTCCTGGTAGCTGTTTCGGGCTACCTTCAACTTGTCGTTGATGATTTCCCGGAACTCTTCCAGTTCCTCGTCAGAATAGCGTTTCATAATTTCCATTTTTGAAAGCAAGCCACCGTATGACGGATTGCACTAAAACATTTGTGATTTTTATGGTCATGGCAAGACACCGGAAGCCAGCGCCTTGCCACGACTATCAAAATGATTGCAGGGGAGAATGTTGAAGCTTACGCTTTCTCCACCTTAATATTGATCTTGAATGTGTCAAAATCGGTTGCCTGGCCATCATTGGGAGCTACAGTGATTTCATCTGCCAGCACCTGCGTCTTGACGTATTCGCCAAATCCGTCGATGGCAGCAGCGATTTCCTCTTGCGGCTCAACAGTGATCTTTATGCGGTCAGTGATTTCAAACCCACATTCCTTCCGCATGTTCTGCACGCGGTTAATCAGTTCGCGGGCCATTCCTTCGTTCTTCAATTCTGGAGTAAGCTCCACTTCCAATGCAACCGTCAAGTTACCCTCGTTCGAGACGAGCCATCCCGGCATGTCCTCGGAAATGATTTCGACATCAGCGGCATCAACCGTCACAGGCTGTCCCTCGACTTCGAAACAGTACTGTCCGTTACGTTCGAACGCAGCTATTTCCTCTTGCGAAAGGCCATTCATCGTGGCGGCAACGCCCTTCATCAGTTTGCCGAATTTCTTTCCCATCACACGGAAATTGCACTTGACTTTCTTAACAAGCACATTTTCGCCCTCTGCATAGGTTAAAGTCTTGACGTTGACTTCATTGAGTATCAAGCACTTGACGGCATCGATGTGCGCTTTCTGGGCATCATCGGTCACCGGCACCATGATTTGTGCAAGCGGCTGTCGTACCTTAATGCTCACCTTGCGGCGCAAAGCCAGCACCATAGACGTGATTTTCTGCGCCATGGTCATGCGGGCCTCCAAGTCGGCGTTGAGCCATTCCTCGTCTGTCTTGGGGAAATGCTCCAGATGCACAGACTCCAGATTGCCTTTCAAATCCTTATAGAGTTGGTCGGCAAAGAAGGGGGCAAACGGTGCCAGAAGTTTGGAAACCGTCATAAGGCAGGTATAAAGCACGCGATATGCAGCCAGCTTGTCGGCACTCATCTCCTTGCCCCAGAAACGTTTGCGATTGAGGCGGACGTACCAGTTACTCAAGTCGTCGTTGACGAATGTGTCTATCAATCGGCCGGCGCGGGTGGGGTCGTAATTTTCCAATTCACGCGTGACACCTTTAACCAGTGAGTTCAAGCATGACAAGATCCAGCAATCCACCTCCGTCAGAGCGTCTTTGCTATCTGCCAATGTCCCTTCTTCGGGGTCGAATCCGTCGACATTGGCATAAAGAGCGAAGAAACTGTAAGTGTTATACAGCGTACCGAAGAACTTGCGGCGACACTCGTCAACACCATTCGGGTCAAACTTCAGGTTGTCCCATGGCTCCGAGTTGGTAAGCATATAGAAGCGGACGGGGTCAGCACCATACTTGTCGAGCATTTCAAACGGATTGACCACATTGCCGACATGCTTACTCATCTTGTTGCCCTTCGAGTCGAGAACAAGTCCCGAACTGATAACATTCTTGAATGCCACAGAGTCGAACACCATTGTTGCAATGGCGTGCAACGTGAAGAACCATCCGCGCGTCTGGTCAACACCTTCATTGATGAAATCGGCAGGGAAGAAAGCAGGTTGCACAGGCGTTCCCTCATAGGTGCTGTGAACCAGCTTGTCCCGGTATTCGGCCTCGTCAAGTCCTGTAGCCTTCAATCCTTCTTCGCAAATGTCACCCTCAAACGGGTAATGCAGCTGCGCATAGGGCATCGAGCCGGAATCGAACCAAACGTCGATCAAATCACTCTCACGGTGCATGGGTTTTCCGCTTTCGCTTACCAAGACGATACGGTCGATGTAAGGCCGGTGCAAGTCAACCTTGTCATAGTTTTCCTGCGAGAAGTCATTGACGACAAACCCCAAGTCCTTCAGCGGATTGCTCTTCATGAAGCCGGCCTCAACCGACTTTTCTATCTCTGCATAGAGTTCTTCGATGGAACCGATGCATTTCTCGTTGCGGTCTTCGTCACGCCAGATGGGAAGAGGGGTTCCCCAGAAACGAGACCGGGAAAGGTTCCAGTCGTTAAGATTTTCGAGCCAGTTGCCGAAACGCCCCGTACCGGTGCTTTCGGGCTGCCAGTGAATAGTCTTGTTGTAGGCCACCATCTCCTGTTTCTTCGCCGTATCGCGAATAAACCACGAATCGAGCGGATAGTAAAGGATGGGCTTGTCGGTGCGCCAACTATGCGGATAGTTGTGCACCATCTTCTGGATTTTGAAAGCAGAGCCTTCCTGTTTCATTTCCATCGAGATGACGATATTCAAGTCTTCAGCTTTGGCCGAAGCCTTCTTGTCCCAAACTCCGTCGACATTGAACTTAGGATCGTATGCATTCTTCACATAGTCGCCGGCATGGTGGCCGTAGGCTTCTGCATCCACACAACGCTCCACAAAGTTAGGATCGAGGTCGTCAAGGACATAATACTTACCCTGCAGGTCGACCATCGGACGCGTTTCGCCCTTCTTCGAAATGAGATAGAGGGCCGGAATGCCCGCATCGTTACACACCTTGGCATCGTCAGCACCGAAGGTCGATGCCGTATGCACGATACCGGTACCGTCCTCGGTAGTGACATAGTCGCCGGGGATTACCCGGAATGCCTCGTCGGACATCTCCACAAACTGGTCGCGGCCGTCCGCACCCTTGAACACTTTCTCGGGATGTGCGGCAGCATAGTCGTTTACATAGGCATGGCTGTACTGGCTGACCTTTTCGCAAGGCTTCACCCAAGGCATGAGCTGCTTATAGTGTATGCCCACGAGATCCGCACCTTTCATACGGTCAACGACCTTCCACGGGCAGTTCTTTGCCTCCTTGTCGTATGCGGCAAGTTCGCCATCCTTTACTTCACAGTCGGCCTCAAAATATGCACTCAGAAGGTTTTCGGCCAAGATGGCCGTGATGGGTTCGCCCGTATAGGGATTGTAGGTCTGTACAGCCACATAGTCAATCTTGGGGCCGACACACAATGCCACGTTTGAAGGAAGTGTCCAGGGAGTGGTGGTCCAAGCCAGGAAATAAGGCTTGCCCCACTTTGTCCATTCCTCTTTCGGTTCGGTAATAAGGAATTGCGCCGTAACGGTTGTATCCTTCACATCCTGATAACATCCGGGCTGGTTGAGCTCGTGAGAGCTGAGGCCTGTTCCGTCGGAAGGCGAATAGGGTTGTATCGTGTATCCTTTATAAAGCAATCCTTTTTTGTAGAGTTGCTTAAGAAGCCACCAAAGCGTCTCGATGTATTTGGTCTCGTAAGTAATGTAGGGGTGTTCCAAATCCACGAAATAGCCCATCCGCTTGGTAAGTTCATCCCATTCCTTGGTGAACTTCATCACATCCTGATGGCAACGGTGGTTGTACTCCTCAACCGAAATCTTCTCGCCGATGTCCTTCTTGGTAATGTGCAGTTCCTTCTCCACATTGATCTCGACGGGCAGTCCGTGGGTATCCCATCCGGCTTTACGCTTCACCTGGAAACCCTGCATGGTCTTGTAGCGGTTGAACGTGTCCTTTATGGAGCGAGCAAGCACATGGTGAATACCCGGATGACCATTAGCAGAAGGAGGGCCTTCAAAAAATATAAACTTGGGGCAGCCTTCACGTTCATCAATACTTTTGTGGAAAATGTCATTGCGTTCCCACTCAGCCAAAACGTCCGTATTGGTTTTGGTCAAATCCAATCCACTGTGTTCGGCAAACTTCTTAGCCATAATCTTCGGTTATTGCTTTACTTTTAATTATATGTTTGCGGCAAAGTTAGCAAAAAAGTATCGAACTGACAAATTTTCATAATCTCTTTTCTTTTCAGGCCACCTGTCGGTGCAACCAGCCTTTTGCTTGTTCTGAAAATTGTGCGCACGGCAATACGTTCACACAGGCACCTTGTCCGCCGTTCCGCATTATTCTATGCCGCGTGCGTTGAGTGCTGCGGCGTAGCGGTGCGCATTGTTCATGTGTTCCTGATAGGTGGCAGCAAAGTTGTGCGTGCCGCTGAAATCTTCCTTGGCACACATGTAGAGATAGTTGTGGTGTACCATGTCGAGCACCGCATCGATACCGGCCACACTTGCTATGCGGATGGGGCCGGGGGGAAGTCCCGTATTGACATACGTATTGTATGGACTTTTCACATGCAGCATGTCGTGGTAGATACGCTTGAGTTCGAACCGCTTCAGGGCAAACTTTACCGTGGGGTCGGCCTGAAGAGGCATGCCGGCGGGATATTCGCCGTTGCGCAGCTTGAGGCGGTTGTAATACATGCCGGCAATCATGGGCTTTTCCTTGTCGTTGGCCGTCTCCTCGTCTACGATGCTGGCAAGCGTCGCCACTTCGACCGGCGACAGGTCCAAGGCCTTGGCCTTCGCCATGCGCTTATCGTTCCAGAAGCGTCCGTTTTCTTTCTGCATACGCTTAAGCAGACCGCTGAGCGATATGTTCCAATAAACATCGTAGGTGTTGGGAACAAACAAGGCCGCAACCGTCGCCGTGTCATAGCCGTAGGCCCGGCAAGTGTCCTCGCAGGCCAGCGCCTTTGCTATGGACGCACTGTCGAGCATCAGCTTGCTGCCCAACACACCGGCCAGGTCTTGCATGGTGCGCACCGTGGGGACGGTAAGGTTCACGGGTGTCTGCATTCCGTTCTTGATGTGCCGGAAGGCCGTGAATGCCCCGGTCGACGGCGTGATGGCATAGCGGCCCGTGCGCAAGCGGCGGGTAAGACTGCTGTGACGCGACAGAATTTTGAAGGCATGGTAACCGTGCACACTGGCTACCGGCTTCAACTTCACAAGCAGCGAATCGTAATTGTCATCGGCATCGACATAGACATAGCATGTATGGTCTTTTCCGGTAAACGAACTGAAAAAATAATAATACCCGATGCCTATCAATACCAACAGACAGAGAGAGGCGGGTATAAGATATTTTTTCTTACAATTTGTTTTCATCGTTTTCATCTTAATGTATCTGTACTGCAAAGTTACAGGAATTGACTGTTACGGCAAAATTTTTCGTTTTATATGTTTACCGTTTTAAACGGAATTATATAACTTTGCAATATGAAGTTGAATTTCAGCATTAGATACCGCACGCCGTTTGGACAATCCATGCATGTGCTGATACGCTACATCGACACGGACGGACACACGCGCGAGAACGACCTACTCATGCACACCGACGACGGCACGTTGTGGCAAGCCGAGACAGCCGGCATCGTCACAGCCCATGCACCCATACGCTATCTGGTCTACGCCTACCAGGTAGAGGACGACAAGGGCAAGGTGATGAGAAAAGAGTGGAGCGCCGTGCCCCGCCTCATCGGTCTTGACACATCGCGGAAATACATTTTCCAAGACATTTGGCGCGACATATCGCTGCAGCACTACATCTATCCGGAAAAGCAGCAACGCGAGACCCAGCCCATCGGCTCAATGCCCTACTTCAACCGGAGTGTAATCTTCCGCGTGTCGGCCCCGCAGGTGCGCGAAGGCTACTCGGTAGCCGTGCTGGGCAGCGAACCGTCGTTGGGGGTATGGAACGAACGGCGCTATCTGCCCATGCGCTATATAGGCGACGGCGACTGGATGCTGACCATCAACGCTTACGCAATGCTCTTCCCGTTCGAGTTCAAATATGTAATGGTGGACAACGCCACCCACGACGTGGTGGCGTGGGAGACTGGCACCAACAGGAAGGCGGATGTCATACGGTTGGAAAACGGTGAGCAGCTCGTGGTTTACGGCGGAAACATCCGCATACCGTGCGAACTGGATTTCCACGACGAACTGCTCGACCATCATGATGTAATGAAAAATGAATTACGAGAGTTATATATTTGACCTCGACGGTACGCTGCTCGACACGCTCGGCGACCTCGCCGCAAGCTGCAATTACGCCCTGCAGCAGTACGACATGCCGGAACGCAGCGTCGATGAGGTGCGCAGGTTTGTGGGCAACGGTGTGAAGAAACTGATGGAGCGTGCCATACCGCAGGGACTTTCCAATCCTTATTTCGACGACTGTTACGAGGCGTTCCGCAAGCACTATCTCAAACACAACCTCGACACCACACAGCCCTACCCGGGAATACCCGAAATGCTCGACCGCCTGAAAGGCCAAGGAGCGAAACTGGCCGTGGTCAGCAACAAGTTCTATGCCGCCACGCAGGATTTGGTAACTCATTTTTTTGGCCAATGGGTGGAGACGGCCATTGGCGAACGCCCCGACATCAGAAAGAAGCCAGCACCCGACACGGTTCTGGAAGCCATGCGACTTTTGAACGCCTCGCGCGAGTCAACCGTGTACATAGGGGACAGCGATGTGGACATTGCCACTGCACGCAACTGCAACATCCCCTGCATCAGTGTGTTGTGGGGATTCAGAGATAAAGACTTTTTACTCGAGCATGGGGCAACGCAGATGATTGATTCGCCGGAGCAAATCGTCTGATTCGGGACACCGTTTCCAAACCGCACGACGGTGGCGGAACTTGTAAAATGTCTCAAAGACACGGAGATGCGGTTCCGAATATTTACGACAAAGACGGCCTTGAAAAACGCGTTTCTTGTCACATCACGGCACCTCGCACACGTACACACAAGTTTTCGAGCGCATACGCAACAACTTGCCAATCAACGGATTACTATCCGAATACGCTGAAGACAGGGTTCGGGTACGACGAATATGCGGGCGAAAGCTATCGAAAGGGGACGCGATACGACACCAACGGGACGATGGTCAAGCACTTGTCAACAAGCGTCAAGTGCCAAACGGCAATGCGAAAGGGCATTTACCGCAGCACGCAACAGGACAACAAACGGACATTCCAGGTACCTCCGAACCTCAACATTGCCATTCCTGCGGTTTTGGTTCGGCTAAAACCAACATTTCCGGAGCCCCGTTTTTCACGGAATAATGTTGACACGAACCGTGCGTTTGCCGGATTTTTGTCCCAATCATCCCACATGACGCTAATCGCTAAAGCCGACCACGCAGCAGAAACCCAGCAAAACCGCTGCGCAACCGCATAAAAAAAGCCTTTCGCAACCACAATGGTTACGAAAGGCTTTCGTGTAAATTATGTCATGTCCGCTTACGGACAATCAAGCCAATATTATTCGCCCTTGATGGCTGCAACACCGGGAAGCACCTTGCCCTCGATGGCCTCGAGCATAGCACCGCCACCGGTGGAAACATAGCTCACCTTGTCGGCCAGTCCGAACTTGTTGATGGCAGCAACCGAGTCGCCACCACCGATGAGCGAGTAAGCGCCGTTCTCCTGTGTGGCCTTGGCTACAGTCTTAGCGATTTCGCCGGTTCCATGGGCAAAGTTCTCGAACTCGAACACGCCGACAGGACCGTTCCAAAGGATAGTCTTGGAGTTCATGATGATCTCCTTCCAGGCTGCCAGGCTCTCTTCAGAGGCATCCATGCCCTCCCATCCCTCGGGGATAGAGAAGATGGGGAACACCGAACGGGCAGTGTCGTTGGAGAACTCGCGGCCGCAAACGGTAGCTACCGACAGGCTGAGGTTCACACCCTTGGCCTTGGCCTGCTCGATGACGTTGAGAGCCTCGGGCATCAGGTCGTCCTCGTGCAGCGAGTTACCGATACTGCCACCTTGTGCCTTGATGAACGTGTAGCCCATACCGCCACCGATAATCAGGTTGTCCACCTTGTCGAGAAGGTTCTTGATCACGGCCAGTTTGGAGCTAACCTTCGAACCGCCGATGATGGCAGTGAACGGATGCTGGGCGTTCTTCATCACATTGTCGATGGCTGTCACCTCTTTCTCCATCAGGTAACCCAACATCTTGGCATCGTCGGCGAAATAGTCGGCGATAACGGCCGTAGAGGCATGTCTGCGGTGAGCTGTTCCGAAAGCGTCGTTGACATATACGTCTGCATAGGAAGCCAACTTCTGGGCAAACTTCTTCTGGCTTTCCTTCATGCTCTTCTTAGCCTCATCAAACTCGGGTGTGCCTTTCTCTACACCGACAGGCTTGCCTTCCTCCTCGGGATAGAAACGCAGGTTTTCGAGCAGCAGGGCCTCGCCGGGCTGCAGGGCAGCAGCTTCGTTCTCGGCGTTTCCGCAGTCGGCTGCAAACTTGACATCAACTCCCAATTTCTCGGAAACCTTTGCAACGATTTGCTTCAGGCTGAGCTTGGGGTTCACCTTTCCTTTGGGCTTACCCATGTGGCTCATCATGATGACTGAGCCGCCGTCGGCCAAAATCTTTTTCAACGTGGGCAGAGCACCGCGGATACGGGTGTCGTCGGTCACATTGCCATTCTCATCCAATGGCACATTGAAATCTACGCGAACAATGGCTTTCTTGCCTGAAAAATTGAATTCGTCAATTGTCATTTTCTTATGTGTTTAATGAATAAATGTCTTGTTGGTGGCACAAGTCCGGCAGCCGGCAACCGTCAAGGTTTGCGCCCGCTTTGCAGCAAGTGTCCTTTCATCTGCAAAGGTAATAAAAAGATAACTGATGCCGACAAGCGCGTCTGAGTTTTTTTAACTTTTTTATCTTATGCCGGTGTATTCGCAGGATGCCTTTTCAAGAAGACGCCGGTCATTCGGCATCCTCGTATTCGGTGGTATCGTCAATGCCGGCCTCGCGGAAGGCCTCCTTCCGCTCGCGGCAGGTGCCGCATTTGCCGCAATGTTTCTCGCCTCCCTTGTAGCAGCTCCATGTCTCGCCGTAGTCCAGGCCAAGGGCTTTGCCGTGGCTGGCGATGTCGGTTTTCGTAAGGTTGGTGTAGGGTGCAACGACGGTAACGTTCTCGTAGGTGCCGGCCTGGGCCGCATTCGATATGGCATCGACAAACTCCGGACGGCAGTCGGGATAAATGGTATGGTCGCCGCTGTGGTTGGCCATCAGCACATGTTTAAGCTGGTTGCTTTCGGCTATACCGACAGCTATGCTCAGCATGATGCCGTTGCGGAAAGGAACGACGGTCGATTTCATGTTGTCCTCGTCGTAATTGCCTTCGGGTATGGCGCCAGCCCCTTCCAAAAGGCTCGACTTGAAATACTTGGGCATGAAGCTGAGGTCGATGGTGATGTGGGGTATGCCGAGCCGCTTGCAGTGCATCTCGGCAAACGGCAGCTCCCGGCTGTTGTGGTTACTCCCGTAGTTGAAGCTGACGCCCAGTGCTATCCGTTCCCGGTATTCGTAGAGCATGGTGATGGAGTCCATGCCGCCGCTGACGATAATGACAGAATCTTTCATTTTCTCGTATTGTAAATATGCTTGTGGTTATCCGAAAAGAAGCCGCAGGGCCTCTTCCACTTTTCTTACGGGATGTAGCTGTATGTGGTACTTCCCCGTGTCTATCCCTTTCATGTTATAGGCCGGCAGGACGATGTGGGCAAACCCCAATTTCTCGGCTTCGGTAATCCGTTGCTCGGCACGGCTTACGGGACGCACCTCGCCGCTGAGGCCCACCTCGCCGGCCAAGCACCAGCCTGTTTCGATGGGGGTATCGACATTGCTGGAGAGCACTGCGGCAATAACGCTCAAGTCCATGGCCATGTCGGTAACCCGCAGTCCGCCGGCAATGTTCAGGAACACGTCTTTCTGTATGAGTTTGAACCCCACCCTTTTTTCCAGAACGGCCAACAGCATGTTGAGCCGCCGTTGGTCGAAGCCCGTTGCCGACCGTTGCGGTGTGCCGTAGGCGGCCGTCGACACAAGAGCCTGGGTCTCCACAAGAAATGGGCGCACTCCTTCTATGGCCGACGATATGGCCACTCCCGACAAGCCGTCGTGGTCTTCGGTAAGCAGGAGCTCCGACGGATTGGACACTTGCCTGAGGCCGTCTTGGCCCATTTCGTAAATGCCGAGTTCGGAGG
The DNA here is from genome assembly GCA_963656755.1 of bacterium. Classification (GTDB taxonomy): domain Bacteria; phylum Bacteroidota; class Bacteroidia; order Bacteroidales; family Bacteroidaceae; genus Prevotella. The sequence continues at coordinate 197,355 of CAVKJH010000064.1, forward strand.
TACTGCCAAATCGGTTTTTGATGCTCCGCAATATGCGGTACATATAATGCTGGTCGCCTTCAAACTGGATAACAGTATCGACGATATGTTCCAGTATTTTGGGGCCGGCCAATGTCCCTTCCTTATTAATATGGCCGATGAGTATGACGGGAACGCCGCTTGTCTTGGCAAAACGCAGCAGGGAAGCGGCACATTCCCTTACCTGGCTGATGCTCCCCGGAGAAGAGTCTACGGTTTCGGTGGCGATGGTCTGGATAGAGTCCACGATGAGCAGGTCGGGATGAACGTCTTGTATTTGCGCAAAAATATTTTCAAGACAGGTTTCGCAAAGTACAAACACTTCTCCCCTTGGTTGGGAGTCCAGGGGGGCAGTGGGCTGCAGACGGTCGGCCCGCATTTTGATTTGGTGGGAACTTTCCTCGCCGCTGACATACAGAATATTGCGTTCGGGCATATTCAGGATGGTCTGCAGGGTGAGGGTGGACTTGCCGATGCCCGGCTCGCCGCCTAAAAGGATAATGCTGCCCGGCACTATTCCGCCGCCCAGCACACGGTTCAGTTCCTTGTCGTGCGTATCCATGCGGGGCTTGTCCTCGTGCAATATGTCGTGCAGCTTGACGGGGCGGTTGCCGTCTGCCGACAAGCCTTTCTTTCCTTGCCGTAGCGACAGGGCGGCTTGTTGCGCACCGCTGGCTACAGGATCGGCCGACACCTTGATTTGCTTGAACGATGTCCATTCACCGCACGACGGGCATTTGCCAAGCCATTTGGCCGACTCGTACCCGCAGTTGGAACAGACATACATTGTCTTGTCTTTAGCCATGAACGCTTAATTTTAGGCAAAAATACTATATTTTCCCAGCATTACAAAATTTTTATTCGTAACTTTGCAATTATGATACACATTAAATCCTGTTTGCTGTTTGCCTCGCTTGCAGTGCTTGCTGCATGCGGCCCGGCGACCGAAAAACAGAACAACCAAAGCGGTTCGCGGCAAGCCAGCCCGACGGCTCTTAAAATTGTCACCACACCCACTATGGACTGTCTGCCGATATTCATTGGGGTGGAAGACAGTTGTTTCCGAAAAGCCGGCATCGACGTACTCCTACTGCGGCGCAATGCCCAACTGGACGGCGACACCCTGATAGCTGGAGGCCATGCGGAAGGTATCGTGTCGGACCTGGTCCGCACGGAGAGGCTGCAGCGCATGGGCACCCCGCTGGAGTATGTTGCGGCGACAAACGCCAGCTGGCAGCTTATTGCCAACCGTACGGCCCGTGTCAAAAACGTGGCCCAACTCTCCGAAAAGATGATTGCCGTAACGCGTTTCTCGGCTACTGATTACCTGGCCGACAAGGCCATACGGGAAGCCAAGCCCAAGGGAGACGTGTTCAAGATACAGATCAATGACGTGACAACAAGGCTGCGCATGCTTCTCAACAACGAAATGGATGCCATGTTTTTGCCCGAGCCGCAGGCCACGACCGCCCGCCTCTGGAAACACAACGTGCTGACGGACACAAAGGCCGACGACATCCGTTTGGGCGTTATCGCCTTCAGCAAAAAGGCTTTGGAAGACAAACACCTCAAAAATCGAGTGAAGACTTTCGTGGAAGTCTACAACCAAATGTGCGACTCCATCAACAAAAACGGTGTAAAGCATTACGCCGCAACCATCTCCAAATACATGGGAGCAGACCCCAAGACCATACAGGCACTCCCCAACATGAATTACAGACACGCCTCGAAACCTCGGCCAAGCGATCTGGAGCGTGCAAAATGACGATACTGAACAAATGTCAACGGTAAACGAACAGCGCAACAAAGCGAGCCTTGAATCGCTTCGGCAACTGGCCGACATCAACAGAAACCTGGAAATTGACCAAGAGCTTGGCCAAGCCTTTCATGACATCCGGACAGTGCTTGACAGGCTGCACCTCTCTTCCTACAGGGAACAGTTCGAACAACTGGAGGCCAACTACCGGCTGATGTGCGACTTTATGCTGAAAGGCTACCAAGACCCGCAGCGCCCAGCCCTTTACTGCCGCTTGCTGAAGAGTTTGTCTACGTTTGTACGAAATGTGGAGACGGCCGTCAAAAAAACGCACGACCCGTTCTTCTCTTCTTTGTCTCCGCTGACCGAAGGCACAGAAATCGACGCCGCAAGCGTGGAAAAACGCCTGGTAAAGTTCGTGCAGGATGTGGCCATGCTGTCGCTTGATGACGAAAAACGGCGCGAGGAACATGCCCGGACGCTCTACGACAACCACTTTGCTTACGTCCGCGACCTGTTTAACACCATCGTCCTGTCCGGTCAGTGGAACAGTGGGATGGCCGAGGATATGGCAAAATTACTGGTATCCCCCACCATTGACGCTATTGATGCCCAGACCCTTGTTTCGGCCATCACGTTGGCTACGCTGAACGTTCCCGACCCACAGAAAGCTCTATCGCTGATGCGTGTGTATGCCGAGGCTACCGAGGAAACGGTTCGCCAACGTGCGCTTGCAGGCTGGGTGTTTGCCGTAAGCCAAGACAGCTTCCCGCTATTTCCCGAGGTTGCAAAGAACGCCGGCGACTTGCTCGACAACCAGGAGGTAAGAAACGAAGTGTTGCAGCTACAGAAACAGGTAATCTATTGCCAAAACGCCGCACAAGACCACGAGACATTGCAGAAGGACATCATGCCGACCATCATGAAAAACCAAGATTTTGAGGTGACCCGTTTCGGCATCAAGGAGAAGGCGGACGAACCGGCCGACGACATACTCCATCCTGACGCCGACGACAAAAAGATGGAACAACTGGAAGAATGTTTCCGGAAAATATCGGATATGCAAAAGCAAGGTTCCGACATCTATTTCGGGGGATTCTCCCAGATGAAACGTTTTTCGTTCTTCTACACCTTCAGCAATTGGCTCACACCTTTTTATATAGAGCACCCGCAGCTGCGGCATCTGTCACCGCAACTGCTGAAATCAAAATTCATGCAGCACCTCATGCAGCAAGGCCCCTTCTGCGATTCCGACAAATACAGCTTTGCACTTACCCTATCATCCGTCTATGCCAACCTGCCCGACAATATCCGCAACATGATGGAAAGCGGCGAACTGCAGGGCGGAATGACAGGAAATGAAGAAGCGCTGCATACCAAAGCTTACATCAGAAGGAAATATCTTCAGGACTTGTACCGGTTTTTCAAGTTGTGCGACAACCGCAACAAGTTTGCCAATCCTTTCGACAACAAGGACTACCACCTGTTTATGACCACGCCAATATTCAGATCGGCCATGGCAACGGAAGCGCGTAACATGGAAAGGTTCTTGTTGAAACAAAAGAAATACGATTTGCTGTCCAAGCTTCTTGACACGCATTTCGATCGGGAAAATGCTGAAGACGTGCAAATGAAAGCCATGTTGGCATCCCGCTCCAAGCACTATACACAAGCCGAAGAATGTTACCGGCATCTGTTGAAGCTGCGTCCCGACGACACGCATGCTATGCGCGGTTTGGCCCAAGCCTGCTTCTTTCAGGCGAAATATACTGAGGCGGAGAAACTGTATCATATCCTTTTTGAGACCTACCCGGAGAACAAGAACTACGCGTTATACCTCTCCATAGCCAAAATCAACAACGGGGAAGCGGATACTGCCGCCAAATTGTTGTATAAGCTCAACTACGATTATCCTAATGACCTCAGCGTAAAGCGTGCTTTGGCATGGGCCGAACTATGGACGAAAAACACCCGGCAAGCCCACAAGATTTACGACACGATATTGTCATCTGCAAATAACGCAGCGGCCGACTATATCAACATGGGCTATTGCTGCTTTTTCGAGGGAAACATCGGGGCAGCCGTCAGATTCCTTCAGCAGGGCGTTCGCACCGGGCAATCGGACAACCAGATGCTTCGCAAACAAATGGCACAGGACAAGTCGCTGTTCGACCACTATGGCATCTCCAACGTTGACCGGAAAATTTTAGCAGACCTCGTTGACCAAGAGATGGCTAAGGGAGAAAACGGCCAGTAGATATACAACGTTGCACGTAGCCGGACACAGCATGCAGCAATGCTTCACCCCACTTGATGCAGAGCGGATTGCCAACTTTGCACCCGTCATTGCTTTTTATTGCTGTCTGCTAAAACTTTTTGAACCCATAAAAGAAAGGGTTGGGTTCCTCGCTTGGAATTCAGCCCTATTTGTTACTTTTGTTTTTGCATATAAAAAAGCAACGATGAACAAAAGTACACATCCTCGAGAATAGGATGCGCCCCATCGTGTCCACACGCTTGCTTTTCGCCATATACGAGACCGACAAATCATGCTGACGGGCGAAAATTCAACATTTGCGCTTCTTGGTTCAGCACAAACAAAACGTCGGCGCGCGCCTTTCGGAAGAAACCGTCAAAAGTGCGTACGGCGGAACCTCTATGAATTATTCAGGTTAGGATTCCTATATGTGATACCTGATAGGTCTTCCCGATTTCCAATTCTTGGTATTCTCCTCTGGCCCATGATATGTCAAAACGGCATATCGCAGTAATGCCATCCACTACGTTGAAATATCTCTTTATATGTTCTTCTCGCGTCATACCTTCTACCGATTAAGAGATTCAACAAATGCCGTTTCATTTTTTGCCATAGCCTTACAGAAATCTGAGTATGATAACGCTTCCTTCGCTATCTCTATACCATATATAGCAAGTCTCATGTCACTCTCAATAATGGTGGATTGGGGAATGGCCTCTTGCTTATGTTCCAAAGGAGAAACAAAACCACCTCTGTTCAATCGTAACGCAGTCATGTAAGTGATTATCTGATGCACATCGTTCCTGTCTACATCGGCTACTCTGTCATAGCTTCCAAGTCTCTTATACTTGGCATCAAGAACCATGTCTTGATTGTAAAAGTCAGGATAGCGTGGGGCTGTCCCATCCTTGAACAGTTTGAATCCATTCTTCTGCCTAAGATTTTCGGCATGGATAAATCCGTGGCTGCACAAAACAGTATTGACATATTCCTCCCACAGCCAAGCACCGTTAAAGAGAATACCACTTATTTCATCCGCTCTTTCTCCATATTTGATCTCATCCATCCTGAGTATCTGAATACAAAGTGATTGAAACGGACGGTATTCGGTGTAGTATGGGTGTGCTTTCATTCGGAGATTTTTACCAATAACAATGCCCCGCTCATTTTTATTATATGTGGGAGTACATGATTGTATCGACATCACATTTTCCTTCGTGTCATTATCTATTCCCAACACGAACTGTCCGAACTTTTTCGTCTTCATGAACTCAATAGTATGACGGATCAATTGGGTCATACTATTGTCATGACTGTATTCCCTTGTAGAGTAGGCTACATTTCCCACAAAAGGTACATTCTTTGCAAGGTGCCTGTTGAAATCTATAGGGCCTCGTATATTCGAATCATTGTGACGATAGTTCTTGTATTCCCTGTAAATCCCTTGCCTCATGGCCGATTTCAGCAGTGGAGGGAACATAAACATGAGAAAGTCAAAAACGTCATCAAATTCACTGCTATAGTTGAGGTCGAACAGATTATAGGAAAGTACACGTTGCAGCATATAGTGCAGTAGGAAATCATCGCGTCCCTCATCAAATCGTGATTGTATCTTCATTTGAAGATTACCAATACCGATAAATCCCATAACATTGCCAGTAGAAACTTTCAATGCATCTGGTTCTTCTGTTATTTGAATATCAACGACAGATGATTTGCCAATTTCGTCTTTCACATCTGTTATGCTTTCTGGAAAAATGAGCAAGTTCTCATTCGTCCTGCATAACTCAGCTATCGATTTATTGGCAATGCTGAACAAAGGGCTGATTTCCTCTTGTAAGAAGATTTTGCCGATATGATTGTCCGTCAGACAAATGTTCATTCTACTCCTACTGTACTTTGTTTTTCAATCGATTCTGTTTTGGCATTGTATGCCTTCTTGAATGTTTCAAGAATGGATTCCGTATCTCTGAAACCACGCAGATACTCTCTCAGTAGTGGTTCAATACTCATGTCCCACAACTCATCGAAATCGCCACCATTAACTTCCATTTTCTTGAAATAAGCTGGGCCAATGCTGTAAGCCGAACCCAGACCATCAGTCCGGGCTATTTCGTCATTCAGACGCTTCATCTTTGTCTTGGCCTCTGTTGCCAGTTGCTCTCCGAGTTTGTTAAGCATACTTTCTGTATCGGCAGGCTTTACCTCTACCCAAGTAAAACGACGGCGCATGGCAAAGTCCATACTCTCCACACTGCGGTCAATGTCGTTCATAGTGGCTAAGACATATACGTTGTCGGGTACATAGAATCCTTTGCCAAACACATCGTCTTTAGGAACAAGGTTCTGGTATTGCGTCTGCACCAAATCTTCATCTTCTTTCTTGCCTCTATACCCAGGGTCTATAGCATAGAATAGTTCACCAAAGATTTTCGATGCTTCACCACGATTGATTTCATCGATTATGAAAACAAAAGGCTTCTCCTTGATTTCATAATTTTCCAGGAGATAGTGTAGAACGCCCCAGAAGTATGTGGCATTACAGCCGCCAATTACACCTCTTACCTCATTCTGAATGCTCGACATATTTTCCAGCTTCTCTACAGTGTTGAATACTTTGAAGAGTTCAATAATTCGGGGTTTAGAAACGGCATTACTCGATATGTTGTCATTCTCATTTTCTGAATACCATTTGATGTTATCACCGTCTGTTACAGATAACTGAGTTGACATCTTTGTCTTTAACGGGATTGTATTAATTTCGCCCTTATTTATGGACTTAACGAGACTATCGTAAGCTGCACCGATTGTGTATTTTTCTTTAGCGTGTATGGCTTCCTTGCAAAATGCCTTAAAAACACCATCCTGCCGGACAAACTTTATTTCTGTACTACCTTCTTTTTGAGGCATCGGACGTAGCCCCTCAACAAAGTCAGTGTAATCAAAGGATGGATGGAACTGAACAAATTATGTTTCTGCTCCCATGGCTTTTGCCATCTCCTTAGCGATATAAGTCTTGCCCGTTCCAGGAGCTCCAGTCAGAACCAAGTTATAGTTCCTACACAATAGTTTAATGTACTTTTGGTAATCCATATTATCTCTTGTATTTTCTGTTCCATTAGGTATAATGCCGAGCAGCATCTTGATAGCTTTAGCTTGTTCCTCCTTTGTGTCATGGAAAAACAGAGAGTTTCTCACAATGCCAGTCGTGATAGATTCATCCAACACTTTCTTCCATTCGACATCTCTCTGCAAAGGACTGCTACTTTCTGTATCATTGATGAGTATACTACTCCCCTTTTTAGACAGGGTTTGACTTCATTTTGCTAGTCAATGAAGTGTGCGAATTATCCTAATCATCTTCTTGTCTTGGAAAAATCCGGTGGGCGATACCCCTTGGATTTTAAGACAAGCGTGCGGTATAAACCGTCGCACCTCAGTCTTAGCTATACAAAGATAATGACTTTTCTCTTTGTTTTCAAATAAATTGTGACATTTATGCGGCTATACCGTATTTCATGGCAGGAAGCAGCACGTCCGGACTTTGGTGAGGGCGTTTGAAGTTGTAGAACTTGATGTAGTTTCCTATTTCTGTCCTCAGTTCGTTCACATCATCAGCAGGAGTTATTTAGGCGCAAACCCTGTTTTCCGTCGGGCGGCGCAGGTTTCAGCGCGCCAGTCCCAGTTCGCCGATGCGCTTGTTGAGCATGTCCGTGAACTCATGGTTTTTCAGTCCCCATTTTGGCGCGACGACCATTTCCGGAGGGCTTTGGCTTACAAAACGCTCCAGCACGATGTCGCTCCGCAGCCGAGATATGTATTTTATCACGATGTCCGCATATTCGCTTGCCGTGAAAACCGGGAAGGGGTGTTCGGCAAATTCTTTGGCCAGCGGCGTGCCCTTGATGACCTGCAGCTGGTGGAGCTTGAGGATATCTATGGGCAGTTCGGAGATGAGCGAAGCCTGTCTCAGCATTTCGCGCTCGTCCTCGCCCGGCAGTCCGAGTATGACGTGGGCGCATGTCAGGATGCCCAAGCGGTGCGTCTTGACAATGGCTTGGCGGCTACATTCGAACGTGTGGCCCCGGTTTACTCGCCGCAAGGTGGCGTCGTTGGCCGACTCGACACCGTATTCCACCAGGATAAACGTTTGCCGGTTGAGCTGTTGCAGGTAGGCGAGCGTCTCGTCGGTTATGCAGTCGGGACGGGTGCCTACGACGAGTCCCACCACGCCGTCTACCGACAGCGCTTCCTCGTATTTGGCCTTCAGCTCGGATAGTGTGCCGTAGGTGTTCGAATAGGCTTGGAAATAAGCCAGATACCGCATGTCGGGGTATTTCCGGGAGAAGAAAGCCTTGCCTTCCTCCAACTGCCGGGTGATCGATTTGCTGCGGTTGCAATAGGTGGGATTGAAGGTCTTGTTGTCGCAAAACGTGCATCCGCTTGTCGAAAGGCGGCCGTCACGGTTGGGGCAACTGAACCCGGCGTCGACGGAAATCTTTTGGACCCGGTAGGGAAACTGCTCGCGTATCCAGTGGCTATAGTCTCTGTAAAACATGATTTGGTGGCAAACGGCCGAAACAAATATTATTTGCAAAAAAGCAAAAACACTTTGCAAATTTATCAAAATATGGCTAACTTTGCAAGAAATGAACATAAAATCAATAGGAAAATGAAGAAAATCATGATGATGTGTTTGGCCGCCCTGCTGGCTGTGGCGGGCTTGAGGGCTTCCGAAAAGATGGACTTGAAACGCCTTACGCAGGGTGAATTTTCGGCGAAGCGCATCAGTGGCATCGACCCCATCAAGGGCACCGACCAGTATGCGCAGATTTCGCAGGATGGCAGTCAGATTGTGCAGTACTCTTTCAAAACCGGCAAAAAGACAGGCGTGCTCTTTGATGTCAACAACACGCAGGGCGAAAGCATCAGCTCTTTCGACGGTTACATCATGGCTCCCGACGGCAAGCATATGCTTATCCGTACCAACACGCAGTCCATCTACCGCCGCACCTACAAGGCCGACTTTTACATCTACACCGTCAGCTCGCGCAAACTGGAGCGTCTGTCGGCCGGAGGGGCGCAGGAGATGCCCGTGTGGTCGCCCGACGGCAACCAGGTGGCATTCATGCGCGACAACAACATTTTCCTGGTGAAACTGCTTTACGACAACAGCGAGAGCCAGATCACGAAGGACGGTAAGTTCAACGAGATCATCAACGGCGTACCCGACTGGGTCAACGAAGAGGAGTTTGCGTTCAATAGCGCACTGACCTTCAATGCCGACGGAACGATGCTGTGCTGGCTCAAGTACGACGAGTCGGCCGTCAAGGAATACTCCCTGCAGATGTATAAAGGCCTGAACCCCGAGCGCAAGGAGAACGCGGTTTATCCCGGCTATTACAGTTATAAGTATCCGAAAGCCGGCGAGGACAACTCGAAAGTGTCGGCTTGGAGCTACGACATCAAGAGCCACAAGACGCAGCAGCTGCAGGTGCCGCTCGACGCCGAGGGCTACATGCCGCGCATACTGCCTACCGGCAATGCCGACAAGATACTGGTATACACCATGAATCGCCATCAGGATTTGCTCAATATCTATACCGTTAACCCGCGCACCACCGTGTCGCAGCTGCTGATAAAGGAGAGTGTGCCCAAGTATGTTAAGGAAGAGGCCATGGAGGCCATACGGATAGGCAACGACTACATACTGATGCCTTCCGACCGCGACGGTTACATGCACCTTTATCTCTACGACCAGAACGGCAAGCTGCTCCGCAAGATCGGAGACGGCAACTACGACATTACCGATGTGTACGGCTACGACGAGAAGACGGGCGACGTGTATTACCAGGCCGCTTCGGTCAATCCGCACGACAGGCAAATCTGCGTCACGCACAAGAACGGCAAGACCGTGCGTCTCTCCGGTAAGGACGGCTGGAACGAGGCTGTTTTCTCGGGCGATTTCAAGTATTATGTCAACACCTGGAGCGACATCAATACGCCTTATGTCTATACCACCTGCAACAACCAAGGCAAGGTTATCGCCACCCATCTGGACAACAGCGAACTGAAGGAAAAGACCGCACAGTACGGCTGGACCAAGAAGGAGATGTTCACGTTCACCACGTCCGAGGGGGTCAAGCTCGACGGATGGATGGTCAAGCCGGCCGGTTTCGACGCAGGCAAGAAGTATCCCGTGGTCATGTTCCAGTATAGCGGTCCCGGCAATCAGCAGGTGGTCAACTCGTGGAACGCCGGTTCCATGGGGCAGGGCTGTGCCTACGACCAGTATCTGGCCCAGCAGGGATTTATTGTGGTCTGTGTGGACGGTCGCGGAACGGGCGGCCGCGGCGCCGACTTCGAGAAGTGCACCTACCAGCATCTCGGTAACCTTGAGGCCCGGGACCAAGTGGAAACCGCACTCTATCTGGGTTCGCTTCCCTATGTCGACAAGGATAACATCGGCATCTGGGGCTGGTCGTACGGCGGTTACTGCACGCTGATGAGTATGAGCGAGGGCCGTGCGGTGTTCAAGGCCGGCGTGGCTGTGGCTCCGCCCACAAGCTACCGCTTCTACGACACGGTGTATACCGAGCGCTACATGCGCACTCCGCAGGAGAACCCCGACGGGTATGCCGATTGCGCCATCTCGCGCGCCGGAAAGCTGAGCGGATCGCTGCTCATCTGCCACGGTGCTGCCGACGACAATGTGCATCCGCAAAACACATTCGAATATACGGAGGCACTGGTACAGGCCGACAAGGATTTCAAAGAAATGCTCTACACCAACCGCAACCACAGCATCTATGGTGGCAACACGCGCAACCACCTGTTACGCCAAATCACCAACTGGTTTGTAGACCATCTGAAGAAATAAACGACTTTGACTCAAACAGGGCCGCAAAAGGACATTGTTCTTTTGCGGCTTTGTCTTTCTGGTTGCCGCTGGCCGACTGTGATCCCGACGGTCACGCCAGCCGTCGGCAATGCCGTTTCTGTGCGGCTATGTCGTTCGGACGAAGGCAACCGTAGTCGGCCGACGAGGATGATGCCGGCGCTAGATTTTAGCCCATAAGAGCGCGGCCTTTGTTGGGGGAACATAAATTATTGGCGTCCGCTAAAAATCGAAGAAACCAGTCCCGTAGGGACGACATAATATAGGATAGGGATTGTTGCCCCTATCCTATAAATATGTGCCCGCTACAGGGGCAAAAACTGCACAAACGATGCAGATCTTGCATATAAATTTTAAACGCCCTACCTACTGGGGCAATTTATAGTGAACATCGCAGATGCAAAGATAAGCCACCATAGCAAGAAAATCAGCTAAAGTTCAGGTACTTTATATTTTACAACGCTATTTCAGATTTTTACCTGAAACCAATAATAATAATAATAAAATAGGAGAGAAAAACAAAAAAGCATTGCCTTGGCAATGCTTTTTCTATGGAGGTACCTGGCGGAGTCGAACCGCCTTGAACGGTTTTGCAGACCGTTACCTGACCGTTCGGACAAGGTACCCTGACCTGCTTTTGTTAAGCGTTTGCAAAGGTAGGCATTATTCTTCTTTCCACCAAATGTTTTACCGCATTTTTTGTTGTTTGCCTCAAAATTCTTGTTTTTTCGTTGCCGTCATCGATGAACACCAGTGACACATACTTCCAGGCAACCGTTGCTTGTCGTTGTCGGAAGAAGTTTGGTATTGCCCATGCAAGCAAGGGCTTTCTCCGGATTTTTCGGATGAATCTTCCCATGGTATTGCAATGAGCTATATCTTCTGTCGAATTTGCAGGCAATGAGTGTGTCGGGAAAATGCAGGTCTGATTCCGGCACAACGCTCATTGCCGGATTGCACAATGTTGTTGCATTAGGTGAAAATAGCTGTCTTTACAGCGTCGATGTCGATTTCTGTCGCTCAAGAACAAAAATAATGCGGCAAAAATTTGGAGGAACCAATAAAAAGCACTACCTTTGCACACGCAAAACGAAAGATGGTACATTCATCCAAGTGATGCAGCGATAACATCTACGCTTCCTTCATGAAGCAAGGAGAGATGGTAGAGTGGTCGATTACACCGGTCTTGAAAACCGGCGTACCGAGAGGTACCGGGGGTTCGAATCCCTCTCTCTCCGCTGAGAAGGAAGTCAGAAATGACTTCCTTTTTTTGTTTTAGCACCCATCGCGCATCGCTCAATCAGAATAGGGCACGATTTGTTTTGACTCTAATCGCTGCATGCCATTTGTCTACCACTATATAAAGTGGTAAGTTACCACCTTAATTTTATTATTAATCAGAGAAGTCCATTCCCTTCTGCAGTATTTATTTTACTAACAAGACATTCGCCACACAAATTATACTCTTAGTTCGTTTCAAGACAATTTTTCTAACTCATTTCTTGTAAGGAAGAGTAAAAACATCTATCTTTATAGTTAGATATTTAGCTATGCGATAAACTATTAGTATATTATACGGAACAAAAATAAACCAACTGCTTGCCAATACCGCACCGACAGGACTATTGTTTGCTGACTGGCTAAAAAAGAAAGGCTATTCAGGCCAACTGTAAAAAGAAAAACAGGGACTCTGGATGGCTGACATCGAGGTGCAAAGGTGTGATGTGTCGCACTGGTAGCCGTTTGAATGCTTATGATGCCATAGCGTCATATAACAAACAGATGGGTGGTACGATGCTGTAGGAATTACTGCAAAAATAGTCGCACCATATGATTATTTTTGCAGTGATTTCATTCTGTTCTTTTATTTCTATCCAAGAACTCTACGGATTACCATATATCCTTATTAGCCTATTTTGTGTAAATACACATTATTAACGACTACAAAGTTAGTCTTATTCCTTTGTTCTTGCAAATTCATATCTTTTACCGAATAAAATGTGTTTCTTGCCGTCCGCTGTACTATCACAGGGCGCTTCCGTGTATGCCACAATAAGCGTATAACAAGGAATAAGGTGTTCCGTAATTATGCAGAAAGAGGTAAAAGCACCATTGGATGGTGTTTCGGTTTCAAGTTACACATGATATGCAATGAGAGAGGTGAACTGCTTAACTTTATCCCAAATCGGTCTGCAGACTTGAATTGAAAATTAGGCAATTAAGAGAAAGGTTTGGATGGACTAAAAATAGCCTTCCAAATCTCTCTCTTGTTTGGTTTGCGCTAATCTGCGTATCCAGAGATAATCTCGGTTGAATAGAACAAAATTATTTGACGACCAACATATCAGGATATTTAATAGAAAGCTTATCCAACAGAGCAATAGCTTCTTCTACATAGTCCGAACCGTTATTGTGGTAGCATAGACAGTTGACTATATTGGCTTGCTGATTTATATCATTGTCACCTTCATCTGATAGTGTACCAACAATAGTATGTGCGATACCTAAATCTTGCAAAACATCCGAAGAAACGCCGTACAGATGCCAACCGTCGATTTCTATATCCAGTCTCACTTCATTGGAGATACGTGAAAGTATGATAGGACTCCCTCCATGATTGTCTAGATATATATAATATTTTTCCTGTGAGAGCAATTCCACCAATCGGTTCAACATCTTCCAAGCCACGTTTGTAGCTGAGAAATATCCACTTTGTAGAATACATACATCCAAGGAAGAGACATTTGGGTCAAAAGAGTTTTGTTCTTCAGCTCTTTGAAAATAGAGATAACCATAGTCCGTAGAACGGTAGGCTACAGTAATTTTACCAGCGTATTTCACGGCATAATAGCGCCAGTTCTCAGGACACACGGACTTTGTGCAACCTACCATTGCCCTTACCGGAACCGACGTGTCTATCAAGTCAAAGACTTCCATGATACGGTTACGGCTTCCGAATTTATGATAGCCGGTAAAATTTTGCCAGGAACCGTTGATAACGCCATAGTAGCGATATCCCTCATGCTTCAAGCGGCACATGGAATAATCGCCTAAAGAGAGAAGGGCAGACCGTTTCTGTTCTTCACTCAACTTTTCATTTGCTGATGACACAAAGAAATGTTTAGCTTTGCCCAAACGATTTTTCAGGCTCTGTACAAACGAACTGCTATTAAGATCCAATTTGCCATCGTCATTCAATCCTATGGTGAAAGCCTGCAGTGTTCCATTGATTTCGGAGACATCCTCATATTGATACAAACTCCTCCATACGTCTCTTGAACTTTCTTTTTGCTGTTCCTCATTCCATGAAAGTGAATTGAACCCTTTCGCTTTACTAAACTTCAGTAGTTGCCCGTGCATCAGACGCAAAGTGTCATTCAACAAATCCGTCAATCTTTCTTCACGGGTCTGGTCTGCACTGTTGGCGATAAGATTCCGCAGATGGCGTTCGCGTATAACAAATTCCTCCTTGTCAAGTTTTAGGTACAGACCGAGGAAATAAGAATACAAACGGATGTAATCACCAGCATGCATATCTCCCTTTATGGCAGAAGACAAACTTTCGTTGAAATCGGCTTTAAGCTCATATGGGATATTCTGGTGGCAAGCGGACAAAGTATCCAAAACCATCTCCATCGACCTTACTCTGATAGTACTAGACAGATGGTGAGCCAAACACTCGTCACTTATATCCTTATATTTAGGTTTGTCATACCCAGAGATATAATCAAAGCAAACAAATATGGTGCGTAGCATATTCATATAAGAAGGATCCACGGCTTTCAAGTCCGGCGTGTAATCAAGAGCTTCCCATATAAATTGCATCCACGTAGTATCAAACTTGATGGCGATTTTATTCGCCTTGTCGATGTTAATCTTTCGTATCAGTTTATGTATCTTCGCCTTGACAATCTCAAAAGAAGTCAGGGGCTTTCCCCGAGAGTTCATCTTGTTGTAAAGCTCATCAGACAAGTCAAACCGCCCGAAATCAAGAATATAGAAATTGATGGGGCAATCACATGAAGTTAGTTTGTCCCACAAATCGGTCTGATGGCCAAATGTTGCATGAATTCTATCCAGAACGACCAGCATAGATATGATAGATGGATCGGCGTAGAAAGACCCTCTAAACTCATCCAAGTTTTCCAGATATTCGCTTATGACCTTTTCTCTCGTTCCATTCATACTGATTTCATTCGCCAAGTCCTTGTGCTTGGCAAAAAGGATCTGTTTGCAAAAGGCCACGGTACAGTTTCTCGTTGCATAACTGAAACGAGCCAAGGTAGCAAAATCCTCCTCTCTTGCGTTTGGAGAGATAAGTGCTGCGTAATAATGAAGCAAGAAAAGCGTTGTAAGTCGTTGCTGACCGTCAAGTGGCATGAAATCCTTCGCAATGGAATCACTCCCATAGACAAAATCCAGCGTCTCCTCTTTCCATTCATTCGGATCTTGCGTTACACTATCCAAGGCCGTCTTGAATGTTGATAACATATTGAAAAGAACCCTTTCCGTTTTCTCTGTTCCTGCCCCATAGATGTAGTCACGTTGCAGGGTCGGTATGCTGATGGGCTGTTTGCTGACCAGTTCCCAAAATGTAGTTTTATATCCTATTTGATTATCCATGATTTTCAAGTTTGAATTACAATGCCGTGGCAACTATATATGGAGCCAGTTTTTTCTTAATATCCTCATAATACAGAATTCTGTCCCGTTGCCCCCAAGAATGTATCTGAAGTTCCTCTTGGTCATACATTTTCAAAAATACCTTCTGGGTGCAAATTGGATAATACTTATTTGAGGATATTTCATTGCATATCAACTGACGCTTTACTTCAAACGGCGATTTACCTACCATTGCATTTTGCCCTAAATCCAACAATGTCATGTTTGACAACTGGTGTACGGCAACCGCTTTGTCGGCTTTAGCATCCAGCAAATCATAAAATCTGGCAACATCGTCAAACAGGGCTTTAATCTTGTCATATCCATATGTTTTTGAACGGCATATTGGCTCGTCACGTTCCAACGCCTCGATGATGTTCTTTTGCTCTTGTGTAAGTTCAGGACTGCCTAAAGACATCTTTTTCAGAGCATCCTTGTTGCAGACGATCCATTCGTACCACGAATCCTTTTTCTTTTCTGGGAGACAATCCGAGTTCTGTGCATGGATATGCTCCAAAGTCCAAGTCTTGTCTACTCTTTCTTCCTTTCCGTTGACCATTTTGTAGTTATATCTAAACCTGTCGAACGAGAAGAAGTTTCCTTCCTTCTGCAGTCTTGTAGTTTCCACATTATAAAGAAGCAAAAGTTTTTTGATGTACTTATAATGCGTACTTACGTCATAGCGCAATTGTTCCAAGCTCACGATAGGCAGATTGGTTCCTTTGTCTTTAGGAAGCGTCATGGCATCCTTGATAAGGTTTACCATATGCTGTTCTTTCAGAACTCTCCGCTTTATTTTTGAGTTCAGAAGACTGCAAATCACATCGTCTTCCGTCCCAGGTGATGCAATGGCATTAAGAAAACCTATTCTGTGATACAAGTCCCTGTCATGATACCAGTATTGTAACTTGTCAAAAACACTAAGCACACGCTCCCATGTATTCCAAGCATCATTGTCCTTGTCAATCAGTTTCTTGAAATAAAGATAAGTATACAGTTCGTCGTCCTTGCGCAATTGCAGGAATTCGCACTTGGCAGCTTTGTCGGAAGCATATTTTCCACTAATCAAATCAAAAAGGAGACCAATGGAATTTCGCCCGGTATCCGACCGTTTGGTGAGGAAAGACTGAAAATCTTTGTCTTTCATCTGTTGCTCCAGTTCATCCCATTTCTCGTTGATGCTTGTCTGCTTGTTTGTAAAGCGTTCCTTTTGAATTTCTTCCCTAAGAGAATCAGAGAAGCCGTCCAACGATCCTAAATCAAATTTGGTGGTCTTACTGAGGTACAATGAGCGTATAAGCTCAGAACACGACAGTTCCACTTTCAGCGAATTCATCCTGTTGAATATATCGTGTGGCTCCTTTTCTTCATTTGTTTCATACCATACGACCTGTACGGACTTTGTCCCGCTATCAGCAGTCTGGTAGAAATATTGGGAGAAGACACCTACTCTTGACAAATCTTCCATAAACCATTTGAGAACGGTCTTCGCAGCATGGTAGATATATACAGAATCTATCATGTGACTCCATTTGCTGGGAATTTCATCAATGGCGGCAGGTGATGATGCTGTAGGAGGAACAATTTTGATTGACTCAAAAATATCCACCATATCAGGACGTGTGGCATACATGATGGTGTACTTATGTGATTCGGTGGTAAACATGTTGCTGTTCAACTGATCGTATATCTGCATGATGATACGAATAGTTGTCAAGCGTTGTTGTCCATCTATCACCTCATACCACAATTCGTCGTTCATCTGTTTTTTCTTCACCACAATGGGTTGAAGACAATAGAATTGTCCTTTAGTGTCACCAATGAAGAAAGCATACAAGTCCTGCAAAAGATCCAGTACCTGCGTTTTCTCCCATCGGTAGCCTCGTTGATATTCAGGTATGTAGTATTTCCTGTCGAGCAAGTCGGGGATTGCCCGTCTTAACATATAATTGTCTGTCATAAGTTTGTCGCTTTTATTAAGTATGTTAACGTAGAAACTAGTTTAAGAATATTGTGTTTTATACTCTCTCTTCTATGTATTTCTCCGGGTCGCGCAAAAAATCCATAAGGTTTATGATATATACGCCTTCTTCGTTCATGTAGGTAGGTTGTAGTCCGTTGACAATTACAATTCTGCGAAAACCATCGCGCAGTTTACGTAGTGATGCCAATTCTTGATTACGCTTTTCTTCTGTTTCCATCGCATAGGCCGATTGAATGTACACCCGTTCGTAGCCTCGGTTGCACACAAAGTCTATTTCCAACGTTTTGCGTC
>CAVKJH010000065.1:0-10027 GCA_963656755.1 bacterium
CCTTGTTCCATGCCTTCCTGCCTGGCGCCCTCGAGCACCGAGAGGGTGTCGCGGTACTTGCGCAGTCCCTCGTCGTACTTCATGCGTTCGGCCTTGGTCAGCGATGCCACGTCGGCAATCTGCTCCAGCCTCTGGAACACGGCGCTTTGTGCCTTCCAGGGCAGTCTTGTCAATGTTTCCATATTCTTGAGTACATATATCCATTTGTCGAAATCGTTGCCGCATTCGTCGGGCTCCTTGTCGAAGAGCGGCAACTGCATGAACGTCATTCGTATCTTGTCGGAGAACAGTCGGTGCGTCTGCCGGTCGGCCAGCACCACGTCGGTGCGGAATTTGGCCTCGAAGTCCATCGGGCAGAAGTTGAGGAATGCCACCAGGTACACGGCGTCGATGTCGTATCGCCATGCCGACCCGCGCTCCCCCTGCCTTGCTATGGCTTCGGAGATGTAGTATACGCTTCGGTTCTTGAAGTAGGGCTGCGACTTGTTCTGCATCTCCACGATGATGTTCCTTCCCCCGCCGGTGCGGCAGTAGATGTCGTAGACCAGCGATCGGTCGTCCTCGTAGAGGGCCGGCTGTTCCTTGTCGAGGAAGGTGATGTCCTCGATGTGCTCCTCTCCCTCCATGAGACTGTTGAGGAAGTCGATGATGAGCGGTTTCGAGACCTTTTGCCCGAAGATCAGCTTGAAGCCGATGTCGGTGAAGGGATTGATGAATCGGGCCATGCGCGGTGGCGGTTTTTGTGAACGTTCTGTCTTGTTGTAGGCACACAATATTGCCTGTTGCAAAGATAATCGGTTTCCGGCAAAAAACGAAACGGAAAACAAGAAATCTGCTGTCAATAGTGTCCGCGTTGGTTTTCCTGCAACATAAAGGTCGGCTAAGGCATGTTGCCCCAATGACGAATGCACATCCGGATAAAGTCGCAGGTATACAGCTGCGTTCACCGCGAAATCAACCGCCGCAAGGCGGAATGTGTCGTGCCGCCTTGCGGATCGGCATCCATCGCGTTGCGATACGATACCCGCCGCAACGCCGTTCGGCACCTTTTGCAACACCGTACATACTTCCAGATGCCGTTTCATACAACCGCTCTGTTGAGCTGGAAAGCCGCGTGTTTTTCCCTCTCATGTTTTTCCCTCTCATGTTTTTCCTTAATCTCCGTGCCTTTGGCAGATGCACCGCCATTACCTTCGTTGATTCGACCATGATACCCCCTTCCAGGGCTTCTCATCCGCTGCGTCTGCCCACCTATGGCGCAAAAACCGCACACACGCACCCGAAACTCCGCCGCCGGACTGCAATAATCGTGCATTGGAGTGTAAATATGTTGCATGAAACATATTTGCACTGCGATGCACGATTTGTTTTAGGCCGTTTCGGCCGCCGCTCCCTATCTTTGCAACGACCGAACGACAAGGCCGCACGACGGCCGCCGCCTGAACACGATACATACCGATTAAAGCCTGAATACGAAATCATACCGATAAAAGATGCGCCGGGGATACCCGGAACACACGACAAACCAACAATCTTAAACCCATTCCAAACACTATGTTCAACTATCATTCCATCAGGTATTGTATGCTGACCGCCGCCGCGCTGCTGGCTGCCGGCACACACGCACAGACAAAGGACCAGGGGTCGTCGAAAGAAGAAGGCGACCGCAACGTGATGCTCAACGCCGCGAGCGCCAACGGTCCGCGCGAAATACAGATTGGTCTGCCTTCGGCCGATGTCAACGTGCTGGAGAACGGTCTGCCCGTGACCTATGCCACCAATCCCCATACGGTGAACGCCACATGGCGGTCGGACGCCAGCCTCTCGCACGTCGGGCTGCTCAAGATCTCGGAGACCGCCATCACCACGGGCAACATAGGCTATGCCGTCAACTCGCGCACGCAGCTCGGACAGGAAGGCTTTCACGGCACGCTCAACTACAAGACCAACCACTACGGCCTGCAGGAGTTTTCGCTCAACCTCAACGGTGCGCTGGCCCACGACCTGTTCTACAGCGTCAGCGCCTACCAGGACTTCGACCCCGGCACGTTCCGCCTGCAGTCGACACCCCTGCAGGACCGCTCGCAGATCTACAAGGCCGCCATCACCAAGCGCTACGCCGGTGGACGCGGCGAGCTCACGGCCCTCTACAAGTATGCCAACACCCACCCCGTGTACAACTACGCCACGCAGTCGGCACCGTTTGTCTATGTGGGCGACGGATCGGTGAAGGAGTACGGCCGGTTCAGGCTCGGCACCACGTCGTACCTGCCCGCCGACAACGCCATGACCTACCGCGACATGCGCACCGGCGAGCTGCGCCAGACCACGCTCTACGACGCCACCGAGAACCGCTCGAACGAGGTGTCGCTGCTCAACCGCTTCCGCCTCGACGACAACACCGAGTGGCGGCTCAACCTGCGCTACGGCCACTCGCGCGGCGCCTGCGTCTACCAGACGCCCATGCAGCTCATCGACCTCCAGGCCGCGGCCCCCGGCACGTACGCCTACAAGTACACCGACGCCCTGGGACAGGCGCAGGACTATACCGGACAATACGTGCAGACACGCATGTCGTGCCTCAATGCCGGCACCATCGACGAGCTGCTGCTCACCTCCGAACTGGAACATCGCTTCAAATCTTCAATAATGCGGGTCGGTATCAACGAATGGTACTACAACATCGACTACGCTTCAAACACAACAATGTACGACCAGAGTGTGCCCGCCGACGGGTCGTTTGCTCTGCGTCTGTGGGACTCCGCCAAGCGCAACAGCGTGTACTACGATTTCAACAAGAACGCGTCGGAGTACTACAAGGGCCACGAGAACAAGCTGGCCCTCTACCTTACACACGACTGGGACATCGCGCCCAAGTTCAACATCTACTATGGAGCCCGTATCGAGTGGCAGCGTCTCAAGGGTGAGAACGCCGCCGTCAGGAACGCCGGGGGCGAGTATGTCGGCCGCTTTGCCGACTACCACCTCGGCGCACTGGCGGCCGACGGTACGGTCATTGCCCCCACACCGATGGCCTACGACTGGTTCAACTACGACCTCACGGCCGCCCTGACCTACAAGCTGACCCGTGCCTTCGGCCTCACCGCCGACTTCACCTATATCGTGCAGCACCCCACCATCTCCACCTTCGCACCGGCCACCATGCCCAACACCGACAAGATCTCCGTGCCGCTGGCACGCGCCGGCGTCTACTACAACAACCGCTGGCTGAGCCTCACCTCGCTCTTCTCCTACATCTCGAAGACCAACAACAACTCCACGCTCAACCTGCAGCACGACGGCGAGATCAAGGCCGCACCCCTCACCTACGACATACAGACCTGGGGATGGACCACCGACGTGGTGGCACACCCGTTCAAGGGCTTCGACTTCCACTTCCTCTTCACCTACCAGAAGCCGACCTACAAGAAGTACGAGACCTCCGTCAAGTTCTCCAGCGGATACGAGGGCAAGATCAACGCCACCGGAAACATCGTGGCCGAGGTGCCGCAGGTGCTCGTGGAGCTCGACCCCAGCTACATGCTGCTGCCCTCGCTCAAGGTGTGGGCCTCGTTCCGCTATTTCTCGAAGACCTACGCCAACATCAACGAGGCATACTATTTCAACGGCCACTGGGAGACCTTCGGCGGCATCAACTGGCAGGCCAACCGGCACCTGTCGCTCGGATGCACCGTTGTGAACTTCCTCAACCAGACCGGCGCCAAGGGCAGCATAGCCGGCGCCGAGCTTATCACCAAGGACGAGGCCAAGGGCATCAGCAACCAGCTCATGACCGGCTCTTACCTCCGTCCGTTCACCGTCGAGTTTTCCGCTACGCTGAAACTCTGACTTTCTCAGCAGGGGGGAGGGGCTTCCCCCGCCCCTTTCCCCCTGCCTTCTGCCAACACCCTATAACCTAAACCATACACCATGAAAACCCTAACAATCGCCGCCGCGCTGGCCATCGCCACCGCCGCCACCGCACAGACCATGCAGACCGCCTGGCAGGGCGACACTGCCGTCATCACCGTAACCAACCCCACGCGATACCTCCTGCTGCCCGTCGAGGAGGCGCAGCCCGAAGCCCATGTGCTGCTCGCCACCGGCCGCAGCTCCGACACCTGGATGGACGTGCGCCTGGCCGCCACACGCACCGACTACACCGTGCCCTTCGCCCTCACGCCCGGCAAGAAGGCCGTGGTGAAGATTGCCGGCCTGGCCCCCGGGGCCGCCGCCTTCAGGGAGATGTGCCTCGCCGACACCTTCTCCACCGCCAACACCGACTACTACCGCCCCCTGTACCACCACACGCCGCTCTACGGATGGATGAACGACGCCAACGGCCTGTTCTACAAGGACGGCGAGTACCACCTCTACTTCCAGTACAACCCCTACGGATCGAAGTGGGGCAACATGCACTGGGGCCACTCCGTGAGCCGCGACCTCATGCACTGGCAGCACCTCGATCCCGCCATCGCCCGCGACCCCATGGGCCACATCTTCTCGGGCAGTTCGGTGGTCGACACCCGCAACACCGCCGGCTTCGGCAAGAACGCCATCGTGTCGTTCTACACCTCGCACAGCATGCGCGACGGACGCCAGGTGCAGGTGCAGTGCATGGCCTACAGCCGCGACAACGGCCGCACCTTCACCAAGTACAAGGGCAACCCCGTGGTCACGCCCTTCGACGGCCTCGAGAACTTCCGCGACCCCAAGATCTTCTGGTACGAGCCGTCCAAGTCGTGGTACATGATCGTGTCGGCCGACAGGAACATGCGCTTCTACCAGTCGAAGAACCTTAAGCAGTGGACCTACGTCAGCCAGTGGGGCGAGGGCTACGGCGCACAGCCCAACCAGTTTGAGTGTCCCGACTTCTTCCCCCTGCCCGTCGACGGCGACCCGCAGAACCAGAAATACGTCATGATTGTCAACATCAACCCCGGCTTTGCCTACGGCGGTTCGGCCACACAGTACTTCGTGGGCGAGTTCGACGGCAAGGAGTTCAAGTGCGACTCGAAGCCGCAGACCGTGAAATGGCTCGACTGGGGCAAGGACCACTATGCCACCGTCACCTTCGCCAACATGGGCAGCCGCGTGGTGGCCGTGCCCTGGATGAGCAACTGGCAGTACGCCAACGTCACGCCCATACGCCAGTACCGCGGCGCCAACGCCCTGCCGCGCGAGCTGAAGCTCTTCTCCAACAACGGCGAGGTGTACCTCTCGTCCAACGTGGTCAGTGAGGCGCGCGCCCTGCGCAAGGCCACCCGCGCCCTGGGCAGCATCAGCGTGAGCAACGCCGAGCCCGCCATCGTGCGCAACCTCTTCGACGGCAGCGACGGCGCCTTCGAGATCGAGGCCGACGTGCAGACCGCCGGATGCGACCGCGTGGGCCTCTCGCTCTACAACGACAAGGAGGAGCGCACCCTCATCTACCTCGACCTCAAGCAGAAACGCATCGTCATGGACCGCACCGAGAGCGGACTGACCGACTTCGGCCGCCTGGCCGAGCGCCACGACATCGAGAAGCAGGCCGAGGCCGCCGGCGAGATGCGGGGCCGTCTCTCACAGGACGTGGCCGTCAACTACAAGAACGACTTTGCCCTCGGCACCTGGGCGCCGCTCTCGCTCTGCGGCAGCGACAACGGCAACTCCACCAACCGCTGGACGGAGGATGCCACCGCCACAGCCTCGTCGGGCCGCACCTACCACCTCGACGTGTTCGTCGACAAGTGCTCGGTGGAGATCTTTGTCAACGGCGGACGCATCGCCATGACCAACCTCGTGTTCCCCACACAGCCCTACAACAACCTGAAGATGTATGCCGAGGGCGGCACGGCACGGCTCAACAACGTAAACATCCATAAACTCGGTCTCTGAACCGGCAACCCAACCACTGTCATGAACAACAAATCATCATTCCTGACCCTCGCGCCCGTCATGGCCGCCTTCTTCACCATGGGCTTCGTAGACCTGGTGGGCGCCGTGTCCAACAATATGCAGGAGGACTTCGGGCTGAGCGACTCGGCCGCCAACTTCTTCCCCTCGCTCGTCTTCTTCTGGTTTCTCATCTTCGCCGTGCCCACGGGCATGGTCATGAACCGCATCGGCCGCAAGCGCACCGTGCTGCTGTCTGTCGGCATCACCACGCTGGCCGTGCTGCTGCCCCTCTTCGACGGCTTCATGCCCCACAAGGAGAGCCAGCTGTGGCTCATGTACGTGTCGTTCTCGCTGCTCGGCATCGGCAACGCCATCATGCAGACCAGCATCAACCCGCTGGTCACCGTCATCGTCAAGGGCCACCTGGCATCCACGCTCACCTTCGGACAGTTTGTCAAGGCCATCGCCTCGTTTGTCGCACCGCTCATCGCCGCCTGGGGAGCCACCACCTCCGCACCGCTGCTGGGGCTGAGCTGGCGCGTGCTCTTCCTCGTGTTCTTCGTCATCGGCATGGCCGCCACGCTGTGGCTCGGCTTTTCCACCATCGAGGAAGAACCGCTTGAGAGCAAGGCCTCGTCGGTGGCCGACTGCGTGAAGATGCTCGGCACGCCCGTCGTGCTGCTCTCCTTCGTCGGCATCATGTGCCATGTGGGCATCGACGTGGGCACCAACGCCGTGGCTCCCAAGATTCTGCTGGAGCGCATCGGCACCGCCGGCGACACGCTCAAGGACTTCGAGTACGCCACGTCGCTCTACTTCGCCTTCCGCACCGCCGGATGCCTCACCGGGTCGATACTCATGCGCCGCATCAACGTGCGCACCTTCTACACAGTCATCGTGCTGATGATGGCCCTCGCGATGGCCGGCTTCGTCTTCGGCACGGAGCGGTGGCAGCTGTGGGCCGCCATTGCCCTGGTGGGCTTCGGCAACAGCAACGTCTTCTCCATCGTGCTCTCGCAGGCACTGCTCTCCGCGCCCGAGAAGAAGAACGAGGTGAGCGGACTGATGATCATGGGTCTCTTCGGCGGCACGGTGTTCCCCCTGGCCATGGGCTGGGCCAGCGACACGGCCAAGGCTGCCGGCGCACAGTACCCGCAGGTGTGGGCCGCCGTGGTGATGGCCGTCGGCGTGGTCTACCTGCTGAGTTATATACCGAAAGT
The DNA here is from genome assembly GCA_963656755.1 of bacterium. GTDB lineage: Bacteria > Bacteroidota > Bacteroidia > Bacteroidales > Bacteroidaceae > Prevotella. The sequence continues at coordinate 7,098 of CAVKJH010000065.1, forward strand.
GAAACAATAAAAATCGAAAGATTATGGAAAAGAAATATGTAGTGGGACTGGGCGAGGCACTCTGGGACGTGCTGCCCGAAGGCAAGAAACTCGGCGGCGCAACGGCCAACTTTGCGTTTCACGCCGGACAGTTCGGACTCGACGCCGTGGCCGTCAGCGCATTGGGCGAGGACCGCCTGGCCGAAGAGACCGTGCAGCAGCTCGAGGAGAAGCACCTCGCGTACTGTATGCCGCGTGTGCCCTACCCCACGGGCACCGTGCAGGTGACGCTCGACGAGCAGGGCGTGCCCACCTACGACATACGCGAGAACGTGGCCTGGGACAACATTCCCTACTCGCCCGAGGTGATGGAGGTGGCACGGCACGCGCGCGCCGTGTGCTGGGGGTCGCTCGCCCAGCGCAACGTGGTGAGCCGCAACACCATACACCGCTTCCTCGACGACACGCCCGCCGGATGCATGAAGATATTCGACATCAACCTGCGACAGAACTTCTACACCCGCGAGGTGATCAGCGAAAGTCTCAAGCGCTGCAACGTGCTGAAGATCAACGATGAGGAGCTGGTCACCGTCGGCCGCCTCTTCGGCTATCCCGGTCTCGACATCGAGAACAAGTGCTGGCTCATCCTCGGCAAGTATGACCTCGACATGCTGGTGCTGACCTGCGGCGTGAACGGCAGTTACGTCTTCTCGCGCGGTGCCGTGTCGTACCAGTCCACACCGCAGGTGGAGGTGGCCGACACCGTGGGCGCCGGCGACTCGTTCACCGGCACGTTCTGTGCCGCCATCCTCGCCGGCCGCAGCGTGGCCGAAGCCCACAAGGCCGCCGTGGAGGTCAGCGCCTACGTCTGCACGCAGAACGGTGCCATGCCCGAGCTGCCCGAAACGCTGAAAGCGAAAATCTGAAAGGCCGGGGGCGCATATTTAAACCGCATTGTGCCGTTCAATTATGCGCCCCCTACAGGGGCGGTTCATTAATGCCGAATTGGAAATGATAGGGGCAAGCCCCTATCCTATAATCTGTCGCCCTTACAGGGCTTGCCATGCGATTGTTGTCGTGTGCTTATTGCCCTCTCTGCATTGCCATGTGTGGGGCTTGCCTACCCGTTGCCTGTGGCGCACCGTCGGCCCGCAAATCTATTTGCTGTTGCCGATGTGCGCTGCAATGATGCGGGCTATCTGTGCGGCACCCTTGTCGGTGGGGTGTATGCCGTCGCGCTGCATGGTGCCGTCGGCCTCGTCGAACTCGGTGTGCAGGTCGATGTAATGCAGGCGGTTTTTCCGGACCGTCTTTTGTATGACGGGCATCTCGCCGTTGACAATCACACTGTCGGATATGCCCCAGATGTTGCGGGCGCGGATGGGGCTGCACAGGTAGACCTGCGGCCGGGAGGGCAAAGCGCGCAGGGTGTCGACCATGTGCTGCAGGTCGCGGCCGTAGTGGTCGCCGTGCTTCCAGTTGTAGTCTTTGGCATCGTTGGTGCCCAGTTTCACCACCACGATGTCGGGGTTGAAGGCCAGCGCGTCGCGCCATGCCTGTTCGCGCATGTAGGGATGGTCGCCCTCGTTGAGCAGCGTGCGCGCCGACACGCCGAAGTTCTTCACGTGGTAGGCACTGCCCAACAGCCGTTGCAACACGGCCGGGTAGCCGTAGGTGTCGCTCATGTCGATGCCCAGGCCGTCGGTGATCGAGTTGCCGATGCAGGCCACGCGCACGGCACGCTCGTCGGGAGCCGGCAGGGCGTCGAGCCATGCCTTGAGGTCGCCGAGCATCTGGCTGTGGAAGGCAAAGGTGTCGCGGAACCCGAAGCCGTGGCCGCCCGACGGGTAGGCGTAGAGCGCGCAGTTGTTGCCGGCACGGCGCATGGCGGCGTAGTAGGCCACGCCGTTGCTGACGGGCGGCACCGCACGGTCGTCGCTGGCCAGTATGACGGCGGCCGGCGGCGTGAGGTGGCGTCGCACCTGCCGGTCGTTGCTCCACTGGTCGACCAGTGCGCCGTCGTGCATGCCGTCGGTGCCCAGAAAATTGACGCACGACCCCTTGTGGGTGAGCCGTTCGTCCATCGACACCACGGGGTAGAACAGGATGGAGAAGTTGGGGCGCGCGGCCCATTCGGCGTGCGTGCTGACGGCCGAGGCCAGGTGTCCGCCGGCCGAGAAGCCCATGATGCCCACGTCGTAGGGATTGATGTGCCACGCCGTTGCCGAGTCGCGCACGGTGGTCATGGCGCGGTAGGCGTCGGCCAGCGGCAGCCGCCGGTCGCCTTTGGGCATGCGGTATTCGAGCACGAAGAAGGCGATGCCCTGGCTGTTCATCCATGCGGCCCACTGGTGGCCCTCGTGGTCGACGGCCAGGCGCGAGTAGCCGCCGCCCGGCAGGTCGACCACGGCGCGGCCGGTGGGCTGCGCGGGCAGGTAGGCCGTGAGGCGTGCGCCCCCGTCAAGGGTTGTAGTGAACTGGCGTGCGGTTGTGGTTGTGGTGGCCGGCTGGTGTGTCTGTGCCGTGCCGGCAAGGCCGAGGAGCAGCAGGCCGAGGAGCAGGAAGGTGTGTTTCATGGAAGACATGTGTATGTGGGTTGGCAGATGTTGCGGCGGCAGCGTGCGTCGGCCGCCGTGTGCAAATATAGGAAGAAAAGTGCGAACAGGCGTTCTCTTGCGGTGGAAAACTTGCAGCAATTTGCCATGCGTTAGCGTTGCCCCTGCTAGTCATGCGTTAGCGTTGCCCCTGAAGGGGGCGCATATTATAGGATAGGGGTTTACCCCTATCTAACAAGATCAATCCATTAACTTTTCGCCCCTGAAGGGGGCGCATATTTAAACCACATTGTGCGTTGAATTATGTGCCCCCTACAGGGGCAACACATCAAATGGCGTTTAAACGATAGGGGCGAGCCCCTATCCTATAATCTGTCGCCCTTACAGGGCTTGCCG
>CAVKJH010000066.1:0-24531 GCA_963656755.1 bacterium
GGGAGTATCTGGGGCACGCCCTTTGCCTTGGCGGTTCCTGCCGTATTGTGTTCAATGGGGCGGAACTCGTGATGAAGCAGGGCGACCTGATGATTGTGCGCAAGGGAAAACTGGTGGAGAAGATTATGCCCGAGAAGGATTTCCGGGTCACGATAGTGTACGTCTCGTTCAAACTGATAGAGCTTTCCACACCGCAAAGCAACTATGGCATGAAGGGGCAGCTTGCCCTGTTTCTTAACCCCATCATGCACCTCACACCATCGCAGTTTGAGCAATGCAAGCGCAACTTCGACGATCTGCAAATCCGTATGCTGCAGACCGGGCACAAGTTCTACAACGACTTGATGGTCAACAAGGTGCAGGCGATGATAATCGACTTCTTCGATTTCCATGTCTCTCTGTACAAGGAAACAGACGTGTCCACCCAGTACGCCACGCTGATGAACCGTTTCCTCTCGCTGCTCGAAAGCGGCGGCTACCCCAGATCGACCACGGTGATGCCGGCTCCTCCAAACTGCACATGCTCGTCGCGCACGCCGCTCACGTTGGGTTCGGCCGAGAGGTACTGGCGGATGAGCTGGCGCAGGATGCCGTTGCCCTTGCCGTGGAGGATGCGCACGCGGGGCATGCCCACGAGGATGGCATCGTCGATGAAATACTGCACGGCCTGCAGCGCCTCGTCGCCGCGCATGCCGCGCACGTCGAGGTCCTGTCGGAAGTTCTTGCGGTGGTCGTCGATGGTGTCTTGCGTCATGTGCGACATCTTGTAGCTCTGCAGACCGTCGCGCAGCTCGTCCATCTTGGTGGCGGGCGCCGGGGCCGCCGTGCCGCCGTCGGGCTTGGCAGCGGCCAGCAGCAGCCGGTCTATGGGCAGCTTGGTGCGCATGCCGCCGAAAATCACGGTGGCCGTCTTGCCGCTGAGGCTCTCCACCACGCCCTCGCTCTTCGAACCGCGCATGCGTACGCTGTCGCCCACGGCGATGACATTGTCGCGCACCTTCTGCTGTCGCTCGGCGGCGTTGCGCAGGGCTTCGGCGGCCCGCTGCTCGTTGTCTTTCTTCTGCTTGCGGCGCTCCTCGTGGCGTGCCTTGCGCGCCTTGATCTGTTCTATCTTACGGGCTATCTTGTCGTCCTCGGCCTTGGTGTCGAAGGTCTCCACGTCCTGCTTGTATCCCTCGAGCTCCTGGCGTATGCGACGTGTCGACTCGCGCTCGGCCTGCTGCTCGCGTATCTCGCGTATGGTGTTCTCTATCCTGCGGTTGCTCTCGCGTAGCAGTTCGCCGGCCTCCTGCTTGGCCTTGGCCAGGATATCGCGGCGGTCGCGCTCCACGGCGGTGATGTCGTGTTCGTAGCGGTCGATCTGCTCCTGCAGTCGTTTCTCCTGCTGGTGCACGGTCTGCCGTTTCTGTTCCCAGTAGCGTTTGTCGCGCACGATGTCCTGCAGATACTTGTCGCTCTGTATGTAGTCGGACCCCACGATCTCCGACGCCTCGCGTATCACCTCCTCGGGTATGCCCGTCTTGCGGGCTATCTCGATGGCAAACGAGCTGCCGGGCTGCCCGATGGCCAGCTGGAAGAGGGGTCGCATCTCGTGGCGGTCGTAGAGCATGGCACCGTTGGCTATGCCCTCGTGCGAGTCGGCATAGTGCTTCAGGTTCTGGTAGTGGGTGGTGATGACGCCCCACGCCTGCCGGCGCACAAACTGGTTGAGCACCGCCTCGGCCATGGCCCCGCCTATCTGCGGCTCGGTGCCAGTGCCAAACTCGTCGATGAGCAGCAGCGTGCGGCTGTTGGCCTGGCGCATCATTATCTTCATGTTGAGCAGGTGCGAGGAGTAGGTCGAGAGGTCGTTCTCGATGCTCTGCTCGTCGCCGATGTCGATCATCAGGTTCTGGAAGAGGCCCATGCGCGACCGTTCGCCCATGGGCACCGACAGTCCGCACTGCACCATGTACTGCAGCAGTCCCACGGTCTTGAGGCACACCGACTTGCCGCCGGCGTTGGGGCCCGAGATGATGAGGATGCGCTGCTGGGGCGTGAGGGTGGCGTCGAGCGGCACCACGCTCTTCTCCTGCTTCTGCAGCGACAGCCATAGCAGCGGGTGGCGCGCCTGTATCCAGTCGATGACGGGCTCGGCCTCCACCTCGGGCTCCACGGCCCCCATGAGCGCGGCCAGCTCGGCGCGCGCACGGATGAAGTCGACCTCGGCCAGCAGCCGGTAGGCATCGGCCAGCTCGGCCACATGGGGGCGCACCTGCTTGGTGAAATCCACGAGGATGCGCACCACCTCGCGCCGCTCCTCGGCCTCGAGCTCGCGTATGCGGTTGTTGGCCTCGACGACCTCGGCTGGTTCCACGAACACCGTCTTGCCGGTGGCCGACTCGTCGTGCACGATGCCCTTGATGCGGCGTTTCAGTCCCGGCGCCACGGGCACCACGAGGCGGCCATCGCGCAGCGTGGGCGTGGCGTCCTTGTCGACCAGGCCCTCGCTCTGCGCCGCGCGCAGTATGCTGTTGAGCGTGCGCGACACGCTGCCCTCTGACCGCCGCAGCTCGGCGCGTATGTCGGCCAGCCGGGGCGACGCTGTGTCCTTGATGCGGCCGTACTTGTCGAGTATCTGGTCGATGCGGCGCACGATGTCAGGGAAGGTCAGCACGCCGTCGGTAAGGTCGTGGAGCGTGGGGTAGAAATATTCGCCCTCGTCGGTGCCGCGGTTCAGGAAGGCCACAATGGCGGCCACGGTCTCGAGCGACCGCCGCAGGTCGAACAGCTCGTTCTCCTCGAGGTGCGTGCCTTCGAGGCGGATGCGCTTGAGGGCCCGGCGCATGTCGAAGAAATACTGCAAGGGGAAATCGTCGGTCTCGCTCTGCAGCCGCCGGAACTCGCGCGTCTGCCCGAGCAGGGTGTTGACGGTCTCCGCACGGTCGCTGAAGGTCATCTCGTCCACCTTGTCCTTGCCGAGCTGACTGAGGCAACGGGCCTTGAGCAGCGTGCGTATCTCGCCAAACTGTATCTTGTTCTCGAAATTGCTGGGATAAATCATGGTGCAAAGTTACGCAAAAAATGCGGCCCGTGCGGATATTGTCGGCCATAATTGTTACTTTTGCAGACCCAACAACGCAAAAGAAACCATGCCCATGCACACCATCGACATCAGGCCGGCCACCACGGCCGACGCGCCCCGGCTGGCCGAGATCTACAACCACTACATCGTGCGCTCCACGGCCACCTTCGAGACTGAACCGCTCTCGGCCGGCGAGATGGCGCAGCGCATTGCCGACATCGCCGCGCGATATCCTTATTTTGTCGCCCTCTGCCAGGGGCGCATCGCCGGCTATGCCTACGCCCACCCGTGGATAGCGCGGGCGGCCTGCAACGGGCACAGCCTGGAGACCACGGTCTACATTGCGCCCGAGGCCGTGCACCAGGGGGTGGGCACGGCGCTGATGGCCCGGCTGGCCGACCATTGCCGCCGCGGCGGCTACCACGCCCTGATGGCCGTCATCACCGACGACAACCGGCAGAGCATTGCCATGCACCGCAAGCTGGGGTTCGAGCCGGCGGGCCATTGCCGCGAGGTGGCGCGCAAGTTCGGCCGCTGGCTGGGTGTGGTGACCCTCGAACGGATGCTCTGAAGCCGTGCCGACCGGCCACAGGCGTTCGCCCATTTTTGCGATATACGGTGGTCACCGGTGCAAAGCGGAAAGGCAAGTAAGGTGTAGTAATGGTGTATCCCCTAAATTCCGCAAGCTAATGCGTTATATTTATCTATAATTACCTGAGCAACGTGAAGTTGCTCAGGATTTTGTCATGTCAAAAAATCTATTGGTGTCCGCTAAAAAATCGAAGAAACCAGTCCCTATTTTACCCACCCAATTGGGGTTAAAAGAATATGGATGCCGCATATAGCGGTACGTTGGTCATCCAACTTTGTTCCCTATAGTCGGACATGGAGAATCGGATGCCATGGACTCCGGGATGTTGTTCCACAAAAGTAGACAACGACTTGGAACGCAGGTTCTCCTCCGCTTTCACCTCTATGGGTACAATATTGCTGTCGTGCTGAATCAAGAAGTCAATCTCCAGCTTTGCGTCGTTGCTGTAATAGAAGACAGAAGTGTCTCTCGTCGCTACAAGCTGGCTCATCACGAAGTTTTCCGTGAAAGCACCTTTTGATTCTTCCATGCCGTTCTCGGCAACCAACAGTCTGTCGGCCGGGGTTTCGCTCATAGCGCCAAGCAGCCCACAGTCCAGCAGAAACAACTTGAAACTACTGATGTCGACATAGAACTTCAAAGGCATTTTTGGCTCGTTCACCCTCTCTGCCTTATATACCAATCCTGCATCCATAAGCCATTGGATAGCTGTTTCAAAGTCCTTCGCCCTGGCTCCGGGTTTTGCCACACCATAGATGAACTTTTTATTCTCCTTTACCAGTTGTGACGGCATAGACTGCCACACCATATTGATACGGTTAGCCTCCCTGGCAGGTACATGTTTGGAGATGTCCTTTTGGTAAGTAAAAAGGATATTCTTTTGTGTATTTCTTACCTCCACAGCGTTGTTTGTCTCGACGAATGTTTTGACAGCCTCAGGCATTCCGCCAACAAAATAGTACTCCCGCAGCATCTTGATGTACTCCGACCGCAGCAACTTGATAGTGCCCCAGTCTTTGCTTTTCAGAATGTCTGCCATCTGCTGCTTTCCTTTGGCAAGTAGAAATTCATCGAAAGTCATCGGATAGATATTGAGAATGTCTACTTTCCCAACAGGGAATGCCTCCCCCTGATGCATGGCGATGCCCAATAGGGAGCCAGCCACAGCCACATGGTACTGTGGGGCCTTCTCACAGAAATATTTGAGGGCTGCCAAACCTCTTCTCAGTTCCTGTATCTCGTCTAAGACAATGAGGGTCTTGCCTGGTATGATGTTTTGTTGCGTGATGGCGCCTATGGCGAGAATGATGCGCTGCATATCGTAGTCCTGCAAAAACAAGTCTTTCGCCATGTCGTTATCATCACAGTTGATATAAGCAACGTTCTCAAATTCCTGCTTGCCAAATTCTGTCAGCATAAAAGTCTTGCCTACTTGGCGTGCGCCAGCCAAGACAAGAGGCTTGCGGTGGGCCTTGCCTTTCCACTCTTTTAACTGAGTTATTATATTTCTGTACATAAACTATTGATACTAAACGGTTTCTGCTGCAAAACTACACTTTTCCTACCGAACTTCCAAGCAAAACACACACTTTTCCTACCGAACTTTTCGCCGAAACTCACACTTTTCCTACCGAACTTGGGTGTTTGTAACCATGATGGTCCCTCTCTCTCCGGTCTGAGACTGACATGCTTTGCATCTGCGATGTTCACTGTAAATTGCCCCTGTAGGGGGCACAGATTATAGCGTAGGGTTTCTTGCTGACGCAAGCGACAAAGTCGAGCGTACCCCTACGGTTTTACGGTTCATCGTTTTTACATCGCCCCTGTAGGGGGCACATAATTCAAATCATCATGCGGTTTAAAGATGCCCCCCTTTCAGGGGCTGTTAACAACGCACGTTCCGCCGTGCTAACTGTTGGCTTTCGCAAACTCGTGCGGGCTGGTTCCCGCCACCTTGCGGAACACGCGGCTGAAATAGCTGGTGTTGGCGAAGCCCAAGTCGTAAGCTACCTCCTTGATGCACTTGCGCTTGTCGCCGCACCGGCCCAGCATGAGCATGGCGCGGAAGATGCGGCGCTGGGTGATATAGGCATTGGGCGTTTGTCCCGTCTCGTGGTGGAAGAGGCGTATGAAGCGCTCCTTCCCCAGTGCGGCGGCTTCAGCCAGCTCGTTCACGGTGATGGCCTCGCCCAGGTGCTGCTCTATCCATACCACGGCATCGCGTATGCGCCGGTCGCTGATGTCGTAGCGTTTCCGGGCCTGCACGAACCGCGCCATCAGTTGCATGATGATGCCCTGGGCCTCGAGCCTGCACGGCAGACTGGCGGAGGCGAACCGCCGTGCGGCGGCCAGTGTGGTGGGCGGCGTGTCGTACACGTCGGGCCGGGGGGTAGGCAGCGACAGGTCGGGATACAGCTCCAGCAGCCGCAGGAAGAGGGTGCGGTCGCGCTCGGTGGCCTTCACGCCGAGCACCGTCTCGTAGTCGTAGGCCATCTGTATCAGTGAGTTGTCGCGGTCCATGAAATGGATGTAGTAGTGGCGGAACGTGGAGCGGCTCTGCTCGTCGTGGGTAGCCAGCGCCGGAATCATGTAGAGGTGGCCGGCCTGCAGCCTCATGTCGTGGGTCGGGAAATGCACCGTGGCGTGGCCCTCGGTGACATAGTAGATGCGGAAGAAGATGCTCGATACATGGCTGAAGTTCCAGCGGTCGTCGTCGGCCGCATAGCCGGCATTGAGCAGGATGATGTTGTCCATGGGTGTGTGCCGTATGTGTATAGCGCAAAGTTAGCGGAAATCATCGGCAAAAGCAAGCATCGTAGCACAATATTGACCTATACGGGTACGAAAAGGCACAATATCGGCAAAATATTGCTTTTCGCTTTGTGTTGTCGACAGCCGTAACTACATTTGTATGCAGAAAACTGAAAACCAACAACACACCGTAAACTATGAGACTTTTCTTTAACCTTGTTTTCGCCGGCGCCCTGCTGGCGATGCCTGCCGCCCTCACGGCCCAGGACGACGTGGCCGTGGCCACGGGCCAGTTCACACCCTCGTGGAACGGGCTGAACCAGTGGTCGTGCCCCGAATGGTTTGCCAACGCCAAGTTCGGCATCTGGGCACATTGGGGGCCGCAGTGCGAGGCCGCCGACGGCGACTGGTACGCACGCGGCATGTACGAGACGGGCAGCGAGCAGAACCAGTGGCATGTGGCCCACTACGGCGACCCTGCCGAATTTGGACTGAAAGACCTTTGCAACGCATGGAAGGCCCAGTCGTGGAATCCCGAACAGCTCATCGCCCTCTACAAAAGCGTGGGGGCGCGCTATTTCTTCACCTTGGGCAACCACCACGACAACTTCGACCTCTGGAACTCGCCTTACCAGGAGTGGAACTCGGTGAACGTGGGACCCAAGCGCGACATCGTGAAAGACTGGGCGGACGCCTGCAAGAAGTACGGACTGCCGCTCGGCGTGAGCATACATGCCTCGCATGTGTGGACCTTCCTCGAGCCGGCACAGGACTACGACGGCAAGGTGACCAAGGCCGACGGAGCCGGAAAATGGTGGGAGGGCATGGACCCGCAGAACCTCTACCACCAAGACCACGAGAAGAGTACCAACGGACTGCAGTGGGACTGGAACAACGGGTCGTCGATACCCACGGCCGACTTCATGACCAACGTGCAGAACCGGGTGCTGCAACTGGTCAACGACTATGACCCGCAGATGCTCTATTTCGACGACACCGTGCTGCCGTTCTATCAGGTCGACCAGAGCTACGGCCTCAACATGCTGGCCCACTTCTACAACCACAGCGCCGCCGAGAACGGCGGACAGCAGAACGTGGTGGCCATGGGCAAGAAACTCAACGACGTGCAGAAGCAGGGCATGATGCTCGATGTGGAGCGCGGCATACCCAACGCTCCGCTCGCCGACCACTGGCAGACCTGCACTTGCATCGGGCAGTGGCACTACTCGCAGAAGGTATACGAGGAAGACAAGTACAAGTCGGCGGCCACGGTGGTGCGCATGCTGGTCGACATCGTGTCGAAGAACGGCAACCTGCTCCTCTCCGTGCCCGTCAAGGGCGACGGAACCATCGACGACAAGGAAGAGGCCATCCTGGCCGACATCAAGGCTTGGATGGACGTGAACGGGCGCAGCATCTACGACACCCGCGTGTGGAAGACCTTTGGCGAGGGGCCGACGGCCGACCTGGCGCAAAGCGGCAGCAGCGAAGCCACGGAAGGCATCGAATACACATCGGCCGACGTGCGCTATGTGGTCAAGGGCGACACGGTCTACGCCACCGTCATGCAATGGCCCGAAACAGATGAGGTGACGCTCAAGACCTTCGGCCTCCTCTCGCCCTATTACAGCGGCACGGTAAAGAGTGTGGAACTGCTGGGAGAAGGCGACGTGGAGTTTTTCCATGATGCCGAGGGACTGAACGTGTTGCTGCCCACCGAACCCACCAACAGCATCGCGCCGGTACTGGCCATCACCTTCGACGGCAACGGCATCACCCACACCGACCTGCAGAACTTTTCCGCCATGCTGCAGACAGTCATCGACCAGTACGGCCAGCAGGCCAGCTACAACACGGGCAAGTACAGCAAGAAGATGCTCGACCAGTTGCAGGCTGAGGTGGATGCGGCCGGCAACTTGTCAGCCGATGCCGCACAGGCCGACATTGAGGCGGCTTTCAAGGCCCTCCAGACGGCTTATCAGAACTTTCAGGACAGCGGACGCAACGCAGGAGGCGTGCCCGACATGGCGGGAGCAACCGACATCACCGACAACGTGATGCACGAGAGCGGCCCGTTCCAGCCCACCACGGAGACTGCGATGAACGACCGTTTCGGCAAGCCGCTCTACTGGACTGTCGACAACTTCAACGTGACGCAGAGCGGAACGCAGGGCAACAAGCAAGGCCTCGACCGCAACCCCGGCTACTGGTCGCTCTACCTCGGGTTGTGGGACGACCGCAGCAACAACACCGAGGGATCGCTCACCGACAGCCGCATCTATCAGCAGGTTCGCCTCGAGGCCGGGCGTTATTTCTTCGGAGCCAAGTACCAGAACAACTACAACGTGTCCAACCGGGCCTGGGTGTATGCCTCCACCAGTACCCTGGCGAGCGACAATCTCGAGGAACAGTCGCTGGCATTCTATCCCATCAAGGACTCGCCCGCCAACGACAACTACTACGGCATCAACTTTACCCTCGACGAGGACAAGGATGTGTGCCTGGGCTTCCAGATGGACCTCAACAGCGGCAGCCAGCAGCAGGAAATACGCGTGGCCAACGTGCGGCTGCTGAAATACGGCGACATCACGTTCAGCGAACTGGTCGCCCTGGCCGAAGAGGTGGAGGCGCAGCTGGCCGTCACCGTGGTCGGCTCCAACACGGGCTTCTACAAGGCAGCGCAGGTGGAGGCACTGCGGACGGCCTGTGACCAGGTGAGGCAAGTGGGATCGGGCGCAAGCTACGACGACATCAACCAGGCTTACCAGACGCTGAAGGAGGCTTACGACGACTTCAAGGCCAACGGCATGAACAAGGGTGGGGCGCCCGACACCGGGCAGGCCAGCACTGACATCACCGTGGATAAGCTCAAGGAAACATCGGCCTTCTCGGCCACCGACGACACCAAGGACAACGGTCGCTTTGCGCGGCCGCTCTACTGGACGGTCGACAATTTCGACATACCGCAGGACGGCACACAGGGCAATAAGCAGGGGCTCGACAAGTATTCCAACGACTTCAACCTTTATCTTGGCCTGTGGGGCGACAGGAGCAAGTCGCTCACCAACCTCAATGACTCGCGCATCTACCAGACGGTGTGGCTGGACAAGGGACGCTACTGGTTCGGTGCCAGTTTCCAGAACACATGGGGAGTGGACAAGGGCTATGTCTTTGCCTCGCAGCAGCCGATCGAGACCAAGGACATGGAGCAAAAGTCACTGGCATGGCTGCAGATAAGCGGACTGCCCACCAACGAGTGGCAGGGCATCTTCTTCACACTCGACAAGGGACAGGAGGTCAACCTCGGTTTTCAGGTAGACCTGCAGAACTACAGCGAGTATGGTGAGATGCGTGTGCAGCGTGTGCAGCTGCTGAGCTACGGCGACGCTACAGGCATAGCCGACGTGCAGACTGCGGCAATGCCGACGGCATCCGACGGCATCTACACGCTGGGCGGCGTGCGCGTGGGCGGCAAGCCCCAGCCCGGTGCCTACATCGTGCGGCAGGGCGGCGTGAGCCGGAAGGTCATCGTGCGGTAACCCGGCAATGCAATCCTTTTATAAGTAGTGCGAAAAAATACAGACATAAGCAGTACCTTTGCTGCAGAGTTTTAACATACAGGAATTGACCAATTACAAGAAACCAACGTTATGAAAAAAGCAATACTGACAATAGGATTGTTGATTGCCGTATCTAATGGTCTTCGGGCACAAGATTACCAAGTGCCTGTTTCGGAGAAAGACGAGCCAATGATGACCGGCAAGTTTGAACCGACCTGGGAATCGCTGGAGAAAAACTACCAAGTCCCTACGTGGTTCAGAATTTTCTGCACATTGCTCAACATGCATGCCAAGGCTTGCTGCCAAGGCGTTGCCGCGAAAGCATACCCGCCGCACTGTGACGGGTATGCTTTTACGTTGCGATAGCTATGCCTTTGCGGCGCCATGAATATACTTTCGCGAAGCGGTAGGTGTGCTTTCGCAAAACCGGCAACCGGGCGGAGACAAAACCGGTAAACAAACGTTCCAAAAAAATGGCGTGTGCCCGGTAATGCCACACAAACAAGCCACGCCGGGACGACAGATTATAGGTTTGTCACCATCAGCGCAACGTGCATCAATTCATCGCCCCTATAGGGGCGACGCACGCGCACGGCGCAGTCCATGCAAGTCATGGCAGGCAGGGGCAATGCACGCACGGCGCAGTCCACGCAAGTCATGGCAGGCAGGGGCGACGCACGCGCACGGCAAGCCCTGTAAGGGCGACAGATTATAGGATAGGGGCTCGCCCCTATCGTTTTAATGCCGTTTTAATGGGTTGCCCCTGTAGGGGGCGCATATTTCAACTGCATGATGATTTGAATTATGCGCCCCCTACAGGGGCGATGGAAAAACGATGAACCGTAAAACCGTAGGGGTAAACCCCTACGCTATATTATGCGCCCCCTTCAGGGGCTGTTAACAGCGCATGGCGCACGGCCAGCGCACGGACGATGGCCTGCGCACGGCCAGCGCACGGACGATGGTCAGCGCACGGCCGATGGCAAGGCCAGTTCGGACACCTCGTCCTCGTTGAGCGCGCGGCTCCACAGCTGCACGGCTGTGGCCAGTTCGCCGCCCTTCACACCCTTGAGGCGCAGACCCTCGCAGGGCACGCACAGCTCAAGCAGTTCGTTGCGGTAGAGGCGCAGGGTGTGGCCGTCGTAGGTGGCGGTGACCACGGCATCGCAGATGGGCGAGAGGTGGCTGTCGCCGTTGGTGCCGTTGGAATAGATGGCCCAGTTGTCGGACACGCTGAAGAGGTTGCAGCTCACCGTGGTAGCCGTCCGGGCGCCCTGCTTCGTGGTGACACACAGGCGGTTGTCGGCCGTGAGGCCCACCGTGAGGGCGGCACTGGCAAACAGTGTGGCGGCCTTGGTGCGGTCGGTGGTCAGCGTGTCGTGGAGCGTGGCCGACACGGCGAACGCGGTGTTGACCTTGGCGCGCTTGATGCGGCCGGCAGCGAGGTCGACCGTCTGGCGCGGCAGGTCGCAGTTCACGACGATGGCTGTGGGATAGGCTTTCGGGTAGTGCTTGTTGACCATCCAGTAGTAGTAGTCGCCGTTCATCCATCCCAGGCGCAGCGCGCTGTTCTTCGATCCGGGCAGCACGAAGGGCCGTGCATTGTTCTTCGCCGAGTGGCTCGTCACCTGCTGTTGGGAGGCCACCTGTCCGTCGGCGAGGGTGTATTTCCATATTTCGTACACACCGTCCTTGTCGTACTTGCCGTCGGCGGTGGGTATGGAGAGGTAGAGGTCGTTCACGTTGTCGGGGTCGAGGGCCATGCCGCCGGTGTAGCACCGCTCGGTGCGGTTCCAGTTCTGGTGGAAGGCGTGTCCGGCGTGCTGCACCCAGGTGTCGGTCCATGCCTCGCCCGTCCAGCGTCCGTAGTGGTAGGCGTGGCTGGTCTTGGCGTTGTCGATGTGGGTATAGGCAATGACGGGGCGCTCGTTGGCGTCGAGGGCTATCTGCCACACCCAGTTGCGCACGCCGGCCGTATGGTCGACCACGGTGTAGGGATAGCGTGCGAGATAGTCGTCGCTCTTGTTGACGCGGAACACGCCGTCGGCCACGTTCTTGAGCGTGTTGCCCTTGATGTCCTTAAGGATGGGCCCGTTGCCCTTGTTGATGTCCACCACGTTGAAGTAGAGCCAGTTGGGCATCTCGTTGTCGGGATGTCCGGTGGTGTAGGTCAGGTAGATCTTGTCCTTGCCGTTGCTCAGATACTTGGCATAGGGGCGTGCGCCTGTCGACTGCACGAGCTGGCGCGGGCCGAAGTCGACCGTCACGTTGTCGTTGCTGTCGGGCATGGTGATGCGTGCCAGCGTGGGGTGCCAGCTGATGCCGCGCCAGCACAGGTAGATGTGCGTGGGGTCGTCGCTGAGGATGAAGGGCGAGGGATAGGTGGTGTTGTTCTCCACGGCGATGAATTTCTCGTCGCCCAACTGCGAGATGTCGCCCGGCCGCACCGACACGCGGTACCATATCTTGGGCTCGTCGGTATGGCGCGTGTAGAATATCATGACGCGCTCGTCGGGCAGCACGACGAAGGTGGGGTTGTTGTGGTCGTCGGGCTGGAACGCCGACCTGACGAGCACCTCGGTGCGGCGGTTGTGCAGGAAGTCCACCTGTGTGGCCTTCACGTTGCCGTGCACGTCGATGTAGCCGATGTAGCTGGCGTTGATGGTGCCGGCGGCGTTCTCGTAGTGCAGGGCACGGGGGTCGGCAAACCAGCACCAGGCGCCCTCGCGGGTCACGGTGTTCGAGGCATGGAGGCCGGCAAGGGCCACCACTGCCATGACAAGGGATAGAAGGATGCGTTTCATACGATTGTTTGTTTTTTGATGTTGTTTTTCAGATGACGGTAGAGCAGCCAGAAGGCCGGCACGAGAAACAGGTCGGCCGCCACCCAGGCCACAGGATCGCCGAGGCATACGCCCGTGAAGGCCAGCGCCGGCACGAGCCACAGGCTGACGCCGCAGCGTGCCATCATCTCCATTACGCCCGAGAGCATGGAGAGGTTGCTGTAGCCCAAGCCCTGGATGGAATAGCGCAGGATGGTGAGTAGCCCCAGGAACGGGTAGAAATAGTTGGCCACGCGCATGAAGCGGGCAGCGTTGCGCACCACCTCCTGTTCGCTGCTGTCCACGAACAGGGCCATCATGCCTTCGGCGAAGGGATAGATCACAAGGAACGTGAACACGAAATACACCAGCATGATGCCCACGGCATCGGCTACGCCGCGCCTGACGCGGTCTACCTGGCGGGCGCCGATGTTCTGCCCGCAGTAGGTGGCCATGGCCACGCCGATGTTCTCGAACACGCAGGTGAAGAGGTACTTGATGCGCATGGCGGCGGTGAACGATGCCACATAGACGGTGCCGAGGGCGTTGTTGGCACTCTGCAGCATGATGACACCGATGCCGGTGATGGAGAACTGCAGGCCCATCGGCACGCCGTTGTTGAGCAGTATGGAGATGCGCTTGTTGTCGTAGCGGCGCTCGTCGCCGCGGGGGATGAGTATGTCCATGCGGCGGCGGATGAACCGCCAGCACAGCACCGACGAGAAGGCCTGGGCCAGCAGCGTGGCGATGCCGGCGCCGGCCACGCCCATGCCGGCCACGAGGATGAGCAGCACGTCGAGCGCAATGTTGAACAGCGAGGAGAAGATAAGGAAATAGAACGGGTGACGGCTGTCGCCCAGGGCGCGTATGAGACCGGCCTGCAGGTTGTAGGCGATGGTGAAGGGAATGGCGAGAAATTGCAGGAAAAGGAACGTCCAGGCATCGTCGAACACCTCGCCGGGGGTGTTCACCACATGCAGTATGCGCGAGCAGAAGGCGCAGCTCAGCAGCGTGATGACCACGGCAAACACCGCGCCGATGCGCACCGCATTGCTGACATACGACCGCATCTTGCCGTAGTCCTTGGCGCCGAAGGCCTGGGCCACGGGGATGGCAAAGCCGGCGCACGACCCGTTGCAGAAACCCATGACCAGGAACATGACGCTGGCCGACGCGCCCACGGCGGCCAGTGCGTTGACACCTATCCACCGGCCCACGATGGCGGCGTCGATCACCTGGTACATCTGTTGCAGGAGGTAGCCCAGCACCAGCGGCACCGCAAAACGCAGTATGCCGCGGGCAGGCGGCCCGACGGTCATGTCGCTCATGCCGCCGGCCGAGGGACGGGTGTGGGGTGTTGGTTTGCGGTCGGTCATAACGGTCTGTTTAATGTTTCGCCGGCTTGGAGGCCGGTGCCCAGCCGGTCCTTGAGGGCGGCAATCTTCGCCTTGCGGGCAATGGAGAAATCGGTGCTGTGGCTGTCGACATAGCAGAAGAGCAGCAACGCCTTCTCGAGCAGCATGCCGCGCAGGGGCTGCTGCTTGTAGCTGCCCTCTGCACGGAGCAGCTCGGCCAGCATCTCGAGCTTCTGCGCCCGGCGGTCGTCGGCCCACTGGTCGCGGGCATAGCGCAGGGCTTCGTCGGCCGGGAGGTTGCGCAGCGTGTCGTAGTCGCCGACATATTGGCGGTAGAGGTCGCGCAGGTCGTCGTCGGTGCGCCGGTCGGGGTCTTTCTCCAGGAAACGGCTCACGGCGGCCATGAACTCCTCGATGATGCGTATGAAATAGTCGCGTTGTAACATGACGTGTGCTTATGGTGCGGCTTCGCCCGGGGGCACCGGTGCCGGCGCGTCGTGGCGGAGCGACTGTATGTATTCGTAGAGTCGGCGGTAGAAGGGGTGGCGCGTCATCGTGGCGGCGTCGCCGAGGATGATGAGCTTCATGCGGGCGCGGGTCATGGCCACGTTCATGCGGCGCAGGTCGCTGAGAAAGCCTATCTGGCCGTCGGCGTTGGCCCGTACGAGCGAGATGAGGATGACGTCGCGCTCCTGTCCCTGGAACCCGTCGACCGTGTTGACGGTGACGAGGTGGCGGTAGGGCTTGAAAAACTCGCTGCGCTTCAGCAGGTGGCGCAGGTACTGCACCTGCGCACGGTAGGGCGATATGACGCCCACGTCGATGCGCTCGTCGAGGATGCGTGCCTTGCCTATGCGTGCGAAATAGCGCTGCAGGGTGTCGACGGTCAGCGCGGCCTCGCCCTTGTTGACGCGGCCGAAGCTCTCGCCCACAAACTGCTCCTTGTAGCCGGGTTCGTCGGGGCCCACGTCGATCTGCGAGGTGTCGATCCACGACAGCGGATAGTCGAGGTCGAGTATGCTGCGGTGGCTCACCTGCGGCGCGGTGCGCACCTTGCCGCCGTAGAAATAGGAGGAACTGAAGCGCATGATGTCGTCGTGCATGCGATACTGCACCTGCAGCAGGGTGACGCACTCGGGCTTGCGCTCCACGATGCGCTCCATGAGGGTCTTGCCCAGCCCGGCCTTGAGGGCGGCCATGCTCTTCACGGTGGGCGGCAACTGGCAGTGGTCGCCGGCCAGCACCACACGGCCGGCGCGGCGGATGGCTATCCAGCAGGCGGCCTCGAGGGCCTGCGCGGCCTCGTCGATGAACAGCGTGGAGAACCGCTGGCCGTCGAGCAGACGCCCGGCGGCGCCCACCAGCGTCGAGGCGATGACGCGGGCTTGGCCGAACAGCTCGGTGCGTATGCGTATCTCGAGCTCGGTGGCGCGGGCATTGAGCCGCTCCAGCTTCTGGTGGTAGGCGGTGTCGCGCCCCTTGCGCTTCTGCCGCAGATCGCGGATGGCCTTGCGTATGGCCCACAACTGCGGGTAGTCGGCATGGGCCTCGAACTGCCGCTCGTAGGTGAACCCGAGCATCTTGTCGTTGACGCGCGTGGGGTTGCCGATGCGCAGCACGGCCACGCCGCGGTCCACGAGTTTCTCGCATATCCAGTCGACGGCCATGTTGCTCTGCGCACACACCAGCACCTGGCTCTCGCGCATCAGGGTCTCGTTGATGGCCTCAACCAGCGTGGTGGTCTTGCCGGTGCCCGGCGGTCCGTGCACCACGGCCACGTCCTTGGCGCGCAGCACCTCGTTGACGGCCCGCTCCTGCGTGGCGTTGAGCCACGGGAAACGCACGGGGGCGAATGAGAGCACCTGCGGTTTCATGTCGGTATAGAAGAGGTCGCGCAGGTAGGCCAGCCGGCCGGTACGGGCGTGGATGGTGCGGTCGAGGGCGTCGAACATGCAGCGGTAGCTGGTCTCGTCGAAGAACAGCTGCACGCCGATGGGGTGGTCGCAGCCCTGCAGGTCGAAGGCGTGGCCCTCGGGGAGGATGACCACCATGCGGTCGCCGTCGACATACGACACGGTGCCCGTGAACCCGAAATAGCGCACTGTGCCGGCGGCGGCCCCCGGCTCCGCGTCGACACGGCAGAACACCACGGGGCGGCCAAACTCGAAGTTGTGCGACACGTCCTGGTCGGCCGTGCGCGTCAGTTCGATGCAGTACTGGTTGAGCGAATTGTAATAGGTACGGCCGGTGGCCACGGGGTACCACGCATCGCCACGTTTCACCTTGCGGCCGAGGCCCATGCTCTCGGTCTGCCGGCGAAACGCTTCCTTCTCGGCCTGGTACTCCATCTGGAGCAACAGCCGCTGTTGCTGCAATGCCTGAATGGGCGATACGGCGTTCATAACTGCAAAATTAATAAAAAGCGGCCAATAAGTAAAAGTTTGAAAATAACTTTGTAATTACGGCAACCTAAAAAACGACAACCGGGACAAGTATGGTATTTGCCCTGTTGGCCTTAATGGCATAGGGCTACGGGCAGGAGTGAAACCGTCCTGCCGCCTATGCTTCTATCACCCAGTCGGTGATGTTTCCCTGGGTGGAATCGAAATTGATGCCGACCTTCGTGACGGGTTTGCCTGAGAGGGCGAAGCGCTGGCGATAGTTCTTCAGGTTTATCTGCCGCATGGCTGTCTGGGCATCCTTGTTGAGCTTCAGCTCTATGATGTAAAGGTCGGTCTTAGTGAGCAGCACTATGTCTACCCTGCCCTTTGGCGTGTGCACCTCCACGTCAACAACAAAATTGGTGAGAAGCGAGAAGATGATGAAGAGCATCTGCTGATAGTGCCCCTCATAGTTGGTGACATTGCAGTAGGGCACAGTGCCGAGGAAGTCCTGCAAAAGCTGAAGGGCATCGTCCATACGGTTTTTGCGTATGAGAGCCGACATGCGTGCTACGGTTACATCGCCCTGCTGGGCATACATTCCATCGAGATAATTTGGCAGAAGACAATCGTAGAGGCCCACTTTTATCTCCTTGTTTGGAATGTCGAGGGTGTAAAGCAGTGTCTCACTGTCATAGTCCTTGATAGTGAGGTAGCCACTCTGATAGAGAAGAGGGGTGATGGTATTCATCGTTTCCGTCGGAGCATCGAAGGCGGCTGCCATGGCCTCCAAAGGGGCTATGGCGGCTGGCAGCACATCAAATTTCTTCAGCATATTGACAAGGTAAGTTGGAGTGCCGGAACTGAACCAGTATGATTGTATCTTCTGTCCGTTCATTGCTCTCACCAAACTGAATGGATTGAACACATCTTCCGAGTTTTCGCTGAAATGATAGCCGTCGTAGTAGTTTCTCAGTTCCTCGAGACACTGCTCGTATGTCATACCGAGCGTTCTACCCAGTCTTTCCACATCGGGACGCATGGCTGTCGTCAGTTCTGTATAGCTGATACCGCAGATGGCAGAATATTGGTCAAACATGCTGATATTCTCCAGATTGTTCAGTTCGCTGAAGATGCTGAGTTGCGAGAACTTGGTTATGCCCGTGATGAACGCGAACTCCAGGTATGGGTCAAGCTTCTTCAGCGGACTGTAGAAATTGCGCATGACATGGCGCAGCGGCTTCAGGTTTTCTTCCTCGTGCACCACATCGAGCAGGGGCGCATCATACTCATCGATAAGCACCACAACCTTTTGACCGGTCTGCTTGTAGGCAGCCTCCACGACGTTTGTCAGTCGGATATTGGTGTCCCAATCCTTTTTGTCGCATTTGTATATCTCTTCGTAAGGTTCAAGTTCCCGGCCTAGATATCTTATGAGAGAGTCCTTGTCGGAGTGCTTTGCACCGCTCATGTCGAAATGCAGCACAGGGTGCTTGGCCCATTCCTTCTCATAGTCGGCTACGGCGAGACCTTCGAACAGTTCCTTGCGTCCCTCGAAATATGCCTGCAGGGTAGAGACAAAGAGCGACTTGCCAAACCGCCTCGGGCGGCTCAGGAAGACATACTTCATGTGTTTCTTGCGGAAATCGACAATATACTTTGTCTTGTCAATATACAGGTATCCAACCTCGCGAATAGTCTCGAAGGTCTGTATTCCCACGGGGTAGGCGTTTACAATCTCTGCCATAGTCTTGCGCTCTTTACTTTCGTTTGGCACAAAGATACAAAAATCATTTGACCAATATACATTTTATCATGTCTACATCACCCAGCAGGATATAATAGTCCTGCCGTCTATGCTTCTATCACCCAGTCGGTGATGTTTCCCTGGGTGGAATCGAAATTGATGCCGACCTTCGTGACGGGTTTGCCTGAGAGGGCGAAGCGCTGGCGATAGTTCTTCAGGTTTATCTGCCGCATGGCTGTCTGGGCATCCTTGTTGAGCTTCAGCTCTATGATGTAAAGGTCGGTCTTAGTGAGCAGCACTATGTCTACCCTGCCCTTTGGCGTGTGCACCTCCACGTCAACAACAAAATTGGTGAGAAGCGAGAAGATGATGAAGAGCATCTGCTGATAGTGCCCCTCATAGTTGGTAACATTGCAGTAGGGCACAGTGCCGAGGAAGTCCTGCAGCAAGTGCAACGCACCGTCCATGTCTTGCTTGTCGAGGGCCTGGGCTATGCGGCGTGCTGTATTGGTTGTGGCAAGCGTATTCTTTGTGACATACGACGGGATGAGCGCCTTGGCCAGTCCCACCTTCACCTCCTTGTTGGGCACGTCGAGGGTGTAGTAGTTGTAGTCGCGGTTGTAGTCCTTGATGGTGATGTATCCGCTCTGATAGAGCAACGGCATGATGGTGGTCATGTTCTCCGTAGGAGCATCAAACTCGCTCTCGTCAGCCTCCACACGACTGATGTCGGTAGGAATTGCGCCGTGCTTGCGCATCATGTTAATCAGGTATGTCGGCGTACCGGAGGTAAACCAGTAAGCACCGAATTTCCGTTCTGCAAAACAATTGAGCAGACTGAAGGGATTGAATACGTCGGGGGAAAATCCAGAGAAGTGATAACCGTCATAAAAGTCCTTGAGTTTTGCGATAGCGCCTTCTCTTGACAATCCTTGCGCCTTGGCAAGCATGTCGATGTCTACCGACATTTGCTCCAACACTTCTTCTTTGGTGATTCCACAGATACCTGCGTAGTCATCGTTCATGGAAATATTGGTGATGTTGTTCAGTTCGCTGAAGATGCTGAGTTGCGAGAACTTGGTTATGCCCGTGATGAACGCGAACTCCAGGTATGGGTCAAGCTTCTTCAGCGGACTGTAGAAATTGCGCATGACATGGCGCAGCGGCTTCAGGTTTTCTTCCTCGTGCACCACATCGAGCAGGGGCGCATCATACTCATCGATAAGCACCACAACCTTTTGACCGGTCTGCTTGTAGGCAGCCTCCACGACGTTTGTCAGTCGGATATTGGTGTCCCAATCCTTTTTGTCGCATTTGTATATCTCTTCGTAAGGTTCAAGTTCCCGGCCTAGATATCTTATGAGAGAGTCCTTGTCGGAGTGCTTTGCACCGCTCATGTCGAAATGCAGCACAGGGTGCTTGGCCCATTCCTTCTCATAGTCGGCTACGGCGAGACCTTCGAACAGTTCCTTGCGTCCCTCGAAATATGCCTGCAGGGTAGAGACAAAGAGCGACTTGCCAAACCGCCTCGGGCGGCTCAGGAAGACATACTTCATGTGTTTCTTGCGGAAATCGACAATATACTTTGTCTTGTCAATATACAGGTATCCAACCTCGCGAATAGTCTCGAAGGTCTGTATTCCCACGGGGTAGGCGTTTACAATCTCTGCCATAGTCTTGCCGGTTGTCAATCTATAAGCAAAGATACAACTCTTTTCTGACATTTATGGTATCGAAGCTTGGTTTTTTAACCAAAGCCGGCCCTTCCGACCCCGCTTGTCCAGCCCTTTTGTTGACGATCCCTCAAAAGGCTCTGCACGCCCCTTTATGTCCTCATGTATATCGCGCAAAACGAAATGTGGATTGTTGGCAAAACGAAATGTGGAAATATTGAGAAAAACGAAACGGACATTTTCTTAGTCGAAACACGGGGGAGAAGATGGCGTTTGAGCGGTGGATGAAGGGCAATCAAGTGAGGATTTTTACTTCTTGATTGCTTTTTTTTAGGCTATCATACCTATTGACGATGATACCTTACGCCGCCCACCACGTCGCAAACACATCCCCAAAGCACGCCACCTCGGCCCAGTACCACGGATGCCGGGGGTATGTGCGCCCGGTGAGTCGTTCGATGTCGATGGCTACCCAGTACAAGACATAAAGGCTGCTAAGCACTATCGTGGGCCACGCATTTACCGACAGGCACCAAAGGAGGCAGTGGATGGCGGCGATGATGGCGGCGGACTTGTGTACGGTGTATTCGTCCTGCGATAGGTAGTTGGGGGCGAGGGCTACGAACGTCAGTCCGGCCGTGCCGATGAAGGCGGCGGGCTGGAGGCCGAGGCCGCTGTCGAGGATAGGCACCATGATGAGGATGGCCGAGGTGGAGAGGACGGTGGAAAAAATCCAGCCACGCTTGCCGAGTTGGTAGTAGGTGTCGCTCACCATGTCGGGGATGCCGTGCTTGTGGGCCATGATGCCGAGGTAGCCGAAGAGGAGAAGGAAGGAGAGGAGGGCGAGTGTTGTCATAATCATACCGTGTTAAAGTTGTTCCTGTTTTGTTGCGTTTGCTTGTTCCGGTCTGACGTTGGGCCAAACGTTGTTTCATTGGTCAATCAGCGTCAGACGTTCTACCATTACACATTCAGTTCGAGCATGGCCGGGTAGCCTGTCGTATAGTCATACGCCGATACCTCTTCCACGCTCGTCAGTACCGATACCTTGGCCTTATGCCCTGCCGTGACGTTGAAGCACTCCAAGGCATACATCTCCAAGGCCGATAGCATCTGTATCGCCGTGTCGCAGGGGATGGTCATGCTGATGCCGCCAAACCATACGGTGGTGGTGGCGTTGCCCATCGACTGGGCTATCTTGGTGGAGTTCATCAGTCCGATGCGTGTGTCCTTGTCGAGCCATACGGTGAGGCCGTTCAACTTGAAGCCGTTCACGGCGGACGAGGTGTCGTGGGCCGTAATCTGCCGTGTCAGCATTTCCTTGGCAAAGGATAGTCGCTCCTCGTCGGTCTGAGGCGTGCCGCCCGTCTTTGCGAGTGCGTCCATCACGGCGATGATGTCCTGTTGTTCGATGTACTGGCCTTCGGGGATAGCCGACAGGAGTGCGCCCAAGGTGGGTGTTTCCGTTATGGAAATATCCCCTGAGGCGAGGGTCACGGCGTAGTTGTCGTGGGGTCTGCGCCCGTAGCAATGGGTACGGGTGACGTAGTAGTGGGTTTGTTCTTGTTCCATATTGTGTGTTGAATTATGCGCCCCTTACAGGGGCTATGACAAAGATAGTTGTTGAGAAAGATAGGGGCAAGCCCCTATCCTATAATAGGTCGCCCCTACAGGGCTTGCCGTGCCCGAGCCGATGAGCATTGTAGGGCTTGTCGTGCGTTTGCGTTGGTTCGCCTTGCGCCCTTACAAGAGCCGTTGCCCGAGCCGATGCGCTTACTCCTCCGTGTTGATGCCGAGACCTTTGAGGTAGGCTTTCTTCTGCTCTTCGCCCATGAGCGTGGTGAAGTTCTTGAACGTCATGCCGTTTGTCCATGCCGAACGGCTCATGTCGGAGGCTTTCTTCTGCGAGGCTTGGAAGTTGAGGGCGCACGAGTCGATGTTTTCCGTCACGTTGTAGTCCTTGTACGTTTTGGCTCCTCCCTGCTTGTTGCGCAGTGTCAGCGAGAACGTGCCGAGGTCGCCCAGCTCCACTTTCTTGCCTTCGGCCAGCAGTTCGGTCAGGCAGTCGAGGAAACCCTGCATCACGCCGTTGATGGTGCCACGGGGGAACCCAAGGTTGTGGTTGGTCATGTGTTCAATCATCTCGTCGAACGTCACGGTGCCTGTGTTCTTCACCCGTGCGTACCACTTGCCGAAGTTGGCCGATGCGTTGCTTTTGTTTTGGTACAGCTGGTAGTACAGCGTACCCTTCTTGACTTTTGTCATGGTTGTAAAAATTTGAAGTGTTGTTCCGCCGATTCGAGGGACGGCGGATTGCCCTTGCCGCACCCCACCTACGCTCGCCGCAGACCTATGGTTTGGTGGCGGTAAAGGTGGGGTTTGGCGATGGTAAATGGTATGTTCTTGAAATTGCTCTGATTATATCTTCGCTTACTTTCTGATAGACACGCTTTGCTAAGCGGTCGGATATTTCGTCCACCTGCTCACGGGTCAATAGCGTGCCTTCCAAGGGGAGGGGTAAAACGGAAGTTGTTGTCATAAGCATGTATTTTACTTGTCGAGTTCAAAGGTGAATGCCGTACAAGCACGCACCGCACAACTAGAGAGCTTATTGTTGTTGGAGATGTTGTAGTCTCCGCTACCGCTATACATGCCCCCACTGACAGTGCGGCTCCACTCGGTACTGTTAAAAACCCAGTTATGTGAAAACCCCGCCATCACACTCTTCCCCGCCTTGCTCGCCGCGTTGGCGACAATCGGTGTCACGGCCTCGCTCGCAGCGTCGAAGTTCGCTTGGTCGGCCGTCGTGCCCTGTCGGTAGAAGTTGCATATGCGGCACAACTCTCCGCACCCCGGCAGATACCACTGTCCGCTCTTGTATGCGTCAGCGATAGCCCCCTTGCTTGCCGTCGGCTCGTAGAGGGCGCAGCTCCATGCAGCAGGGTAGAAGAACTCCTCGTATCGCCAGTTGTTCGTCACGGTAGCGTTGTCCGCCTCTATCTTCTGCATGGCGTCGGCAAGTTCGGTCATGGTGGTGGGCCACGACAGGCCGAGGTAGCCGCTCACTATCTTCTTGGCGTGCGCCACTATCTTTGCGGTGTTCTCCTTGCCAGCATAGTCCGCAGCCGCCGCACCCTTGTTGATGACCTTGTAGCCGTCTGCCTGCGTGTCGTCAAGATAGGTGGTGTCGTTGACGAGGTCGTAGTTCACGCCGTTGTACGTTCCGCCGTCCCTTACCACGCCGTCCACCACCTGCGAGCCGTTCCATCGTGTGGTGATGTTGGCGAGTTCCTGTATGTCGAAAGCGTCCGCCACGCCCGATGCCTCCTCGATGTTCGTCTCCTCGGAGAGCCATCCTTCGTTGTTGTTGGGGTACAGCCCCCACCTGTGCCCCGTCCAGTTCGCCCCTCCGTCGCTGCTCGTCAGCGTGAGGTCTTTGTCGGCCACCACTCTCACGTCGTAGCCCACAAGCGTTGTGCCGTCCTCGCCGTAGAGGGGCAAGCGCATGAAGACAAGCCCCACAAAGTCACGGGCTGCATCCCACTCGCTATCAAAGGTGCCGTCAGCATACGCAAAGTCGCCCACGATGGGGATATGCCTGTAGAAACCCACCTGCTTCTCTGCCGTCAGCGTGGTGCCTGCGGTGGTCTCCGCCGTCACCTGCATCAGGTGCTTCTGGTCAAGCGTCGGGTCGGAGAGTGCATCCACCACCAAGAGGCCGTTCACGTCGTCCTTCCAGTGGGCGTAGGGGTCTGCCGATGTGGGCAGCGTCCATTTCAGTTTTGCTCCCTCCGCCGACACTGCGATGTTGTTGCCGTTCGCTGGTTGCGCCACGAGCGAGAACTGATATTCGCCCGTCTTGGTCATAAACGTCTCGCCGCTAATGGTCAGCATGTTGATGGCAAGCGACGTGTAGGTAACGTAGAGGTCGTTCTTCTTGTCGTCTATGTTGCCATACACCTTGCCAAGCAATATCTTCTCCGTGATGGTCAGATAGCGGTCGGTGGTGGCTTTCTTCAGCCCTATCACGCCCGTCAGCGAGGCGGGGATAGCGGCCAGCCACATCATCATGTCGGTGGCTATCACTCGGTTGTCCGTCCAGTCCACGTTCTCCACCGCCACTTGTTTCAGTCCTGCGGGCTTTGCGTTATACATGCCCACAATGTGCGTGTAGGTGTCTATCAGCGTGTTGTTCCGCACCACATAGCGTTGCAAGTTGCCGTAGCCTTCAAGCGTCAAGGTTTTCAATGCGGCGTTGTTGGTGATGGAGACAGACGTCACCGTCTCGGGCAGTCGCACCTCCGTCAGCGTGTGCGCCTCGGGCAAGGTCACTCCTTGCAGTTTCGTCTGCCGTGCGTCCACGCTCACCAGTCGGTTCAGCGAAGATAGGTCTACGCTGCCGCCCGTTGCCGTGCATCCCTTAACGCTAAACCGTTCGATGTTCTTTGCCGTGATAGCAAATGCGCCCGGTCTGAAAGCTGGTGTCTCCGCTCCTGTGTCGCTATCGGTGTAGGTCTGCGTTGGCTCTGCTATAAACTCCGTCAGTCGCTTGCCGTTCACGGTGATAGTGTTGGCTGGTGTGGTGG
>CAVKJH010000067.1:0-35119 GCA_963656755.1 bacterium
TGACCACGTTGCCGCTTCCGTCATACTCGTACATAGTGACGTTGCCCTGGCCAAAGACATGGGCCAAGAAAAGGGAAAGGAATGACAAGAAGAGGCCAAAGCGTTTCATGGCGACAGACGGATTTAGGTTTCGTATTATTAAGCAATTACGGCCACTAAATTATAACAAAAGCACCAATTCCGCAAGTTTTTTTTGTAGATATTTTGCGCTATTACTAAAAATTCCACACAATCCATTTTGTAAAACCTCGGTTAGCCTCCTGTCGCAAGGCCTACGCTTCCAGGATTTGTCTCAGGAGGTATGTGGCATTCTGGTTGCGGGCCACACCAGGCGTCACCTTATAAGAATAGGTGACACGGTCGCCCAGTCCTATCTCGAAGCAATAGTTGTGGAACCGCGAGGGTTCGCGGTCGGCCATCTCTGAGAGTTTCAGGTCGTGGGTAGCAATAATCCCCGCCACCTGCTTCTTGCTGATGGCATCGAGGAACATGCGGCTCCCGTTAAGTTTGTCTTCCGAATTGGTACCTTTCAGTATCTCGTCAAGGATAATGAGCGTAGGCAGACGGCGGCCTTCGTCATCCACATCATCATGGTCACAGAAGGCAATGAGTTGTTTGAGCCTCAACAGTTCGGCATTGAAATAACTGATGCCCTGACTGAGGTCATCGGTGGTGCGCATGCTGGAGAAGAGTTTGAAACGGCTTACCTCCAGACGCTCAGCAAACACCGGCATGCCGGCCATGGCCAGCACATAGTTCACCCCTATGGCTCGCAGGAACGTGGACTTGCCTGCCATGTTGGCACCGGTGACAATGTAAAAATTGCGGTCGGCAATACGAAAATCATTGCGCACGGCTTTCGCGCCCAAGAAAGGATGCCACAGTCCTTTTGCCTCATACCGCAACCGGGTATCCGACGTCCATAGAGGCCACACCGTGCCTGGATGGTTATAGCGGAACGTGGCTACCGACACCTCCACGTCTTTCCCTACCACACGTTCCATCCATTCCTTCACCTCACCGGCCGCATGGTTGCGCCACACCACAAAGCGGCGTAGGGCAAGGACATCACTCAGGTAGAGCGCATTGGTAAGCAGCAAGCCGAGCATGTTTCCACGCTTGTCGAGGTCGTCGAGCAGAACATTGAGTTGACGGAACGCCGCCACAGGTGTCGGCGACATGAGGGCAACGACCTCCATGAGCTGCCGCAACTGGCCCTGCAGTCGGCCAAGCGCAACGCCGATGCGCCGCAACGTGGCATTGCACAGGGCATAAGCGACAAAAAACTGGATGGTGCCCCACAACATTGGAAGCGTAGCTTCGACCTTACCAAAGGCAGCCATCAGCACGACGGCCAGAAACGCCACAACATCTACCCACACTGCCATGCGTACCAAAGTCGAAGAGAAGAAGGCAGGGACAGGCAACCGACCAACACTATCGAGCGACCGTGCAATGGCTTCCATGTCGATGGCCGAGCGTGCCCCCCGGGCGATAAACGCCATGCGGAAAGGCTCGTCGTCCGCAAGCCGGTCGATGTCGGTGGGCGTAGCCCCCAAAGGCTGCAAGTCGCAGAGATGATGTGCCAGAGCATCACTGCCGCCAGTCGTTACCGTGCGGCACAACCGTTGGTACAGGCCGTCGCGGCCGAACAGGTCGAGGTCGTAACTGAAGGCATGGTGCGCATCGGCATAACGCGCCCCGTCGTCAAAGGCATGGAAATTGCCCTGCTGGGCTTGTGCTTCACGGCTGTAAACCGTCTGCAGGTCTTCGGCATTGCGCACACGCTTGTCGTTGCGGACATCAAACCGGCGAAGGGCCACATAGCCGGCGAAACTGGCAAGCGCAACCGCCACCCCGGCCGTCTGCCATCCGGCCTGTCCAGTCTGTGTAATGGCAAACAACGATGCTAAAAAGACAGCGAACAAACTTACTTCGCCCACCACAAAAGTGCGGCCGCGGGCACGCAACGACTGAACCTGTCGTTCGTACGACAGGGCTTTCTGCTGATAAAACTGTTCGAGATTCATGTAAATTCATTTGTTTAAGGGGGCGGTGATAGACCGGGCCACCCGTTACGACACCTGTCCGTCGGGCAAGAGGACGCACCCTTCCTGCCGCATGCCATCCATCATGATGTGCAGCGGACTGTCAAACCGCACATGGCGCACCCACTGGGTCTCCTCCAGGGCCGGCATGCGGTCGAGCAGGTCTTTGCGCAGCAGCCCACCCTCGCCGGGCCGGTTGGTGTCGATGGTGAAATAGCCCACGCCAAACGACGTGAGGTTCTGGAAGAAATGGGTTCCCTGGCTGGGGTCAACACGGTAGTTGCGCAACACCACCTCGACGATGACGCGTGCCGCCGATATATTGGGCCACTTGACGGGCACACCAAGCCACGGGTCGCTCGATCCCCAGCGCCCCGGTCCTACAAGCACATAGTTGCGCCCTTCTTCGAGAAACCGCCTGTTGATACGTTCCATGTCGGCGGCTATGTCGGGATTGTGCATCGCCGAGAACTGGTCGTCGTATTTCACATACACCACGTCGGTCACATTGTCCACAATGCCATGTCCCAGCGAGTTGTGGCAGCGCAACAGGCACTTGCCGTCGGGTATGGCGGCCACATCCTCCACCAGCGTCTGCTTGGAGTCGACAATGGGACGGATCTG
The DNA here is from genome assembly GCA_963656755.1 of bacterium. Taxonomy (GTDB): domain Bacteria; phylum Bacteroidota; class Bacteroidia; order Bacteroidales; family Bacteroidaceae; genus Prevotella. The sequence continues at coordinate 2,673 of CAVKJH010000067.1, forward strand.
CAGAAGGTAGAAATCTCCCGTCTTGTCGTCGTTGAGATTGCACGCAAACTCAATCTCCACGGGTCGGCGCATGGCCTCAGCACCGTACTTCATCGACATCTGGAGAATTTGCGGCAGGGGGAACACGTCGTGCTGCAGCACGCCGCAGAACGAGATGACCTTTCGGCCGCCCTCATAGAGCCCGTCGCGTATAACCTGGTCGTAAGGGTCGAACGTCGAGGCGATGTACCGCAGCGCACCGTCGCGGTCGGCCTCCTTTACCTTCAGTTTGAGGATGTTGAACCCGTCGTCGACCTTAAAGTCGGCCCCCACATGTTTCATGTCGAGCGCATAGAAGCGTGTCTGCGTTTCGCGCAGCGCCATTTCCATCTCGCTCATCTGCAACACCTGGCGGGGATGATAGGGCGACACCCTAAGTGTCTGTCCGCCATCAACGATATACTTGCCCAGTCCCAGGGCCAGCGAGGCTATTCCCTCCTCCGCCGTTTCGTCGCCGATGGGGTAATAGTTCAGACTGCGCAGCACCCCGGAGATATTGGGGTAATAGTGGTCGCCATAGGTCTTGCCCACCACTTCCTGCAGGATGACGGCCATCTTCTCCTGGTCGATGACGTTGCTCGTAGCGGTCATGTACGCCTTCGAGTCGCGGTAGAACACCGAAGCGTAGACACCCTTGATGGCCGCCGCCAACATCTGCAGCATCTCGTACTTGTCATCCAGATAGGGAATCATGTAGGTGCTGTATATGCCGGCAAAAGGCTGGTAGTGACTGTCCTCGAGCAGCGAACTGGACCGGATGGCTATCGGGCTCTTCGTTGCCTCGAAGAAGGTGAAGAAGTCGTCGATGTAGCTGTCGGGCAGTTGCGCCCGCAGGAAGTGCTGCAGGATAACCTCGTCGGGGGCATCGCTCAGGGCGATGTCGTAGAGGTTGTTGTGCTCCATGAACTGGTCGAACACATCGGTGCAAAGCACCACGGTCTTGGGTATCTGCACGGTAGCGCCGGCAAACTGGTTGAACTGCGGATGGGTCTTCACCACATGGTCGAGAAAGGCCAAGCCGCGGCCCTTGCCGCCCAACGACCCTTCGCCGATGCGGGCAAAATGGGCATACTTGTCGAACTTTCCGCGGTCGAAGACGGCCACCACCCCCACGTTCTTCATATGGCGGTACTGCACGATGGCATCGAAGATGATTTGCCGGTGGGCATCCACGTCCTGCAACTTGTGCCATGTGACGTGTTTCAGGAAATTGGACACGGGGAAGATGGCACGTGCCGCAAGCCAGCGGCTCATGTGGTTGCGCGATATGTGGTAGAGCATGGAGTCGCGCGGTATCTTGAAGATATTGTCCTGCAACTCTTTCAGCGTGCTGATACGCATTATCTCGTCATGGCTTTTGGGGTCGCGGAAGATGAAGTCGCCGAAGCCCATGTGCTCTTCAAGCAGGTGGCGCAGGTCCACGCTGAGCATCTTGGAGTTCTTGTCCACGAACCGGAAGCCCTCCTGTTCGGCCCGTTCGCGGTTGGCCGCCTCGGCACTCTCCATGATAAGGGGCACATACTCGTCTTCGCGGCGTATCGACTCCAGCAGTTTGAAGCCGGCCTCGGGATCCTTGTCGTCGGGCGATGCACCGGTCCCCACGATCTGCGTGCGCTGAGCGGAATGTATCGGGAAGCGCACATCGCTGATCACGCCGAGACAGTTGTCCTTATACATCCCGTAGATATGCATGGCCTCGTCGTAGGTACGCGCCAGCACCACCTTGGGTCGTCCGCGCATGCGCAGGTTGGCCGCGTGCCGGTTGAGAGCTTCGGTGGCAAAGTTCTGGCTCTGCTTCAGTATGTAGCTGTAGAGGTTGGGCAGGATAGAACTGTAGAAACGTATGGAGTCTTCCACCAGCAGTATCATCTGCACGCCGGCTTCGTTCACGTCGTGCTCAAGGTTCATCTTGTCCTCGATAAGTTTGATGATCGACATGATGAGGTTGGTGTTTCCCAACCAGCAGAACACATAGTCGAAGATGCTGAGGTCCTCGTCCTGCATGCGCCGAGTGATGCCGTGCGAGAACGGCGTCAGCACCACACAGGGTATCTCGGGATACTTCCCCTTGATGGCGCGTGCCACGTCGAAAGCGTCGTTGTCGGCATTGCCGGGCATGCACACCACAAGATCTATCTTCATCGTGGCGAGCACGGCCGATGCCTCGTCGATGGTGGACACCTGGGTAAAGGTGGGCGGATAGCGCAGCCCCAGTTCCATGTACTCGTTGAAGATCTTCTCCTCCACCCGGCCGTCGTCCTCTAGCATGAATGCGTCGTAGGGATTAGCCACGATAAGCACATTGTAGATGCGTCGCGTCATCAGGTTGACGAACGTCACATCTTTCAGTATGAACTTGTTCCACTCCTGTGGGGCCTGCGTTTCCATATCGTGTAGTTGTTGTATAGGTTTTAAGCGGCCCTTGCGTCCATGCGGCGGCAACGGCGCATCACTTTGCAAATATAACTCTTTTTTTCAAGACCGCCAAATTTCGGCAGAAAGTCGGCCGCCGCAAAGAAAGCGGCGCGGCCGTCAGGCCCGGTCCGTTGCATGCCGTACATCCCTGCCGGCCGCCCCCGGCATGCTCCCTTCTGCCGCCCGTCGCAACACGTTTGCGCACACAATTCCTAAAGAATATCAAAATGCAAGCCGCCGCGTTAAATTATATGGATTTCATTTGGCACTTGTCGGATAAAAGACTATATTTGCGGTGTCAATCATGACAAAATGAAACACGGCTGGGACAACCAACCTTATTAACCTTAAAAACACACAACAGGCGGCAAGACGGCCCCAAACCGCTTGCGCCATGAACGATTACTACTATGGAAGTTGAAAGAATCATGCAGCAACTGGAACACAAGCATCCAGGAGAGCTTGAGTTCCTGCAGGCAGTACGCGAAGTGCTCAACTCGGTGAAGGATGTATACAACCAGCATCCGGAGTTTGAAAAGGCGAAAATCATGGAACGGATGGTGGAGCCCGAGCGCATCATCACCTTCCGGGTGCCATGGGTAGACGACAAGGGCGAGGTTCAGGTGAACATCGGCTACCGGGTACAGTTCAACAGCGCCATCGGCCCCTACAAGGGCGGTCTGCGCTTCCATGCCTCGGTGAACCTGAGCATCCTGAAGTTCCTCGGCTTCGAGCAGACGTTCAAGAACGCCCTCACCACCCTGCCCATGGGCGGAGGCAAGGGCGGTTCCGACTTCTCGCCGCGCGGCAAGAGCGACGCCGAGATCATGCGGTTCTGCCAGAGCTTCATGCAGGAGCTATATAAATATGTGGGACCCGAGATGGACATCCCTGCCGGCGACATCGGCGTGGGCGGCCGCGAGATAGGCTACCTCTTCGGCGAGTACAAACGGCTTACCAGCATGTTCCAGGGCGCCACGCTCACGGGCAAGGGCCTGGAATACGGCGGCAGCATACTGCGCCCGGAGGCCACGGGCTACGGCGCGCTCTACTTCGTGCACCACATGCTCGCCACGCGCGGCATCGACATCAAGGGCAAGACCGTGGCCCTGTCGGGCTTCGGCAACGTGGCATGGGGAGCAGCCAAGAAGGCCAACCAGCTCGGTGCCAAGGTCATCACCATCAGCGGCCCCGACGGATACATCTACGACCCCGAGGGCATCAGCGAGGAGAAATGCGACTACATGCTGGAGCTGCGTGCCAGCGGCAACGATGTCTGCCAGCCCTATGCCGACGAGTTTGAGAGCGCCACGTTCTTCGCCGGCAAGAAACCGTGGGAACAGAAGGCCGACATCTACCTGCCCTGCGCCACGCAGAACGAGCTGAACGGCGACGATGCTGAGAAGATACTGGCACAGCACCCCGTATGCGTGGCCGAGGTGAGCAACATGGGATGCACGGCCGAAGCGGTTGACAAGTTCGTGGCTGCCCACCAGCTCTTCGCTCCGGGCAAGGCCGTCAACGCCGGCGGCGTGGCTACCTCCGGACTGGAGATGAGCCAGAACATCATGCGGCTGCACTGGAGCGACCAGGAGGTCGACGAGAAGCTGCACTTCATCATGCAGAGCATACACGAGCAGTGCACAAAATACGGCACCCAGCCCGACGGATACATCGACTACGTGAAGGGTGCCAACATTGCCGGCTTCATGAAGGTGGCCAAGGCCATGCTCGCACAGGGCATCGTGTGACGCCCCGCTGACCAGCACACACAAACCAAAAACATAGTGACTTATAGAACAGCAATCTTAGGTATCATAACCCTCTTAGGTCTTACCCCCATGCAGGCTCAAACGCATAGGGGTAAGGCCTCTTATTATTCGAAAAGGTCGACCGGCGCCCGCACCGCAAGCGGCGAACGGCTGCACCACGACAGTCTGACCTGCGCCCACCGCAACTATCCGTTCGGCACGCTGCTCAAGGTGACCAACCTGTCGAACGGCAAGGAAATCATCGTGAAGGTGACCGACCGCGGCCCCTACGGGCGCGGCCGCATCATCGATCTGAGCTACGGTGCCGCACGCGAACTGGGCATGCTGGCACAGGGCGTGGCCATGGTCGAGGTGCGACGCTGGGACGGCGTGAACCCGCCCTACCGCATGGACGAGGCTGAAAGGGGCCTGCCCGACTTCGAGTTTGACTTCTCGAAGGCGGCATACAGTTTCATCGACGACTGGAAGGGCGACGACAGTGAGCCCGACGACGCTCCCGACACGGAAGAGGAAAGGATGGTAAAGCAGAAGATGCCGACCCAGAAACAGTCGCAGGAGAAAAGGCAGAAGATTCTGGCCAAGGAAAAGGCGCACCAGCAAGCCGCCGCCGAAAGCCACGGCTACAAGCCCCACAACGAAACGGCGACAACGCAGAAAGGCACTGCCGCCGGCGCCGCCAACAAACCGGCGCAGACGGCCGGCCACCACACGCCGACACACGCCGCCAAGAACAGGGAGAAAGACCCGTCATTCTGGAGCAGCGTGTTCGACAACGTGAAAAACTGGCTGGGCAACTGACCGGCCTTGCGCCCTACCCCACCGTTACTTGACGGTGGGGATATTGAACTCCGTAACCTTCGAGATGTGGCTGGTGCCCTGGATGACGCTCACGCAGAACTTGGCCGTGCCGGCCTTCAGCCGCCTGTCGGCCTTGACCATGGCGGTGTAGCGTATGCCCCTGCCGGGAGCAATCTGCTCCACATGCATGTTGGGCGACACATAGATGTGCTTGTTGCCGCTGGCCTCCACCACCGTGGGCTGCACGTCGTAGACGGGCTGCGACCCGCGGTTCATCACCTCGAAGATAATCTTGCACAGCTCGCCGCGCTGTATCTTCCCGTCCTCGTTGTCGTCCACAAAACGGGCATTGACAATCTCGATGTTGGGCGTGTAGCGCAGGCCCTGGGCCAGATCGTCGACGCTCGACTGCAGGGGCATCGTGGTCTCGGGCTGTCGCGCGGTGTAGTCGCCGGTATAGTCGCTCGAACTGAAGTCGTAGATGCGGTCGTCGCCGCTGTTCGAGGCGTCGAACCCGCTGCCGTAGCCCTCCTGTGCCGCCACGTCGACGGCGGTAGACTGCGCCGTCTGCCGGCGGGCGTTGCGCTCAGCCGCACGGGCCGCGCGGTCGCGCTTGTACTGGTCGGTCTGCTCCTGCTGTTTCTGGTCCTGCGCGTGGCCGATGGCACCGCCGATAATAGCGCCGCCGGCCATGCCCACCAGCGTACCGATGTCCGATCCGCGCGGTCCCTGTGCAATGCCGCCGATGGCTGAACCCAGAAGGCCGCCCAGCGAAGTGCCGGCGTATGCGCCCTCACCCATATTGGTGCCGCAGCTGCCGAGCAGCAGTGCGGACGACAACAAAATAACGATAGTCTTCTTCATAACGTTCTGTCTTTTCGAGCAAAGTTAGTGTATTTTTGTGCGACGCAGTGCGCCCGTTTCCCTAAAACACGGTAGGGATTTCCCCATAGCCCGGCTGCATGCCGTCAGAGCACATAGACGCTAACCAGCCGCTTCAGACTGGCCGCCGCGCTCTCGGGGAACTACCACGAGGGGTCGAACTGCCGGATAGTACACAGCCTGGGCACGATGCTCGATTTCAGATACGTTAATCGGGTTGTGCTCTAAGCAAATACTTTGATGGCCATCTAAACAACGTGGTTCTGCAAAAGTAATCAAAAAACACGGCATAGTGGCGCATCGGCCCGAAAAAATTGAACCAGCCTTTGCGGAAACGTCCACAACGGAGCCAATGGCAACACGCAGCACGCGAAGAACGGGAAGGCAGGGTGTTCAAAGAACCACGAATTTAACGAATCGCACGAATATCAAACACGCCGTGCATTCGGAAGATTCGGAAGATTCGTGGTTAAATTAAAGACTACAATATGCATGGGGGGGGGGGTAACGAACCACCCATGCCGCAATTCGCGGTTCAGCTCTTCTTCACCCCAAAAAGCCAATGGCCCAAGGTGTCGCTGGTGCGTATCACATTGCTGACAACCAGACACAACCCCACCACCATGACCGACAAGAGGAACGAGCAGAAGAACTCTACAGAGGGGTTGAAGTTGTCCCTGAAGAAATCGCCCACCATCTCCAGATGTCGGGGAAGGAAGAAGTAATGCAGCAAATACACGTCCAATGTCCTTTTCCCTATGTATTGCAGCACCCTGCCTACGACGGTTGTCTTACGGAAACTGTCTTCGTGCTTCCTGAAAAAGTTGAACACTATGCTGATGCCCGCAATGCCCAAGGGAACCTTCAGCAGCGCATGATAAGGCAAGCTGTTGATGAAAGGACTTTTGATGTAAAAGAAGGCAACGCCGAAAAACGCCACCAGCAAGACCGGAAAATACTTACTCTCCAGGAAATCCACGAAAGAACTGAAATGCCCCTTTACATAAGCTCCGAAACTGAAGAAGAAAAAATACCACAACTGGCCAAATTGCAATGCGCCCCAAACGGGCATGTGTCCCGCTCCCAATAGCAAGACAGCCATCACAAACAACGCCTTGTATTGATACCCCACGGGCATCATCTTGCAAAGCGAATATGCGATGAAAAACTGGAACAGCGTAATGGTAAACCAATATCCCAACTTTCCGCTATCCTTGAAACATCCTACCACGCTGGCATCAAACAGGTAACAAAAGAGCAGCATGAAAACGAAGGTGGGAATTAACTGTATTTTCGCCTTTTTCTTGATGAAGGGAACAACATCTTGAAGCTTCCAAACTATCCCCGGTTTGTCGAGCAGAAACCCACTGACGAAGAAGAACAGCGGCATCCTGATCAATATAAACAGGTCGTTGAAACTTTTACCCCCCCCACGCCGGAAAGACAAAGGGAGAAAATATGAACATGGCTATAAACCACCAGTATCATGGTCAAACCCCTCATCGCATCCAAATACTCAATTCTCTTTTTCAACTGCATTATTTTTGTTATCTACTTTTCTTATTGCCGGCTTGTTGGCTTTACCGCTGCAAAGGTAAAGCCTAATATTTATATTCTTGATTATAGTTCGCAATCTGCATGCAAAGATACATATTTTAATATGAAACTTTGCTATAAGTTCATCTTAAAAGGTGCTTTAAACAAGTCTTCTACACAATTTTTGCGGTCTAGGTTGATGAACGCTAAACTACGGAATTATTCGTTTCATTCGTCCTATCCGTGGTTCATACGAAAACGGGGACGACCAATATTTGTAAAACATATTCTGAAAAATACGTACCGTGCGGCAACCGTTTTTTAGCGCACACGACGCAGGGCAAAGAGACCAGCGGAAGGTCGACGGCAGCCAACAGAAGTCGGAAAGCGAGGTTGCGGGCGGGTCATAATTGCCGGACGGCCATGCGAAAGAGTACATGCCCCACCACGATATACGGCCGACGGCTACACCATAGGATAGCTACGGCAGTGCGAAACGATAGCTGCGGGAGAGGGCATGACGGGCTGGGAAACAGGCCGGCGGCAAACTATCGTCCGGACGGCTGACTGTCAGCAGATTAGACAAACGGTCGTTTTTCGGCTCTTTTCAGAAAAATCATGGTGCAAGAGAAAACAGGGGCGTTTTTCAAGGGTTGTTTGTCAAGTTGTTTCCTGACCATGCAGCGGTGCGCCGCCCTGACCTACGGGACGGCCCATGCCCTTCAGCCAGCCGCCACTGCGGATGCGCCAAAGGAAGATGCAGCCGCGGAACGTCAGTTCGGTGGCCATGGCTATCCACACGCCACGCAGGCCGTAGCTCTGCGACAGGACATAGGCCAGCGTGAGGCGCACGCCCCACATGGAGAAAAGGCTCATGGCAGCGGGCAGCAACGTGTCGCCGGCGGCCACGCACACCGCATAACTGACGATGGCGGCGGCGAAGAAGGGCTCGGCAAACGCCTCGATGCGCAGTACGTCGGCACCCAACAAGCGGATGTCGGACACGGGCGACAGAAAACCGATCATCTCGGGTGCCAACACATACATCACCACACCCATGACGGCCATGACGGCCATGCCGACGCCGATGGTGAGGTGGGCAAAACTGCGGCAGAGGTCGCGGCGGCCGGCACCGTAGGTCTGGCCCACGAGCGTGGAGGCGGCATCGCCCACACCGTAGCCGGGCATATAGCAGAGGCTCTCGGCGGTGATAGCAAACGAGTTGGCGGCAATAGCCACATTGCCCAGCGGAGCCACGATGAGGGTGCTGACCACCTGCGCCGACCCCATGAGCACGTTCTGTACGGCTACGGGCAGACTGATCTTCAGGGCATGGCGCACATACGACGCCTTCCACACAAACGACGACGTGTCGAGACGCAGGGACAGTATTCGGTTTTTCCAGACGGCTTGCCATGCCATGGGCAGCACCGTCACCACATAGGCCGACATGGTGCCCAGGGCCGCACCCACAACGCCCAGCCGGAGCACATAGATGAAAAGGGCGTTGAAAGCCACGTCGAGGCAGCACATCAGGATGCTGAGCATGCTGGGCGTGCGCATCTCACCGGCACTCTTGAGCATGGCACTCATGAGGTGGTAGAGCTGGACGGCAGGCAGGGTGATACTGTAAACGAGGAAATAGGAAGACGACAGGGGGGCAATGTCGTCGTGGCCGCCCAGCCAGTGGGGCAGGCGCACATGGACAGCCACACCCACAAGGGCCATCAGCACACTGAACACGCCGCCGCAGACAAGGGCATGGCGGAACACCTGACGGGCACGGACAAAGTCGTTGGCTCCGATGAAATGGGCTACCTGCACCGAGAAACCCAGCGACATGGCGCTCAGCAGACTGCCCACAAGCCACATGGTGGTTTCGACCAGACCGATCGAGGCCGACGCGGCGGCTCCGAGATGGCCCACCATGGCGGCATCGATGAAAAACATCATGACCGTGGTGATCTGCGCAAGCATGGAGGGGATACTCAGTTCGACAATGAGCCGTAGCTTGTCGCGGTAGCCCAAGTGGGCGCCGTTGCGTATCTTCTCAAGAAGAAAGTCGGTGGTGGTGCTGCTGAACATGGATGCAAAGGTAATGACAAATATGGCTACGCGCAACAGTTGCCGCCCGCTTTTTCGTCCGTTAACGGCAATCGGCGGATTACACACAATAAAGGCGGCTACCCCTCAACCGGGGAAACCGCCCAATGTGTTATATAACCAATCTCTAAATCTATGCTTTTCTCTTTCTGAAATCAATTCTCTCAATCTTCCGTAATGCCTTCGGCAGTGTCAGCGGTGACCGTTGTCGTTGTTGCTTATCCATCGCCACCATGCGAACAATGCCATGTAGAAGGCCAAAAACATTGTTACGTTCATTTCGTTCCTCCTTTCTTGTATTCACATCCGCCCGGTGGGTTATCCAGCGTCTTGCGCCAAGACCGGGTGGTTATCCTGTACTGACGTAGTCATCGCGACTGGTCGATTGTTATCCTCCTGTTATCCTCTACGTTGCTTGCAGTATCCCATGTTACAATCCTTTACCTTTCGGCCAATGCCCTGGTACTACAATCTTTCACCTTTTCCAATGCCCTTTGATACAATCTTCTGCCTTATCCTAATGCCTGGTGATACAATCTTTTCCTCTTTGCTAATACCTATGCGTACAATCTTTTTCTCTTTCTAACTTTGCCTTTGCTAGTTATTTTTACCTTCGGGAACTAAAACCTATGTATGACTTTCTCCTTTCACTCTGTATTCTCTCTCAAATTCAGTCTGTATCGTCGGCGGCACTCGCGTGTCGTGTATTATCCTTTTGACGCTGCAAAGTTATGACGATTTTGAAAAGAGTACAATACTTTTGGACGGTTTTTATATAAATCTTGCTTGATTTTTGATATAAATCAATTGATTGTGTGCGCACACACAGCTTGAATACCCACAAACGACATAAGAAACCGACAATCGCAGCGGGTAAAGCAAGATCAGCATGAGTGCAACATCTATAACGACCATAGAGACCATTCAGACAACGTTTTCTGCCGGATTGCCTCTACGGTCGTGGGAATAGATGACGTTTGGTGTCACTCCTCATTTACGGTTTTTTCGTATAGCGGCAGAGCCTTCAACTCGGACTTGCCGTCGACTGTTACCGGTGCATGACATTGCCGATAGCCGCACTGCTCGATAAATGTGATGAAATCATCGGACGGGATTTGGGTGACTACGATAAAGTCCACTTTCCGGGTCCTTATGGCTTCTTCCCGCTCCTGCACCATTTCGGGTGTTGCTCCGCTCTGCAAAGCCCAATAACGGCAACCAGGCAAGGCACACGAAAGCAGTCCCTGTCCCATGTCGTTACCGCTGAACATGAAGGTGGGTTGCTGTTTTGTGGTCATTACCTTTTGCACGGCATTCCATTCGGTCCAATAACTGTTTGGCTTGAACCAAAGGAGAGTGTGGGGAATGTTTACGGCCAACGTGGCAAGGAAAAGGACGGCCAACATCGTTCCATAGACTGACGGTCGCAGACGGTAGAGAAGGTGACGGCAACGGTGCGAAAGCCAAATGAGTAGGAAGATATAGAACGGAACCGCCGTGCAACAATAGTGGAAGAACGGGGCTTTGAACGCAAGGAACAAGTAGAACGGCACATAGGCAAACAGAAGCCAATAGGACAGCCGGAAGCGGCGGCAGAACAGCCACATGCCGACAAACGGGGTCAAGAGGACTACCGTTTTAAGCGTTTCGAGACGGTTGGCAAATAGGTTGGTGAAGAAACGGCTGAACATTTCGGAGGTCGTATCGGTGTCGGTAATGAGATATGTGTTAACAAAATACTCGCGGATGAAGGCCGAAAGATTGCCGGCGATACAGAAATACACCAGGAGGGGCAATGCGCAAACTGCCATGCCTAACAGACCATAGACGAAGGGGGAAAACATCTTGCGTCGAAACGAGACACCGGTGACAACAAGGGCCATGCCACCCATCATGAAGAATACGTTCCACTTGATGAGCATACAGAACATCATGCCGAAACCAAGCCAGAACGCGCCTATGCGCAGGAACGACTGCGTGGGTTGCATGAGGCTACGGCAGGTGACATAAAGGCCCATGAAAACCCAAGGAAGCGTAAAATCTTCGGCTCGTGTTTCGATGAAATATGCCCTGAAAAACAGCATAGCGGGCATAAGAAACAATACCACGAGCGACTCTCTGCGACCGACAAAAAGACGAGCCGTGCGCCATACAAAATAGAAGGAGACGGCGAAATAAGCCACACTCTGACAGAAGATGCCGAGGTAAGTGGTGGGCGAAAGACAATAGCCGATGGCATAAATGAGCCACAGAACAGGACCTTTGGAATCGGCAAAATCAACATATGGCGTAAGGCCTTCGGCCCATGCCCGGCCGGCGGTAAAGAACCACGCCGAATCAAACCGAGGACCGCAGAGATGTGCAAGACAGGAATCGGGCGACAGCCATAGAAGCAAGACAAAGGAGAATAAGGTCAGTAGCGACCAACAGACGAACGGGCGCTGGGGGGGGGGGGGGTAACTTTGATTTGAACTTTCATAAATTCAGGATAATATAGGGACAAAAAAATCTCCAGCCCCATAAAGGAACTGGAGAGTTTTATGATAGAGAAATCTTGATTATTCAGCCTTGGGAGCTTCCTCGGTAGCCTCGGCAGTCTCAACTGCAGAAACTTCTGTTGCAGTCTCTTCTGCAACGGTTTCCACTGCATCCTCAGCCTTCTTGGAACGACGGCTACGACGGGTCTTCTTCTCTGCCTTGGCAGTCTTGGCCATGTTCTCGTCGAAATCAACAAGCTCGATGAAAGCCATCGAAGCGGCATCGCCAAGACGTGAACCCAACTTGATGATGCGGGTGTAACCACCGGGACGGTCAGCTACCTTCTCGGCAATCTCACCGAAGAGTTCCTTCACTGCATACTTGTTCTGAAGGTAACGGAAAACAACACGACGGCTGTTGGTGTCGTCCTTCTTTGAACGGGTAATCAGCGGCTCTACATACGTCTTCAGAGCCTTGGCCTTGGCGAGGGTCGTAGTGATTCTTTTGTGCATAATCAGGCTGCATGCCATGTTCGACAACATGCTGGCGCGATGAGATGCAGTACGACCCAGATGGTTGAATTTCTTATTGTGTCTCATTTTTCTTTTTACTGTTTGAAAGAGCGTTATCTAACTATTTTTAGAACTACTCTTTGTCTAATTTAAACTTGGTAATATCAGTTCCAAACGAAAGATTCAGACTCTCGAGCAAATCATCAAGCTCTGAAAGCGATTTCTTACCGAAGTTGCGGAACTTCAAGAGGTCGGTCTTGTTGTACTGTACGAGATCGCCGAGCGTCTCGACATCGGCTGCTTTAAGACAGTTAAGGGCACGGACAGAAAGATTCATGTCGGTGAGCTTGGTCTTCAGCAACTGACGCATATGCAGTACCTCCTCGTCAAATTCCTGATTGCTCTCGTTGTTCGGATTCTCAAGCGTAATCTTCTCATCAGAGAACAACATGAAATGATAGATAAGGATCTTGGCTGCCTCCTTAAGGGCATCCTTCGGATGAATGGAACCATCGGTTGTAACCTCAAGAGTAAGCTTGTCGTAGTCAGTCTTCTGCTCCACACGGGTGGGCTCGACTGAATACTTGACATTGCGAATCGGGGTGTAGATGGAATCGATTGGGAGTACATTAAGGTCTGTGCAGAATTGACGGTTCTCATCAGCGGGAACATAGCCGCGTCCCTTGTTGATGGTCAAATCAATCTGCATAGATGCCTTGGAATCTAAATGACAAATCACCAAATCAGGGTTTAACACTTCAAATCCAGTCAGATACTTACTGATATCACCGGCTTTAAATTCGGTTGAATTCTCTACGGTGATACTCACTTTCTCGTTCTCGAATTCTTCTACTACTTGTTTGAATCGAACTTGCTTGAGATTCAAAATGATGTTGGTCACATCTTCCTTAACACCAGGTACCGAAGAGAACTCGTGCTCAACACCGCTCATGCGAACGGTATTGATAGCATAGCCCTCGAGCGATGAAAGGAGGATGCGTCGCAGGGCATTACCGATGGTAACACCAAAACCAGGCTCGAGCGGACGGAACTCAAACTTTCCGTAACGCTCGTCAGCCTCCAGCATCACAACTTTATCAGGTTTTTGAAATGCTAATATCGCCATTAATTTAATGATTATTGTTTAGAGTACAACTCAACGATTAACTGCTCCTTAATAGTCTCGGGGATGTCTGCACGCTCAGGACGGTGAAGGAACTTACCACACTTTGCGTTGTCATCCCACTCGAGCCAAGGATACTTGCTGTGGTTGAAACCAGCCAATGCAGCCTCAATGACTTCCAGTGACTTTGATTTCTCGCGGACAGCGATAACCTGACCGGGCTTTACTGAATAAGAAGCAATGTTGAGCACCTTTCCGTCAACGGTGATATGCTTGTGACCCACAAGCTGACGAGCAGCTGCACGGGTGGGAGCAATGCCCAAGCGATAAACAACATTGTCCAAACGGCTCTCGAGAAGCTGAAGAAGCACCTCACCGGTGATACCGTCGCTCTTGGCGGCCTTGTCGAACAAGTTGCGGAACTGACGCTCGAGCACACCGTAAGTGTATTTGGCCTTCTGCTTCTCAGCAAGCTGAGAACCATACTCCGACTGCTTGCGACGGCGATCATTGCCATGCTGTCCAGGAGGGAAATTGCGCTTAGCCAATACCTTGTCAGGACCGAAGATGGCCTCTCCAAAACGGCGTGAAATTCGAGATTTAGGACCTATGTATCTTGCCATAATAAAATATTCTTTTAATCTATTGTATCTAAATTAACCTAATTATACACGACGACGCTTAGGCGGACGGCAACCATTGTGCGGCAACGGAGTTACGTCAACAATTTCTGTTACCTCGATACCTGCACCGTGGATGGCACGAATGGCGCTCTCACGGCCATTACCCGGGCCCTTAACATAAGCCTTTACCTTGCGAAGACCAAGGTCATAGGCAATCTTTGCACAATCCTCGGCAGCCATCTGGGCAGCATAAGGAGTGTTCTTCTTGGAACCGCGGAAACCCATCTTACCAGCTGAAGACCAAGAGATAACCTGACCCTCATTGTTGGCAAGCGATACAATGATGTTATTGAATGAGCTATGGACATGAAGCTGACCGACAGCCTCTACCCTAACATTTCTCTTTTTAGATGTTGCTTTTGTCTTTGCCATTTTCTTTTGACTTTAAGTTAGAAGTACAAGTCTTGACCTGATGCACATAATGACATCATACTGCCAAAACTATAACTCACAACTAATTTTTACTTAGTAGCCTTCTTCTTATTAGCAACAGTCTTCTTCTTACCCTTACGTGTACGGGCATTATTCTTAGTGCTCTGACCGCGAACAGGAAGACCATTACGATGACGCACACCACGATAGCAGCCAATATCCATCAAACGCTTGATGTTCAACTGGATTTCGGAACGAAGGTCACCCTCCACTTTGAACTCAGCGCCGATAATTTCACGGATCTTGGCAGCCTGGTCGTCAGTCCACTCGTTGACCTTCAGGTCACGGCTAACACCGGCTTTATCCAATATCTTTGCTGAACTACTTCGACCTATACCGTAGATATAAGTCAATGCGATTTCGCCACGCTTGTTCTGGGGCAAATCTACTCCAACAATTCTTATTGCCATTAGTATTGAAATAAAAAATTAATAAAACTTTTGTGTCATTCTTGCTAAAAAGCATGCAAAAGTACTCATAAATTACGACATATAAGCACAATTGCATTTTTTTAACATTAACCCTGACGAAGTTTAAACTTAGGGTTCTTCTTGTTGATGACGAACAAACGGCCCTTGCGACGTACGATCTTGCAGTCTGCAGTGCGTTTCTTCAAAGATGTTCTTGTCTTCATATCTTAAAGATATTATTTATATTATTTATATCTGAACTCTATACGACCCTTTGTCAAGTCATATGGACTCATGGCTACTTTCACCTTGTCGCCCGGGAGAATCTTGATGTAATGCAAACGCATCTTGCCTGATATGCTGGCTATGATCTTTACGCCATTTTCAAGCTCAACACGAAACATGGCGTTTCCGAGACTTTCAATCACGATGCCATCTTGTTCAATAGAGGATTGTTTGGACATACTTTAAAAATGATTTTCTAAACATTTTCTATCAACGGGAAACAGACAAACAAGGCTGGATGGTTAAGAAACCACCAACCCTGTAAAGTCATTTATTTTCGTTTCTAGAAACACAATCGAATCTAAGATAACATTAATATGCACTGACTGCACCAGCCTTACGTGTGTGCCCAGAATTCAGCAGTCCATCATAATGGCGCATCAACATATAGCTTTCAATTTGCTGAAGCGTGTCGATCACGACACCAACAGAAATGAGAAGCGATGTTCCGCCGAAGAACTGCGAGAAAGCATCTTGCACATTGAGAAGACCAGCCAAAGCAGGCATTACTGCAATGAAAGCAATGAAAAGCGAACCGGGGAAAGTAATGCGCGTCATGACGGTGTCAATATACTCAGCAGTATCATGACCAGGCTTGACACCCGGAATGAAACCATTGTTGCGCTTCATATCCTCAGCCATCTGCTGTGGGTTAAGAGTGATTGCTGTATAAAAGTAAGTAAACGCAATTATTAAAATTACATAAACTACATTATAGAGCAAACTCTTGTTGTTAAGCAGATTTTGTACAACCCAGCTGGCACCGTCACTTTGATACTGAACAATAGCCAAAGGAATAAACATCAATGCTTGAGCAAAGATGATAGGCATCACATTGGCTGCGAACAGCTTCAAGGGAATGTACTGACGGGCACCGCCATACTGCTTGTTACCCACAAGGCGTTTTGCATACTGAACGGGCACTTTACGAGTTCCCTGCACCAAGAGAATGGCTGCACAAACAACTGCATAAAGAATTAATATTTCAACAATGAACATCACAAGTCCACCACTTGAGATAGCAGTAAAACGTGAGCCTACCTCTTGCATGAAAGCCTGAGGCAAACGCGCGATGATACCGATCATAATGATGAGCGAGATACCATTGCCGACGCCCTTGTCAGTAATACGTTCACCAAGCCAAAGGATAAACATACTACCCGCTGCAAGGATGATGGTTGCAGGAATCATGAAAACACTCCAGGATATACCGCTTGCAAGCGACGAGCTGGCTTGGTTCTGGAGGTTAAGAAGGTAACTCGGTGCCTGAAGGAACAAAATTGCTACCGTAAGCACACGAGTGTACCATTGAATACGCTTGCGACCACTCTCACCTTCACGCTGCATCTTCTGGAAATAGGGTACAGCGACAGCGAGAAGCTGCATAACGATAGAAGCTGAGATATAAGGCATAATACCAAGTGCGAAGATAGACGCATTGGAAAATGCCCCACCAGAGAACATGTCAAGCAATGACATCAAGCCACCGCGAGTTTGCGACTGAAGTTGGTCAAGTTTAGCCGGGTCAATACCAGGCAATACTACGAATGAACCAAAACGGTAAATAGCCGTAAACAGAAGAGTGATGAGGAGGCGCTGACGCAAGTCCTCAATCTTCCAACAGTTCTTTAGTGTCTCAATTAGCTTTTTCATCGTTAAATTTTAGTTGCGTTACCACCAACTGCTTTAATGGCCTCTTCGGCAGACTTAGAGAAAGCATTTGCCTCTACGTCAACCTTAACTGTGAGTTGTCCGTCACCAAGAATCTTAACAAGCTTCTTGCCGTTAGTCAAACCAGCAGCCACGAGCTCTGCAATTCCAATCTTTGAGAGATTGTCTTTCTCAGCCAAAGCCTGAAGAGTAGACAGATTAACAGGGAAAAATTCCTTGTGGTTGATATTCTTGAAGCCACCCTTCGGAACACGACGCTGCAAAGGCATCTGGCCACCTTCAAAACCGATCTTTCTCTTATAACCAGAGCGAGCCTTAGCACCTTTGTGTCCACGAGTAGAAGTGCCACCCAAGCCTGAACCCGGGCCACGACCAATACGACGACGTGAATGAGTAGATCCCGCAGCTGGTTTCAAATTAGATAATTTCATAATTCGTCTGAATTTAAAATTTTAATTACTTAACGACCTCAACGAGGTGATGAACCTTGCGAATCATTCCACGGATGCTGGGGTTGTCCTCAACCTCAACTACCTGAGAAATCTTACGGAGACCCAATGAAAGAAGAGTGTTCTTCTGATCAACAGGAGCACCGATACGGCTCTTAACTTGCTTAACCTTAATAGTTGCCATTGTGATAAACCTCCTTATTAACCGTTAAACACCTTGTCCATTGAAATACCACGCTCGCCGGCAATCTGATAAGCATCACGCATCTCAGAAAGGGCAAGAATTGTGGCCTTTACCAAGTTGTGGGCATTGGAAGAACCTTTGGACTTGGCAATGACATCGGTTACACCGACACTCTCGAGAACAGCACGCATGGCACCACCGGCCTTCAGACCAGTACCAGCAGCAGCGGGCTTGAGAAGAATTTGTGCACCACCGAACTTGACCTCAACCTCGTGGGGAACAGTTCCTTTGAGAACAGGAACCTTCACAAGGTTCTTCTTGGCAGCCTCTGTTCCCTTTGCAATGGCAGCAGTTACCTCTCCAGCCTTACCAAGACCATAGCCGATGACACCCTTGCCATCACCTACAACAACGATGGCAGCAAACGTGAAAGTGCGACCACCCTTAGTAACTTTCGTCACACGGTTGATGGCCACCAGACGATCTTTTAACTCAACGTCACTATTAACTTTTACTCTATTCATTGCCATAATTGTTAGAATTTAAGACCTCCCTCACGAGCGCCGTCAGCCAAAGCCTGAACACGTCCATGATAAAGATATCCATTACGGTCAAAAACCACCTGTTCTACACCGGCAGCTTTAGCCTTCTCAGCCAGGATTGCACCTACTTTCTTAGCCTGCTCTGTTTTAGCCAGTTTCTCGAGACCGAGAGAAGAAGCAGAAGCCAAAGTCTTGCCTTCGTTATCATTAATAACCTGAGCATAGATTTGCTTGTTAGAGCGGAAAACGCTAAGACGAGGACGCTCAGCCGTTCCGTTAACCTTCTTGCGAATACGGAACTTTATCTTAATTCGTCTTTCAACTTTATTTGTCATAATCGTAAACCTAATTAAAATTATTTAGCTGCTGCTGTCTTACCAGACTTTCTGCGAATAACCTCACCCTTGAACAGGATACCCTTACCCTTGTAAGGCTCAGGCTTACGGAAAGAACGAATTTTAGCACAGATGAGACCAAGCAACTGCTTATCACAAGATTCAAGAGTGATGAGAGGGTTCTGGTTTCTCTCAGACTTTGTCTCCACTTTAACCTCCTTGGGAAGTTCCAAGAAGATGGGGTGGGTATAACCCAAAGAGAATTCAATGAGATTACCGGTGTTGGAAACACGATAACCGACACCAACCAGCTCCAGCTCTTTCTTGAAGCCCTCACTTACACCCACAACCATGTTGTGGACCAGTGAACGGTAAAGACCATGGAAAGCCTGCTTCTGCTTGTAATTGACAGGGCTGTTTTCATCAACCTCAAATGTAATTTCACCGTCGGTGTTTACATACTTGATTGAAGGGTTGATGTCCTGCGAAAGCTCACCTTTGGGACCCTTAACAGTTATAACGTTCAGCTTCTCGTCGTAGTTAACGGTAACACCTGACGGGATAGCGATTGGCAATTTACCTATTCTTGACATTATAAATCCTCCAATTAATTAATAAACATAGCAAAGAACCTCACCACCAATCTTGAGCTCGGCAGCCTCTTTGTCTGTCATAACACCCTTGGATGTGGAAAGAATGGCTATTCCCAATCCGTTGATAACTCTCGGCATGTCCTTGTAACCTGTATAGCGACGCAAACCAGGTGTAGACACTCTCTTCAAACTCTTGATAGCATTCTGCTTAGTCTGAGGATTGTACTTCAAGGCAACCTTGATAGTTCCCTGGGGACCATCCTCGATGAACTTGTAGTTAAGAATGTAACCCTTTTCGAAGAGAATCTTTGTGATAGACTTCTTCATGTTAGACGCAGGAACCTCAACCACACGGTGATGTGCCATGATGGCGTTTCTGAGTCTTGTCAGATAATCTGCAATTGGATCTGTCATAAAATATAAAATGTTTAATTAATCGGGCCTTTCCCGACAATATTAAATATAATGTTCCGAGCAAAGCGTTAGTGTAAAAGTTCCGTGTCCCACGACGGAACTTTATTTAGTCATTTCACGACTTCACTAATCGCTATTAAACCCCAGAAGGATTTACCAGCTGGCTTTCTTAACACCGGGAATCAAGCCTTGTGAGGCCATCTCACGGAACTGAATACGAGACAAGCCGAACTGGCGGATGTAACCCTTAGGACGACCGGTAATCTTGCAACGGTTGTGCAGACGGATCGGATTAGCGTTCTTGGGTATGGCCTGAAGCTTACGAGCAGCCTCATAAGCGTCTGCAGGATCAGTAGCGGTAGCTACGATTTTCTTCAGTGCAGCACGCTTTTCGGCGTAACGGGCAACCAGTTTCGCACGCTTTACTTCGCGTGCCTTCATTGATTCTTTAGCCATATTCTATTAATCGTTATTAGCGTTCTTGAAAGGAAGGCCGAAAGCCTTGAGCAAAGCATATCCCTCTTCGTCAGTCGGAGCAGAAGTAACGAAAGTGATGTTCATACCCTGAAGACGATCCACCTGGTCGATGTTAATCTCGGGGAAGATAATCTGCTCGGTGATACCCAGCGTGTAGTTACCACGACCGTCGAACTTACTGTTGATACCCTTGAAGTCACGGATACGGGGCAAAGCGACACGAACCAGTTTCTCAAGGAATTCATACATGCGCTCACGACGCAGCGTTACCATCACGCCGATAGGCATCTTCTTACGAAGTTTGAAGTTGGCAATATCCTTCTTAGAATAAGTAGCAACAGCCTTCTGACCTGTGATGGCTGTAATCTCGTTGATTGCAACATCGACAATCTTCTTGTCCTGAGTAGCGTCTCCGAGACCTTGGTTTATAACAATCTTCTTCAAGACAGGAATCTGCATTGTTGAAGAATAGTTGAACTGCTTCTGCAGAGCAGGAGCGATAACCTCGGTATATTGTTTCTTTAACTGTGCTGTATCCATTACTTAATCTCCTCCCCTGACTTTATAGCGATTCTCTTCACGTTTTTGCCCTCATGAACGAGGCGAACACGAGTAGCCTTTTGGCTCTTAGGATCGATAAGGCTTATATTTGAGATATGAATAGATGCCTCCTGCTTTACAATACCACCCTGAGGGTTCTTAGCTGAAGGCTTAGTGCTTTTTGAAACCATGTTGACACCTTCAACGATGGCACGGTTCTCTTTGACCAGCACTTTGAGCACCTTACCCGTTTTGCCCTTGTCACGTCCGGCAAGTACCATAACGGTATCATCTTTTCTAATGTGTAACTTACTCATTACTGTAAATGTGTTAAATGATTAAAGAACCTCAGGTGCCAACGAAACAACCTTCATGTTAACTGCGCGCAACTCACGAGCAACGGGGCCGAAGATACGGCTACCGCGAAGCTCACCTGCATTGTTCAGCAACACGCAAGCGTTGTCGTCGAAACGAATGTAGGAACCGTCGGCACGGCGGATTTCCTTCTTGGTGCGCACAATCAAAGCTTTCGAGACTGCCCCTTTCTTCAAATCGCTTGAAGGGATGACATTCTGGACAGCAACCACGATAACGTCACCAACACTGGCATAACGACGGCCGGTACCACCGAGAACACGGATGCACTTAGCTTCACGTGCGCCGCTGTTATCACAAACTGTAAGTCTTGATTCCTGCTGTATCATAATTACTTAGCTTTTTCAACGATTTGTACTAATCTCCATCTCTTCGTCTTAGAGAGAGGACGCGTCTCCATGATCTGCACTGTATCACCTACATGTGCTTCATTCTTCTCGTCATGAGCATGGTATTTCTTCGTCTTCTGGACGAACTTACCATAAATGGGGTGCATCTCCTTGAACTTAGCGGCAATAACAATAGTTTTGTCCATCTTGTCGCTAACAACGACACCTTGTCTTACTTTTCTTAAATTTCTTGTTTCCATCTGGACTATCATTATTTGTTAAGTTCTCTCTGACGGAGCACCGTTTTCATACGTGCGATGTCGCGACGTGCAGCCTTAATCAGTGACGGATTCTCGAGCGGAGAGATATGATGGTTGAGCTTTGTGTTGTTCAAAGCTGCCACAGACTGCTCCAGCTTCTCGCGCAAGTCCTTGTCGGCGAGTTCTGTAATTTCTTTAATCTTCATAATTAAGCGTTTTTATCGTAATCACGTCTTACCACAAACTTGGTTTTCACAGGGAGCTTCTGCGCAGCGAGGCGAAGAGCCTCTTTAGCGATATCGAAGCTCACACCCTCGACCTCGAACAGGATACGTCCGGGAGTGACAGGTGCTACCCAACCAGCGGGATCACCTTTACCCTTACCCATTCGGACGTCAGCAGGCTTGCGAGTGATAGGTTTGTCAGGGAAGATGCGGATCCAGACTTGACCTTCACGGTTCATATAACGGTTAACGGCTACACGTGCCGCTTCAATCTGGCGGCTGTCAAGCCATTTGGCCTCAAGGGTTTTGATTCCGAAGGAACCAAAGGCAAGTGTAGTGCCACGATGAGCATTACCCTTGTTACCACGTCCATCTTGAGGTCTTCTGTATTTTACTCTTTTTGGCTGTAACATTGTTGCTTCAACTTTTAACGATTATTGTTGTTTCTTCTGCGGCCCCCGCGTGAACGGCGATCGTTTGAACGACCGTTGTTCTGCTTCTCCTGAGAGAAATTAGGAGCGAGGTCGCGCTTGCCGTAAACCTCACCACGGCAGATCCAAACCTTGATGCCGAGCAGACCGACTTTCGTAAGAGCTTCTGTCTGGCAGTAGTCGATATCAGCACGGAAAGTATGCAGCGGCGTACGGCCTTCCTTATACATTTCCTTACGTGCGATTTCTG
The DNA here is from genome assembly GCA_963656755.1 of bacterium. GTDB lineage: Bacteria > Bacteroidota > Bacteroidia > Bacteroidales > Bacteroidaceae > Prevotella. The sequence goes on from CAVKJH010000067.1 coordinate 25,215, forward strand.
CACCGTTCAAACGGCCGGAAATCTGGACCTTGATACCTTCAGCACCGGCGCGCATTGTGTTTTGGATAGCCATCTTGATAGCACGGCGGTAAGCCATCATATGCTCAATCTGGCTGGCAATGTTCTTGCCGACGATAGTAGCATCGAGTTCAGGCTTCTTAACCTCGAAGATATTGATCTGGATATCCTTCTTGTAGAGTTTCTTCAACTCCTCTTTCAGTTTGTCGACATCCTGACCACCCTTACCAATGACGATACCCGGACGGGCAGTGCAAATAGTAATGGTGACGAGCTTGAGCGTACGCTCAATGACAATACGAGAAACACTTGCCTTCTCCAAGCGCTTGTTCAAGTACTTGCGGATTTTCTGATCCTCGACAAGGTTATCACCGAAATTCTTGCCACCAAACCAATTTGAGTCCCAACCACGGATAATACCCAGACGGTTGCTTATTGGATTAACTTTCTGTCCCATTCTGTTAATTATTTATCGTCGTTAGTTTTGGTATCAACAAACAGTGTAACGTGGTTGCTACGCTTGCGGATGCGATAGCCACGACCCTGAGGTGCAGGTCTCATGCGCTTCATCGTAACGCCCTCGTCAACGAAGACCTTACTGACATAGAGTTCGCCATCTTCAGCCTTGCGCTCGTTTTTGGTTTCCCAGTTAGCGATAGCAGAGCGGAGTAATTTCTCGACATCAGCAGCAGCGTGCTTCTTCGAGAATCTGAGCACGCCGAGCGCGCGGTTCACCTCCATGCCGCGGATCATGTCTACGACATAACGCATTTTACGGGGTGACGAGGGAACTCCGTTGAGCTTAGCGAAGTAAAGATTTTTGCGGGCTTCCTTATTTTTTTCAGCCGCGATATGTTTTCTTGCTCCCATTGATAATACTTGTTAAAATGGTTTTCCCCGATTACTTCTTGTTGTTACCGGAATGGCCACCGAAACGGCGTGTTTGAGCAAACTCGCCCAGCTTATGACCGACCATATTCTCAGTAATGTAAACAGGGATAAATTTGTTTCCGTTGTGAACTGCAACAGTATGACCCACGAAATCGGGCGAAATCATGGATGCTCTGGCCCATGTCTTCACGACATTTTTCTTACCGCTCTCGTTCATTGCGAGGATTTTCTTCTCGAGAGAGACGTTGATGTACGGACCTTTTTTAAGTGAACGACTCATAACTTTCTGTAATTTACTTGTTACTTCTTGTTAGCTCTCTCGATGATGTACTTGTTTGAAAGCTTCTTAGGACGACGCGTCTTAAGACCCTTAGCGTAAAGACCCTTACGAGAACGCGGATGTCCACCGGACTGACGGCCTTCACCACCACCCATGGGGTGATCCACAGGGTTCATAACAACACCGCGGTTGTGAGGACGACGACCGAGCCAACGAGAGCGACCGGCCTTACCCGACTGCTCGAGGGCGTGGTCAGAGTTGCCTACGCTACCGATGGTAGCCTTACAAGTAGAGAGGATCAGGCGAGTCTCACCTGAAGGAAGCTTGATGACGCAATAGTCACCATCACGAGAAGTCAACTGAGCGAAGTTACCAGCCGAACGGACGAGCAGAGCACCCTGGCCCGGACGCAACTCGATGTTGTGAATCACGGTACCGACGGGAATCTTGGCAAGGGGAAGAGCATTACCCACCTCGGGAGCAGCCTCTGCACCAGAGAGAAGAGTAGCTCCGACCTTCAGTCCATTGGGAGCAATGATGTAACGTTTCTCACCATCTGCATAGAACAGAAGTGCAATACGAGCCGAACGGTTAGGATCGTACTCGATTGTCTTCACTACAGCAGGAACACCATCTTTCTCTCGCTTGAAGTCGATCAGACGATACTTCTTCTTGTGGCCACCGCCGATGTAGCGCATGGTCATCTTACCGGTGTTGTTTCGACCACCAGTAGAACGCTTACCGTAAACGAGAGACTTCTCTGGCACGGATGCAGTAATCTCCTCGAACGTGCCAATAACCTTGTGTCTTGTACCCGGAGTAACCGGGTTAAATTTACGTACTGCCATTTCTTATATTAGATATTGCTGTAAAAATCAATTGTCTCGCCAGCCTTGAGTGTGACAACAGCCTTCTTGAAGGCGTTCTTCTGGCCCTTGACAAGACCTGCCTTTGTGTAACGTGAAGAGCGCTTGCCAGCGTAGCGGGCAGTGTTCACGTCCTCAACGTGCACATTGTACAGAGCCTCAATCTCGCTCTTGATTTGGAGCTTGTTAGCGTCAGGGCGAACCACGAAACCAAAGCGGTTAGGTCTCTTTTCAGTAATCTTGGTCATCTTCTCAGTGACCAGGGGCTTAATGATAAATGCCATAATTCTAAATCTCCTTGTTTACTTGTTTAAGATGGCGTCGATTGTGTTCAGAGACTCCTCTGCAATCACGAGCACATCGGCATTCAAAACTTTGTACGTATTGATGTCGCTGGCTCTCATCACTTCAGCCTTCTGGAGGTTGCGAGCTGACAAATATACGTTTTTATTAATTTCCGGCAAAACAACGAGTGTCTTCTTGCCCTCAACTTTAAGATTCTTAGCAATATTTAAGAAATCTTTAGTTTTAGGTGCATCCAAATTGAATTGGTCGACAACGATGATAGCATTCTCCTGAGCCTTGTATGTAAGTGCTGACTTACGAGCAAGCATCTTTACTTTCTTGTTGAGCTTGAAGCCATAATCACGGGGCTTGGGACCGAACACACGGGCACCGCCAACGAGAACCGGTGAGTTGATATCACCACGGCGTGCACCGCCGCCACCCTTCTGGCGTCCGAGCTTACGTGTAGAACCGCTCATCTCGCTTCTTTCCTTAGACTTAGCCGTACCCTGACGCTGATTGGCCAAATACTGCTTAACATCCAAGTAGATAACGTGATCGTTAGGCTCAATTCCGAAGATAGCATCATTAAGAGTCACCTTCTTTCCGGTCTCCTGACCGTTGACATTTAAAACGCTAAGTTCCATTACTTTTCAATTAAAACAGTTGAACCATTGCAACCGGCTACCGAGCCCTTGATGATCAAGAGGTTCTGCTCCGGGATAACCTTTAACACTTTGAGATTCTGTGTAGTGACGCGGTCACCGCCCATCTGGCCACCCATGCGCATGCCCTTGAAGACTTTTGCAGGGTACGAGCAGGCACCGATTGAACCCGGCTTGCGGGCGCGGTCGTCCTGACCGTGAGTGCTCTGACCGACACCACCGAAACCATGACGCTTCACAACGCCCTGGAAACCCTTACCCTTGGATGTTCCGACAACGTCGACGAACTCTACACCTTCGAACAGCTCCACCGTAATGGTATCGCCCAGGTTGTGCTCCTCGTCAAACTTGAACTCGGCCAAGTGCTTTTTCGGTGTTGTACCAGCTTTCTTGAAGACACCAGCCATAGGCTTAGTAGTACGGCTCTCCTTAGCCTCGCCGTAAGCGAGCTGCAAAGCATTGTAGCCGTCTGTTTCGACAGTCTTCACCTGAGTTACAACACAAGGACCAGCTTCGATAACAGTGCACGGTACGTTCTTACCGTCGGCACTGAAAACGGATGTCATTCCGATTTTTCTTCCAATTAATCCTGGCATTTCAGTTTAAAAATTAGATAAATATAGTGTTATTATTTGTTCTTTTTAAGTGTTACACGCTGCAAGCCAAAACACACCTAAAAAGAACCACTTCCTACTTCTAAACTGAAGGCAAAGATGCTCTTTATCAGCGTATTGTTAGCCTATAGCCAGCGCAATACCCACTTTTGCGGGTGCAAAGGTACGAATTTTCCCACATTCCCGCAAATTTTCCGCAAATTATTTTCCGGTTTCCCACTATAATGAAAGAAAACGGAGCATATCCCGAAAGGATACGCTCCGCAGTAGGTTGTTAACCGTTTTGGCTTTATCAGACCTTGATCTCGACCTCTACACCAGAGGGCAATTCAAGTTTCATCAGTGCATCGACAGTCTGGCCGGTAGCACTGTAGATATCGATAAGACGCTTGTAGTTGGAAAGCTGGAACTGCTCGCGGCTCTTCTTGTTAACGAAGGTTGAACGGTTCACAGTGTAGATGCGCTTGTGTGTAGGCAATGGAATAGGACCGCTTACGATGGCACCTGTAGCTTTCACAGCCTTGACGATCTGCTCAGCAGACTTGTCAACGAGCTGATGGTCATAGCTCTTGAGCTTAATACGAATTTTCTGACTCATTTTAATTTTCGTAAAGTGATGAATTGTTTATATTTACATTGAAGAGGTATGCTGCTTAAGAGTCGTTCACTAAGCAGCACCTCACTCAAAGTTGTTTAGCCCTTCAGTTCGGCAAGAACCTGCTCCTGCAATGAAGCAGACAGCGGAGCGTGGTGGTCGTACTCCATAGAGCTGGTTGCACGGCCGGAGGTGATGGTACGCAAGGCGGTCACATAGCCGAACATCTCCGACAGGGGAACCATAGCCTTCACGATACGGGCACCGCTACGGGCCTCGTCCATACCCTGAACCATACCACGGCGCTTGTTGAGGTCACCGATTACGTCACCCATGTTTTCCTCGGGAGTAACCACCTCGACCTTCATGATAGGCTCCATGAGCACGGGGCCAGCCTTTGCGCACACGTTCTTGAATGCGGCATGAGCAGCAAGCTCGAACGAAATCTGGTCAGAGTCCACAGGGTGGAAGCTACCGTCGGTCAGCACAACCTTCATGCCCATGACGGGGAAGCCAGCCAGCACACCATTCTTCATAGAGTCCTTGAAACCCTTCTGTACTGAAGGAATGAACTCCTTGGGAATGTGACCACCGCTGACCTCGTTGACAAACTGCAGGTCGTCCTCGACGAAATCCTCGTCCTTCGGGCCGATGGTAACGATGATGTCACCGAACTTACCGCGACCACCCGACTGCTTCTTATAAACCTCGCGCCAGTTCTCGACGGTCTTCGAGATAGCCTCCTTGTAGTTGACCTGGGGCTTACCCTCGTTACACTCCACCTTGAACTCACGCTTCAGACGGTCGATAATGATATCGAGGTGAAGCTCACCCATACCCGAGATGATGGTCTGTCCACTCTGCTCGTCGGTATGCACCGTGAACGTGGGGTCCTCTTCAGCCAGCTTGGCCAAACCATTGTCGAGCTTGGCAACATCAGCCTGGCTCTTGGGCTCAACAGCGATAGAAATCACAGGATCGGGGAAGCTCATCGACTCGAGCACGATGGGTGCGTTCTCGTCGCAGAGCGTATCACCAGTACGGATATCCTTGAAACCTACACCAGCGCCGATATCACCGGCATCGATGCTCTCCATAGGAATCTCCTGGTGAGAGTTCATCTGGAACAGGCGGCTGATACGCTCCTTCTTGCCCGAGCGGGGGTTGTAGACGTAAGAACCGGCAGCAACCTTACCCGAGTAAACGCGGAAATATACCAGACGGCCCATGAACGGGTCGGTAGCAATCTTGAAGGCGAGAGCCGATGTAGGCTCGCTCTCCAGCGGCTTGCGGCTTTCCTCCTCGTTGGTATCGGGGTTCTCGCCGATGATGGCGGGAGTGTCTTCGGGAGAAGGCAGGAAAGCACAGGTGTAGTCGAGCAGGGGCTGCACACCCTTGTTCTTGTATGAAGAACCCAACAGCATGGGGCAGCACTCCATGGCGATACATCCCTTGCGGATAGAAGCGATGATTTCATCCTCGGTGATAGTCGAGGGATCGTCCATGTACTTCTCCATCACGTTGTCGTCGAAATCGGCAGCAGCCTCAAGCAGCTTGTCGCGCCACTCCTCAGCCTCGTCGGCAAGGTCTGCGGGGATCTCCTCAACATCGTATTCAGCGCCCATGGTCTCGTCGTGCCACAGGATAGCCTTCATCTTGATCAGGTCAACCACGCCCTTGAAAGTCTCCTCAGCACCGATGGGGATCTGGATCACCACAGGGTTTGCACCGAGGATATCCTTCATCTGCGCAACGGTCTCGAAGAAGTCGGCACCCGAACGGTCCATCTTGTTGACGTAACCGATACGAGGCACATTGTACTTGTCGGCCTGACGCCACACAGTCTCAGACTGCGGCTGAACGCCGTCGGCAGCAGAATAGGTAGCGATGGCACCGTCGAGCACACGGAGCGAGCGCTCCACCTCGGCAGTAAAGTCCACGTGTCCCGGAGTATCGATCAGGTTAAGCTTGTAAGTCTTGCCGCCCCAGTTCCAGTTACAGGTGGTAGCAGCAGACGTGATGGTGATACCACGCTCCTGCTCCTGAACCATCCAGTCCATGGTAGCGGCACCGTCGTGCACCTCACCGATTTTATGTGTCTTACCCGTGTAGAACAAGATACGCTCAGATGTCGTTGTCTTACCGGCATCGATGTGCGCCATGATACCGATGTTACGGGTCAATTTTAAATCGCGGTTTGCCATTATCTTTTTACCTTAATGATTAGAAACGGAAATGTGCGAATGCACGGTTAGCCTCAGCCATACGGTGCATATCCTCCTTACGCTTGAATGCGCCGCCCTGGTTGTTGTAGGCATCCATGATTTCGGCAGCCAGCTTCTCGGCCATGCTCTTGCCGCCACGCTTGCGGGCGAAGGCGATAAGGTTCTTCATGGAAACGCTCTCCTTACGGTCGGGACGAATCTCTGTGGGCACCTGGAACGTGGCACCACCGATACGGCGGCTCTTCACCTCCACTTGGGGAGTGATGTTGTCGAGAGCCTGCTTCCACACCTCCAGCGGAGACTTTTCCTCCTTGGCAGCCTTTTCCTTCACGATGTCAAGGGCTTGGTAGAAGATGGAGTAAGAAATGGTCTTCTTACCATCGTACATCAGGTGGTTAACGAACTTTGAGACCTTCTGGTCGTTGAAGACCGGATCCGGAAGGATCACACGCTTCTTTGGTTTTGCTTTTCTCATTTTGTTTTTAAAATATAATTCTGCTTGGGGCTGTCAATGTATGTTCTTCAACGCTCACGCTCGGGCATTTACTCAACCTGTCAACTTCTCCAGCAAAACGAAAAAAAATAATTCTTAAAGAGCGTTGAGCCCTTGGCTTGGGGTAACAACCCTCAGCCCTCGGCTCTCCGCATAATCTCTTTACTTCTTCTTGGCCTTAGGACGCTTTGCTCCGTACTTGGAACGGCGCTGTGTGCGGTTGGCCACGCCAGCGGTATCGAGCGTACCGCGCACGATGTGGTAGCGCACACCGGGGAGGTCCTTCACACGACCGCCGCGCACCAGCACGATAGAGTGCTCCTGCAGGTTGTGACCCTCTCCGGGGATGTAAGAGTTGACCTCCTTTTGGTTGGTCAGACGAACACGAGCCACTTTACGCATGGCTGAGTTAGGCTTCTTGGGAGTTGTTGTGTACACACGGACGCAAACGCCACGACGCTGGGGACAGTTATCCAAAGCCGGCGACTTGCTCTTGTCAGCAACAACTTTTCTGCCTTTACGTACTAATTGTGAGATAGTAGGCATAATTGTAATTTTTAAAATTTATATGTTTATTTCGTTTATTATCAGTGCTTTATGGGCTAAAGTCCGTATTACAATGCTGTTATACGGGTACAATAAACCCATTTCGGGGTGCAAAAGTACAAAGTTTTATCCAAACGGCAATCTTTAATAGGTAAGTATTTTAAATATAGCGAACAATTTTAAGTCTTTTTAATACTTGTTCGTATTATTTAGAACTAAATATAAAATCTTTTCTTTTGCATACGACGGGGAGAACCACAATAGGTGAGGGGTGCACAACGAACGTGACGCAACCGACAGTGGAACGCCGGAATCAGGCATGACACCTTACTATATTACACGACAACGGCTCCCTTTCTGCTGTCTACAGAAAGGGAGCCGTCAGGGGTACTCAGCGGTTCGTTAGGCCTTGCCCGTACCAAACGGCATGGCTGTGAGGCCACCCTGCGGGGCAGGTGCCTGCGGAAGCTTTATTTCGCCGAACTCCTTCTCGTAGCGGCCGATGTTCTCCTGCAGGGCATAGAGCAAACGCTTAGCATGCTCGGGTGCCATGATGACACGGCTGAAAATCTGGGGAGGAGCGATGGGAAGCATGTGCGCGAAGTCGAGCACGAACTCGCTGCTCGAGTGGTTGATCATCGCAAGGTTCGAATACTCTCCCTGTGCCACCTCGGGACGAAGTTCTATTTTCACTTGATTCTGATTGTTGTTGTCTGCCATAATGCAATAAAGGTTTATTAAAAGGTTACCGAATGTTTATATTCTCACTGCAAATTTAGCGAAATCGTTACGCACCTGCAAACATTTCCGCGAGTTTTTGCTCGTCAGGGTTCACAAATGCCGGAAAACAATGCGGCTGATTTCCGTTCAGACCGTTTCGGCTATGAAATAGCGTGGCCGCCGTTTCACCTCGGTATAAATCTTTCCGATATAGAGCCCGGTGATGCCCACGCCCGTAGCGATGATACCACCGATAAACCACATCGACACCAAAATTGATGACCAGCCCTGGATGGTTTTCCCGCAGAAATATTCCACCAGCGTGAACAGGATCATGACGAGCGATACCAAGGTCATGGTCAGACCGATGAAGGTGATGAACTTCAGGGGTGCCGTCGAGAACGACGTGATGCCGTCTACACTGAACGACAGCATCTTCCTCAGCGTGTACTTCGACTCGCCGGCCTCGCGTGCCTTGCGGTCGTAGTAGACAAATCCTTCCTCGAAGCCCAGCTCGCGCACGATGGCACGCAGGAAGAGGTTGCGCTCGGGGTATTGCGCCAGCGCTTTCATGGCGCGGTTGCTCATCATGCGGAAATCGGCATGGTTGTATAGCACATCCTTGTCGGCCAACTGCATGATTTTGTAGAATGCCTGTGCCGTGAAACGCTTGAAGAACGTGTCGGTCGTGCGTTCCTTCCGCACCCCGTACACAATATCCTTACCGTCTTGCAGTTGCTTCACCATGTCCACGATGACACGCTCGTCGTCCTGCAGGTCGGCGTCGATGGTCACCATGCCGTCGCATCGGTCTATCGAGGCCTCCAGCCCCGCCCAGAGCGCATTCTGGTGTCCGCGGTTGTGCGACAGTTTGATGCCGCTCACGAAGGCATGCTGCCGCGCCGCCTCCCTGATCATCGGCCAGGTGTTGTCCTTGCTGCCGTCGTCCACCAACAGCAGTTGGGTGTCGGCACCCGTCTCCTCCTTTATACGCCCGGCCAACTGTCCCAGCACCTCAATGGTCTTGGCCAGCACTTCCTGCTCGTTGTAACAGGGCACCACAATGTTTATCTTCATCTCGCGTTCTGTTTTGACGAAATCAACTGTTTCCACATGTCAGACGGGGCAACTCAATACTCTGCCATAACTATGTAAACCATCAGTTTCACTATTGGGTAGCTAAGGTAACAAATAAAACCGAAACTTGATCGACGATTTCGTGTTTTCTAAAAAAATACGCTCTTTTTTTTACAAACAGCTGTCAGTTTTTGAGTCGCAGACAGCAACGGAACAAGCAACTCTGAAAAACGCCAGTTTTAAAGGATTTATGCTAATGCGTTGCTACTCTGCGGATTGTAAACGTTTTCCAAAAACGCACAAGGCATTTTCCGGCCAATCAGTCAGCGAAAGGGGGTCTATGACAGGTCGAAAGCATAGCAACGGGTCTGCGGAAGCCCCCTACTCCACAGACGACCGACCACAAATGCCATTGCGACAAGCCATCTATCGCACCGCGTGCGAACGGAAAGGGTGGCGCCATACGTCAGTTCGATATACAAGTATGGGCATGAAAACGAAATGTACAAAGAAGTGTTGAGCCTGTAAACGATGAAACACCTATATATTAGGGAGTTACGGGTGGTTGGTGGGTGAACGAGGGAGAAAACGAAATGTGCAAAAGGTTGAAGTGGGTTGAATTTTGGTTGA
>CAVKJH010000068.1:0-4881 GCA_963656755.1 bacterium
ACTTTTAAAGGCAAAAATCCGACAGGAAAATGATTATGATTTTGAACACCCTACCCTGTAGGGGAAGCATATTTTATTCACATACAATGAATTATGCGCCCCCTACAGGGGCAAAGTTTTAACAACTAAACGAAAACCTTAGGGGCGAGCCCCTACGCTATAATCTGTCGTCCCTACAGGACTAGTCAATTGCGGTGTTTTACCGGACAGCAATGACAAGAAATTAACAAAAACGGCAGTTAAACGCTGCGAGAATGGCGTATTTGCCACGGAGTGGACAGGCGGTGCCAAATAAACGTTAAATCGGGTATTTTTCAAACCGTTGGTTATCAGTGGTTTGAAAAACAAATGTTAAAAACAAATGGACAGCATCCCCAACAAGGGTGCGAAAAACAGCCCGAATGGCAAGAAAAAGCTGACCGCGACACGCGATAAAATACTTTCCGCAACGCAAAACCCACGCACTGAATGTGCGATACAACGCTTATGGCCTATCGCAGGCTATCATTCCGCACCCCGACAAGCGGTTTACCTCAGCCAATATCAGCCCAATCAGCCGATTGGCCCGATAGCGGCGCTCGTTTGCGGCGACAAAACAAGGAAAGGCCGCAGCAGAGTGCGGCCTGAAAACAGCGGATGAAAAATTCGGAAATGATTTCACAATCACCATGTCGAGATGACAGAATGGCTGATGCAAACCATCGTCCACGGATAGGGCGTAGCGTCGCCACTTCCGCCCCACCCTACCGACAAACGGAGCCGTCGATGTCGCGGTTGCCGTTGAGGAACGCGTCGGCGGCCATGCGCTTCTTGCCGGCCAACTGCACCTCGGTAAGCAGCAGCCACTCGTCGGCCGTCGCTACCAACAGCCGTCGGCCGTCGGCCACCAGCGTGCCCGGCTCGTCATCGGCAGGCTGGCCGGTCTTGGCCGCACCGTACACCTTGAGCACCGTGTCCTTGGGGCCGAGCGTGGTCCATGCACCGGGATAGGGCGACAGGCCACGCACAAAGTCGTAGATGCGTTTGGCCGGTTGGTTCCAGTCGATGCGGCAGGTGTCCTTGAAAATCTTCGGCGCAGCATGCAGGTCGGTGCCCTCGGCCAGCGGGGCCTGCTCAACGGAGGCCACCTGTCCGTCGCCATCGAGTATGGCATCGACCGTCTCGATGGCCGCATCGGCACCCAGACGCATCAGCCCGTCGTAGACATACTCCACATTGGCCTCGTCGGGAATGGCGAAACGCTTGCTGAGAATGATGCGGCCCGTATCGATATCCTTATCGAGGAAGAACGTGGTGACACCGGTCTCGGTCTCGCCGTTGATCACGGCCCAGTTGATGGGAGCCGCACCGCGGTACTGCGGCAGCAGGGCCGCATGCACATTGAACGTGCCGAAACGGGGCATGGCCCACACCACCTCGGGCAGCATGCGGAACGCCACAACCACCTGAAGGTCGGCACCGTACGACTGCAGTTCGGCCACAAACGCCGGGTCTTTCATCTTTACCGGCTGCAGCACGGGCAAGCCGTGTTCGAGGGCATAGCGTTTCACCTCAGAGGGCTGCAGGTGGTCCTGGTGCCGGCCCACGGGCTTGTCGGGCTGCGTCACCACAGCCACCACATTGTATCCGCCCTCCACGAGGCGGCTCAACGTACCGACGGCAAACTCAGGTGTGCCCATGAAAACGATTCTCAAGTCTTTTTTATCCATCGTTCTTGTGCTTTTTTAATTTTGATGATGCAAATTTCGCTCATTTTTCGCATACCACCAAGTTTTGCGGCGGCCTTTTCGCACCGCCGGGCGGAAAAAGTGGCGACAAAAAGTGGCGGTTCACATATTTATTTTATAACTTTGCAACGGTGGCTCATGCGGCTTTCCGGCGGCAGACCGCAGCTTGCGGGGCACGGCCGGCCACACGGGCTTCACACCGCAAACTAATCCGTTTAGACCCAACACCATGCAACAGCAGTTTAAGCGCAACATCATCGTCACGGGCGGCGCCGGTTTCATCGGGTCGCACGTGGTGCGCCTCCTCGTCAACAAATATCCCGACTACCACATCGTGAACGTCGACAAGCTGACCTATGCCGGCAACCTCGCCAACCTGAAGGACATAGAGGGCCGCAGCAACTACACGTTCGTGAAAGCCGACATCTGCGACTTCGACGCGATGTGCCAGCTCATGTCGGCCCACCACATCGACGGCATCATCCATCTGGCCGCCGAGAGCCATGTGGACCGCTCGATACGCGACCCCTTCACCTTTGCCCAGACCAACGTGATGGGCACGCTGTCGCTGCTGCAGGCTGCCAAGCTGACGTGGGAGGCCAGGGCCGAGGGCTACCGGGGCAAGCGGTTCTACCACATCTCGACCGATGAGGTGTACGGCGCACTGCAGCTGACCGACCCCGACGGCATCGAAAGTCCGTTCACCACCCGTGCCTCGTCGCAACACCACCACGCCTACGGCAGCGAGTTCTTCACCGAAGACCGCAAGTACCAGCCCCATAGCCCCTACTCGGCCTCCAAGGCGTCGAGCGACCACTTTGTGCGCGCCTTCCACGACACCTACGGCATGCCGACCATCGTGACCAACTGTTCGAACAACTACGGGCCGTACCAGTTTCCCGAGAAACTGATACCGCTGTTTATCAACAATATACGCCACCGCAAGCCACTGCCCGTCTACGGCGAGGGCCTCAACGTGCGCGACTGGCTCTATGTGGAAGACCACGCACGCGCCATCGACCTCATCTTCCACGAGGGCAAGGTGGCCGACACCTACAACATAGGCGGTTTCAACGAGTGGAAGAACATCGACATTGTGAAAGTGCTCATCAGCACCACTGACCGTCTGCTGGGACGTGCCGAGGGCGAGGACCTCGCACTCATCACCCACGTCACCGACCGCATGGGCCACGACCTGCGCTACGCCATCGACAGCCGCAAGCTGCAGCGCGAGCTGGGATGGGAGCCCAGCCTGCAGTTTGAGGAAGGTATCGAGAAAACGGTGCGATGGTACCTCGACAACCAGCAGTGGCTCGACAACGTGACATCGGGCAACTACCAGCGCTACTACGAGGAGATGTACAGCAAACGCTGAGGACTGCATCCCCGACACCCAAGGCCATGAACAAAGCATTAATTCTGGCATCGGCCGCCATGGCCGCCCTGCCCGCATGCACCGACGCCAAAACGGCCAAAAAGCACAAGCAGAGCGGACAGCCGCCCAACATCCTGTTTATCCTGTGCGACGACATGGGCTACGGCGACCTGGCCTGCTACGGACAGCGGTTTATCGACACGCCCAACATCGACCGCATGGCCGGCGAGGGCATGCGCTTCACACAGGCCTACGCCGGGTCGCCGGTGTCGGCTCCGTCGCGCGCCTCGATCATGACCGGACAGCACACCGGCCACACCCATGTGCGCGGCAACAAAGAATACTGGTCGTACGACAAAACGGTGAAATACGGCAGCAACACCGACTTTGCCGTCGTGGGACAGGAGCCATACGACACGGCCCACACCATTCTGCCCGAAATGCTGAAAGACCAGGGCTACCGCACCGCCCTGTTCGGCAAATGGGCCGGCGGATACGAAGGGTCGCCCTCAACACCCGACAAACGCGGCATCGACGAGTTCTACGGCTATATATGCCAGTTTCAGGCCCATCTCTACTACCCCAACTTCCTCAACCGCTTCTCCAGCGCACAGGGCGACACGGGCGTGGTGCGCGAGGTGATGCAGAAGAACATCGCCTACCCCATGTTCGGGCACAACTATTTCAAGCGCAGCCAGTACTCCGCCCGCATCATACACGACAAGGCGCTCGAGTGGATCGGGCGGCAGGACAGCCGTCACCCCTTCGCCGCCTTCCTGACCTACACCCTGCCCCACGCCGAACTGGCCCAGCCCGACGACAGTCTGCTCGAGGCCTACCGTCGCCGCTTCTTCACCGACAAGACGTGGGGCGGCCAGCAAGCGTCGCGCTACAATGCCGTGGAGCATACCCACGCTCAGTTTGCCGCCATGATTACGCGCCTCGACCAATATGTGGGCGAGGTGATGGACCAACTGAAGCAGAAGGGGCTCGACAAGAACACCCTTGTCATCTTCACCTCCGACAACGGGCCGCACGAGGAAGGCGGTGCCGACCCCTCGTTCTTCGGACGCGACGGCAAACTGCGCGGACTGAAACGGCAGTGCTACGAGGGCGGCATACGCATACCGTTTATCGCCTGGTGGCCCGGACACATCAAGGCCGGCACGGTGTGCGACCTGCCCATGGCCTTCTACGACCTCGTGCCCACGTTCTGCGACCTCGCAAAAATAAGAAATTTCCGCAAACGCTACACCAACCGCGCACTGCCCGGCGACGGCTACGACGGCCTGTCGATAGCCCCCACCCTGCTGGGCGACACCACAGCCCAGCAGAAGCACGACCACCTGTACTGGGAGTTCCACGAGACCGACCAGATAGCCGTGCGCCGGGGCGACTGGAAACTGGTGGTGGTGAAAGGGAAACCACACCTCTACAACCTTGCCGCCGACATACACGAAGACCACGACATGGCCGAGCGCGAGCCGGCCATCGTGAAGCAGCTCGTCGACATCATAAGGCAGGAACATACCGACAGCCCGCTATTCAGCGTCACACTGCCCTACTGAGCCGCGGCCAACTGTCCTACAGCGGCATTCTCTATTATTGGTGTCCGGTAAATTTTCTTATAACGTTCTAAGTCGTTGAATACCTTAATCTTTGCAAGTTTTTTTTATTGGGGGGGGGGGGCTTACCCTTGTTCACTGCGCAGTTCTCTATCCATCGCCCCTGCTTTCTATGTTAATATCCAAATGTTTTGACCAATATTTTTTATTTTAT
>CAVKJH010000069.1:0-81130 GCA_963656755.1 bacterium
TACAGGGCTTCGGGCCGGACATTTATGCTCTTTTGAGTTTTACCGGACAGCAATAAATGAGCATAAAATTATGCATGATTCTTTTGCGGATTTTGAACAGCCGATTTTACAGGGCTTTGCTTCGGGATTTACCGAATAACATAAGCTCCCCTGCGGTCGGCTGACCGCAGGGGAGCTTATGTCAGTGGCTATGCGGAGGCAGGCTCCGCGCAGCCGTGTGTGTCGTGGTCGGTTCTTACTTCACCATGTACTTCTTGCCGTTCATGATGTAGAGGCCGTGTGCGGGCTTGCTGACCTGACGGCCGCTGAGGTCGTAGATCTTGCCGTTGTTGCTCTCCACCTTCACGTTCTCGATGCCGGCGGCGTAATCCTCGGCGTTCATGAACTTGATGTTGATGACGTAAACCTTCGCAGTGTTGTTGTCGCCCTCAATCATGAAGCCCATCGTAGCGTAGGCCACGAAACCAGACTCAGCTATTTCGGTAGCGTCGTTGGCATAGGCGATGACCTGTGTTCCGTCCTCGGAGAACTGGATGCCGATGTTGCCACCCTCGTTGTCGCATGCACCTTCGTTGGTGAACATCAGACCTGCATTTACGGGGTCAACACCGTCGCAGTAGACACCGCTGGCCAGACGGCCTACCAGTGTGTAGCTGTTCATCAGTGAGCTGACATCGGTGCCGAGAGCTTCGGCAGCTGCGGTCAGGTCGATGTCGGCCTCGGTATCGATTTCGCCCACGGGGACGATGACATCCATAGAGCCTACCTCGGTAACGGTCTGGATCTTCTCCACGATCGAGTAGTTGAGTGTTACGGTAATCATCTTACCTGTCTCCTCGTTGACGAGGAAGAACTTGCCCGAGTAGTTGGTTCCGACAGGTGAACCGCCGTCGTACTGCATGGCGTAGAAGTTGACCTTGTTGTTGGAAGTGGTGATATACATACCCCAAGGTGACTCTGTAGCGCTGTTCCAGCCGCGTGACTTACCGTCCTTGTCGACCCAGAAGCCCGGTGTGGGGTTCATGTTCCAGATCTTGGTGTAGATCATGGTCTCGGGATAGGTGTCGGGAGAAGCCTTGCGGAGGCTGTCGGAGATGTAGGCGTAGAGCACGGGCGATGTGGTGCCGATGAGGGCGTTGACATCGTCGAGCGAGATGCTGGCCTCGTAGTCAGACCAAGTGTAGCTTGCTGAAAGGGCTTGGATGTTGAGTGTGCGGTTGGCAACGCTTACAAATTCGTCGGCGATATCCTCCTCGTCGATGGCCAGTACGACCTGCATACGATAGTATTTCTCGGCGTAGACAAAGTAGAGGTTGGTGGTGGCGGTGTCGCCGGGCTGTGGAACGTTGGGATACTGGCCGACGTGAATGTCGGTGTAGTTGTTGCTGGCTGCTGGCTCTACGAACCAGAAGGCGCCAGTGCCCCACGCGGTGATGATACCGCCCTGTGTGAGCCAGAAACCGCCGTTGTTGGCAGTGCCGTTCGATGAGAGGCTGCCGTTGCTGTCGATGGCCTGCAGGCTGATGCTGGCTGATTCGACACCGAGGGCGGCTGCGATGTTGTCGATGTTGGGATAGATGCTCTTGTAAGAATAGTTGTTGTCGACCGTCATGTTCACGGTGATGGTGGTGTCGCCCACCATGGTCATGTCTTCCAGACCGTGGTAGTCGGCCTCAATGATGTTCACGGTGTAGTTCACCTTGTAGGCGTTGCTGCCGTAAACCAGATAGATGTCGAAGTTAGGCTTGTCGCCTGCCTTGTTCACGCCGGGATACTGGCCGATGTAGCAGCTCAGTGTGTCGTTGTCGGCGTTGAAGCTGTATGTTTGGGTGTAGAGGTTGTCGGAAACGTCGTATCCGGTGTTGCCGCAGCTCCACAGGCTGTCGCCCTTGCTGTCAATGGCGCGCTTCATCCAGCCGCTGTTGGTCGTGACCAGCGTCAGCGAGTCGCTCATCATGCCGTAGGTGGCGTCGAGTTTGGGCATGTAGGCAATCTTCGAGATGATGTAGGGAAGGTCTTCCTTCGGGCAGCCCAGTTTGGTGGCGGCATCGTCGAGTTTCACGAACACCTGGTCGGTGTCGAAGCCCGAACGGGGATACTGCGAAATGGCTACGCTGGCCTCGCCCACGATGTTGAGCTTAGAGATGGACAGCTCGGGAGCGGGAGCCTCGGGCACATACACCTGATAGGTGATGTCGAAGGTCACGGTCTTGCCGTTGTAGACCAGGGCGGCCTTCACCTGCAGGGTGTCGGAAACCGTGAAATAGTTGGGCATCTGGCCCACATAGACGTTGTAGACGTTGGCCTCTTGGCTGTAGTTGCTGCCCACGAACCAAGCACCGCCGCTGTAGGCGTGTACCTGTCCGGTCTCGCTGAGCCAGAACTCGCCGGTGTTGCCCGTGTAGTCGGTCACGGTGCCGGTGGAGTCGATCACGGCAAACACTTTCGTGGTGCCCATGTTGTCCAATTGGGCCACGAGGGTGGCGGTGTCGGTGCCGAGAGCCTCGGCCACGTCTGTAAGTTTGAATTCTGCGCCGACGTTCGAGTAGTCGCTCGTCGGTCCCTGCTTAACCGTAGCCGTGAACTGTGCGCTGGCGTTCAGGCCGAACAGGCACATCAGGGCTAACAGCAGCTGTCTAATGGAAGTAGACATTCTCATAAGCTGTGATTTTAAAGGTTATAATTGATTGGTTTGAGTTTATCCGCTTTTTGTCGTCTTGTGGCCTGCCGCCGCACGGCGGGCAGGGTGTAGCGACAAGCAAGAACACCGCAAATGTAGTGAAAAAAGGTAGTGAATGCAAGAAAACAAGTGGAAAAAACAGGCTGCGGGACGATTTTTCCATTCATTGGACTATTTTTGCAGCCGTTCAGACAACGCAATATATTTTAAGTGTTAAATGCCCATTTTTTTATAAATTAACTTGGTTTTTCAATCCTTTTAATATATCTTTGCAATTGCATCCCCGCCATGAGGAAGCCCGTTACGCTACCGGCGGCACGGAGTGTTGACATAATAAACAAAACCTAAAATAACTACAATGAAACATCTTAGATCCACGCGCAAGGCCCTTACGGCAACCACAGCCATGCTGATGGTGGCCGGAGCCACGATGCTGCAGTCGTGCGACAAAGATGTCCTCACCGGTCAGCCGGCGTGGTTGGGCAACTCCATCTACGAGCAGCTGAAAGAAGAGGGCAACTACACGTACACGTTGCGACTCATCGATGACCTCGGACAAACCGCCGTGCTCAGCCAGACCGGCAGCAAGACGCTCTTTGTCGCCGACGACGACGCTTTCAGCAAATGGTTCCAGACCAACAGCTGGGGCGTCAAAAAGTATGAAGACCTGACCAACGCACAGAAGAAGCTCATCTTCAACGCATCGATGGTCAACAATGCCTACCTTATCGAACTGCTCAGCAACGTGAGCGGCAACCCGCCTGAGGAAGGCATGTGCATGCGACGCGAGACGGCCGTCTCGGTGTTCGACTCTGTGTCGCGCATCCTGCCCGACCGGATGCCCAACACCGCTTATTGGAGCAAGTACCGGGACCACAAGAACGGCATCGTGCTGCTGCGCGACAACACGTCGAAGCCCATGATCCATTTCCTGCCCGCCTACATGAGCCACAACAACATTGTGGATGCCGACCTGACGACACTCACCAACGGCGAGTCGACCTCTGCCAGCGACGCCTGGGTCAACGGAAAGAAAATCATCGAGCGCGACATCACCTGCAAGAACGGCTATATACATAAGGTGGACGGTGTGATGACCTCGGCCGACAACATGGCCGACATCATCGCCTCGCACGCCAACATGAGCACCTTCGACCAGTTGCTCGGCCGCTTCTCGGCTCCCTACTACGACGATGCCGCTACCAAGGAATACAACCGACTCTACAACAACACCGACTCGGTGTTCGTGCTGCGCCACTTCGCTTCGACCGCCAACACCGGCGGGTGGGGTTCAGCCACGTCGGGCGAACTGGCAACCGACCCCGACGGACAGGCCGTCGACGCCAAGCTGCTCTACGACCCCAGCTGGAACCAGTATATCTACAGCAACACGTCGGGCTACGACCTGCACTATGATGCCGGGGCCATGCTCGTGCCCTCCAACCAGGCTTTCGACAAATGGTGGAACGGCGACGGAAAGGTGCTGCAGGATATGTACGGCACGTGGGACAACGTGCCCATGAACGTGCTCGTGAAGCTCATGAACATCAACATGGTCAACACCTTCTCGGAGACCGTGCCCTCGAAGTTCAAGAACATCGTGGACAACACCACCAAGGTGAGCCTCGGTCTTACCACTGCCGACGTGGACAGTTGCTTCATGGGCTGCAACGGCGTGGTGTACTTATTAAATAAGGTGTTCACCCCGGCCGACTACCGCTCGGTGAGCTTCCCCGCCCTGATCAACTCCAACGGTGCCGACGGTATCATGAGCGTCATCTACTGGGGTATCGACAACCTCAACTTCGAGCCCTACCTCAACTCCATGGACTCGTACTACAGCTTCATCGTGCCGACCAACCAGGCCATGCTGACCTACATAGACCCGTGCTCCTACGGCACCAACCGCACCAAGCTCTACCGCTTCACCTACAACAACCAGCGCAAGACCGTGGTGGCCAACCGCTACGACTACGACCTGTCGACCGGTATTGTGGACGAAGCCTCCAAGGACTCGGTGACCAGTGCCGACCAGGTGAAAGACCGTCTCGAAGATCTTATCGACAACCTCATCGTGGTGGGCAACATCGAGGACGGACACACCTATTATAAAACAAAGGGCGGCTCGCCCATCATCGTGCGCAACGCCGGAAAGGCCGGTCAGATGACCGTGGACGGCGCACTGCAGCAGGAAACCGGCACACACGCTGTCGTGACACAGATCTACGACGAGAGCACCGGCGGCAACGGTAAGGCTTATGTCGTGGAGAACGCACTGCCGCTCAGCAGCCAGCGCAGCACATTCAGCATCCTCTCCGACAACGACCAGTTCAGCGCGTTCACATCGCTGCTCAGCGGTTCGTCGCTCCTTTCCTCGCGTATCCTCAGTTCGTATGACGCCGCTACGGGCGAAAAGAACATCAACGTGTTCGACAACTACAACTACACTGTGTATGTGCCGACCAACGCTACCGTACAGAAACTCATCGATGACGGCTACCTGCCCACCTGGCAGGATGTGGACAACCTCACGGCCGACGACTTCGGCGGCGACAAGAAGGCTTTGACAACCGCACAGACCACGCTGACCAACATGATCAACAATTTCCTGCGCTACCACATCCAGGACAACAGCGTGTTCATCGCCGGTACGCCGCAGAACAACGTGCGCTACGAGTCGTCGAAGATCAACCCCGCCAACAAGCGATACTATTCCATCACCGTCAATGCCGACGACAACAACATGACGGTGGAAGACCAGTTGGGCAACAAGCGCCATGTGCTGAAGGACAATGGTCTTTACAACATCATCGGTCGCGAATACTGGTTCCAGAACCGCGACAAGACTGCCACCAACCAAATCTATCAGGCTTCCGATGTAGTGGTGCATCAGATCGACGGCCCCCTCTTCTACGAGAGCGACCAGTTCGAGAAGACTTGGCGCGAAGTCATCGGACTGACTACCACCGCTGCCAAACGACACAACTACGCTAAAGCAAGGAGAAGATAAGCCATGAAACACTATTTGAGATATATATTGCTGACCATGCTCTGCATCGTAGCCATGCAGGCGTCAGCCCAACAGATAACGTCGGTGCACGGTTCGGTCCTCGACGAGTTCGGTCCCGTCATGGGTGCCGCCGTCTGCGAAATCGATGCCAACGGACGTATCATCGAGTCGACAACAACCGACATCAACGGTAACTATTCGATGAAGGTGAGCAACCCTGCCAAGGACAAGCTGCGCATCAGCTTCGTCGGCACAAAGGCACAGGTGCTGCCCTTCACCAGCGACGAAATCAACGTGACGCTCAAAAGCGAGAACACCTTGAAGGAGGTGACCGTGACCGCCAAGAAGCGTCTGTCGGGCGGCGGTCTCGCCATCCCCGACCGTGAAATCTCGTACTCCACGCAGACCATCTCGACCAAAGAGTTCGAGGGTCTGGGTATGAACACCATCGACGAGGCCCTGCAGGGACGTATCGCCGGTCTCGACATCGTGTCGGTTAGCGGTAACCTCGGCGCTGGTACCACCATGCGTCTGCGCGGTGCTTCGACCGTGTCATCGCTCACCTCTTCCAACCCGCTCATCGTGGTGAACGGCAACACCTGGAACGTGGACATGAGCAGCTTCGACGTCAACTCGGCCAACGACGAGCAGTTCGCCCAGTTGCTCAACATCAACCCCGAGGATATCGAGAGCATCACCGTGCTGAAGGATGCTGCCGCCACGGCCATCTACGGTTCGCAGGGTGCCAACGGTGTTATCCAGCTGGTCACCAAGCGCGGTACCAAAGGCAAGCCGCGCGTGAGCTACTCGCTCCGTCTGACCGGCACCTATCAGCCGCAGGGATACAAGTTGCTCAACGGTGACGACTACACCATGCTGCTCAAGGAGGCTTACTTCAACCCGCAGCAGAACGACCAGACGTCCAACATCCGCGAAATCAACTACGACCCCACGTTCTCTGAGTACGAGCAGTACAACAACAACACCGACTGGCGCGACGCCGTCACCCAGTTCGGTCTGCGACAGAACCACTTCCTGTCCATCACCGGTGGTGGCGACAAGGCTACCTTCCGTATCTCCGGCGGTTTCGACAATGAGACGGGTTCGGTCATCGAGCAGAAGCTCAACCGCTTCTCTACGCGTGTGGCTCTCGACTACTATGTGAGCGACCGCATCAAGATTGCCACCAACTTCTCGCTGACCTACACCAAGAACAAACGCAACTACGACGACCTGCTCTCCATTGCCAACCGCAAGATGCCTAACATGAGCATCTACGAGCAGGATGCCTACGGACGCAACACCAGCACCTATTACGCAATGCTGCAGAGCGCATCGTCGGTCTTCAACGACGACCAGAAAACACTTGTCAACCCGGTGGCTTCGGCTCACCTGGCCAAGAACGACCAGCGCACATACGACATCTCGCCCGAACTGCAGATTGACTACAAGCTGCTCGGCATCGACGACGACAGCTGGCGTCTCGACTACCAGGGACGTGTCTACATGAACATCTTCAACGACTATGTGGACAAGTTCTATCCGCAGGAGCTTACCACCGTGGCTTGGAACAGCGGCGTGAATACTGCTTACACTGGTTCGACGAAGAGCGTGGCCTTCAACACCAAGCACACGCTGACGCTTATCCCGCATTTCAACAACAAGGACCACTCGCTGATGATGATGGGCCGTTTCGAACTTACCTCAGGTAGTTCTACCGGCCAGGGCACCAACGCACGCCTGCTTCCTTCGGGTGGCATTATCTCGCCAGATGCCGGCGGTCTGGTGTCTGACCTCAGCTCTAGCTTCAGCCAGTGGCGCTCCATGTACTACACGTTCTCTGCCCACTATGCTTTCAAGGGTCGTTACATGGCCGACTTCTCGCTGCGTATGGATGGAACGACCAAGTTTGGTCCCGACCGCCGATGGGGTTACTTCCCTGCCGTATCGCTCCGTTGGAACATCATCGACGAGCCCTGGATGGAAAACGCACGCAAGTGGCTCTCCATGCTCAGCATCCGTCCCAGCTGGGGACGCGTGGGCAACCAGCCCGGTTCCGACTACCTCTACACGAGTAAGTACGGCACCAGCAGCAACTATATCGGCAGCAGTTCGATGACTCCGCTCAACATTCGTCTGACCGACCTCCGCTGGGAGACCGTCTCCACCTACGACGTGGGTATGGATGTCCATTTCTTAAACGACAAGCTCAACCTTACGCTCGACTGGTACCAGTCTACCACACGCGACATGCTCATGTCGAACATCCGCATTCCGTCAAGCTCGGGTTACGCTACACTGGCCACCGGAAACGTGGGTTCGATGCGCAACACGGGTTGGGAATTCAACATCGACACCAACCGTCTTATCGAGGCGGGCAAGTTCTACATGGACATCAACGCTTCGTTCGGTAACAACCGCAACGAAATCCTCACCATGGACGAGTCGGTGCTGAAGTCGCTCAACAGCGATTTCAACTACGCCAACCGCGAGGTGCTGCAGCGTGTGCAGGTGGGCAACCCCTTCGGTGCCATCTACGGTTTCCGCTACAAGGGCGTGTACCAGTACCAGTACGACACCTATAAGAATATGAGCGAGGCTGAGCGCCAGGCTTTCGATGCCGCCGGAAAGACGGCTCCCGTGGCCCGCAATGCCGAGGGACAGGTAATCCTCGACGACTCGGGCGACCCCATCCAGATGGCTTACAACTATTCGAACCTTTCGTCGGGTAGCACCTATAAGTTCAAGGGTGGCGATGCCATGTACGAAGATGTCAACAACGACGGTAACATCAATGCGCTCGACATCGTGTACCTCGGTTCGTCGCTGCCGAAGCTTACCGGCGGATTCGGTTTCAACTTCAACTACAACGGTTGGAAGCTCAACACGCAGTTCACTTACCGCGTGGGCAACAAGATCCTGAACCTTGCCCGTCTCGACGCCGAGGCCATGATCAACAACAACAACCAGAGCGAGGCTGTGAACTACCGCTGGCGCAAGGAAGGCGACGTTACCTCTATTCCGCGTGCCATGTACGGTTCTACCAGCAACTACAACACGCTCATCAGCGACCGCTTCGTGGAGTCGGGCTCGTTCCTCCGCCTGAACTATGTGCAGCTGTCCTACGGTTTCAAGAAGAATGTGGTCAAAATGCTCGGACTCACGGGTCTGCGCTTCTATATCAGTGCTAACAACCTCTTCATCCTCACCAAGTATACGGGTGTGGATCCCGAAATCAGCTACGGTAGCTACGGTGCAGCCACCGACACCGGTCAGACGCCGCGTGCACGCTCTTATACCCTTGGTATCACCGTCGATTTCTAAGCACAGCGACTAATAATACAGATCTTCAATCCAATAACGATTAATGATCATAACGAACATTCTTATGAACAATACATTTCATCATATATGGTCCAAGGCTTGGGTGGGCGTACTCGCCCTTGCCATGACGTCCTGCTCCGATTTTCTCGAGGTTGAGTCGCTCAACGATATCGTGCTCGAGAAATTCTGGAACGAGAAGAACGATGTCGACAATATCGTCAACGGATGCTACAGTTCATTTCAGTCGCAGGCTTGTGTCTCGCGCATGATGTGCTGGGGCGAGTTCCGTTCGGACAACATTCAGGGCGGCACCAACATCGACAACAACCAGGACTTGTCGAACATCCTCAAAGAGAACATCTACGCTTCCAACGGATTTACCGACTGGACGTGCATGTATAAGGTCATCAACGACTGTAACACGGTCATTCATTTTGCGCCCTCTGTGGCCCAGAAGGACCCCAACTACACGCAGAGTGAGCTGCGGGCCACGATTGCCGAGATGTCGGCTTTGCGCGACCTGTGCTATTTCTACCTTATCCGTACTTTCCGCAATGTGCCGTACACCAACGAGCCTTATCTCGACGACACGCAGAAGATGGATATTCCGGCCACGCCATTCAACACCGTGCTCGACTCGCTCATTTCCGACCTCGAGAGCGTGCAGAACAATGCCGTGCGCAAATATCCGCAGACCAACCGCTACTCGCAGCGCGGACGCATCACACAGGATGCCATCCACGCCATGCTTTGCGAGATGTATCTCTGGAAGCAGGACTACCAGAATGCAGTGCGCTACGCCGACATGGTGATTGATGCCAAGACACAGGACTATCAGGATCAGCTCGACAAGCAGGGTGGTTCGGTCAGCGAAGACGACCAGATGCAGGACGGTTACCCCCTCATCTCTGACCGCAGCGGTTCTACCTACGGAAATGCTTTCAACCAGATTTTCTGCTACGGCAACAGCATGGAGAGCATCTTCGAACTCATCTACATGGACGACGACAATGAGCTGGCCAACGGTGCTGTGAGCAGCAACTACGGTAACGTGGACAACTTCCCGGGCCTCGTGAAGCCTTCCGATTATCTTGGTGATGACTTCACGAAGGACAACCCCACGGTGTTCCTTACCAAGTACGACACCCGTTATTACACCAGCCTCGAAGCCATCAACTCCACTTCGTACGGCATCGGCAAGTACACGCAGAAGAACGGTTTTGTGCAGGTTACGCCGCCCACCAGTTCTACCTCTAAGGGTACGGCTTCCTACAGTTCACACTGGCCCTCAAGCTACTGTCACGCCAACTGGATTGTCTACCGCCTTACGGACATCATGCTCCTCAAGGCCGAAGCTCTGGTGCAGATGGTCAACAACGACGATACCACCTCGGCTGGCAAGGCCGTCAACGATTCGCTGCTGAAAGAGGCTTACAACATCGTGAACGTCATCAACAAACGTTCCAACTGCTCAACCACCAAGACTGATATCGCCTACGCTTCGTATGCCAGCAAGGGCCTCATGAACGATCTCGTCATGGACGAGCGTCACCGTGAACTGCTCTTCGAAGGAAAACGTTGGTACGACCTCGTGCGCCGCTCGCTGCGCGACGGCAACACCAGCTACCTCACTACACAGGCTTCCAAGAAGTCTACAGGCAGTGCCGGTTCGGCTTCGCAGAACAAGTTGAAACGTATCGATGCCATCTTCTGGCCGTACAATAAGGATGAGCTGCAGGTCAACAAGAACCTTGAGCAGAACCCTGCTTTCGGCAACGGCGACAACTCAAGTTACGAAACCACTAAATAAAACCTATCCATCATGAAAGCCAAGATATTCAACAATATACGGAAAGGTGCCAAGGTGCTGGCTGTGCTGCCGCTCCTGTTAGCCTCGTTCCTCTTCACGGCTTGTTCCGACGAGCCTGATGCCCAAAGCTATTACACCTTCAAGGGCGAGATGATGAGCCAGTATCTCAAGACTCATCCGCAGTTCAGCGAGTATGCCAACATCGTTGACCGTGCCGGTCTCATGGACTTGCTGTCGGCTTACGGCCATTACACTTGCTTTGCTCCGACCAACGATGCCATCAACGCTTATCTGCAGAGCCGCGGCATGTCGTCGGTCAGCGAGCTCTCCGATGCCGACTGCGACACCATCGCCCGCACGCACCTTGTGGACAATATGTTCACTACCTCGGAGATGAACGACGGAACGCTTACCACTGCCAACATGAACAAGCGTTTCATCGAGATTACCCACGATGTGGACAACGACAGCAACGGTGTCGTGCGTCTTAACCGTTCGGCCAATATCATCTTTACCATGCAGGACGACTCTGTGGAGAACGGTATCATGCAGCCCATCGATGGCGTGCTCACTTCCAGCTCGCGCATGCTTCCCAACATCCTGAAGGACAATCCGCGCATCTCGCTCTTTGCTCAAGCATTGCAGGACACTCACCTCGAGGATTCGCTCTATGCTTACCTTGATCCTTCCTACGACGCTTCAAAGTATTCGCGCATCAAGTACACCTCGCACGTCAACCAGGAGACGGCCACCGCTCCCGACGAGAAGAAATCAGGTTTCACGGCCTTTGTCCCCACCGACTCTATTCTGCGCGAGAAGTACGGCATCACCAACCTGCAGCAGCTCTATCAAAAGGCCTGCGAGATTTACGACGCCACTTATCCGGAGGATGCCAACCAGCCTTACCACAGCTTCGATTCTCTGACCAACCGCAAGAACCCGCTCAACAGGCTCATTGCCTACCATATCCTCGACCGCGACGTCATCGGATGGAACCTGCTCACGCCGCGTAACGACATCGGTATCAGTACCACACTGATGAACCCCGTCGACTGGTACGAAACGCTCTTGCCCCACACCATGCTAAAGTTCGAGCGTCTTACAGTCGTGCGCTATGCCGGTTCCAGTGAGCTGGGCCAGCGTTACATCAACCGCCGCTACGACGATGATTACCAGATTTGCGGCGCTATGATTAGCCAGACGGTTGAGGATGGCGTGGAGAACACCGCACTCAACGGCCGTTATTTCTATGTCGACGACCTGCTTGCTTTCTCCGAACAGACTCGCGACATCGTCGACGGTGTGCGTATCCGCATGGACCTCTCTACCGTCTTCCCCGAACTCATGACGATGAACATCCGTCAGAACGGCGACCCCGCACACAACGACCCCGCCTACGACGAGACCGCCAAGTACGGACGCAACTACTATTTCCCCGACGGATATCTGAAGAACGTGTCTGTCAACGGTGACTTTGTCTACCGCCGTCCGCGCAACTACTACGACTCTTATGAGGGCGATGAGTTCAACATGTTCGGCAACTACGACATCAGCTTCAAGCTTCCGCCCGTACCCTACGAGGGCGACTGGCAGATCCGTATGGGATACGCACAGGAAAGCACACGCGGTATCGCACAGATTTACCTCGACGACGTACCCCAGGGCATTCCTCTCGACATGACGATTGCGCTCAACGACCCGTCCATCCTCGGTAGCGACTGGGTGTCCAACTATTCGGGCATGACACAGGAGCAGCTCTCACGCGACCAGAAGGCCCTCAAGAACAAGGGCTACTACCGTGGAGCAGCCGGCGGTTACCGCATCAACGGCGAGGGTCACCCCACCGGTTACTCTGACCGTACCGTCTTTGCCACACAGACACAGACCTTCCGCATCGTGCTCTGTACCGTACACCTCGATCCCAACAAGGACCACTTCCTGCGTTTCCGCAGTGTGTCTACCAAGATGGGTAACAACAACGAGTTCATGATCGATTACCTTGAGCTGGTTCCGAAGAGCGTCTATGGTGTAACCGACGACGGCGAAATTGAGGACATGCTCTAAACGAGCTACAGGCAACAGTAACCACAATCAAAATCAGAAACAATGAAAACAACCATCAATCATATTATGGGAAAGGCTTGGCTGGGGCTTGCAGCCCTTGCCCTGCCCCTTGCCTCCTGCTCCGAATGGGACGACCATTACGATCCGACAACCGGCGACGGCGGGAACAAGACCACGCTTTGGGAGGCCATCTCTTCGGAGAGCAACCTGAGTAATTTTGCCAAAGTGCTGAAGGGTTGCGGCTACGACCGCAATCTTTCGGGCAGCCAGACCTACACAGTGTTTGCCCTTAACAATGACGGTCTTACTGCCGAACAGGCCGACAGTCTTGTCGCTTCCTACCAAACGCAGAAAACCAACGGCGTGCGTGATGACGACAATACCGTGGTTCACCAGTTTGTGAAGAACCATATCTCCATGTTCACCCAGCCCGTGTCATCGCTTACCAACGACACGCTGACGATGCTCAACGGCAAGATTGAGCCCGTTACGCCTACAGCCATCGGCAGCCAGAAGTTCGTTACGTCGAATGCGCTGCACAGCAACGGCCTGTTGTTCACCATCGGCAACAAACTCAATTATTTCCCCAATGTCTTCGAGTATTTGGGGATTGACAGCCGCATCGACAGCGCTTACAATTTCATCAACAGCTACTCGAACTATGAGTTCAACGAGGCAGCCAGTGTGGCTGGCGGCATCAATGCCGACGGACAGACCGTTTATCTCGACTCTGTCATGACATTGACCAACACGCTTTTCTCGACGCTCGGTCAGGTCAACTCGGAAGACTCCACCTACTGGATGCTGGTTCCTACCAACGACCAGTGGAACCGTATGGTGAGCGAGTACCACGGCTATTTCGACTATGCCAACACGGTGAACAAGCGCGACTCTATGCAGGAGAGCAACACCCGTCTGGCCATTCTCCAGGGCACGGTGTTCAGCCGCACCATCAATCCCGATGCCGCCTTTGCCGACTCGGCCGTCTCAACCAACGCCTTGTCCTACACCGCCCGCAAGTCGCTCGATCTCGAGCCTTACAACATCTTCTACCGTCCTTTCGATGCCGGCGGCATCTTCGACGGCACCGAGGATGTAGAGTGCAGCAACGGCCATGTACGCATTGCTCCCAATTTCAACGTGCCTAAGGAGAAGACCTTCTTCCAGACCGTCAAGGTCGAGGCCGAGAACGTGAGCCGTCAGGACACGCTCATCGATGCTTCGCAGCCGCTTACCGTTCACGAGGTGTCGTCCGACAATCCGTTCTACGACAAGATTTCCGGCAACTCGTTTGTCGATGTCATTGCTGAGAACACCACCACCAACCCCAACCACTTCCCGGTGGCTGCCGTGCAGTACAGCATTCCCAACCTGCTGTCCAATGTCGGTTACGACATCTATGTGGTCTTTGCGCCCCAGCGTGCCTACAACCAGTACATACCCGATTCCGACCTGTTGCCCAACCGTTTCCGTTGCATGCTCTATTACAACAACAAGGACAACAAGCAGCTCAACAAACGTCTTGACCTCCTGACCAACGACCCCACAAAGGTCGACACCGTGCAGGTGGCCAGCAACTTCTCGTTCCCGGCATGCTCCTATGGCTTGGCCACACCCAATGTCAAGCTGCGCATCATGAGCCAGGTCACGCAGAGTCTGACTTCCCAATATGCTACCGACTTCCACATCGACTGTATCATCTTCAAGCCGCATGAGAATTAGCCTAAGGCATATCAACTAACCAACGCTTATAAACGATTACACGTATGAAAAAATATATGATATACGGCCTGGCACTCATGATGGCAGGAAGCCTTCCCGCTGTTGCCCAAGACGATGTCGAGGCTGCAGAGAAGGTCAAGTCTGAGCGGCCGGCCAAGCCCGTCAAGAAATACCCCACGCGCAAGGTCAGCGGTAAGGTTGTCAACGGTGCCACCGGCAAGCCTATGTCGGGTGCCATTGTCAGCGTGGCCGAGGTAGAAGGCTACAGTGCCCTTACCCACAGCGACGGTACTTACGACATCGAGGTGCCCTTGTTTGCCACTTCGCTCAATGTCACCGCCCCCGACATGAATACGGCCCATCTGGGACTTGCCAAGGAGGCCGGCCAGCGCACGGTGAACATTTTCCCCAATACCTTCCATAACGAATATGCCAGTGGCACCAACGTGCTTGGCACGAAGACCACCGAAGATTTCCGTTTCACCAACGGCGTAACCATCGAGGACGAGATACAGAAGCGTCTCGGCGCCGATGTCCACTCGGTGCAGCGCAACGGTACGGCCGGTGTGGGCAACGTGATGTTTCTCAGCGGTCTCAACTCGCTCAACATCAATGCGCAGCCGCTCATCGTGGTCGATGGTGTCATCTTCGACCAGCAGTACAACCGCACCCTGCTCCACGACGGTTTCCACAACGATATCTTGGCCAACATCTCGCCTGCCGATATCGAGAAGGTTACCGTCATGAAGAACGGAACGGCCCTCTACGGTGCCAAAGGTGCCAACGGTGTCATCCTCATCCAGACGCGCCGCAATCACTCGATGGCCACCCGTATCACGGCCAGCATTTCGGCCGGTGTCACTCTCGAGCCCAAGTACATCGACATGATGAATGCCAGCCAGTATAAGAGTTATGCTGCCGACCTGCTCGGTACCTCGGGTACCACCGTTACCGATTTCAAGTTCCTCAACGAGGACCCCACCTATTACTATTATCCCAAGTACCACAACGATACCGACTGGAAGGATTATGTCTACCGCACAGCCATCACCCAGAACTACAACATCAACGTGGAGGGCGGTGACGATGTGGCCAACTACAACCTTTCGCTCGGTTATGTCAACAACCAGAGCCCGCTCAAGGACAACGGTTCCAGCCGTCTGAATATACGCTTCAATACCGACATCCAGCTCACCAAGAAATTCGGTGTTCGCTTCGATGCCAGCTTTGCCAACCAGACGCGCGACCTGCGCAACGACGGTGCGCCGGCCAACTATACCGACGGCACACCCACCTCGCCCGCATTCCTGGCCTATGTGAAGAGCCCCATGCTCTCGCCCTATGCGTATGCCGGCGGCGTGATGAGCAACTCGTTCCTCGACATCACCGACGAGGACTATCTCAGCGAGGCCCTTGCACATATTGACAACTACAACTGGAAGCTCGCCAACCCCATAGCCATCCTCGACTATGGCGAGGCCGAGAACAAGAACCGTTTCGAGAACTCGATGGTCAACCTCAGCGTTACCCCCAAGTTCCAGTTCAACCCTCACCTCTATGTTTCCGAGCATTTCAGCTATAACCTCGTCAACACCAATGAGAAATACTACATCCCCCTCAACGGTGTGCCCAACTACTATGTGGCTGCCGTAGGCGACTACCGCGAGAACGAGGTGCGCTCGCTTGCCAGCAAGCAGAACTCCGTGTTCAGCGACACGCGCATCGACTGGTCTAACCGTTACGGCGCCCACGACGTGCACATCTTCGGCGGTGCCCGCATCAACTGGGAGAACTACACGCTCAACAACCAGCTCGGCTACAACACCGGTAACGACAAGACCCCGCAAATGCGTGCCGATCTGAAGAACGCGTCCACCACCGGTACCAACGACAACTGGAACAGCTGGGCATGGTATGCACAGGCCGAGTACAACTACCTGCAGCGCTATTATCTCCAGGCCAACCTTACGGCCGAGACCTCATCGCGCTTCGGTGTCGACGCCGACAACTCGCTCAAGATCTGCGGCGCTCCCTGGGGCTTCTTCTGGGGTGTGCAAGGCGGATGGGTCGTCAGCAACGAACCGTGGTTTGCCAAGACACCCGGCATCAACTACCTGAAGATTTCTGCCGGTTACGACGTCAGCGGTAACGACGACATCGACTACTATGCTGCCCGTTCCTATTTCCGTGCCCGCAAGTTCATGCAGAGCGTCAGTTCCCTGAGCTTCAACAACATCGGCAATACCAACCTGCAGTGGGAGACCACCAAGCGCTTCAACGTCGGAGTCGAGGCCAACTTCCTCGGCGACCGCCTCAATGCCCGCTTCAACTATTATGTGGCCAACACCGACCACCTGCTCACCTACCAGACCCTCAGCTATCTCTCCGGTCTGGCACAGAACTGGAGCAACGGCGGTTCGCTTCGCAACCAGGGCTTCGACCTCACCCTTATCGGCAAGGTCATCGCCAACCGCAATTTCCAGTGGGAGCTGGGTGCCAGCGTAGGTCACTACAAGAACAAGATCACCTCGCTGGCCAACGGCCGCACCTCGTTCGACACCAGTCTTTACGGTGCCACCATCCACTCTGAGGTAGGCCAGGCCGCCAACCTGTTCTACGGCTACAAGACGCTCGGCGTGTTCAGCACCAGCGAGGAGGCAGCCGCAGCCGGTCTCTATATCCTGGGCGACAACGGCGTGGACCGCAACTATTTCGGGGCCGGCGACATGCACTTTGCCGACACCAACGGCGACCACCAGATTACCGAGGCCGACCGTGTGGTCATCGGCGACCCCAACCCCGACATCTACGGTAACATCTTCACATCGCTCAACTACAAGCGTTTCCGTCTCGACGTCAACTTCAACTACTCGTTGGGCAACGATGTCTACAACTACATGCGCTCGCAGCTCGAGGGCGGCAGCCGCTTCCTCAACCAGACCACGGCCATGGCCACACGCTGGCAGAACGAAGGTCAGGTTACCTCTGTCCCCAAGGCCACATTCCAGGATCCCATGGGCAACAGCCGCTTCTCCGACCGTTGGATTGAGGACGGCAGTTATCTCCGCCTGAAGACCATCACCCTCAGCTACACCCTGCCCATGCACTCCACGTTCCTGCAGGGTCTGCAGTTCTGGATCCAGGCCAACAACCTGTTCACCATCACCAAGTATCTCGGATCCGACCCCGAGTTCACCATGACCGGCAATGTGCTCGGTCAGGGCATCGACCTCGGTCAGCTTCCCCAAAGCCGCAGTTTCGTAGCCGGCGTGAAGGTCAATCTCTAATACGCAATCCATTAAAAACTGAAAGCCCGCCACCCGTGCAGGGTGGCGGAGCCTACCAACCATCATACAACCATGAAAACAATGTTCAGCATAAAGGATAAGGCCAAAGGCTTTGGCATCCGCCGCCGCATGGCTGCGCTCTTGCCCGCATGTCTTGTTGCCTTCTCGTTTTTCACATCCTGCTCCGATTTCATCAACCAGGACTCCGACCGTGTGATCATTGCCGACAACGAGCATCTCAACAATGCCGAGGATACTCTCTACAGCGTGCTTGGCATCGTCAACAAGCTGCAGGCCATCTCCGACCGCACCATCCTTCTCGGTGAGTTGCGCGGCGACCTTTCCGACATCAACTCCAACACGTCGGCCGACCTGCGCGCCGTGGCCCTCTTCAATGTCGACGACACCACCAATGCCTACAATTCGCCGGCCGACTACTACGCCGTCATCAACAACTGCAACTATTTCATAGCCCATGCCGACACGGCCCTGAAGAACAACCGCAACGAGTACATCTTCCTCAAGGAGTATGCTGCCGTCAAGGCCATCCGCGCCTGGACCTACATGCAGATGGCGCAGGTCTACGGCAAGGTGCCCTTCGTGACCCAGCCCATCCTCTCGAAGGCCGATGCCGACAAGGATTATCCCCGCTATGACATGCAGCAGGTGTGCCAGTATTTCCTGCAGGACCTTCAGGGCCTCGAGACCATCGAGACCCCCGGTTACGGAACCATCCGCAACGTGGACAGCAAGTTCTTCTATTTCCCCATCTATGTGCTCGAGGGCGACATGAACCTCTGGCTCGGCAACTACCGCGAGGCCGCCGTGTGCTATTACAAGTACATCTCCACCCGCAACGGTGTCAACGTAGGCTACCCTGTCAGCACGTCGGGTGTCAACTGGCAGCGCACCTCTACCCACTGGAACATGTCGCTCGACCAGTTCGGTTCGTTCTTCAAGGAGTCGTCCTCTTACAGCACCAACAGCGAGTTGGTGACCCTTATCCCCGGCGACTCCATCCCCTCCGAGGGTAACTACAGTCAGTTGCGCAATCTCTTCAATTCGAATTCCAACAACAGCTACAATGCGTCGATCGTGGCTTCGCAGAGTCTCATCAACCTCTCGGCTGCCCAGACCTACTGCCACTACACGTCCACGCGCAACATCATCTACGCTCCCGCCGGGCTCCAGAATAACCAGAGCGGCGACCTGCG
The DNA here is from genome assembly GCA_963656755.1 of bacterium. Classification (GTDB taxonomy): domain Bacteria; phylum Bacteroidota; class Bacteroidia; order Bacteroidales; family Bacteroidaceae; genus Prevotella. The sequence continues at coordinate 19,112 of CAVKJH010000069.1, forward strand.
CCTCAGCTCTTCCTTCTCGTCGATGAAGAACGACCGCGTGGTGCACAACAAGACCGTCGACATGGTTACCAACAGCAAGCACAGCGCACAGAACGTACAGGTCTACCGCCGCTCCATGGTCTACATGCACCTGGCCGAAGCCCTCAACCGTGCCGGTTTCCCCCGTTTCGCTTTCGCCATCCTGAAAGACGGTCTTACCGACGACATCATCCAGGCGAAGGTCATGCCTTACTACAAGAACGACTCGGCCTGGATAGCCCAGTTCTCGTTCCCCACCAACCTCTATGTGAGCCGTTCGGGTGCCTATCCTGAGCTGACCAACGAGAACACCATGGGTATCCACTCGCATGGCAGCGGCTGGTCTGAGTACAACGAATACTACGTCATGCCCGACGACACCACGCTTGCCGACGATGCCCGTCTGCAGTACCAGATCGAGAAGGTCGAGGACCTCATCATGGACGAGAACGCCCTTGAGTTTGCTTTCGAGGGCCAGCGTTTCTACGACCTCATGCGTGTGGCCCTGCGCCGTGGCAATCCGGCCTATCTGGCCGACAAGGTCTATGCCCGTCGCGGTGCCGACAAGGTGGGCGAGATGCGCAGCCTCATCGGCAAGGACCTCCTGCAGACCGCCAACTGGTACTTGCCCTTACCCTAACCGCAGCAACCCCATCGTGATCCTGTTAGGCAGGCATGCCCTGCCCAACACATAAAGTCATTGGGGCGTGCCGCCGGCCACTCTCCGTGGCCTGCGGTGCGCCCCTTTTTCCTTTTGTGTCCGTACCGTCACGCAGCATCCCATTCAGCAAACATCATCATCTCATGAAGAAAACCCTATTGTCACTTTTCCTTGCCGCCGCAGCCCTTTTGCCACAAGCCGCCCTTGCCGACTCCACCGAATTGTTCGCCTCGTTTGTATTTGTCAGCAGTTCGCGCCACGCCGACGACGTGCAGCTTTACGACCCCACCGACGGGCAGCGCGGCCCCGTGGTCAACTTCGCCGACGGCCGTGTCTATGTAGGCACGCGCCAATATCTGCTCAGCACCCTCAAAGGCTTCACCTTCCACCTGGAGACCGTCAGCGGCGTGCGCGACATCCGTCCCGACGAGGCCGACCGCCCCTTCCCCGTCTATTCGGTCGACGGCCGCCTGGTGCGTGCCAACGCCCTGTCGCTTAAGGGGCTGCCTAAAGGCATCTATGTCGCCAAGGGAAAGAAATACGTTGTGAAATAACCCCGCCTTTTGCTCCCTGTCACATTCTGATTATCCCTACCATTCTTCATATTGCATAACAGATGAAAAGATTTTTACTTGCCATAGCCACCCTCTTCTCCGCCCTGTCGCTGACGGCGCAAGACTCGCTTTATGTGCAGTTTACCGACCGCTTCAAGGACAACCGTTTCCTTTTCTCCACCGCCGGTCTCGACTCCATCGAGCTGTTCTCCGCCGGCACCATGCCGCGCATCCGCCGCTATTCGCCGAGCTATAGCCGCGGCTACAGCGACTACCGCATCAACAACCTGGTCAATGCCGACGGCACCTCTGCCGGAACGCTCGTCTTCGGCGATCCCGGCCTTATCCTCTGGCACCCCACAACGTCCGACCTCAGCTACAACAACGACTACACCGTCGAGACCAACCGCTGGACTTTCAAGCGCAGCAAGGAGAGTGCCCACTTCGTGGTGTTCTGGGACCGCATGTTCGGCGACAATCCCAACGCCTCCACCGTGCCCAGTTCGTACCGCGTCGACATCGACGACCTGCTGAAGAAAGCCGAGCAGTTCTACGCCACCAACATCAACCGTCTCGGCATGGTGGTCGTGGGTCAGGAGGCTACCCACAAGAGCCGCCTCAACCGCTACAAGATGTCCATCTACCTGCTCTACCCCGGCACCCACGACGGCAGCACCGTCGACAACTGGGTGGCCACCGGCGCCGGCAACGACGATGTCATCGGCACGCTCTGGATCACGCCGGCCACCTGCCGCCCTGCTGGCTCAACCGTGGCCCACGAGATAGGCCACACGTTCCAGTACCAGACCTACTGCGACAATATCCTCAACGGCAAGTCCGACGACAAGCACAGCGGTTTCCGCTACGGCTACCCCGGTTCCAACGGCGGTAACGGTTTCTGGGAGCAGTGCGCACAGTGGGTGGCCCACGAAGACTACCCCAGCGAGGTCATCGACTACAACTTCCAGGTCTGGATCAACCAGCACCACCGCCATTTCGAGCACGAGTGGCAGCGCTATGCCTCCTACTGGGAGCAGTACTACTGGACCGAACGCTACGGCAACACCGCTCTGGGCCGCATCTGGAACCAGAGCTACTATCCCGAGGATGCCAACCAGGCCTACATGCGCCTCTTCCTCAACGGCAACTACGACACCCTGCGCACCCACCTCTTCGAGTATGCGCAGAAGACCGTCACCCTCGACTTCGACCACACGCGCCAGTATGCCACCGGCCGCACCTGGGCCAACGTGCAGCCGGCCTACGATGCCTTCACCGTGACGCTCTACGACACCCTCGACGGCTGGAAACAGATAGGCTACGAGCAGTGCCCGCAGCCCACCGGCTTCAACATCATTCCCCTCACCGTGCCTGCCGCCGGCACCGAGGTGACCCTGTCCCTCCGCGGCGTCGATGCCGGCAGCCTTCTGCCCTCGGCCGATGCAGGCAATCAGGTCGACGGCGACGGCAAGACCGTGGCCACCGTCCGCAATTACAACGTGTCCGACGTGAGCGGCCACGAGGGATGGGCCTTCGGCTTTGTGGCCCTCTGCGGCAGCACCCGTGTCTACAGTCCCATGACGCTTGTCAGCAACACCTCCGGTGCAGCGGCCTCCGCGCTCTCCGGCACCTCCACCTTCACTGTACCCGACGGCACCACGCGCCTCTGGGCTGTCGTGCAAGGCTCGCCCACCGTCTACCGCCAGTGCCCCTGGGACGATAAGGAGTCTACCGACGACCAACTGCCCTATCAGCTCAAGATTACCGGTGCCTCGGTCAAGTGACCGCCTACACCGTCAGTGTAACATCCAACCTTTTACCGCATGACATTCAAATCCCTCCTCCTCGCCCTGGCCTGTGCAGCCACCCTGCCGGCCACGGCCCAGAAGCGCATCTACATTCCCGAAGACCTGCGCACCATCGATTTCACCTGCGACAGCAGCCGCTACTCGTGGATGCACTCCGCCCAGACGCGCGACCTCGTGTTCTTTTGGGAGAACGGCTTCGGCGACAACCCCGCCAATCCGCCCCAGCTCGACGGACACCCCATGAAGTTCGACATCGAGAACCTCAAGACCCGTGTGCAGCAGTTCTATAATTTCTTCCGCGACACCCTGCGCTTCACCCTGCCCGGCAGCAAGGCCGACACCCACAAGATGATGGTGATGGTCAACTACTCGCTCGAAGGCACTGCCTACGGCGGCACCTACGACAACTATATCGGTGCCCTCTGGGTGGCCCCCAACCGCATACAGGACCGCAAGCTCAACTGTCTGGCCCACGAGCTGGGCCACTGCTTTCAGCTCCAGATACAGGCCGACAGCCTGTCCCCCTGCTGGGGCGGCAGCGGTTTCTTCGAGATGACCTCGCAGTGGATGCTGTGGCAGGTCAACCCCGACTGGCTTACCGACGAGAATTACCATTTCGAAGCCTTCAAGACCCTTACCCACAAGGCCTACCTCGACGGTTCGAACGTCTACCACTCGCCCTACGTCATCGAGTACTGGGCCGAGAAACACGGCCTTACCTCCATTGCCGACCTTTATCGCGACGGCCGTATGGGCGAGGACCCCGTCATGACCTACCAGCGCCACTACGGCATCAGCCAGCGCCAGTTCTGCGACGAGATGATCGACTGCTACCAGCGTCTTGTCAACCTCGACTACAGCCATGCCTACGCCGAGACACGCCGTTACGCCTCCCAGTTCTCCACACCGATGGAGGCCGCGGGCAAGGGCTATAGCCCCAAGGCCGACTTCCTGCCCGAGGACTACGGTTTCAACGCCATCCGCCTTTCTGGCTTCAAGCCCGGCAAGAAGGTCAGCGCCACCGTCACTCCGTCCGACCAGGCCCGCCGTCAGGGTGGTCTGCGCTATGGTCTGGTGGCCGTCACTGCCGCTGGCAAGAGCGTCTACGGCCGTCCCGCTGCCAGCGGCAGCGTCTCCCTGCGCTTGCCCTCCGAACCCCTCAAGGCCGTCTACCTCGTCGTGATGGGTGCGCCCACGCAGCACCAGCGCATCTCTTGGGACAGCGACCAGCCCAACCGCCAGTATCCCTACACCGTGACGTTCGCCTCCGGCGTGCGTCCCGAGTAAAGCAGTGTTAGCGGAAGGTGTCCTTTCGGCCTCCGAAACGACACCTTTCGCATCGCCGTTGGGCATCTATCGCACTGCTGTTCGATACCCGCCGCATTGCGATAAGCCATCTTTCGCCACGCGGTGCATCCGTTCGTGCCCCGCATCCACTTTCCGACCACCATCATGAAACGCAAGATTCTTCTCCTTCCCGTCCTTCTCCTATTGTCCCTTTCGCTTGCTGCCCAGGCACTTGGCGCATTTCCGTCCACGTCTGTGCGCAACATTACGCTGGCCGACGGCCTCTGTTCCTACACCGTGCGTGCCCTTGCACAGGACAGCCGCGGCTTTGTGTGGATGGGCACCGATGGCGGCCTGTGCCGTTACGACGGCACGATGGTCGAGCCTTTTCTCCGGCCCGGCGTCACCGACCAGTATGTGTCGGCCGTGCTGCCCCTTGCCGACGGCGTGATGGTGGGCACGTCGCACGGAGCATCCTTCTTCCGTTTCGCCGACGAGCAGTTCACGGCCGTCGGTCCGCATGCCCACGACGGCGTGCGTCTCACCTCATCGGTCAGAAGCCTTACCGCCGACCGCGATAGCAATGTCTGGATAGCCACCAAGGGGCAGGGTCTCTTCTGCTATTCGCCCCGTACGGCCAGCCTGACCCACTACCGGGTGGCCGACGGCTACCTGCTCGGTGTCTATGTCGACAGCCGCAACCAGGTGTATGCCTTGGCTGAGAACGGTGCGCAGCCCGTGCTGCAGCTCGACAAGTCGACGGGCCGTTTCCTTGGCTGTCCCCTGCCGGACGACGTGTCGCAGGAACCCGTCATGGCCATGCTCCGTCTCGACGACGGCACGTTCCTCTATGGCACATGGCGTCATGGCCTCGTCACGTCGCACGGCACCCTCAATCCTTCCGACAACAGTCTTTACCACATCCATGCCCTGCTGCCCCATACCGACGGCACGGTGCTGGTCGGTTCCGACGCCGGTCTGTTTGTCTACCGTCCGTCCGACCGTTCGGTGCGCCCGTTCTCTGCTGCCGCAGCCTCGCCCATAGGCGCCTCGCTGCCCGTCGCGTCGCCCAAGTTCGTCTACAGCATCGTCAGCGACCACGAGGGTGGTCTGTGGTATTCCACGTTCTATGGCGGCGTGTACTATGTGTCGCCCATGGGCAGCCGCTTCCAGTCGTTCACCCCCGAGAGTACCCCCTTGCTGCGCGGCAACATCGTGTCGCGCTTCTGCGAGGACAGCCGCCACCGCATCTGGGTGGCCACCGACGACGGCGGTGTCGACTGTTATGTGCCGTCGCTGGGCCGCATGGTCGATTTCCCGGCCCGTCAGCGACTGTCCACCGTCAACGCCCACGCCTTCCTGCCGCTGGGCGACAATCTGTGGATAGGCACCTATGGCCAGGGCATCCTGTCCATGAACACCCTTACCGGAGCGGTGACCGCCGTGCCGGGTGCGCCGGCCAGCACCTATTCGTTCTGCCGCGACAGCCGCGGCCGTGTATGGTTGGGCACCATCGATGGCGTTTTCCTGGCCGACCTGTCCAAGGGCACCTTCCGCCGTGTGAAGAAATACCAGTCGCTCACGCTCGACATCGTCGAAGACCAGCGCGGCAACGTGTGGTTTGCTGCCCAGGAGGACGGTCTGTGGCGGCTCGACCGCCACGGCCGCTGGCACCGCTACCAGCCCGCCGCCAAGGGTCAGGCCAGCGCCATGCGCCAGATCACCGACCTCTGTGTGGCCCGCGACGGCCGCCTGTTGGTCTCCACGCCGCAGGGCGTCTATGTGTGGCGCGCCGACACCGACGACTTTGAGCATCTTTCCACCGAGATACCCCTCCACAACATCAGTGCCATCGTGGAGGATGCGGGCGTGCTCTGGCTCTCGTCCAACCAGGGCATCTTCAAGTATTCGGCCTCCGACGGTCTGCAGGTGTTCAACCGCTACGACGGCCTTGCCGGCGAACAGTTCGGCGCGTCGTCGGCCCTGAAGGGTTCCGACGGCTGCATCTATTTCGGGTCCACCCGCGGTTTCAGCTGTTTCTATCCCTATCAGGTGAAGGTCAACACCCACGAGGCACCGGTGGTCATCACCCGTCTCGACATCTTCGGCCAGCCGGTAGCTGCCGGCACCGACCGTCTGCCCCAGTCGCTCACCTGTGCCGATAAGCTCGACATCTATGCAGCCGACGACATGTTTGCCATCCACTTTGCTTCGCTCAGCTACTGTTCGCCCGAGAAGAACCGCTATGCCTACATGCTCGAGGGTTTCGACAAAACGTGGAACTACACCGTGCAGCCCACGGCCACCTATACCAACCTGCCGTCGGGCACCTACACATTCCGTGTGCGCGCCACCAACAGCGACGGCGTGTGGACCAGCCAGGAGGCCCGCCTGACCGTGGTGGTGCATCCGCCCCTGTGGTGGAGCTGGCCCGCCCGCATCGTCTACCTGCTGATGGTGGTGGGTGCCATCTGGTTCTACATACACCTGCGCCTGAAGATTGCCGAGCGCCGCCACAACCACGAGCTGCGCCGTCTCAACGAGCGCAAGGACCTGGAGGTGAAGGAGGCCCGTCTGCGTTTCTTCACCATGATAGCCCACGAGATACGCACCCCGGTGTCGCTCATCATCGGTCCGCTCGAGACCATCATGCGCCATGTGGCCGACCATACGGGCGACACGGTGCTTTCCGCCGAGGGCGACAGTCTGAAGATGATCGACCGCAACGCCCACCGGTTGCTCGACCTGGTCAACCAGCTGCTCGATTTCAACAAGGTGCAGCAGGCCGGGCTGGCCATGCGCTTTGCCGAGCGCAACGTCTACGACATCGTTCATGCCGTGGCCGAGCGCTTTGCGCCCACGCTCCAGCAGAACGGTACCCGCTTCACGGTCGACTATCCGCCCGAGCAGTTCACGGCTGTGGTCGATGCTGAAGCCGTCACCAAGGTCATCAGCAACCTCATGACCAATGCCACCAAGTACACCCGCACACTGGTGGCTCTCGGCTGCCGCCCCTCGGCCGACGGACAGACGTTCACCATCACCGTGGCCGACGACGGTGTGGGCATCAGCCCCTCCGACCAAAAGAAGATCTTCGGTGCGTTCTACCAGGCCCAGGACAACAAGCCCGGCACGGGCATCGGCCTCTCCATCGTCGAGTCGATCGTGAAGATGCACGGCGGCACGGTCAGCGTATCGTCGCAGGTGGGGCGCGGGGCCACGTTCACCGTGGTGCTGCCCGTCAGCCAGAAGGCAGCTGCCGTCCCGTCGGCCACCTCTCCGACAGACGGCGTGTCTGCCGCTGCGCCGTCTGCCCAGCTGTCTGCCCAACCGGCTGAGGCCGCCTCTGCAACCCTGCCGACGGGTTCGCAGATAGCCGAACCTGCCGCCTCTGCCGACCACCCTTACCTGCTTGTCGTCGACGACAACACCGACATGCTGCGTTTCCTCAACGACAATTTCCACGCCGACTATACGGTGATTACCGCCCAGAACGGCGAGGAGGCACTCGAGAAGTTGCGGGCCAACCCCGTGGCCATGATCATATCCGACTGGATGATGCCCGTCATGGACGGCGCAGAGCTGTGCCGCCGCGTGCGGGCCGACCGCCGCTACAGCCACATACCCTTCGTGATGCTCACCGCCAAGACCACCGATGCGGCCAAGACCGAGAGCATGAACTGCGGTGCCGATGCCTATATCGAGAAACCGTTCTCGATGGAGTATCTGCAGGCTTGCATACGCAACATGCTCGACATGCGCCGCCGCCTGTTCCACCTGTTCTCCACCACGCCCGAGGCCACGGTAGGCGATATGGAGGCATCGCCCGTCGACAGCGAACTGCTGCAGCAGATGACCAAGATTATCGAGGACCACATCGACAGCAAGGAGCTGAACGTCAACTACCTGGCCGAGCAGCTCAACATGAGCCGGTCGGGCCTCTTTGCCAAGGTGAAGGCCATCACCGACGTTACGCCCAACGAACTGATACAGGTGGTAAGGCTGAAACGCGCCGCCCAACTGCTGCGCGAGGGCAAGTACCGCGTCAACGAGGTGAGCTACATGGTGGGCTTCTCCTCGCCCAGCTATTTCTCGAAGTGTTTCGCCAAGCAGTTCGGCAAGAAACCCGGCGAGTTCAAGTGATAACCGACAACATAACGATCATAGCTATGAAGAAAACCTTATTGTCCGTTCTCCTCGGCCTGGCCGCCCTTGCGGCTCCCGCCCGCGGGTTGCTCATCACGACCACAGGCGGTGTCGAGGTCTATTTCCCCTTTACCGATACCAGCCGTCCCGTGATGCGGTTCGTCAATTCGCAGGTGTGGGTCGAAGGCCGCCACTATCAGTTTGGCGAGATTGCCGAGTTCCGGCTGGTCGATGCCGACCCCACCGGCATCCGTCTGCCCGAGACCGCCCGTCTCGACGGCGGCACCCTTGTGCTGCGCACCGCCGATCCCGTTACCGTCAGCGACCTGAGCGGTAAGGTGCAGCAGGTGGCCGTCAGCCAGGCCGACGGCCAGCAGGTGGTCGACGTGTCGCGTCTGCCGCGCGGCACCTATGCGGTGAAAGCCGGAAAGGCCCGTTTCAAGTTTGTGCGCAAGTAAAACTGTCTGTCTGCTAAAGTAGCATCATTGTCATGAAGAAAATCATCTGCCTTATCATGGTTCTGGCCGCCCTCTCCGCTGCGGCGCAGGAACGCATACACGTTCGCCTGAACGACTACAACACCTATTGGGATTTCCCATACGTCACTGCCGACATCGACCATTTCGATTTCTCGGCCGACCGCAGCTCGCTGCGCGCCCTCACGCCCGACGGCGTGGCGATACCGTTTGCCGCCTCGAAGGTCGACTCGGTGACCTTCGAGGACGAGCCGGCCGTGGAGACCAAAGACCACCATAAAGTGTTCCAGTTGTACGTCACCGTGAACAACGGCAACGACATCACCTCGCGCGACGAGTACGAACCCTGCTACATCAGCCTCAACGGCTGCGGGGCGTTCTCCAGCTATTCGGCTCCGGCCGGCATCAGGGGGCGCGGCAACTCGTCGTGGAACTGGTACGACAAGAAGCCCTACCGCATCAAGCTCGACGAAAAACACAAGCTCCTCGGTCTGGGCAAGGGCAAGAGCTGGGTGCTGCTGGCCAACTACCGCGACGTGACCGACCTGATGAACACGTTTGTCTTCGAGGCTGCCGAGTGGCTCGGCATGCCCTATACCAACCACACACGCTACGTCGAACTGTTTGTCAACGGCGACTACCGTGGCGTGTACCAGCTTACCGAACAGGTGCAGCAGGGCAAAAACCGCGTTGAGGTGTCCGACGACGGCGGTATGCTGATCTCGCTCGACCTCGACGACGGCCCCAGTCTCAGTGCTACCGCCACCGACAATTTCTGGTCGTCGGTCTATACCATGCCCGTCTGTGTGAAGTATCCCAAGGACGAGATGCTCACCGCCAGCCGCCTCGACTCGGTGAAAACGCAGCTCTCGCTGCTCGAACAGGCCATACAGAGCTGCGACTCGGCACGCATCTACAGTCTGCTCGACGTGCCGTCGATGATCCACTACCTGCAACTGCAGGAGCTGGTGGAGAACGTGGAACTGGTGGCTCCGCGCAGTGTGTTCCTCTTCAAGGACGGCGACGGCAAGTGGACCATGGGCCCGTTGTGGGACTTTGATGCCGGATACGACTTCGACTGGGCCACGATGACCACCGGCCACGACTACTTTGCCAACTACCGCGAGCTGGTGCTCGGCTCCAATCCGCTGAAACGCAACGGCTACGATGCGAAAATCCCGGCCTTCTTCACCGACCTGTTCGGCTGTCAGGCGTTTGTCACCGACTACAAGGCCGAGTGGAACCGCATAGCCGACAGCATCGTGGCCAAGCCCTGGGCCGAGTGCATGCTGTATGTCGACGAGCTGAAGAAGGGGGCCGTGGAGCGCGAAATGACGCGCTGGCCCATCAGCGGCAAGACCTACGATACCGAGGTGGAGGCCATGCACCAGTGGCTTAACCGCCGTGCGGCCTACCTCACCGGCGTGGTCAACGCCTATCCCGACCCGTCGTCGCCCGTCGGCAACGACAGCATTGCCGGTACCCTACAGGTCAGCACCGCCATGACGTGGCGCGGCGGCTTCTCGCAGACCAACAAGGTGACCGTCGACAAGGCGCAGTTCCTCAGCCTGGTCGGTGTCAGCGAGGACGAGTTCAACGAGGATAACCTCACCATTGTGCCCCTTAACACCGACGGGTCGGAAGGCACCAACGGTACCAACGGTATATTCGGCGGCTGGTTTGACGGAGACGGCAATCCCGGGGCTTTCGCCCAAGGCCATGTATATATCGAGGTGTTCAGCGACCTGTTCAACTGGAACTGCGGTCTCTACCAGTCCAACTGCTACGACGGCAGCCATGCCGTGACCATGCAGATGCAGTACCGCAACGGCACGGCGGTCAAGAAGGTCAACGTGGTGGTGACGTTCACCATCAGCGGCACCACCGGCTGGTAATGCCGCCGTGGCCGCCGAAAACCGGAATGCCTGTAGGGAACGGCGGCACCAAAATCTTTACAACCCCAACCGGGGGTTGCGCGCATTTCCGTCCCTGCGAAGGGTGCATAATAAAAAGGACAGGGGTTCTTGCGTCAGCAAGAACCCCTGTCCTATATTATATGCCCCCTACAGGGGCAACGCAAACGGTTCGTATTTTTATGCTAATTTTGGTCACTCTACCCTACGGGACTGGTGTCTTCGATTTTTAGCGGACACCAATATTCCGAATGTTGTGCGGCACCTGCCGTCAGGAGACGGCGTTCATGATTTCTTCCTTCTCTTCGTCGGTCAGTGGCCGCATGTTTTCCACGGCTTTCTGCACGCTCTCGTTGAAGGGCTCGAATCCTTCCGGCTCCACAAACTCTCCGTATGTGGTGGCCTTCTTCTCGCGTTCCAGGTCTTCTTTCGAGGCATAATCCACGTCGAGCACAAAGGCTTCGTTGTACACATCGATGCTGGTGTTGGTCTTCTTGTGCGTTATGCGCATGCCGAACAGCATGTCGGTGAGATTGGCTATCTTGGGGGCACCGTGGTGAATGTCGTATGTCTCGCTGATGAAACAGTTGCTGACGGCAATGCCGGTGAGCGGAATGGTGAACGGTTTTTGCGTCCACACGCTGTCTTCCACCACGCTGCAGCGCATGTTCTTCCAGTCGAACCGCGCATATTGCCGGCCCCAGTTTCCGCCGATACTGTTCAAGTCCTTCCACTTGACGGTGTCGGCGGGCAACTTTTTCACTTCCTTCGGTCCCATTATGCTCAGCATGAATTCGGGATTGATGCGCATCACACCCCTTACCATTTTCTTGTATTTGCCTTCCAGTATGTCCTTGTTGTAGACCGACTGGCCCGAGAGGATGGTTATCTTCGGGCTGCCGCTGGCTTTCGATGCCTTAAGGTAGAAGTGGCAGATGGCCTTCGTGGCCTTGGCCAGCGTGTCGGTAAGCCACGTCAGCTGGCGCACATACACCTTCAGGCGCACATAGTCGTGTTTGCCCTTGTCGACCGTCACCTCCTTGATGCTGCGCACCAGCGGCACGAGTGTTATCCGCCCGTCGGTCAGCGTGCCGGTATCTACTGTGGCGGCATGGTAGTTGATGTGCTGTATGTTGACGGTGGCGGTGTTTAGGGCTTTTTCGGGCAAGTTGCCCGAACCGTCGGTGTAGCCGAGATACTTGCCTGTGGCCTTGTCGTAAACCGAGGCGTAGGTCACCGGGCCGCCGGTCTCGCCGTCCACCACAGTGGTCTGTGCGCCGGCCGGTAGGCTGACGAAGGCGCTGGCGGCCATCAGCAGCAGGGCGGCAATGCGGTGTGTGCGTTTGTTTGTCTTCATGTCTTTTTATATTGTTGTTTCTTATTGCGGTTGGTGCCGGCAGTGGCCGGTGATGTGGTTCGTCCGGCCGAAGGCTTTACCATTTCAGCGTGCCGTACTTTTCCTTGTACCACAACTGCAGCGCGTTGATGAGGTTCTGCCACAGCACATAGGCTCCGGGGGCAACGGCAGCCAGCGGGTTGAGGAACGAGATGGTGAGCCAGATGCCCACAATGGTGTTCTTCTGTCCCAGGGCCTGTCCGGCGCTGATGCTTGCGCCGAAGAAATGCCCCACCCATTTGCCGATGGTGAACTGTGCCAGTGCCACGAAGAGTGGCAGGATGAGCAGCAGGGCCATCGTGGGTCCCGACACCGTGGAGGTGCAGATGTTGCGCATGGTCTCGCCCGTGACGATGGCCAGGTTGATGCACCACAGATAGAACCCGAGGTTGCCGAACTGCTTGAGCCAGTTCACGAAGCGCGGTATGAGTTTGCGGCTCAGCAGGGCTGCTGCCAGCGGCACGACGAGCACCACCGTGACATTGCGGAACACCATGGCCGCCGCACCAAGGAAGGTGATGTCGGCGCCGCGTTCCACCATCGGGAAGTAGAACGGCACAATCAGCATGGTGCACAGGTTGGCGATGATGGTAAACGTGGTGAGCGACCCGATGCTGCCCCCCAGCTTTTCGGTCACCACCACCACGGCGGCCGCCGTGGGGCAGATGAAGCAGACGAACAGGCCCTCGAGCACAATCTTGGTGTTGGTGTCGCCGGTAAGCGAGATGAGCAGCACCATCAGTCCGGCCAGCGATGCCCTGATGAGCTGAATGACGAAATGCCACACCTGGGGGCGCATCTCGCTGACGTCAATCTTGCAGAACGTCACATAGAGCAGTGCGAACAGCACACAGGGCACACCGTCCATGAGCATGGGGCCGACCGTGTTGCCCACGGGCTGCAGCACGGGGATGTTGGCAAACAGCAGGTAAACCACCATGCCGAAGCTGATGGCCACCAGCAGCGACCAGCGTTTCAGGAATGTCAATGCTTTCATACCTTAAAGATGCTTTTTAATCGAACGTTATCCGAACCTGTGTGCAAAGTTACGGCTTTTTGATGTTAATCTGCCATCTTTGCGTGCGAAATCATTGACAATGTGCCGACAGCCGCCGCAACGGCTGCCGGCACATGTCGTGTCAGCGTATCACCCGCTTGGTGTGGCCGGTGATGTAGATGCCGGGCTTGCCCTGCGAGCTTATGCGGCTGGCATCGGCCGGCCGGCCGTCGAGGGTGTAGATGGTCTCCGCGCCGACGGCCGGGCTGGCGGTGGTGTGCTGTATGCCGGTCAGTTCGTCGAGCGAACTGACGAAGCCGATGTAGCTGATGACCGACGTTCCCGTGGTGGAGGTAAGACCGAAGATGGTGGCGCCGGTCGAGCAGTTCCACACGTCGCCCTTGCAGTTTTCGTTGAGGTTCGACTGTGTGATGTCCCATGCCACGAGCGTCTCGTCGCCCACGGCCAGCGTCTTGGTGGGAGCCACCTGCGACCCCTTGTTCTTGCCGTTGAGCCACCACAGGTAGCTCTTGCCTGCGCCCATGGCCAGGTTGGTGCCTCGCACCACGAGGTATTTCTGCTGGGCTTTCACGGTGTAGTCGGTATGGGCATAGTCGAGCGTCAGGGCCACGTTGTTGTTGCCCGTGCCCGCCTTCACAGTGATGGTGTTGGCCGTGGCATCATAACTGATGTTGGCCTGTGGCACGCGTGCGGCATCGCCCGTCTTCCAGTCGGTGGCCACAAACTGGTAGGCACCCTCTGTGTAGCCGCTCAGCAGGCGCAGGTAGTAGAGGCCGGGCGCCATGGTTGATCCGGTGGCCTCGAGGCGGAACACCACCTTCGTCTTGGCCGTTCCGTCGTCGTTGCGCATCAGCTCGGCCGGCACGGCAAATTCCACGTTGTAGAACCCGTTGTCGTCGGCCGTCTTGTAGGTGGCCGGAATGGTTACAGTGGTCAGCTTCTGCCCGTCGATGCTGATGGTGCCCACACGCCCTTTGTCGGCTGTGGTAAAGCGGCACATCACCGATATGCTGTCAGTACGGCCGTCGGGGTTGGCCAGCGTGTACTCCATGTACCCGCCCTTCTTGGCATCGCGGTAGTACTCGCCCTGGTAGGTGCCGGTGTTCGAGTCCGACGAGTGGTCCACGTCGTGGCCGGCCTCGCTCTGCTGCTCGCCGGGAGCCACGAAGTCGATGGTGCGCTGGGCCAGTGCCTCCTCAATGGCGTCGGCGCGTCCCATGTCGCTGGCGGCATAGTTGTCGGCTGTCTGCTGGTACCAGTAGCAGTTGTAGCGCGTGTGGTGAACGGTGTAGAACGGTACCAGCTGTAGCTGGCCCCAACGTCCCTTGTTCTGAGCGTCGGATGCGTCGATGGTGAAGTGGCAGGGCTGGTCGGTGGCGCTGATGCGCTTCAGCACGTCGCTGCGGTTGCCGATGAGCAGCGGCGACGAGGAGAGCGAGAGGCGTTTGGCCATCGAGCCGGGTGCGTGGTCCATGCGGCCCTCGCCGGCATACTCGTTCTGCAACTCTTCGTAGGCCAGTCCGTTCTGTGCGGCTTCGTCGCTGCTGGCGGCCGTGGTGGGCGCGGCCAGCAGTATCGGCCCGTACTTGAACGCAATGTAGTCGGTGTAGTTGGGGCAAGACTCGTAGCTGAGCTGCATGGGCAGCGTGACCTCCACCACGTCGCCCGCGTTCCAGCTGCGGGTCAGCGCGGCATACCCGGCCTGGCCCGGCGTGACGGCAATGTTGGCGTCGGCTCCGTTGACCTTCACGGCATATCCTTTGCCGGCCCACTGCGGATGGCGGATGGCCAGCGTGTAGGTGCCGGCCTTGTCGATGGTGATCTGTGTGGTATTGGAGTAGGGGAAGTCGGTCTGTTGCGTAAGGGCGAAGCGGTTGTCGGACAGTTGCGAGGCGGTGAAGAGGTTCACATAGAGCGTCTGGTTGTCCTCGGAGTGGGTGTAGACGAAGTGTCCGTACTTGGAGTGGTTCTCCATGCCCGTTCCCACGCAGCACCACATGGCCTGGTTGACCTGCGAGTAGATGCGGTAGCCCTGCGGGCGCAGGGTGGTGAAATAGACGTATCCGCCGGTTTCGGGGTCTTGTGTGGAGAGGATGTGGTTCCACATCGTCGACTCGTAGAAATCGGCGTAGCGTGCGTCGTGGGTCTCGTCGAAGAGGTTTTCCGACAGTTTGAGCATGTTGTTCGAGTTGCAGCTCTCGGGGCCGTCGAGGTTGCTGATGTACTGTTCGGCCTTGGCCGCCGGCAGGAAATGCTCGCTCACGCTGTTGCCGCCGATGCACACCGTGCGGTTGGTGGCCACATCGTTCCAGAAATTGTGGGCGGCCGTGCGGTAGGCCGTGGCGGTGGCGGTGATGTTGCCGTCGCGCAGTTGCTCCTGGTAGATGCGTTCGAAGCCTATGTACTTGGGCACCTGCGTGTTGGCGTGCTTGCTGTCGAGAAAGGTGGTGCTGGCTGTCTGCATGCCGTCCACCATGGTTTGGTGGCTATACTTGCATGCGGCATCGAGGTATTTCGTGTCGCCCAACAGGCGGTAGGCATCGGCCAGCACCTCGTTCATGCCGCCGTGCTCCCAGGCCAGCACCTCCTGCATCTGCTGGGTGGACAGGTTGCTGACCACGTCGACGCTCCAGTCGCACATCTTTGTGAAGAGCTGTTTGGCCACCTCGCTGTCGGCGTAGATCCAGGCATCGCGCAGTCCGGCCAGCACCTTGTGCTCGCAGTAGAAGGGCACCCATCCGCCGTAGGTGCGGAACGGGGCGAGGTCGCCTTTGTAGAGACCGGTCCAGATCTGGTTGATGGGCTGTCCGCCCAGAAATCCTTTCAGTCCCTCGGTGTTGTCGTCGTATGCCTTCTGGCAGTCGTCGAGGATGTTGAGCATGTAGTCGAGCCGCTGCTTCAGTGCCTGGCGCGTGGCGGTGTCGTGCTCGGCGGCGTAGGCCAGTGCCAGTGCCGAGAGGTAGTGGCCCCCCACATGGCCTTCGAGCGACCAGGAGTCGAGGGCCCAGTTGGTGAACGACGGGTGCTGCGCCTGCCAGTCGTGGTATTTCGACGAGTCGTCGTCGGCCAGTCCTGACTGGCGGATGAACGGCGTGAGCAGCCGGTCGGCGTCGTACTTCAGCAGCAGCGCCGTGTTGGTGTCCATGGCGGTCTTGAGCGGCCCGGCGAGCAGCGTGACCTGTTGTAGGTCGAAGTGTTGCGGGTAGATTTCGTGTTGCGCCCGTGTGGTGGCGGGCTGCGCCGCGCAGGCCGCTATGGCCAGGGCGACGGTATTTGTTTTAGGTAGATGCATAGTTTGTTTTAAGTGGTTTGTTTTATAGTAGATGTTAGTGTCGTTCCTGATTCCTGCGGTATGGTGCAAATGTACTGACTTTTCCGGTTTCTTTCAAAGATTGTTGCCTTTTATTTTTGTCCGTTCCTGAATTTTTCCCGTCGGTGCACACCCAGCCCGGCAAGGTCGGGGATACCGACCGGACAGACGCTGGCCTGTAAGGTCGGCACAGCAACCACTTGCTGCGCTGAACTTACAGGCCAGCACCTTCTTCGCCCACCTGAGGTTAGGCATCGCGGCTGCCACCGCACCGCTCACCCCATAGTAGCGACCGTTGCTCCCTCTCAGGGCATGATGTCATGCTGTCGACCGTCGACCGTTGTCATTTTTTCTTCTTTCCGTCTCTCTTGAAATAGCTTCCTGTAGGCATAGCGCCATCTGTTGCCACGAATCCGTTGAAGCGCCTACGGGCATAACACTCCTTCTCGAACATCGCTCTTGTGCCTTGCTCGTCCTCGGTAAACTCCAGGTGGTTGTCTATGGCCATGGCACAGGCCATGCCCTCCACATCGAGGTTGTCGGTGCCGATAAGGGTGAAGGTCCAGTTTTGTTTCTTCATCTTTTCGATGAGCGTCTTCACCATCCGCAGGTTGTATTGCTCCGAGCAGTTCTCCTCGCCGTCGGTGATGATGGTTACCAGCACGTTGTCGTCCAGTTCCGTCTGCGCATTCACCTTGTTGATGCCCATGCCTATGGCATCATAGAGCGGCGTGGCACCGCCAGGACGGTAGTCGTTGTCCGTCAGTTTGTGTGTATGGCTTACTGTCACATTGTCGAACACGAATCGCATGTGCGTACTGTCGAAGGTGACAAGCGTCACCAGCTGCTTCATGCCGGGGTGTGCCTCCTGCATCTTCTTTACAGTTTCCAACGTCTCGTTCAGTCCCATGAGGGCCTGCTTCTTGATAATGCTCATGCTGCCGCTCTCGTCTACGATGATCAGGTTCATTACTCGTTTCATAATTTCAATCTTATTATAATTGTTCAACTTAGGGCGGTGATTTTTCCAATCACCTTAATTTTTGGCGCCGTTTATCCTTTAAAAGAATAAAGGCACCCGAAAATTAAGCCGACATCAATTATTTTTTTAATTTTGCATCACGATGACCACAAAACCTAACGTATCCCCATTGTCTGACGACGAAATCATCGAAGGACTGCGGCAGCGCAATCCGCTTGTCACCCGCAACTACTTTTATGGCTATTGCCGAATAGCTTACCATATATATGACAGGCAGTACCAACTGCAGTGGAAGCCCGGAATGGATTTCTACAGCATAGCCCACGAATACTATCTGTCATTGGACAAGCATGATTTCCGGCAACTGGAAGACCGCAAGCCCGGCATGTCGCTCAAGACATGGATGGTGAACGGTTTCCGCTTTGTGCTGCTTGACAAGCTGAAGGCCTTCAAACGCGAGTATGGCACCGAGAGTATCGAAGAACGTGTGCAGCACTCCTGCCTGAGGTTCGACATGGCCGACGACAATTTTTCGCAGCGTTTCCGCGACATGGTGCATGAGATATGCAGCGGCGTGCTGGGTCGCGACAGCCGGTCCTCTGTCATCCTGCAGATGATGCTTGTCGACGGATTCAAAGGCAAGGAGGTGGCCCAACAGTTAGGGCTTACGCCGTCGGCCATCACGCAACGCTTCCACAAGCTGATGGACGAGGTGGTGATACCCTACTTCAAACGTTATTACGATACATCTGAAGACAAAGCATACAGTGTTCAGCTCGACATCGCACCGTCGCCGGAAACCGATGGCGTTGCACTACTGTCCATGTTACCCTCTATGACGCACCCCGATCATTCGCACCGCATCACCCCCGACCATGTCCGGTCGTTGCAGCCCAACGAGATATTTGTGTTCGGCAGCAACCTTGCCGGCATGCATGGGGGCGGTGCTGCGCGCACTGCGCGCCTGCATTTCGGGGCCGTTCTCGGCCACGGCGACGGTCCTCAGGGACAGAGCTATGCCATACCCACCATGCAGGGTGGGGTGGAGACCATCCGTCCGTATGTCAACCAATTCATAGCCTATGCCACCGCCCATCCTTCGCAGACGTTCCTTGTCACCCCCATCGGCTGCGGCATTGCCGGCTTCGTTCCCGAAGATATTGCGCCGCTCTTCCGCCTTGCTGCAAGCGTGGAGAATATCCATCTGCCCAAGTGCTTCTGGGAATACCTGTAGCCGGCTACGCTCCAGTCTCAGTCCTGCATGAGACCGGAACGTAGCGACGGGCGGTCTTCGACCCTCAATGGGTGCATCAAATCGGATATTATTACTAAAGATATTTAAATATTTATCTGCGTATACAGCGGTAACTGAAGAAATAACTATATCTGGTGCTGCCAAGCCATTATGGTTTGTTGACGACCCTCTTTGTCCATGCTTGGTTTGTGGTGAGAGGGGGTGTTCAAGAAATGACAAAACAGATTTCTGTATAGTTTTCTTTACCATTCTGTAAAGAAAATAATATGGGGTTGAAATATCGGCGTAACATATAAGCTCTACCTTTGTGCAGGGAAACAGAAGGATGTTCCCCTATGTATAATAAGGTAGAATATGGATAATAAACATCGTATCGAACAATGCTTCTTGGCTTTGACACTCTGTTGCGTGTCTGGCAGTATGTATGGTCAGACCTTGACAGGTGGACAGACTACGGAAAAGAAAGATTCGGAAAGTAAGGGCAAGAAAAACTCCAAGTCCAAGTTTAATAACGAGGCAATAGAACTCAACAATGTCGTGGTTACGGCATTGGGCATCAAGCGCGAGGAAAAGAGTTTGGGATATGCGACCCAAACGGTGAGTGGTGATGACATCACAGCCACGATGCCCACCAACTGGTCTCAGGCTCTGCAGGGACAAGTGGCAGGCTTGAGTGTGATTTCCGCAGGCGGACCTCTCTCTTCTACTCAGATAAACCTTCGTGGTAATGTTTCCATGAACATGGACGGCAATGGTGCACTTATCGTGGTGGATGGTGTGCCATTGTCCAGTCCGATGAATAATCCCGGCGGTTCATACGGTGCCGGCGGCAATTCGGAAGGTTCGGTCGATTTCGGTAATGGTTTCTCCGATTTGAATCCGGATGATATCGAGAGCGTTCAGGTGTTGAAAGGTGCCTCCGCCTCCGCCCTCTATGGTGCGAGAGCCGCCAACGGTGTGATTATGGTGACAACCAAGTCGGGCAAGAAAGCCAAGAAAGGGCTGGGTGTCAGCTATAGCTTCAATAACACTTGGGAGAATGCGGCCCATTTCCCCGACTACCAGTATGAGTTCGGACAGGGTGTGGCGAAGAACATCGGTACGAAAGGCACGGAGTGGGAAGGCCAGCAGTATTATTCTTATGGAAAAGGGGCTGATGGACTGGCTAGCACCAGTGGCACCAGTTCGGCATTCGGCGCCAAGTTTGATGGCCAGCTTTTCTACCAGTATGATCCTGAGAAGGAGGGACGCGCCGACGAGGCAACCCCTTGGCGTGCATATACGGACAATCACTCGGGATTGTTCCAGACGGGTCATACGATGACCAACTCCATCGCCCTCACGGGCAACAATGGTACAGGAAATATGCGTCTGTCGCTGACTCACAGCAAGAGCGAATGGATATTGCCAAATTCGGGCTATGAACGTCTGACCGCAGCCTTTGCCGGGTCTCAACAAATCTCAAAGAAACTGAAAATCAATGCCCGGGGCAGCTATACTTACCGGGATGTTGTCAACACACCGCAGTTGACCTACAATTCCAACTCCTTGAGTTATTTCTTGATATTCATGAACCCTAACTTCAACCTCGACTGGTTTAAGCCGATGTGGAAAAAGGGTCAGGAGAACATATCGCAGATTCGTCCGTTCTCCAGTTATCTCCCTAACCCCTATGTGTTGCTTTATGAGGCGACGAACCCTGCCAAGAAACACAGTTTCAACGGCAACATTTCTGCCAACTATGCCATCAACCGTTTCTTCGACTTGCAGTTGCGGTCGGGAATACAGGCTACGGCTCAGCAGCAGGAGCAGCACCGTCCTTGGGATGACAAGGTGTATCCTACGGGATTCTTCAAGAAACAGAATATTTTCGACTATGAGGTCAACTCCGATGTCCTGCTCTCTTACCACAACAGTTTTGACAATGGCATCAACCTCAACGCCTCGGTGGGCGGCAACATGATGCAGTCTTACTACGACTTGCTCTCGGCATCGGTGACAGGTCTGAATACCCCGGGTGTGTATAGTCTGGCAAACGGCGTGTCCAATGCCTTGGTCAACACAACCATCAAGAAGAAACGTGTCAACTCTCTTTATTTCATGGCCAACTTGGCATATCAGGAGATGCTCTTCCTGGATGTGACAGGACGTAATGACTGGTCATCCACCTTGCCTCGCAAGAACCGCTCATTCTTCTATCCTTCTGTCAGCCTGAGTGCAGTGGTCAACAGCATCACTCGGTTGCCGGCATGGGTCAATCTCCTGAAGGTACGTGTCTCTTGGGCGCAAGTGGGAAATGACACCAATCCTTACAAGACCTCTCCTTATTATACGACGAGCGACTTCGCCGGGTCATTGGTCAAACCGAGTACCTTGTACAATGCCGACTTCAAGCCTGAGATGTCAACCAACTGGGAGGGCGGCTTTGACTTCCGTGTACTGAATGGTCGTCTGGGACTGGACATGACTTATTACTACAACCGTACCAAAAATCAAATATTGAACGCACCGTTCGACCCCACCACAGGTTATACCAAGGGTACCATCAACTCGGGATGCGTAAGCAACCAAGGCTGGGAAATCGTGCTCCGTGGTACCCCCGTCAAGACCAAAGACCTGCAATGGGATGTGACCGCAACATGGTCAACCAATAAGAACAAGATAGAGTCTCTATCAGATTTTGCCGACGAGCGGCAGATACTGGGTTCCTATGTAAGCGGCAACGTGAGCATCATCGGAACCGTGGGCGGAACGACCGGCGACATCTGGGGCTATAAGCTCAAGCGCAATGCCGAAGGCGAGGTCATCATTGATGCTACGGGATTGCCTGCCCGTACATCGGAGATAGAGTATGTGGCTTGTGCATTGCCCGACTGGGAAGGTGCTTTCAACACATCGCTCCGTTATAAGGACTGGAGCTTTGCCATGGCGTGGGACGGCAAGGTGGGCGGACACATTTACTCGCAGTCGCACCACAAGATGTGTGAGCAGGGACACCTCGCCGAGACATTGAACGGTCGCAAGCCGGGTACGAGTCTTTACCTCGACATCAACGACCCAGATGTGCTCGCTCTCTTCAAGGCTCAGAAAATCACGCCTATTGAGGGAGTTTATTGCATCGCCCCGGGTGTGGTGGACAATGGTGACGGAACTTACAGCCCTAACCAAAAGCTGGTTACCTTGGAGTCATATTACAAGGAGTACTACCGCATCGGCAATGTCGAGACCAATACCTTCAACTCCAGTTACTTGAAACTGCGTGAGGTTCGTATCGACTATAAGTTGCCCAAGAAGTGGCTGAAGAACACCTTCATTGCCAATGCCACCGTGGGTGTGTATGGCCGCAATCTCCTCTGCATCACCAACTATCCGATGTATGACCCGGAGACCACTTCCCTTGATGGCAATACCTTTGTGTCGGGGGTGGAGGTAGGAACCCTCCCGACCACACGCTCATACGGCATCAACCTCAAGGTGGATTTTTAGTAAAAGAGAAAGACAATGGATAAAAAGATAGAACCGATGAAGAATATTTTCAAAAATATCATGTTGCTCATGGCGGCTCCAGCCCTCTTGCTGACGGCTTCCTGTGAGTCGATGGACGAGACCAACGTTGACCCCACTCGCATGAACTCTGCCAACGCAGGAAGTTTCATGGACCCTGTCATCTATGGCATGGGCATTTATACATGGACACGCTATAACAGTTGGACGTTCCAGTTGATGCAGTGCATCGTCACCACCAACTCCACCAGTGGGGTGGGGTGGTTCAAGGTCAGCGACACGGCAGGCGACGGCGTATGGTCCACTTATTACAAGTGGAATACCAATGCCAAGGCTATCTATGACGAGGCTGTAAAGGTGGGTGATCCCAACTATATGGCGATAGCCACCACCTTGCGCTGTTGGATATTCGAGAACACGACCGATGCCTTTGGTGACATTCCTGTGGAGGAGTCTTGCCGAGGAGAGGAGCAGATATACAATCCTAAGTTTGAGTCGCAGACTGATGTCTATAAGTATATCATCAACTCCCTGGACTCTGCCAATACGCTCTACCAGCCCAAGAAGGGATTGCAGTTCAACTCGAACGGTGATAAGATGTACTGTTCCAGCGGTTCCGACCAAGCTGGTATTTTGAAGTGGAAGAAGTTTACCAACTCCCTTCGCCTCCGGGCTCTTCTGCGAGTGATAGACTCCCAGGAACTTGGCGAATGGGCAAAGAGTGAACTGAAGAAGATGCTCGCCGACACGAATACCTATCCCATGTTCGAGTCAAACGATGACAATGCCAAGGTGCATATCACGGGTGTGGCTCCCGATGAGGCTCCGATGACCCGTCCGTCCGACCTGTCTTCCTACAAGCAGTTGTCTGAGTTCTTCATCGACCGTCTGAAAGAATGGAGCGACCCTCGTCTTCCTGTCTTCGCGAAGACGGCGACCAATACAGACCCGGAGACAGGCAAGGACGTGAAGTCATACATCGGCTTGCCTAGTGGCTATGACGTGATGCCTACCATTACTGGCTCTTCGCCCAATGCCGCCACGCTGGCCACGGCGCCCCAGGACATCTATTGCCTAACCTACGCTGAGGTGCTCTTCGCCAAGGCTGAGTTGGCTCAGCGTGGTATCATTGCCGACGATGCGAAGTCGCTTTATGAACAGGCCGTTACCGCTGCCATCACCCAATGGGGCGTGGAAGTTCCGGAGGGATATTTCGCCAATGAGAAGGCAGCCTACGACGGTACGTTGCGAAGAATCATGGAGCAGAAGTTCTATGCACTCTTTTTCATCGACTTCCAACAGTGGTTCGAGTACAACCGAACAGGTTATCCAGATGTACCCAAGGGACCTGGTGTGGATGCCTCGTTACACATGCCTTACCGATTCAAGTACCCTGCCATCTTGCAGCGTATGAACAGAACCAACTATCTGGAGGCTGTGGAGTCGATGGGGGGTGATGAGTTCGACACTAAGTTGATTTGGCAGACCAGACCAGAACTGTAGTATGAATAAGATCTTAAAAAGATAAGAAAGGATAAACGGATGAAAACAAAGAAGATGTTTTTGATGGCATTCATGATGATGGCTGCCGTCTCGATGCAAGCACAGGGTGTCAAGCAGTTCACCCTGCAGGTTTATGGAGGAGAGATTCCTAACGTCAATCCAGTCTTCGAGGAAGAGCATTTCCTCGGTGGAGAAATTACCAAGAAGTGGAATACTTTCCTTTGCAACTATACCCATACTTACGAAGTTGGGGTGGGCTTGAGTTCTTCGGGGACTGAGTTTCGCAAGCCGGCTGTGTTCAAGGCTGTGGAGCGTGCCAACAAGTATGTGAAGAAGAACTTGAAGGCACATTTGATGACCCGGGAGGAGGCTGTCAAGATTATGGCTCATGTATTGGACTGTGCCAACATCATCTGTCTGGAGAACGATACCGATGCTCTGGAGGATGCGGCAAGCAATACCAAGACTGGGGAGGAGGCTGTGGCTTTCTTCAATCATATTCAACTTGTAAATGCGTGATACAGAAAGGATAAATAATGAGGATGAACAAAGTTTGGTTGGTCGCTCTCTTGGGTGCGACCTCCTTGAGTGGAACTGCCCAACAGGTTTCTTCTTTCCTCTTCTCTGGCAAGGTGAAGGATGCCAAGGGTAAGGGAATCGCTGGTGTGGTAGTCAACAATGGCGTGAAGTTTGTGAAGACGGACAACAATGGTGAGTGGGCTTTGCCTACCGATACCAATGTCTGCAAGTTTGTGAGCATCTCTACTCCTTCGGCATACGTGCTCCCATGTCAAAATAGTCTTGCCAAGGGGTTTTATGTGCGTGTCGATGAGTTGGCTCGCAACGAAAACAAGCACGACTTTATCTTGCGGAAAAGAAAGAAACCTGTGGATAAGTTCTACTATGTAGCCATCTCTGACCCACAGGTGAAGACTCTATATGATATGAAACGATGGAAGACGGAGACCATCAAGGACATGAAGCCTTTTGTCGATTCCCTCAGCCGTCAACGGGAAGTGGTGGCGAATACATTGGGTGATCTCGTGTTCGACAGCATGAATTTCTATGAGGAATATGCCGCCTCCTTCGAAGGATTCAACATGACCACCTTCCAGTGCATCGGTAACCACGACTTCGACAAGCGGTACCAAGATTTGCATAATATGCCTTGGGGAACGCCTGTATATGCCGAGCACTACTACCATCGCTTTTTCGGTCCGACAACCTACTCTTACAATATAGGCAAGATTCATGTGGTGACTTTGAAGAACATCAACTACGTGGGGCACAAGAAGTACATCGAGGCGATTACGGCGGCCGATCTTGATTGGTTGCGCCAAGACTTGAGTTTCGTGCCAAAGGGCTGTGTGGTCATCCTCAATATGCACGCAGCCGCCTGGAATACGGTGGAAAATGAGGGAAATGTCAGGGAAGCGGACGACTTGGCGGAGGTGCTGGAAGGCTATCGGGTGCATGTGTTCGCTGGACATACCCATTTCTTCCAGAACAATGTGGTGAGCGACCAACTCTTCGAGCACAACATCGGTGCGGCTTGTGGAGCCTGGTGGAAGAGTCAGGTCAACCGCTGTGGTGCGCCCAATGGTTACATGGTATTAGACATTGAAGGTGAGAACATCAAGTGGCACTACAAGTCCACCAACCATCCCCTCAACTACCAGATGCGTGTGTATGGCAAGGGCGAAATGCTCAGTCAGCCTCAGTATGTGGTGGCGAATGTCTGGGACTGGGATCCAGCCTGTAAGGTGGAGTGGGAACAGGACGGTAAGCCCATGGGTGAGATGACGCGTTTCTCGGATGTCGATGAGGCATACGCTGCGAGCAAAGACCATAAGGCTGGGCTGACACTGACCAACCACTTGTTCCGTGCCTTGCCATCTTTAGGGGCAAAGACCGTGAAGGTAATCTATACCAATCGCTTTGGGGAGCGGTATGAGCAAATGATAAATATCTCTGTGTCTAAGGTGAAGACCCAGATTGTGGCTCATCGTGGATATTGGAACACAGAAGGTTCTGCACAAAACTCGATAGCTTCCTTGCGGAAGGCTGCCGAAGCTAAGGTCTATGGCTCTGAGTGTGACGTGCATATCACGGCGGATAGTGTCATCATCGTCAACCACGATCCCAAGATTGGACAGTTGGTGATTGCCGACAATACGTATGCCGACTTGCGTAAGCAACTTCTAGCCAATGGTGAGGAGGTGTCAACCTTGGAGCAGTATCTTACCGAACTGAAGAAATGCCCGGAGATGCAACTCATCCTCGAAATCAAAAGGCAACCCTTGCAACGTGACGAGGACAGGTTGACTCGCAAGACAGTGGAGATGGTGAACCATATGGGATTGTCGAAACAGGTGGAATACATCTCCTTTAGTCCTGCGGCTTGTGCGTTGGTTCGCCAGTTGGATGCCAAGGCTACCATCTATTATGTAGGAGGTACATTGACACCCGATGAGGTGAAACGCTTGGGGTACCAAGGCATCGACTATAGCTACAAGATTCTCTTCAAGCATCCTGAATGGATCAGGGAGGCTCATGAGTTGGGGATGAAAGTGAACGGATGGACACCAGACGAGGATAAGATTATCAAGAAGTTGATAGATATGGATGTCGATTACATTACCACTGACAAGCCAGTGGAAGCAATGAAACTTGCTTCAAGGTATAGTTCTTCCAAGAAATAATGTGGTGGAGGTGCGTCTGTGGGATAAAACCGTAGCACTGTTGTCGTGGGACGAGAAACGGGGACCATTAGGACAGGTGCATTTGCCGGTCAGACTTTTAATCCTTTGCCTTAAAATACACCCGTCGTTCGCTTTCCCGGTTGCGACAAAATATGTAATTTTGCGTTGCCTTCCCTGTTGCCTTTAATATAAAACAATTCTGATTACTTGCTTGGCATCGCGACGGAAGCGAAACACCGACAATACAATTATGGCATTATCCAACATCGAGAAACATTACAACAAGCACCCCGAAGACCTGCGGCTGCTGCGCCGCCACGGCATCGTGGAGTTTGAAACCACCATGCACCACCTGCACCGCTTTCTGCGTCCGGGCATGCGCCTGCTCGACATCGGTGCCGGCACGGGCCGCTACACGTCGGCCCTGATGGCCGAGGGTTACGAGGTGCGGGCCGTGGAGCTGGTGCGCCGCAATATCGACGTGTTCCTGAAGCGAGAGCCGTCGGCCGATGTGGTGCAGGGCGATGCACGCCACATGCCCTTCCTGCCCGACGGGTGGGCCGACATCACGCTGCTGCTCGGCCCCCTCTACCACCTCATCGGCGACGGCGGCAAGGTGGAGGCGCTGGCCGAGGCACGGCGCGTGACCAAGCCCGGCGGCCTGATTTTCGTGGCCTATCTCATGAACGAGTACAGCATCCTTACCTACTGCTTCGACGAGGACCGCATCGGCGGACTGATGGAGCGGGGCGTGGTGGATGCCGACTACCACATACAGGCGCGCCCCGACGAGCTTTACGACTATGTGCGGCTCGACGATATCGACCGCCTCGACCGCCTTGCCGGCCTGGAGCGCGTCACCGTCTTCTCGCCCGACGGCCCGGCCGACTACATGCGCACGCGGCTCAACCGCATGAGCGACGAGGCCTTCGCGCGTTTCCTCGACTATCAGAAACGGGTGTCGGAACGGCCCGACCTCATGGGCGCGGGCAGCCATGTGGTCGACGTGGTGCGCCGCAGCGAGTAATCTGCGCGGCGGTCATCCCATTTGGGCCATGCGGTACCCGAGGGCCTTCAGCTCCATGGCCATGCCCATGAGGTACATCTGGTGGATGGCGGCGACAAAGGCTTCGAAGGTCTCGCGCGTGCCGGGCTCCAGTTGCTGGCGCAGCAGCAGGCTGTGGGTGCGTGCGGCACATTCGGCCACCACACGGGTGAGCTGCTTGTGGGCGGCCTCGTCGAGGAGCAGCACCTGCTGGCAGATGTAGTCGTCCATGTGGTCGAAGTCGCGCTGGTCGCGCAGGTAGGTGTAAAGGTCGTCCACCTGACTGTAGAGCGGCCAGTCGGTGTCCCAGTATTTGGCCACGGCCATGCCCGTATACATCATCCATGCCAGCGACACCACGGGGCAGTCGGCAAACTCGCGTATGCCGTCGGCCATGTAGCTTTGGCCTATCTTGGGCCAAAGTTCCTCGATGTCGGGTGCCTCGGGGAAACGTTCGTCTATCAGCCCCAGCGAGCGCAGGTAGCGGCCGAGGTCGTCGTGGAAAAGGGTTTCGGGTGAGGTGCGGGTGTTTTCTTTCTCCATAAAATAGCGGTTGTCTGTGTTCGAAAGATAATGGTTCTCGTTCGGGCAAAGGTAGGCATTATTGCCGAAACGGGCAAGCGAATGGCCGGCAGATATGGTCCGGCGCCGAAAAAAGGCGGCCGCGACAAGAAGCTATGTCGGCGAAGATTGCTAACTTTGCCGATGCGTAAACACAATCAGGAATGAAACGCAGACAGATCATCATCATTGCCGTGGGCAGTGTGGCCGTGGTTCTTGGCGTAGTGGCCGGTGTGCTGCTGGCGCAGCGCAACGTCGGGCGGACGGATGCGCCGCGCCCACTGGCCCGGATAGCGGCGCGGCTGAAGGCCCGCACCGCACCCGACAACACACCGCCCGACACCGTGAAACAGGTGGCCGCACCGCCCGACACCGCCGTCACGGGCACGTTGACCGACGACCGGGGCCAGGGCGTGCCACATGTCGTGGTGAGCGACGGCTACACCTGTACGCTCACCGACTCGCTGGGGCGCTACCACCTCCGGCGCAATGCCAAGGCACGCTTCGTCTACTACACCGTGCCCGACTACTGCGAGGTGCCCGTACACTCGCCCGATGACCGTACGGCCTGCTTCTACCAGCAACTCGTGAAAGGCAACGATACCTACGACTTCACCCTGCGTCGGCTGCCCGGCGGGCGCGAGCAGTACTACCGTCTCGTGGTGTTCGGCGACCCGCAGGTCACCACCTCCCGAAACCCTTACTATACAGGGCCCGACGACAACCGCATCTCCAAGACCGACCTTGAGCGGTTTGCCGACGAGACCATGGCCGACGTGAAGACCCTGCTGGCCGGGCTGCCGGCCTACCAGCCCGTCTATGCCATCAGCATGGGCGACGACGTGCAGTACTATGGCGGCTACAGCGCCATGCTCGAAAGGCAGATGCGCAAGGTCATGGGCTCCTCGCCGATGACCGTCTTTTCGGTCATCGGCAACCACGACCAGGACGGCCGGCAGCTCTACCGCCAGAAATGGGAAGACAGTTGGGGCCCGACCGACTATTCGTTTGACCGTGGCGACGAGCATTTCGTGTGCTTCAACAATGTGCAGTTTGTGCGCAGCAAGGGCTACTGCCAGCCCGGCGAGCTGACCGACGCACAGATGGAGTGGCTGCGCCAGGACCTTGCCCTTACCGACCGCCGCCGCAAGGTGGTGCTGTGCTATCACATTCCCTTTACCTTCGGTAACAGTCCGCACAGGGGTGCCACGCCGCTGGCCATCGCCACCGAGGGCGGCCACTACAGCAGTTCGCGCCTGTCGGCCATCCTGGACTTGCTCGCCGGCTTTGAGGGCGGGTTCGAGTTGTTCTGCGGCCATACCCATTTCGCCATCAACCACGAGATACATTACCGGGGCATCGACCTCATGGAGCATTGCCATGCAGCCGCCTGCGGCAACATCTGGCAGTCGAACGTGAACCTCTGCGGCACGCCCAACGGATACTATGTCTATACGTTCGGAGGCACGGCCGTCACCGACTGTTTCTACAAGTCGGTGGGATGGGCGCGTCAACGGCAGATGACCCTTTTCGGCGCCGATACCGACTTCAACGGCGAGAGCTATGCCGCCGACTGGAACCTGCCGCGCGGAGCCGGTGTCATCGTGGCCAACGTGTTCAATGCCGACTCGCGGTGGACGGTCACCGCCACCGAGGACAGCGTCAGTGCGCCCATGGTGCGCCTCAGCGGCAAGGGGCAGGATGCCTTTGCCGTGGGCTACCACCACCGCTACGCCGAGGCCATGCCCTACAGTTTCGTGGGCAAGAAGAACAGTTATCTCATCATGAACCACCTTTTTTATTATGTGCCGCGGCGTAAGGATGCCGTCGTTACCGTTACCGCTACCGACCCCTACGGCAACACCTACCGGGCCTCGTCGGCTGATGTGGTGAGCGAACCGTTCTACAACTACGCCCATTACCTGCAGTCCGCGCGGTAGAACGTGTCTGTGGTTGGGAGCATAATACCCCGCAGCCGGGCTGTTTTCGCACCATCCGAAGAAAATCATTCAAGTTTTTCATGTCCGCCGGCCAGTAATCGGGGATTTTTGTTTTAGATTTGCAGAAGTGATTGCAGTCACTTCTAAATGAGACAAGGTTATGGCACTGAAATTATACCCGATAGGAATACAGACATTCTCGGAAATCCGCAAGACTGACCGGCTGTATATCGACAAGACGGAGTACATCTACCGCATGTCGCATACCAGCGGCAAATATTTCTTTTTGAGCCGTCCGCGCCGTTTCGGCAAGTCGCTGCTGGTTTCCACGATGCAAAGCTACTTCCAGGGCCGGAAGGACCTGTTCAAGGGGCTTGCCCTCGAAAAGCTGGAGAAGGAGTGGACCGGATACCCGGTGCTGCATTTCGACATGAGCGGCGGCAAGCACATGGAGAAGGAGCAGTTGGAGAACTATCTTGGATATATCCTTGCCGACAAAGAGAAAAAATGGGGAATCGACCGTCCGAGAATCGGGGCGAACAACCGTTTGATCGACCTCATCGACACTGCCTACCGGCAGAGCGGCAGGCAGGTGGTGGTGCTCATCGACGAGTATGACGCGCCGCTGCTTGACGTGCCCCACGAGAAAGGGCAGCTGGACGTACTGCGCAACATCATGCGCAACTTCTTCAGCCCCCTGAAGATGATGGAGGGCAGGCTGCGCTTTGTATTCCTCACGGGCATCACCAAGTTCTCGCAGCTCAGCATCTTCAGCGAGCTGAACAACATCACCAACATCTCGATGGACCACGAATATGCCGGTATCTGCGGCATCACCGAGCAGGAACTGCTCTCGCAGATGTCCGAAGACATCGCGGAGCTGGCAAAAGCGCAGGAGCTGACAGCTGAAGAGACCGTCAGAGAACTGAAGGACAACTACGACGGATACCATTTCTCCGCCGTCTCGCCCGACGTGTTCAATCCCTACAGTCTGCTCAACTGTTTTGCCAAAAAGGATTTCGGAGCATATTGGTTCGCATCGGGCACACCGACCTATCTTATCCACATGCTGCGCCAATTCGAAGTCCGGCCCGCAGACATCGGACGGATGTATGCAAAGGCTTCCGCCTTCGACGCTCCGACGGAGAACATCACGGCCATCACGCCGCTGCTCTACCAGAGCGGCTATCTCACCATCAAGGATTACGACAAGCTCAGCAAGCTCTACACCCTCGACCTCCCCAACAAGGAGATAAAGGTCGGACTGTTCGAGAGTCTCCTGCCCAACTATCTCGAAGGCATGTATGCCCAAAACGGCGACGTGACCATTGCCCGCATGTCGGTGCTGATCCGTCAGGGCGACATCGACGGTGCCCTGCAGCTGCTGCAGGACTTTCTCGGCACCGTGCCCTACTGCCATGTGACCAACTATGAGGGCCACTACCAGCAGATGCTCTTCATCATCTTCACGCTACTCACGGCCTATGTGGTCGACGTGGAGGTGCACACCCCTCATGGCCGGGTCGACATCGTGCTGCTCACCCACACCGACCTCTACGTCATCGAGCTGAAACTGAACAGGAGTGCGCAGGCGGCCATGCGGCAGATCAACCTCAAGGACTATGCCGGCCGCTTCGCCCTTGCCGGCAAGCCCGTAACCAAGGTGGGCATCAATTTCGATTCCGCCAAGGGCAACATCGCAGACTGGACCATCGAGCGCGGATAAGAAACAGGCGGCCGCCCGTTATGGACGGGCCGTCGCCCGCGTGTCGGGCAGCAGTCCGGCAATGATGCCCAGCAGCGGCAGGAAGGCACTGGCCTCGAAGATGAATGCCACGCTTGTGCGGTCGGCCAGCCATCCGAAGAAGGCCGACCCCAGTCCGCCCAGTCCGAACATCAGTCCGAAGAAAATGCCGGCAATCAAGCCTACCTTGTCGGGCATCAGGTCGGTGGCATACACCACGATCGACGAAAACGCCGAGGCGATGATGAGGCCCGAGAAGAACGTGCAGACGATGGTCCACGGCAGGTTGGCATAAGGCATGGCCAGGGCAAACGGCGCCGACCCGAGGATGGAGAACCAGATGACGTACTTGCGCCCGAAGCGGTCGCCCAGCATGCCCCCGGCCACCGTGCCGACGGCAAAGGCGGCCAGAAACACGAACAGGCACAGTTGGGAAGCCTGTACCGACAGGCCGAACTTGTCGATGAGGAAGAACGTGAAGTAGCTGGTGATGCATGCCGTGTAGAAATACTTGGAGAAGATGAGCAGCACCAGTATGGTCAGCGCCCCGTACTTGGCACGCGTGGAGATGTGGGTGTTGAGCGCAGGCTGCCGCAGCGCATGGCTTGCCGCATAGGCCAGCCGGGCCTTGTACCATGCCCCCAGCCTGACCATGATGAGCGCGGCGGCCAGTGCAGCCAGTGCGAGCCAGGCTATGGCGTGCTGTCCGAAGGGCAGGATGACGAGTGCGGCCAGCAGGGGGCCTACCGCCGACCCGCCGTTGCCGCCTACCTGGAAGATCGACTGCGCCAGGCTCTTCCGGCCGCCCGAGGCCATCTGCGCCACGCGCGACGCCGTGGGGTGGAACACCGACGAGCCCCAGCCCACGATGCTCACGGCCAGCAGGATGAGCGGGAAATTGGTGGCAAAGGCAAGCAGCAGCAGACCCGCCAGCGTGCAGCACATGCCGGCCGACAGGGCGTAGGGCCGCGGGTGCCGGTCGGCATACAGGCCGGTGAAGGGTTGCAGGATCGACGAGGTCATCTGGAACACCAGCGTGATGAGGCCTATCTGGGCAAACGAGAACCCGAACTTGTCTTTCACGATGGGGTAGATGGACGGAATGACCGACTGTATCATGTCGTTCAGAAAATGCGAGATGCTGCAAATCACGAGCATCGAGTAGACCGTGCCCTCCACCATGGCGGGCGTTCCCTTCAGTTTGCCGCTTATCGACTTAATGTTCATATTTCTTTTTCTTGGTTTTTCCCGCTCCCTCAGTGCCCGGCTGTTGTCCGTTGTGCGGTGGCTTTCATGGCTCCTTTTTAAGACGGCAGCATTGCGACGAGCAGGTGTGGGCGGGCAAATGCAAATTTATGAAATCTTTTCGAGAACACGTCCGCAAGGCATCTTAAAATTCGAATCCGGCCTCGCATTTGCCATGTTCACACGGAGGGCGGCCGGCGTGGTGCGGAATGGAAGCAAAGGAGAAACGACAAGGCTTTTTGTACATTTGTTTGTGTTGTCGCAAAATGGGTGAAAACCCGGTGAAACCCCCGCCGTTTCCGGCCGTAGGATACCGATGCCTACGGTGTGAAAAATACGGATAAAAGTTTGTGGCAAACAGCAACGCTATTGCCGATGGTCGGTTTTGTCGCAAAAATCAGCCATTTGGTGTTCTTTGCGTAATAGGCAGGTGGTCAGTAGGTTGCGTGGTTTGCATATCGCTTGTGCAAATTTCCGGTTTGCCGCAGACGGTCTTTCGCAGTGCGGCAGACGGTCTTTCGCGTGGCGGTTGTTGCCGAGCGACGCGTCGGATTGTGCCGTATGGCACCGCCGGAGTCCGTCTTCCGCACGGCACAACCCTTTTCGGGGATGAATGTTTGGCATTGTGTTGTGCGCCCGGCGGCTCGCCATCTGAGTGCCGGTGCGCTAAAAGGCATGCGGCCAGAGTGCGTTTTTTCAGAAAAGACTGGACAAGACAGTCCGTCCGGAGTACGGCGATATACAACCCATGTGGCACAGCCGACATGGCCGGTTGTTAACGGCCATGGAGACAGACGGGACATTATTTCACCGTCACTTGCTTGTACGTCCCGAGAAAAAGTATTACCTTGCGCTACAAAACAGAAAAACAGCGGCAGAAAAATGAACCGCCGCAAGCCTTCGGGCGCGGACACCTGAAATCCTACCAATGAAAAAACAACATATAGCTATCATCGCCGCCATAGGCGTGTTCGGCCTGCTCGCGGCGCAGTATGCGGCCAGTCCCGGACGGTGGCGCACCGCCGCAAAGCTCGAGCCGGTGGGCAAACACTGCACGGCCGACTACATGCTGTCGTCGCTCGACGTTACGACCATCGCCCAAGACAAATGCCAACTGGTGTGGATAGGCACGTCGGCGGGCATCAATGTGTATGACGGCGAGAATTTCATACAGTTCTCGCACGACTCGCGCGACACCACGGCCCTGCCCGACGACTATATCAACGTGCTGCACCGCGACCGCGCGGGGCGCATGTGGGTCGGCACGCAGAACGGACTTGCCCGCTACGAGGGTGGCTGCCGGTTTGCCCGCGTGAAACTGCCCGATGCCCACGGCAACATCGTGCGCATAGCCGATGCGCCGCAGACCGACGACCGTGCGGCGGTGGTGGTCAGCGACGGCAAACGCAGTTATCTGGTGAGTAGCGGACGGGTGAGCGACGTTTCTGCCGACACCGCCCTGCAACGGCTTCTGTGCCATGAGCCCGACACGGCTCTGCCGGCCACGGCACGCTATCCGGTGGTGCTGGCAAAGCCGCGCGACCTGGTGTCGGCCACGTTCCGCGATGCCGACGGCAACACATGGGTGGGGTTCAGAAATGCCGGATACCAGGTGCTGTCGGACAACCAGACGGCTTACAAGATGGCCAACGACAATGCCCTGGCGCACGTCACCGAGGGGCGCGACGTGACCTGCCTGGCCACCGTGGGACAGCATATCCTTGCCGGAACCACGCTCCGCCTGTATACCTACGACACCACGACCGACGGCCAGAACTATGTGTTCTACGACCGCCTTTTCGGCCAGCGGCAGGTGCTCCACGCCATCGTTGCGCTCGACAACCGCCGCGTGTGGCTTGTGGGCAACCGCCGTCTGCTGTGCTGCGAGGTGTCGGGCGGCACCACGCGTGTCGTAGGCGGCACGCCGACAGCCGACGGTGCCGGCGGACGGCTCGGCTCGGGCGTGTGCAAGGACGGATGCATCTATGTGAGCAGCGACGGCGGATTTCTGATAAAAAACACGTTCGGGTCGCAGGCCGTTGAGCGCATAAGCGTGCCGTCGCAGTGGTATGACGGCGAAACGCAGCTGGCCCTGCTGGCCGACGGACGCATCGTGCTGTTCATGAAGAACATGCACTTCGCCTTGCTCGATCCCGCGAGTGGCCGCGTGCGCGCGCTCCGCGTGTCGGGCGACCTGCCGCCCGGCAACGTCGACCCGGCCTTCGTGCGGCAGGACTCGCACGGCAACGTGTGGCTCGGCACCAAGCGGTCGGGACTCTACCGGCTCGACATGGCGCGGCAGCGTGTGGCGGCCGTGCCCGTGGTGGGCGACGTGCACATACAGGCGCTGGCCGAGGACCGCCTGGGGCAACTGTGGATTACCACCCTCAAAGATGCCACTTGCTATCAGCCGCACACCGGGGCGGTGCTGATGAACAGCCTTGTCTCGTCGAGCCAGAACGGACTGAACCGACAGTTTTTCGACAATTCGATATGCCTTGCGCCCAATGGCGACATCGTGTTCGGATGCTCCGACGGCTGCAAGTTTGTGCCCGTGGCCGCAGGGCGCGGCAATGTGGAGGCGGCACAGCGGTTGCGCATACACTACCTGGGGGTGACCACCGCCACGGGCGAGCGGCTGGTGGTGAACGACAGCATAGCCGACGGCTCGCGCTACACCCTGTCGCACGACGAGAACAGTGTGGAGTTCGGTTTCTTCTATCCCAATTACAGCCGTCGCTCGTCGCTCATGTTCCAGTACCGTCTCGACGGGGCCGACAAGGCATGGAGCGCCCCCACCTACAAGCACAAGGTGGCGTATGCCAACCTTGCGCCCGGTAAATACACGTTCCGGCTGCGCGTCGTCACCTCGCCGGCGCACCCGCCGCTCGCCGAGCGCAGTGTGGTTGTCGTGGTGCGTCCCGCCCCGTGGGCATCGCCGGCGGCATGGTTTCTTTATGCCGCGTGCCTCGCGCTGCTGGTATTCCACATCAACCGCCTTTACCTGCGCATACGCACCAACCGCCTGCAGCTGCTCAACGAGCACAATGAGCGCGAGCGCGAACGGCGGGCCAACGAGATGAACATGAACTTTTTTGCCAACATCTCGCACGAGTTCCGCAACCCCATCACGATTATCGCCGGGCCGCTGCTCTCGCTCCGCGCCGACGCCAGCCTGCCCGAAGGGGTGCAGGCCACGCTCAACCGCGTGTGCATGAGCGTGAACCGCATGTTGAGGCTCATCGACCAGATGCTCGATTTCAACCAGCTCGAGACCGATGCACTGCGCCTTAAGGTGCGCCCGGCCGACGCGGCGACCGAAATACGGACGATGGCCAACGCCTTCTGCGAGTCGACGCGTGTGCGCGGCATAACGCTCGGCGTGCATATCGCCGACGGCGACTATGCGGGATGGATAGACACCGACAAGCTCGAGAAGATACTGAGCAACCTCTTCACCAACGCATTGAAGCACACGCCCGACGGCGGAACGATAGACATCACGGCCCGGACGGAAATCGCCGACGGCGTGAGGCGGCTCGCGGTGGGGGTATACAACAGTGGGTCGCACATCGACAACGACCGTCTTGCCGACGTGTTCAAGCGCTAC
The DNA here is from genome assembly GCA_963656755.1 of bacterium. Taxonomy (GTDB): domain Bacteria; phylum Bacteroidota; class Bacteroidia; order Bacteroidales; family Bacteroidaceae; genus Prevotella. The sequence continues at coordinate 55,790 of CAVKJH010000069.1, forward strand.
TACCAGCTGGCCGACGCCCGCGACGGCCGTCATTACGGCTGGGGCACGGGCATCGGCCTGTACTATGTGAAGCGGCTCGTGGGGCTGCACCACGGCGACATAAGCGTGAGCAATGTGGAAGAAGGCGGCGGAGTGCTGTTCGCGTTCGGTCTGCCCATCGACGGCGACTTCTACACCGGCGACGAACGTGCGGCCGAACCGCGCGAGACACTGTTGCTGCCCGTGGACACAAGCCTTGCCGACGCCGGGCCCTGCGTGCCGAAGGAAAAGACCAAGATACTCATCGTGGATGATGACATCGACGTGGCACAGTATGTGCGCTCCATCTTTGCCGCCGACTATGTGGTGGAGAACCGCTATTCGGCCGAGGCCGCGCTCGACGACATAGCCGCCATTGCCCCCGACATCATACTCAGCGACGTGGTGATGGGCAACATGTCGGGCTACGAGTTCTGCCGGCGGCTGAAGTCGGACCTGATGACAAGCCACATACCGGTGGTGATGGTCACGGCCAAGGCCGACATGAACGAGCAGGTCGACGGACTGTCGCTCGGGGCGGTGGCCTATGTCACCAAGCCTTTCGACCCGGCCTATCTGCGGGCACTGGTCAAGTCGCAGCTCGACAACGTGCGCTCGCTGCGCCGCCAACTGGGCGACAGCACCGGCACGGAAGCCGTGGCCGACCAGCTGGCCGACGAAGACCGCCGGTTTATGGACGACCTGTACCGCTACATGAAGCAACGGGCGGCCGAGCAGGAGCTTAACGTGCCCACCGTGTGCCACGACCTGCTCATCAGCCAGTCGAAATTCAACTATAAGCTCAAGCAGCTCACGGGCGACACGCCCGGCGCCTTCTTCCGCAAATACAAGCTCAACCGGGCGGCGCAGCTGCTGCATGAAGGAAAGTACAATGTGTCGGAGGTGGCGGCGATGACCGGGTTTGCCACGGCGGCACATTTCTCCGTGGCGTTCAAGAAACAGTTTGGCGTGGTGCCGAGCGAATACTGACGGCGGCGCTGGCAGTTGGGCGGAAAAAAGAGGCGGAGACCACCTGCCTTCGGCGGCTTTCGGGGCCGCCGAGACTGTGGGTCTCCGCCAATCGTGTTATCCGGAATACTTCTAATGCCCTATTTCAATACATTCCGAACACGAAATGATAGACATAGCTGATGCCCAAGCCGGCTATCGTGGAGGTTATGACATGCACCAAGCCGGGCATCATGAACGAGTGGTTGAGCAGGTATTTGCCGATGACGGTGGTGCCCGAACGGTCGAAGTTCACCGTGGCGATGTCCGACGGGTAGTTGGGGATGAAGAAATAACCGTAAACCGAAGGCATCACGCCGAGCAGCACCCAGCCCTCGATGCCGAGCGTGTAGGCCAGCGGAAGCATGGCCACCACAACGGCACCCTGCGAGTTGATGAGCACCGAGACGAAGAAGAATGCCAGGGCGATGGTCCACGGATAGGCTTTCACCAGGTCGGTGAGCATGGCCTGTATCTCGGGCTGGTAGTTGGCAAAGTAGGTGTCGCTCATCCAGGCGATGCCGTAGATGGCCACGACGGCCACCATGCCGTTCTGCCACACGGCTCCGCCCACGGCCTTCTTGGCCTTGGCCTTGCAGAAGATAATCATCAGGGCGGCCGCAGCAATCATCGTGATCTGTATCACGATGTTCATGGCGAGCGGTTTCTGCACGGCTTCCGTCACGCCGGCCAGCACCACGCCGGCCTTGGCTAGCTGTTTAGCCGTCTCCGTCACGCCGTTGGCAAGGGTGATGGTCTCCGGGGCGCCGGCCACCACCTGCACACTCTTGTAGGTGGGCAGGAGGTTGCATCCCATCATGCTTGCCACCGAAATGACGACAATCACCACCAGTGCGGCGAGGAAAATGTAGACGGCCCGCTTGCTCTCGGGTGCGATTTTCTTGTCGAGCGTGGTAGCGGTGCTGCCGTATATGTATTCGCGCTGTGCCGGGTCTTTGAGCTTGGCGAGAAACTGTGGGTCTTTGTCGAGGTCAAGGCCGCGGTGCCAGCTGGCTGCCACGGCAAACAGTATGCCGACGATGCAGGCCGGTATCGTGACGAGGATAATCTGCACGTTGCTCACATGGAAGCCGTTGTCGATGCTTATGGTGGAGAATGCCACGACAGCGGCGGCTATCGGCGAGCACGTTATGCCTATCTGCGAGGCTATGCTGGCTATGCCGCACGGGCGCTCCGGGCGTATGCCCTTCTTCAGCGCGATGTCGCAGATGATGGGCATGAGCGTGTAGACCACATGGCCTGTGCCCACGAGCACGGTGAGGATGAATGTGGTGAACGGCGCAAGGATGGTGATGCGCTCGGGGTGGCGGCGCAGTATGCGCTCGGCAATCTGTATCATCCAGTCCATTCCGCCCGAAGCCTGCAACATTCCGGCGCAGGTCACGGCGGCTATGATGATATAGATGACATCGGTGGGCGGGGTGCCCGGCTTGAGCTGGAAACCGAACACGAGTATGGCAAGCCCTATTCCCGAGATTGCACCGAGGGCAAGCGAACCGTAGCGGGCGCCAATCCATAATGCTACCAATACCACAAGTAGCTCTACTATCATTAATAATGTCATAAGTAATAGTTTTAGGTTGTTGTTTACGCCGGCAAAGTTATTCGGTTTTGCGGCCGGTGCCTTTCGTTTTTCATCATTCGACTTTCGGAAAATCGCAAAACATGCACATTACAAGGCTTTTGCAGCTTGTGTGGGCAACGGAAGTCTTCGCGTCGCCGCATATCGCCGCCGCCTTCTCGGCAAAAGGTGCCGTCCCCCGTGGGGCACGGATTGTATGGAAAATCCGTAACATGTGTTCAAACCTCGTGCGGTCTTCGGTTACGCACTGCCTGCCGGGCCGTCGCCCCCACCCATGCACGGGGCGGCGGAAAACTCAAACTGTGCGGATACAAAAACAAGAAATGTGGAACGTTTCATTTGCAGATATCAATATAAAAGTTTAATTTTGCAAAAGAATGTGTCCCGCCACGGTGGGCAACAAAGAAAGGAAACGATATGCCCGAAATATCAGTGCGCGGCTTGGAAATGCCCGAGTCGCCTATCAGAAAGCTCGCACCGCTGGCAGCTGCTGCCAAAGAGCGGGGCATAAAGGTCTATCAGCTCAACATAGGCCAGCCCGACCTGCCTACGCCGCAGTGCGGCCTCGATGCCCTGAAGCACATCGACCGCGAACTGCTGGAGTATAGCCCGTCGCAGGGCAACCTGAGCTACCGCAAGAAACTGGTGGACTTCTATGCCAAGTACGACATCCGTGTAACTCCCGACGACATCATCATCACCTCGGGCGGTTCGGAGGCTGTGCTGTTCGCCTTCATGAGCTGTCTCAACCCCGGCGACGAAATCATCGTGCCCGAGCCGGCCTATGCCAACTATATGGCCTTTGCCGTGTCGGCGGGCGCCAAGATACGCACCATCGCCACATCCATCGAGGAAGGGTTCGCACTGCCGAAGGTCGAGAAGTTCAACGAGCTGATCAACGCACGCACGCGCGGCATACTCATCTGCAACCCCAACAACCCCACCGGCTATCTCTATACGCGCCGCGAGATGAACCAGATACGCGACATGGTGAAGGAGCACGACCTGTACCTCTTCTCCGACGAGGTGTACCGCGAGTACATCTACACGGGGTCGCCCTATATCAGTGCCATGCACCTGAAGGGCATCGAGGACAACGTGATACTCATCGACTCGGTGTCGAAACGCTACTCGGAGTGCGGCATACGCATCGGCGCGCTCATCACCAAGAACGTGGAGGTGCGCAAGGCCGTCATGAAGTTCTGCCAGGCACGCCTCTCGCCGCCGCTCATCGGACAGATTGTGGCCGAAGCGTCGCTCGATGCTCCCGAAGACTATTACCGCGACATCTACGACGAATACGTGGAGCGCCGCAAGTGTCTCATCGACGGACTGAACCGCATACCCGGCGTCTACTCGCCCATACCCATGGGTGCTTTCTACACTGTGGCCCAGTTGCCGGTCGACGACTCGGAGGAGTTCTGCCGCTGGTGTCTCGAAGACTTCAACTATGAAGGCGAGACGGTCATGATGGCTCCGGCTGCCGGTTTCTACACTACGCCCGGTGCCGGCATCGACCAGGTGCGCATAGCCTATGTGCTGAAGAAGGAGGATTTGGAGCGCGCCCTGCTCGTACTCAGAAAAGCTTTGGAAGCCTATCCCGGACGCAAATGAACCTTCCTCTCTTTATAGCCCGCAAGATATACGGCGGGCAGGACCGAAGGCGCCGCGTGTCGCGCCCTGCCATAACGATTGCCACAGCTGGTGTGGCCATCGGGTTGGCCGTGATGTTGCTGGCCGTGTTTGTGGTGTTGGGCTTCAAGCACACCATCCGCGACAAGGTGGTGGGATTCGGCTCGCACATACAGGTGGCCAATTTCATGACCCAGATGTCGCCCGAACAGCATCCCATCGTGGTGGACGACTCCGTGATGTCGGTGCTGCGCTCCATCGAGGGCGTGAAACATGTGGAGCGGTATGCCTACAAACAGGGCATACTCAAGACCGACAGCGATTTTCTTGGTGTCATGTTCGAGGGTGTGGCACAGGAGTACGATACCTTATTTATTAGTCAGCACCTCGTGGAGGGCACCATGCCTCACTTCTCCGACAGCCATGCGGGCAACAACATCCTTGTATCGCGCACCATAGCCGACAAACTGAAGGTGGGTGCAGGCAACCGCATCTTCGCCTATTTCATTGACGACAACGGGGTGCGCATGCGCCGGTTTACCATACAGGGAGTCTATGAGACCAACCTCTCGCAATACGATGAGGTGATGTGCTTTACCGACCTTTATACCACCGTCAGGCTCAATGGCTGGCAGGACGGGCAGGTGACCGGGGCGGCCGTGTCGGTGACCGACTTCAACCGGCTGGACGAAGTGGAGGGCCGGTTTGTCGACAAGGTGAACCGCACGCAGGACCGCAACGGCGAGACGTTCTCGTCGCAGACCATACGCGACATCAACCCGCAGATTTTCTCGTGGCTCGACCTGCTCGACATGAACGTCTGGATTATCCTGGTGCTGATGGTGGCCGTGGCCGGCGTGACCATGATCTCGGGGTTGCTCATCATTATCCTCGAGCGTACCACGATGATCGGGGTGCTCAAGGCTTTGGGCGCACGCAACAGGGTGATACGCCACACCTTTCTGTGGTTTGCCGCTTTCATCATCGGACGTGCGCTCGTCATCGGCAACCTGATAGGCGTGGGCGCCGCACTGCTGCAGCAATGGACGGGCGCGGTGAAGCTCAATCCGGCCACCTATTATGTAAGCACTGTGCCGGTCGAAATCAATGTGCCGGCAATCGTGGTGCTCAATGTGGCCACACTGCTCGTCAGTCTGCTGGTGCTGGTGGGCCCCAGCTATCTCATTTCGCATATCCATCCGGCCAAGAGCATGCGCTACGAGTGATGCGCCGCATGCTCCCTTCCGTCGTTTCGGCCGGCCGTATGCTCCTTGCAGCGTGCGGCCGGCCGAAACATTTTCTTAAAATCATGCACATAATTTTTGGATATGTGCATGATTGATTGTACCTTTGCACACAAAATTTGATTTTGTGCAATGGACAAAGCATCCAGTTTCAATAAGCTGATAGAACAGGCCATCGTCAAAAATTGGGAGAAAGACGCCCTGACCGATTACAAGGGCACTACCCTCCAATACCACGACGTGGCCCGCAAGATAGAAAAACTCCATATCCTGTTTGAAAGCTCGGGCATACGCAAGGGCGACAAGATAGCACTCTGCGGACGCAACAGCTCGGCTTGGGCGTGCGCCTTCTTGGCCGTCGTTACCTACGGAGCCATCGTTGTGCCCATCCAGCACGAGTTCAGCAGCGAGCAGGTACACAACGTAGTGAACCATTCGGAAGCCCGGATGCTTTTCGTGGGCGATGTGGTCAGCACCACGCTCAACTATGACATGATGCCCAATCTGGAAGGCGTGGTCTATCTTCCCGACTACTCGCTGGTGGAAAGCCGTTCTGAAAAGTTGACCTATGCGCGCGAACACCTCAACGAGATGTTCGGGCAGAAATACCCCAAATATTTCAGGAAGGAGCACATTGCCTACCACGAAGACCAGCCCGAAGAGTTGATCATGATCAACTATACCAGTGGCACGACCGGTTTCTCAAAGGGTGTCATGGTGCCCTATAGGGCCGTGTGGAGCAATGTTGACTTTCTGCAGGGCGAGTTCAGCAGCCGGCTGCGTGCCAATGCCCGTGTGCTTGCCATCCTGCCCATGGCCCATATGTATGGTCTGGTATGCGAGTTCCTCATACAGCTGGTCTTGGGCAACCACCTGTTCTTCCTCACCCGGCTGCCCAGCCCCACCATCATCCAGGCCGCCTTCACCGACATTCACCCCGACATCATCGCCTCGGTGCCGCTGGTCGTGGAAAAGCTCGTAAGGAAGAAGGTGTTCCCCATAATCAACAACAACCGCGTGAAGCTGCTCATGAAGATGCCCGGCATCAGCAAGAAGGTGAAAGACCACCTGCTGAAAACGGTCATGGAGGTGTTCGGCGGAAACGCCTACGAGGTGATTGTGGGAGGTGCAGGCCTGAACCGCGAGGTAGAGACCTTCCTCACAGATATACATTTTCCCATCACCATGGTATACGGTACCACCGAGACTGCGCCGCTCATCACCTATACCGACCATAGCGACTTCGTGGGCGGGTCGTGCGGCATGCCGGTGAAGCGCATGGAGGTGAAGATCGCCAGCAGCGACCCACAAAATGTGGCGGGCGAAATTGTCACGCGAGGTATGAACGTGATGACCGGCTATTACAAGAACGAACAGGCTACCAAGGCCGTGCTCGACGAGGACGGATGGTTCCATACCGGCGACCTGGCCAAGATGTCGGCCGACGGCCATGTGTTCATCCTCGGGCGCATCAAGAACATGCTGCTCGGATCGAACGGACAGAACGTCTATCCCGAAGAGATTGAAGACAAGCTCAACTCCATGGCTATGGTCAACGAGAGCCTTATCATACAGAAAGGCGAGAAGCTCGTCGGACTGGTGCATCCCGACATGCACGAGGCCGAAGCGCTGGGCTTTACCGAGGACGACCTCAAAAACATTATGGAACAGAACCGCCGGGAGCTCAACACCCAGTTGCCCAGCTTCTGCAAGATCAGCGAGATAAGGCTCCAGTCGAAGGAGTTCGAGAAGACAGCCAAGAAATCCATCAAACGTTACCTATATAAGGAAGCATAACAACAAAGAACAAGATCATGGAAAAAATACCAAGCTATAACGAGCTTATAGAAAAAAGCATCATCGACCACTGGGACCAGGATGCACTGACCGACTACAAGGGCGTGGCTCTGCAATACCACGACGTGGCACGCAAGATTGCCAAACTGCACATCATGTTCGAAAGCTCGGGCGTGCAGCGCGGCGACAAGGTGGCACTCTGCGGACGCAACAGTTCGGCATGGGCCTGTGCCTTCCTGGCGGTGCTGACATACGGCGCTGTGGCGGTGCCCATCCTGCACGAGTTTACGGCCGACCAGATACACAACATCGTGAACCACTCCGACGCCAAGTTGCTCTTTGTGGGCGATGTGGTGGCCACACAGGTAGACACCACGAAGATGCCCAACTTGGAAGGCGTGATTTATATACCCGACTATTCGCTCGTGCTCTCGCGTACCGACAAGCTGACCTATGCGCGCGAACATCTCAACGAAATGTTCGGACGCAAATATCCCAAATATTTCAGAAAAGAGCACATCAGCTATTACAGGGAGCAAAGCCCCGACGAGCTGGCACTCATCAACTATACCAGCGGCACGACCGGTTTCTCGAAGGGCGTGATGCTGCCCTACCGTGCCTTGTGGAGCAATGCCGACTTTGCCGAGCATGTGCTGGGCACGCACATCAAGTCGGGCGACAACGTCATTTCTATCCTTCCGATGGCTCACATGTACGGCATGGCGTTCGAGTTCATGTACGAGTTCATCAAGGGTTGCCATGTGTTCTTCCTTACGCGCATCCCTTCGCCGGCCATCATCGCCGCCGCTTTTGCCGAGGTGAAGCCCTGCGTCATTATTTCCGTACCGCTTATCATCGAGAAGATCATCAAGAAAAAGGTGTTCCCGAAGATACAGGATCCCAAGATGCGCCTGCTGATGAAGATGCCGGGCATCAACAAGAAGGTGTACGAGAAGATCTGCGCCCAGGTGACCAAAGCCTTCGGCGGCAATTTCTACGAGGTCATCGTTGGCGGGGCAGCCTTCAACCAGGAGGTGGAAGCGTTCCTGCACCAGATACATTTCCGCTACACCGTGGGATATGGAGCTACCGAGTGTGCCCCCATCATCTGCTATGCCGACCACCGCGATTTCGTGCCCGGTTCGTGCGGAAAGGCCGCCCTGCACATGCAGGTGCGCATAGACAGTGTCGACCCGCTCAACGTGCCGGGCGAGATACTGTGCAAGGGCCCCAACGTGATGCTCGGTTACTACAAGAACGAGGAGGCCACGCGTGCGTCGATCGACGAGGACGGATGGTTCCATACCGGCGACCTCGGACTGGTAGATGCCGACGGCAACGTGTTCATCAAGGGCCGTTCGAAGAACATGCTGCTCGGTTCGAACGGACAGAACATCTATCCCGAGGAGATAGAGGACAAGCTCAACTCCATGACATTGGTCAACGAAAGCGTGGTCATACAAGAAGGTGACAAGCTCGTGGGACTGGTTTATCCCGACTTTGACGAGGCTAAGCAGATGGGCTTCAACAACTCCGACCTGGAAAACATCATGGAAGAGAACCGCAAGCAAATCAACACCGTGCTGCCCAACTACTGTCATCTGTCGGCCATCCGCCTGCACGAAGAGGAGTTTGAAAAGACCCCCAAACGTTCCATCAAGCGTTTCCTCTACACCCAATAGCAACTGTCATTCTTTCATCACATACATGCCAAACCCCGTAAAACAGGTTGTCTTGTTGTCCTGTCTTGCGGGGTTTGCTGTATTTGTCCTTCCCGTTATGCGGCCAAGGCGGTCGGCCGCAGCGCGCGGTTACGAGATACGTTCCAGCTGCCGGTCGAGTTCGGCGATGCCTTTGCTGGTGCACAGGCCGCGTATGAACAGCATGATGACGTTGCGCAGGATGTACTGCAGTCCGTATTGCTTGTAGAGCTTGTCCTCCATCACTTTCTGCATCATGCTGTCGCCCAGCTGGCTGATCAGTTCGTAGTTGAAATCTCCGCGGAAGAAACCTTCCTCTACGCCGCGCTTGAAGAAGTCTTTGCTGTGCGCATGATGGTCGCCCTTCATGCCCTCTATGAAAGCCACCACACGCGGATATTTGTGCAGGTCCTCGTAATAGACCGGGTTCAGGTCGCGCAGACTTTCCATTTGCAGGCGGTAGAACTTGAGAATGATGTCTATGACCTGCCGGTTGCCTTCGTTGCAAAACAGTTCCATCTTGGCGTTGAACTCGCGGATGTTGCGCTCCACGCTCTCCAGAAGCAGCTGTTCCTTGTTCTCGTAAATCTCGTACAGTGTGCGCTTGGAAATCTTCAGTTCGCGGGCAATGTCGTCCATCTTCACCGACTTGACACCAATGGTGGTGAACTTGACGGTAGCAAGGTCCAGTATCTGTTTGCGAAGCGCTTCGCGGTAATCGGGTGTACAGCTGGGGTTGTTCATGTGTCAGTAACTGTTGGTGATGTAGTCGAATGATTGCCGTCGTGGCGCGGCTTGTACAAAGACGGCGCACGGGCAGCAGTTTTTCTACGGATGCCGCCCCGTGGCCTATCTTGTGCAAAGTTACTAAAAATCGTGAAAACCTGATTTCGTTATTTGGTTTTTTATTATCTTTGCAGCAAATAAAACGATTGCGGAAAGTCGCAGGTTCCGTGGCTTTTCCGCTTTCGTGGCGCACCTTTTTGCGAAACAAACAACTTGATAAAAGCTATAATAAACTAATATGGTAAAAATCACTAAAGAAGCCGCGCTGGAATATCATTCCAACGAAAGGCCGGGCAAAATCGAAGTGAAGCCCACCAAACCATACCGTACGCAAACCGACTTGAGCTTGGCCTATTCTCCGGGCGTGGCGTTCCCCTGCCTGGAAATCCAGAATAAACCCGACGACGTTTACAAATATACCGACAAGGGCAACCTTGTGGCCGTCATCTCCAACGGCACGGCCGTGCTGGGCCTCGGCGACATCGGCGCCATGAGCGGAAAGCCCGTGATGGAAGGCAAGGGGCTGCTGTTCAAGATTTACGGCGGCATCGACGTGTTCGACATCGAGGTCGACGAGAAAGACCCCGTGAAGTTCTGCGAGGCCATAGAGAAAATCGCGCCCACCTTCGGCGGCATCAACCTCGAAGACATCAAGGCTCCCGAATGTTTCTATATCGAGAACCGCCTGAAAAAGACGCTCGACATCCCCGTGATGCACGACGACCAGCACGGCACCGCCATCATCTCGGCAGCCGGACTGCTCAATGCGCTCGAAGTGGCCGGCAAGAAGATCGAGGAGGCCAAGATTGTGGTGAACGGTGCAGGTGCGGCTGCCATCAGCTGCACGAAGCTCTACTGTTCGCTTGGTGCCAAGCACGAGAACATCGTGATGCTCGACTCGCGCGGCGTCATCTACAAGGGCCGTGAGAATGTGAACGAGCAGAAAGCCGAATTTGCCACCGACCGCACCGACATACACACGCTGGAGGAGGCCGTGAAGGGCGTTGACGTGTTTGTCGGACTGTCGAAGGGCAATGTGCTCACGCAGGATATGGTGCGCTCGATGGCCGACCACCCCATCGTGTTCGCGCTTGCCAACCCCGTCCCCGAGATATCCTACGAGGATGCCATGGCCGCACGCCCCGACGTGCTGATGTCGACCGGACGGTCCGACTATCCCAACCAGATCAACAACGTCATCGGTTTCCCCTATATTTTCCGCGGTGCCCTCGATGTGCACGCCCGTGCCATCAACGAGGAAATGAAGCTGGCAGCCGTGAAGGCCATTGCCAAACTGGCCAAGATGCCGGTGCCCGAAATCGTCAACCAGGTGTATCACGTCAGCGACCTGCAGTTCGGTCCGAAGTACTTCATACCGAAACCCGTCGACCCGCGGCTCATCACGGAGGTGTCGGCCGCTGTGGCCAAGGCAGCCATGGAAAGCGGTGTGGCACGCACGCCCATCACCGACTGGGATGCCTACACTGAGAAGCTGCGCGTGATGTTGGGACAGGAAACCAAGTTCACCCGTACGCTGCACGCCACGGCAGCCATGCACCCGCAGCGCGTGGTGTTTGCCGAGGGCGGCCACCCCACCATGATGAAGGCCGCCGTGCAGGCACGTCAGGAAGGCATCTGCTCGCCGATACTCTTGGGTAACCCCGACCGCCTGACCCGCATGGCCAACCGGTTGAAGCTCGACCTTACGGGCGTGGAAATCGTGGACATGCGTGCCGACAAGGAGCAGGGCCGCCGTGCCACCTACGCCAAGCATCTTGCCGAGAAGCGCGCCCGGCAGGGATACACCTTCGAGGAAGCATACGACAAGATGTACGAGCGCAACTATTTCGGAATGTCGATGGTGGAGCAGGGCGATGCCGACGCTTTCGTGACCGGCCTCTACACCAAATACAGCAATACCATCAAGGTGGCCAAGGAGGTGATAGGCATCAATCCGCAGTACAACACGTTTGGCGCGATGCACATCCTCAACACGAAGAAGGGCATATACTATATCGCCGACACGCTCATCAACCGTCACCCCAACGAGAGCGTGCTCTACGACGTGGCCCGCCTGGCCGCCCATTCCGTCAAGTTCTTCAACGACGAGCCGGTGATGGCCATGATCAGCTACTCCAATTTCGGCACCGACGAGGTGGGATCGCCCGTCACCGTGCACCAGGCTGTGGAGCGGCTGCAGAAAGAATACCCCGACCTGGCGGTCGACGGAGAGATGCAGGTGAACTTCGCGATGAACAAAGAGCTGCGCGACGACAAGTATCCCTTCACGCGGCTCAAGGGCAAGGACGTGAACACGCTGGTGTTCCCCAACATGAGTTCGGCCAACAGCTGCTATATGTTGCTCAAGGCACTCGACCCCGACGTGGAGGTCATCGGCCCGATACAGATGGGACTGAACAAGTCTATCCACTTCACCGACTTCGAGGCCAGCGTGCAGGATGTGGTCAACATCACAGCCGTTGCCGCCATCGATGCCTATGTGGAGAAACTGAAAAACAAAGACTGACCGTCCGTTCCGCGTGCAGCTGCTTGCCGCCCGCTTGGTGGCCCGCAGCTGCGGAGCTTGTCGGCGGTGCTGCGGCTCCCTTTACCGACATGGCAATGCCAACTTGAAAAAAGTGGCATTGCCATGTTTTTTTATGCGGAAAAAATTTGGAGTGTAATATATAATGTGTATTTTTGCAGTATAGTTAAACGTATTACGAAACGGTACGAATGACATATATCGACATCGACACACCAGGTACCATGCGCCTTCCGTTTTATCTGGCCATGGAGGAGTATGTGGCCCGCAAGGTCTACAAGGGCGACGACTGCTTCTTTATGTGGCAGGTGGAACCGACGGTCATCTTCGGCCGCAACCAGGTGGTGGCCGACGAGGTGAATGTCGACTATTGCCAATCGCACCGGATTGCGTTTTACAGGAGGAAAAGCGGCGGCGGATGCGTGTACGCCGACATGGGCAACGTCATGCTCTCGTACATTACCGGCGAAGAGAGCGTGGCCGACTGTTTTTCCCGTTATATGGGCATGCTTACCCGGGCGCTCAACCAGATAGGCATTCCGGCCGAGCGCAACGACCACAACGACATCATGCTGAACGGGCAAAAGATATCGGGCAACGCCATTCTGCGGCTGCCCGACCGCGTCGTGGCGCACGGCACGCTGCTCTACGATACCAATATGGACCACATGACCCATGCCATTACGCCCAGCAGACAAAAGCTCAGCCGCAACGGGGTGCAGAGCGTTCGCCAGCGCATCACGCTGCTCAAGGATTTCACCCCCCTGTCGCTCGACGACGTAAAGGCCCGTTTGCGTGCCACCCTCTGTTCTTCATCGCTGACCCTTTCGCACGACGACTTCGAAGCCATCAGGCTGCTCGAAAGGGAATACCTTGACCCGCAATTCATCTACGGGAAATGCGCCGCGCAGATTTCCGATGCACAACCGGCCGGCAACGGCCCCACATGAACATTCAATAAGCCAAAACATATGAACAAACGAACATGCCTTTACGAACGCCACGTAGATATGGGCGCTCTCATGCAGCCTTTCGGAGGTTTCGACATGCCCATCCAGTACTCGTCTATCATTGACGAACACAATGCCGTACGCCAACATTGCGGCGTGTTCGACGTTTCGCACATGGGAGAGGTGTTCGTGTCGGGCGAAGATGCCGAACGGTATGTCAACCACATCTTTACCAACGACATCACCGCAGCTCCTTTGGGCAAAGTGTACTACGGCATGATGTGCAACCCCGACGGCGGCACGGTCGATGACCTGCTGGTTTACAAGATGGGCGAGCAACAGTTTTTCATTGTTATCAATGCGGCAAACATCGACAAGGACGTAGCGTGGATACGGTCGGCCGCCGAAGGCTACAAGGTAGACATCGACCACTGCTCCGACCGTTACGGTCAGCTGGCCGTGCAGGGCCCCGAGGCTGTCGGCGTGGTGGAGGAAGTGCTGCAGTTGCCCTGCAGCGAGATGACCTTCTACACGGCCAAGACGCTCGACGTGCCCGGCGAGCAGATCATCGTGAGCCGCACGGGCTACACCGGCGAGGACGGTTTCGAGATTTACGGCAGCCACGCCTACATTGTAGCCCAGTGGGACAAGCTCATGGCCAGCGGCCGCTGCAAGCCCTGTGGCTTGGGTTGCCGCGACACGCTGCGCTTCGAGGTGGGACTGCCGCTCTACGGCGACGAGCTCTCGCAGGACATCTCGCCCGTGATGGCAGGTCTCAGCATGTTCTGCAAGTTCGACAAGCCCGAGTTTATCGGAAAGGAGGCATTGCTGAAGCAGAAGACCGAGGGCGTGGCCCGGCGGCTCAGGGGCCTCGAGCTCGACGACCGCGCAGTGCCGCGCCATGGCTACAAGGTGCTTAAAGACGGCGTGGAGGTAGGCGAGGTCACCACCGGCTACCGCCTGATATCGGTGGAGAAAAGCTGTGCAGTGGCCTTGGTCGACGCATCGCTGAAGCTCGGCGACCGAGTGGAGGTGCAGATCCGCAAGAAGACCTTCCCGGCCACAGTCGTCAAGAAGAGCTTCTACGATAAGCATTATCACAAATAACCCCGGCGCAGGCAGGACGTGCACCGTCAGCCCGGCAACGGCCGTTGCATCGCCGCCGCACGGTGCGTGTCCCGGCTTCTGCGCATGGACGCCGGGCGGCTGGATGCCGTGGTACAGTCTGGTTTCGGAGCGGCTCCGGCAACCCCATTTGCGATAGCATACCTTTCGCATCGCCATAGCTATCTTTTCGCGTTGCCATAGCTATCTTTTCGCGTTGCGATAGCTATCCTATCGCAACGCCATAGCATACCTTTCGCAACCGCCCCTGTTACGCAAGGCCGTTGTACCGGTAACACGGGACAAAAACCATTTCACAAAGAACACCAAACCATAAGCATTATGACATATTTTAGCGAGACACACGAGTATGTTCGTGTAGAGGGAGAATTCGGATACGTGGGCATTACCGACTACGCCCAGAAACAGTTGGGAAACATTGTCTACGTTGACATGCCCGATGTGGACGACGAGATGGAGGCCGGCGAGGTCTTCGGAGCCGTCGAAAGCGTGAAGGCCGCAAGCGACCTGATGGCACCCGTCAGCGGAACGGTGGTCGAGGTGAACGAGGCCCTGGAGGACGCTCCCGAGCTCATCAACCAGGACGCCAACGGCAACTGGATCGTAAAGGTGAAAATCTCCGACCCGTCGGAACTGGAAAACCTTATGGACGAGGCTACTTACAACTCAAACAACCAGTAGATGCATCCCTATTTCCCACAAACACCCGATGACATCAAGCGCATGCTCGATGTCATCGGCATAGAGACGGTCGACGACCTCTACAAGGACGTGCCCGAAAGTGTGCGCCTGAAAGACTACGACTTGCCGTCCTCGCACAGCGAAATCGAGATACGCAAGAAGCTCGAAAAGCTCGGCAAGCTCAACCGGCAGCTGGTGTGCTTTGCAGGGGCCGGCGTTTACGACCACTATACGCCCGCCATCATACCGCAGATTGTGGAGCGGGCCGAATACCTTACCAGCTACACCCCCTACCAGGCCGAAATATCGCAAGGTACGCTGCACTACATCTTCGAGTATCAGACCATGATGGCACGCCTTACCGGCATGCAGGTGTCCAATGCGTCGATGTACGACGGTGCCACGGCTACGGCCGAAGCGGCGCTCATGGCTGTGGCGGCCACCAAGAAGACCGACAAGGTTATCGTCAGCGATGCCGTCGACACGAAGGTGCAGGAGGTGGTGAAGACCTATGCCCATTTCCACGGGATAGAGATTGTGACGCTGCCGGCCACCGACGGCGCTACCGATTTCTCCCGGCTCGACGAAACGCTGGCACAGGGCGGCGTGGCCGGGCTTATCGTTCAGCAGCCCAACCGCTACGGTGTGATAGAGGACTACACGGGTGTGGCCGACAGTTGCCACAAGGCCAAGGCTCTCTTTGCCGTCAACAGCATCGCGGCCGACTTGGCATTGCTCAAGAGCCCGGGCGAGTGGGGAGCCGACATCGCCGTCGGCGAAGGCCAGAGCCTCGGCATTCCCATGTCGTGGGGCGGACCCTACATCGGCTATATGTGCACCACCGAAAAGCTCATGCGCAAGATGCCCGGACGTATCGTGGGACAAACCGTCGACCACGACGGCAAGCGCGCTTTCGTGCTGACGCTGCAGGCCCGCGAACAGCACATCCGCCGCCAGCGTGCCACATCCAACATCTGCTCCAACGAGAGCCTGATGGCCTTGTGGGTAACGATCTATATGGCGCTTATGGGCAACCGCGGACTGAAGGAGGCCGCACAGCTGGGATGCGACGGTGCCCACTATCTGCACGACCAGCTACTGGCTACCGGCCATTTCAGCGATGCCTTCCCCGGCAAGGAATACCTCAACGAGTTCTGTGTGCGCTATGACGGCGACCTCGCTTCGCTGCAGGAAAAATGGATTGCCAATGGTTTCATGGGTGGTGTTGCCATCGACAACGATACGGTTATGTTGGCCGTTACCGAACAGCGCAGCAAAGAGGAGATCGACCAGTTGGTGGCCCTGGTGCCATAATCACAATCACCCATTAAATCCTGCAATTCATGAACAACAAATTATACGGGCGTCTCATCTTCGAACTGAGCCGTCCTGGCAGAGTAGGCTACAGCCTTCCGCACAATCCGTTCCCGCACCATGAACTGCCGCAGGCCGCGCGCAGAACAACCGATGCGGCATTGCCCGAATGTGACGAGATGACGGTGGTAAGACACTACACCAATCATAGCGGCAACAATTTCGGCGTAGACAACGGCTTCTATCCCTTGGGATCCTGTACCATGAAGTACAATCCCAAGATCAACGAGGAGGCGGCCAACCACCCCGACTTCATCAACCTGCACCCCTTGCAGCCGGCCTCTACCGTGCAGGGTGCGGAGGAGGTCGTGAAACAGCTCACCGCTATGCTGTGCGAGATAACTGGCATGGCCGACTTTACCCTCAAGCCCTGTGCCGGTGCCCACGGCGAGCTTACCGGCTTGATGATTATCCGCGGCTATCACGAGAGCCGTGGCGACAGCAAGCGCACCAAGGTGCTTGTGCCCGACTCGGCACACGGCACCAACCCGGCTTCGGCTGCGGTGTGCGGCCTGGACGTGGTGGAGGTGAAGAGCAAGCCCGACGGAACCGTCGATGTGGACGACTTGGCCACAAAACTTGACGACACCGTTGCCGCCATGATGATGACCAACCCCAATACGCTGGGCATTTTCGAGCACGACATTACCCGAATCGTGGAGATGGTGCACCGCTGCGGCGGACTGATGTACTACGACGGAGCCAACTTCAACCCGCTCTTGGGCGTGTGCCGCCCCGGCGACATGGGCTTCGACGTGATACACCTGAACCTTCACAAGACCTTCTCCACGCCCCATGGCGGTGGAGGACCGGGCAGCGGTCCCGTGGGATGCCGCAAGGGTCTTGAGCCCTTCTTCCCCACAGTCAACCCTTATCACGGCAATTTCCTCGTGGAGCTTCGTGCATGGACCTATATCCTCAGCCTCGGACGCGAACACCTGAAAGAGGTGGGACGGCTGGCCACCCTCAATGCCAGCTACATCAAGGCATCGCTTAAGGATGTCTACGAACTGCCCATCCAGGGCTTGAGCAAGCACGAGTTTGTGTTCAACGGCTTGTGCGACAAGTCTACGGGCGTGACGACCATGGATGTGGCCAAACGGTTGCTCGATTTCGGATTCCATGCTCCCACTATCTATTTCCCCTTGCTTTTCCACGAGGCCATGATGATCGAGCCTACCGAAAGCGAGAGCCTCGAAACCATCGACCGTTTCATTGCCGTGATGCGGCAGATAGCTGCGGAAGCCAAGAACGACCCCGAACTCGTGAAGAGTGCTCCGCACGATGCTCCCATCAAGCGGGTAGACGATGTGCTTGCCGCCAAACAGCCCGTGCTTACCTACGCAGAGACCTGTTAATACGACAGAGATGATACAAACCGACTTAACCATCATCGGCAGTGGGCCCGGCGGATACCAGGCCGCTGCCTATGCGGCCAAACGCGGATTGCAGGTGGTCGTCATCGAGGAGCACTATGCCGGCGGCACTTGCCTCAACTGTGGCTGCATACCCACCAAGTCGCTCATCCACGATGCGGCCAAAGCGTGTGCCGACCCGTCGCAGGGTGCCGGCCTTCTGGCTGAGGCTGTAGGCCGCAAGGATAAAGTGGTGGCCGAAATACGGTCGGGTGTCGAGGCCTTGCTCCGCCATCCCGCCGTTACCTTCCTGCAGGGCCATGCCACGTTGCTTTCGCCTACCACCGTACAGGTGAACGGCGAGACGGTGTCGTCGAAAGACATCATCATCGCCACGGGTTCGCGTGCCAAGATGCCTCCGGTGGCCGGACTGTCGCCCGACGAACTGGCCGCCAATCCCCGTGTTGTTACGTCCGAAGCGCTTCTCGGCCTCACCCGTTTGCCCGACCATCTTTGTATTATCGGTGCGGGTGTCATCGGGTTGGAAATGGCGTCGGTGTTCCGGGCGTTCGGCAGCATGGTAACCATTGTGGAATATCAGAAGGAATGTCTTTCGACCATGGACGGCGAACTGGCACGCCGGTTGCGCAAGTCGATGGAGAAGGGTGGGGTGAAATTCCATTTGGGATGTGCCCTGCAGCAGATCGACGGCGACCGGGTGACGTTCCTGAACATCAAGAAAGATACCTCTGAAACCCTTCAGGCCGACTGCATACTGGTGGCCACCGGCCGTCAGGCCAATGTGGAAGGTCTCGGTCTCGAAAACGCCAACGTCGAGGTGGGCAGAAGCGGCATCGTGGTCGATGCGGATATGCAGACGTCCGTTCCCCACATCTATGCCATCGGCGATGTCAACGGCCGGCAACTGCTGGCCCATGCCGCCACCTTCCAGGGCTATCGTGCAGTGAACCATATTCTGGGTGAGAGCGACAACATTCGCCTCAACATTATCCCGGCTGCCGTCTTTACCCGTCCCGAACTGGCCTCGGTCGGTCTTACCGACGACCAGTGCAAACAGCAGGGCATAGCCGCTGCCGTGCACAAGGCGGTGTACCGGGCCAATGGCCGGGCGCAGGTTACCGAAGCCACCGACGGACTGTTGAAATTGGTGTGCGACGAGGCCGGCAAGGTGATAGGCTGCCACGCTTTGGGGCAAGACGCCGCATGGATGGTGCAGGAGGTTGCGGCGCTGATGAATTTCGACGTGACATTGGCTCGGCTGGCCGACATCGTTCACATTCACCCCACGTTGGGCGAAATCATCTTGGATGCGGCCAACCATTGAACTTTTTCTTGCACGAATTTCAAGAACTGCTTTTATAGTTTTTCAATAATGCTTGTGCCACAGAAGGGCAGCACCGGGAGATTTGGGGTGCCCTTCCGTGGCATAAGCGTTTTTTTAAGTGTCCAACCCGTTGATTTTGCTTTTTTCGCTTGACAATTTAAGGATAATTGATTAACTTTGCAGAAAATTATAGTTTTTTATCAATGGGCAAGAGTTGATAAGATGAAGTACGGATTTATCAAAGTAGCCTCGGCAGTGCCTTCCGTGAAGGTAGCCGATTGTGTCTTCAACACAAAGGAAATCGAGACCATCATCGCCCAGGCTGAGGGACGTGGCGTGGAAATTATTGTGTTTCCCGAGTTGTGCATCACCGGCTATACCTGCCAAGACCTTTTCCGCGAGCAGTTGTTGCTCGATGCCGCCGAGCGTTGCGTCATGGCGTTGCTCGATTTCACCCGCCAGCTCGACATTATCTGCATTGTCGGTGCGCCGGTCGTAGCGGGCGGACTGTTGCTCAACTGTGGCATCGTGCTTCAGAAAGGCAAGATCCTGGGTATTGTTCCCAAGACCTATTTGCCCAATTACAATGAGTTTTATGAGAAACGGTGGTTCGCCTCGTTGCAGGACTTGCGCGACATGACCATCCGCTATGCGGGCCGCATGGTGACCGTCACGCCCGCCCCGCAGCTCTTCCGTACTGGCGACGGGGCCGTCTTCGGCGTGGAGATTTGCGAGGATGTTTGGGCTCCTACGCCTCCCAGCAACCACTTGGCGCTGGCCGGCGCCGACATTATCTTCAACCTGTCGGCCTCCGATGAGCTGCTCGGCAAGCACGACTATCTGGTCAGTTTGCTCGCCCAGCAGAGTGCCCGCACCATGAGCGCCTATGTCTATAGCTCTGCCGGGTTCGGCGAGAGTACGCAGGATGTGGTCTACGGCGGCAACGCACTGATATACGAGAACGGCCGCACACTGGCCGAGGGCCAACGCTTCTCGCTCGACGGGCAAGTGGTTGACGCCCAGATAGATGTGGAAAGCCTTAGGGCCGACCGCCGTAACAATACCACGTTTGTAAACGCGCAACGCCGCATGATCGGAGAGGATATTCGCTTTGTCGAGGCCGAACCTGCGCAGTTGCGCGATTTTGTTTTGGAACGTCACGTCGACCCGTTGCCTTTCATTCCTTCCGATGAGAGCATGCGACAGGCGTGCGAGGAGATACTCAATATCCAGGTCATGGGTCTGGCCAAGCGGCTGCGCCACACCTGCGCCAAGAACGTGGTGATAGGCATCAGCGGAGGACTCGACTCCACGTTGGCGCTGCTGGTCTGCGTGAAGACCTTCGACAAGCTGAAGATGGACCGCAAGGGTATCGTCGGCGTTACCATGCCCGGCTTCGGCACCACCGATCGTACCTACAACAATGCGCTTAGCCTGATGCACAATCTGGGTGTCAGCGTGCGCGAGATCGGAATAGCCAAAAGTGTTACCCAGCATTTTGAGGACATCGGCCACGACATCAATGTCCACGACGTGACCTATGAGAACGGACAGGCACGCGAGCGTACCCAGATACTCATGGACCTCAGCAACCAGATCGGCGGCTTGGTCATCGGTACGGGCGACCTCTCGGAGTTGGCCCTGGGATGGGCCACCTACAACGGCGACCACATGTCCATGTACGGCGTCAATGCGTCGGTGCCCAAGACGCTCATCAAGTACCTTGTGCGCTATGTGGCGCAGACAGTCGACGACGCGTCGGCGTCGGTGCTCCGCGATATCATCGATACCCCCATCTCTCCCGAATTGATACCTGCCGACGAGAACGGCCAGATCAAGCAGAAGACCGAAGACCTCGTGGGACCCTATGAGCTGCACGACTTTTTCCTCTACCATTTCCTTCGTCACGGGTTCAGTCCCCGCAAAATCTATCTGCTGGCCATGAAAGCTTTCGGCGAAGGCAACGGCAACGATACGCTGGCAGGCCATTACGACGAGGCGACCATCATACATTGGCTCGGAGTGTTCTGCCGCCGGTTCTTCAACCAGCAGTTCAAGCGTTCCTGTCTGCCCGACGGTCCCAAGGTGGGTTCGGTGAGCCTCAGTCCGCGCGGCGACTGGCGCATGCCGTCCGACGCCACGTCGGCGTTGTGGCTTCAGGAGGTGGAATCGCTCAAGCCGAAAGACTGACAGCCTGTCCGGCCGGCATTTCCTGTCGCCATGACAGTACATTCTCTTTGCTGCATCTATATTTAACAACTTTGTAACATTTTAACAAATATTTATTCGTACCTTTGCAACGCGCATATTAATAAACCACTTTTAATTAATTATTTATGCTTAAAAGATTTAGTCTTCTTTTGGTCATGATGTTAGTCAGTTCGCTTGCAATCATGGCTCAGGTAACCACCTCCAGCTTGAACGGTAAGGTCGTTGCAGACGACGGACCCGTCATCGGAGCTACCGTAACGGCTGTGCACGAGCCTTCGGGCACCCGTTACAACGCGATTACCAACAACGACGGCCGTTATACCATTCAGGGTATGCGTGTAGGTGGTCCGTACACGGTGACCATCGATTACATCGGCTACAAGCAGGATTGCCGCAAGAACATCAATCTTCAGCTCGGCGAACCTCAGGTTATCAACGTCAAGATGCAGGAAAACGCACAGGAGCTTGGCGAAGTGGTCGTAGTCAGCAAAGGCGGACGTGGCGGTAACGGTGCAAGTTCCAACTTCTCGCACCAGGCCATCGAGAACGCTCCCACCATCGACCGTAACATCTACGACGTGGCCAAGCTCTCTCCGCTGGTCAACAACAACAAGAGCGGCGGTATCACCATTGCCGGTGCCAACAACCGTTACAACTCGTTCCAGATCGACGGTATGGTCAGCAACGACGTGTTCGGCCTGACTTCATCGGGAACCAACGGCGGACAGTCGGGAGCTAACCCCATCTCAATGGATGCCATCGACCAGATTCAGATCTCCGTTTCGCCTTTCGACGTGCGTCAGGGCGGATTTACCGGCGGTGCCATCAACGCCATCACCAAGAGCGGTACCAACAAACTGACTGGTACGGCCTACACCTATTATACAGACGAGAACCTCTACGGACGCTATAACCAACGCTACAAGAAGACACAGAAGCTCACCGACGAAAAGACCAATACCTATGGTTTCACCCTCGGTGGTCCTATCGTGAAGGATAAGCTGTTCTTCTTCACTTCTGTAGAGTACAAGAAGAATTCATATCCCTCTTCTTACTATGCCGGATGCTCCGACGATTATTTCATGACCACCGAGATGGCTCAGAAGCTGGCCGATGCCTATTATAAGATTACAGGCATCCGCGAAAGCTACGGTCCCCGCAACATCGACAAGGACGCCCTCTCGCTGATTGGCAAGCTCGACTGGAACATCAACAACAACAATCACCTTACGTTCCGCTACCAGGGCAACATCTCTTCGGCCGACAGCTACTCGTCAGGCCAGTACACCTACTATTTCAACAATTCCGGTTTCCAGTACAAGAACACCACCCATTCGTTTGTAGCCGAGCTGACCTCGCACATCGGCCAGAAATACTACAACGAGCTGCGCGCCGGTGTAACCTTCGTACGCGACCACCGCGAGACTCCCTACTCGGGTCCCACACTCTATTTCTCGGGCAACGGTTACAGCGTGAACCTCGGAACCGAATATTCGTCGGGTGTGAACAAACTTGACCAGGATATCTGGACCATTGAGGATAACTTCTCCATCTATTCAGGTAACCACACCTTCACGCTCGGTACACACAACGAGATCTACAACATGGGCAACGGCTTCTACCAGGCTGCCTATGGTGAGTATGCCTATGGTTATACACAGCTTGAGGAGTTCATCAACAACCCCAACATCATTCCGAGCTCAGGTTTCATCCTCAACTATTCTGACCAATCGCTTACTGGCTCATCTCATTGGGTCACTCCGTTCAAGGCCGGCATGTTCGGTCTGTATGCTCAGGACAAGTGGGACGTTTCTACCCGCTTCCAGCTCACATACGGTCTGCGTATCGACTTCCCGCTCTATTTCAACAAGCCTTCGTATAACGATGCGTTCAACCAGACCGAATACTGGTCTAAATCGCACAACGCCATCGTTGGCCGCCGTCCCGCCTCAATGGTCATGACCTCTCCCCGTGTCGGTTTCCGCTGGTATCCCACAGAGTCGCGCAGCACGCTTATCCGTGGTGGCGCAGGCATCTTCTCGGGCCGCGCTCCGTTCGTGTGGATTGAGAATGCATGGGCCAACACCGGTGTTGAGATCAAGGGTATGAATATCCGCAACACCGACGCTCAGTGCCCCGATTTCGGTACCTATGGCAACAAGACTGCCGACGAGATGATTGCCGACCTCGGCGCCAAGGGCGGTGTGAAGCCTAACTATGTAACCATCGACCACCGTTTCAGCTTCCCGCAGACCTTCCGTGCCAACTTGGCATTGCACCAGGATCTGCCCGGCGGCGTGAAGATGACCCTCGAAGCTCTTTACTCGCGTGCGCTCAACGCCGTGTGGTTCGAGAACCTCGCCCTTCAGGCCAACGGTAAGGTGTATGCCGTGCCCGGCGTGGAGTCGTCGGCCACTACCTACTACAGCTCCAACCAGTACGATTCTTACATCGACGCATCCGGCAATAAGCAGAGTGTGAGTGGTAACTCTATCATCAACCTTTCGAACATCAACCGCGGTCACAGCTACAGCTTCAGCGCCAAGTTCGAAAAGAGCTTCGATTTCGGTCTCGACCTGATGGCCAGCTATACCTTCGGCCACTCTTACAGCGTGAACGACGGTACATCTTCGGTTGCCAACTCCAACTGGAAGAACTACTATTGCGTGGATCCCAACAAGAAAGAGCTGTCTTACTCTATGTTCGACGTGCCTCACCGCGTCATGGTTCAGGCCAACTACAACTCCAAGCGTTATGGCAACGGTCGTTGGCAGACTCATGTGGGTCTGACCTACAACGGAAACAGCGGTAGCCGTTATAGCATTGTTCTGGGTGACAACGTTTCTGCTTCGTTCAACGGCGACTATGCCAAGGGCAACACGCTGCTCTACATTCCTACCACGGACGAGCTGGCCAAGATGAACTTCGCCAAAGAAGAGGATCGTCAGGCTTACGGTCAGTGGATCGAGAACGACGCTTATGCCAAGAACCACCGCGGTCAGTACGCCAAGCGCAACTCGAACATGGCACCTTGGGAGAACCGTGTTGATTTCCACTTCACACAGGATTTCTTCTACCTGAAGGAGCGCGGCAGCAAGGTCAGCCTGGTGTTCGACATCCTGAACGTGGCCAACCTGCTCAACCACGACTGGGGTACTACCTACAGCAGCACTTGGAGCACCACTATCCTGTCTGTAACAAAGGTGGCCTATGACAAGACTACCCAGATTGCTACACCGACCTACTCGTTCACGGGTGCGAAGCCTACGATTAGCGACGTGTCGAGCCGCTGGCACATGCAGCTCGGTCTGCGTGTAACCTTCTAAGTAAATTCCCTTTCTTGCCCTTGCCGGTTGGCAAGGACAAGAAAGATACCTTACCTCCGGTCGCCTGCGTCATGTCTACAGAGGCATGCGCAGTCGACCGGATTGTCGTATATACAACGATGAGGTTTTGGTTTGACCGCAGGTCATGCCAAAACCTCATCGTCATTTATGGAACGTAAGTTCAACGGAACGGTAAAGGCCGGGAAAATACAAATGTATTCGCATAATTCAACGCCTTATGAGATTAAAACATGCGCCTTTACAGGAACAGTTCATCATTGCGCATTATACAGGACAGGGTTCACTTTCTGTCCTGTATAATGCGCTCCTTCCGGTAGGGTGTTCAAAATCAAATTTTATTTGCGTACGAAAAATTACACGAAACATGAACGAATATACTGTATATAAGGTATTTAGGTTCTTGCAATCTGGTTCGTATTGAACACATGCCCCTGTAGGGGGCACAGATTATAGTGTAGGGGTTCTTGCTGACGCAAGCGACAAAGTCGAGCGTACCCCTACGGTTTTACGGTTCATCGTTTTTCCATCGCCCCTGTAGGGGGCGCATAATTCAAATCATCATGCAGTTGAAATATGCGCCCCCTACAGGGGCGATGGATTGGGAATGGGGCTGATGATAG
>CAVKJH010000070.1:0-18168 GCA_963656755.1 bacterium
TTTACGATATAATTTATTGAATATCAAATAATTATATTTTAATTAGCAGACCCTAAGTAAGGATATCCAGAAATGCACGCGCAAACGCTACCTTCAGATGCGGGCGGAAGCAAACGGCCTGAGCCAACAACAAATAGTCAGTCGTGTGTTGAGCCAAGGGGGCTACGACCCTGCTGCTGGCTCAGCTGTCATCACGGATGACAAAGGCAATGACATTTCTGACCAAGAACTGCCCAAGAAACAATTCTTTGATAAGGAATGAAGTATTGCTTTCTTCTGTTAACACTTTTCTTGCATCTTACCGTTGCCGCACAATCCTATAACGGCAAGATTGTGGACGAAAAAGGAAATCCTGTTCCTGGTGCAACCATCGTTGTCTCGGACAAGGATGGGCAAGTCGTTGCTTATGCCATAGCAAAGGAAGGTGGTTGTTTCCAGTTGACTATTCCCAAAGGAAGGCAAGCACACGAAATCAAAGTTGACTTCGTGGGTTATCAGAAGAAGTTACTCCCCATTTCTGCGTTAAAGGACGGTGTGACCATCACGCTCAAGGAAGGCAGTTTCTTGCTGAAGGAAGTGAAGGTGAAGGCACAGCGGATAAGGGCTGCGGGCGACACGCTTACTTACAGTGTGGCAGGGTTCAAACAAGGGCAAGACCGTAGCATTGCGGACGTGATAGCCAAGATGCCCGGTCTTGAGGTCAAGGCAGACGGCAAGATTGAATACCAAGGTAAATCCATCAACAAGTTCTACATTGAGGGGGCGGACTTGATGGGCTCCCAGTACGGTATGGCCAACCAGAATATCTCCGCTGACAAGGTGAAGAGTGTGCAAGTGCTTGAAAACCACCAACCGGTGAAGTCATTGCGTGGGGTCTCCTTCAGCGATCAGGCTGCCCTTAATCTCGTGTTGAAGGATGACGCCAAATCTGTTTGGACGGGAACAGCAGATGTCGGATTGGGCTATGGCAAGGATTTCCTGTACGACTGTCGGTTGATGGGCATGTGCTTCGGCAGGAAACGCCAGGCACTGATGATGTACAAGAACAATGACACAGGCAAACTCCTCGATAATGAGGTGTTTGACCTTACAGACATGTTCAAAGGAAGATCCGGCACGGCCTCGGGCATCCTTTCCATGATGTCGGTGGACACGCCTGACCTTTCCGAGGAACGATACACCTTTAATCACAGCCATCTTGTTGCAGGCAACTGGTTGTGGAAGACGGGAAAGGATTCAGAGTTACGATTGCAGGGCAACGGCTTGGTGGACAAGACGGAAATGCAGGATTATAATGTTTCCACTTATCTCACACTTGCCGACATGCCAGTCATAGTGGAGGATGAGGATGTGCGCAACACGAGAAGTGAATGGAAGGCTGAGGCCGATTACCAGTACAATGGTGCCAAGAGTTTCATCCGCAATAGCTTGAAGGGGTATGTCGACTTTAACAAGAGCGTTGGACGAATGATGTATAACGGGCAAGGCACAGACCTGATGGTGAAGCCGCGCAGACGCAGCCTCACCGAAGACTTCCAGCTGTCGCATACCACGTCCAAGAGGAACGTCTACCATGTAGACAGTTATTGGTCCTACAATTATCTGCCAGAACAGCTTCTCACCATCAACGGGATGATGGAAAAACTCAACTTGTCAAACTTCTCCACCCAGAATTCTGTCCTATATAAATACCAATTAGGACGACACTACCTCAACAATGAGCTGGGAATAGACTATGACCGCCAGCATATCGCCGTGGCGATGGACGAGGATGCCGGACAGGCGAACACCTACCACTTGCTTCGCGCATACTGGATGCCTTCCGTGTCGTTTGCCTTCGGGAGGCAACAGATGGAGGTAAAATCCAAATTAAGCTATGCCCATCAGTCCTATCATGAGTCAAGCGACAACCATCTGTGGATTGACCCTTCTGTCAATTGGAACTGGAAGGTATCCGCTGTCTCCGCATTCTCGGCGAATGTGAATTACACAAACACTCCACTGGATGGACTGGCCATCTATGACACTCCCGTCTTCACGACCTATCGCACACAGACAGTCCACCGGGGCAAGACCAGTGTGACACATTCATTTCGTGCCACGGCCACTTACAAATACTCCAATCCCGTATTAGGCTTGTTCTTCAATGTGTCGCCCACATACGACCACACGTCAGGTAATTTCCTGTATGAGAGCACGATAAATGGCAATGTTTACAAAACGACGACCACCGACAAGGAGCATGCCACGCAGTCTATAGGACTGGCAGGGCGCGTCAGCAAGTCGTTTGGGTGGGCAAAGACACTTGTCTCCCTGGGTGTTTCGCACCTTACGACAGATTACGGCCTGCTTGTGTCGGGCCAACTGGACGAGGCACGGATGAGCGTCACTTCCGTTGCGCTTCATTTTTCCTTGCGTCCGGCAAGGGCACTGTCTGTTGAGGGCAGGTCAGATATGAATGTCACCCGACAGCACAATATGACTTCACCCGATCTGTCTGGAAACAACACGAACAGCTGGGAACACGCTCTCAGCGTGCATATCTTTCCGGCCAACAGCTGGATGCTGAGCGTCAAGAACCAACTGTTCCATAGCAACAACGACGGGGTGGCGAACAGTTATTTTCTGGATCTTGCCGTGAACTACAAGTCAAAGCGATGGGAGCTGTCGCTTTCGGCCCACAATCTTATAGGCACATCGGCATTTGAGCAGCGCATTCTCGGAAACACCGTCGAGACTTACACGGTGACCTACCTGCGTCCCTGCGAATATCTGCTGAAGTGGGCTTTTGACCTGTAATTCGGGGGCTTCCCGGTCCGCATTATTTGGGGGCATTGCCGGAGTAATGTATTTTCCGATATTGCTGTCCGGTAAAAATTTTTAATTTGCGGTTTGGTCGCCAAATGCAAATAAAAAACGTAACTTTGTACCATAACGTATAACTTTGATTGTTATGGTAGTAGTTAGTACAAGAGACTTTCGTGTCAATCAGACGAAATATCTGAATATGGCAAAATCGGGAGAACACGTGGTTCTGAAATCGCGTGCCGGCAGTTTTCGTATTTCTCCCGAAGACACTAAGGACGTAAAGGAAGCACCGCGCGACCTGATATTGGAACTTAAAAACGCGTTGACAGAAGTAAAGGAAGCCATCGAGGGCAAACGCATCCTTCTCTCAGCCGAAAGTCTGGCTGATGAGTTGTAGTGTTAGCGTTTCGGTCTCCAACGACTTCGCAAAGAGGCGAAACGCCTCGCAAAGAAATACCCGAGTTTAAGCAGGACGACTTGAACTTTCTCGAAAGTATCAAGCAGAATCCGCTACAAGGCGACGAGACAACCAAGAATACTTTCTTATCACCTTGCATGGCACACCGCCGGCAACGACTCCTGCTGGAATGTCCTTCGTCACATTGCTCAATATAGTCCCCCAATCTCACCCATTTGCACTTACTCGTCATGTCCGTCCTCCTTTCCGTGTTGTTCCAAGAAGAAACGCTTTTGCTGCTCTATCTCGCAGCGCAGCTCCTCTTCGGTGGGCATATAGGTCATGTATTTGGCGGCAAAGAGTTGTTCGTTGCCGTTGAGCACGGAGTATTTGGCAATGACATTGTCCGTCTCGGTGCAGAGAAGTATGCCTATGGTGGGGTTGTCGCTCTCGTCCTTCACAAGGTCGTCGTACATTCTGACATACATGTCGAGCTGCCCCACGTCGGCATGCGTGAGGGAATGCGTCTTCAGCTCAAACAGCACATACCGCTTGAGCTTGATGTTGTAGAACACAAGGTCGATGTAGAAATCGCCTGTGTCGGTGGTGATGTGCTTCTGGCGGTCTACAAACGCGAAGCCACGCCCCAGTTCCATGATAAACTGCTGCAGGTGGTCTATCAAGGCTTGCTCCAGCTGACTCTCGTTGTAGCGGCTGTCGCGGCGAAAGCCCAGAAACTCGGCCACCACCGGACTTTTCACATACTCCAATGGGTCGGCGGCTTCGGTCTCGGGCTTGGGCAATGCCAGTCCCTCTCTTGCACAAGCCATCCGGCGCCCGTAGTACTGCGTGCTGATGTTGCGGCTGAGGGTTCGCGAACTCCACATCTGCTCGGACGCTTCCTTGGCGTACCACGCACGGGCTTTGGGGTCTGCCACTTTGAGGATGGTGCGGAAGTGCGTCCACGTCAGATTGTGAACGCACGCGTTCACAATCTCCAAATCGCTGAAGCATAGATAGAACTGGCGGAAATAGTCCAAGTTGCGTTTGCTGAACGCACTGCCGTAGAGGGGCATCAGCTTTTCGGCCAAGGTCTTGACCAGCCGTGTGCCGTATTGCGCACGTGCTTCGCCGTGCTGCTCTTCCTCTACAATGCGCTGTCCGATGTGCCAGTAGGTTAGCACCGTGGCTTGGTTGACAGCGGCGTATGCCTGTTTGCGACCTTGCTCAATGATGCTCCAAATGTCCGACACACACTGGTCGGGTGTCGCGGGGCGTTGCAATTCATTCTTCTCCATAACCCAATACCTTAAATGCGTCCACCATGGTTGCTTTGTTCTTCTCCCAGCGGTCGAGCTGTTTCTTGTACTCCTTGCTCATTTCCGTCAGTCGCCCTCGCGGTTGCACAAGCACCACTTTCAACCTGTTTATATTTGCCATACTAAGTAAATAGTTTTGTTTCTAACACAAAGGTATGTGTTTATCGACACAAAGAAGAATATTTTGCATACGAACTGCTTATCCCGAATGGGGGTAATAGACTTACATCAGTTGAACTTTATGCGCCATGCTCCGTTACCTCATAGACGATGCCATGTGCAGTAAGAAAATCGTATATCTCTTGTTGTTCATTGTCGTTCGAGTTAGAACTTTATATCTTCCGGCTTAATTCGGTCAGCCTCCGTTATCGGTCTTATCACCTTGCATGGCACACCGCCGGCAACGACTCCGGCAGGAATATCCTTCGTCACAACTGCTCCGGCAGCAATGACCGAACCCTCGCCAATGGCCACGCCACCAATGACGGTGACGCTTGCTCCGAGCCATACGTTGTTACCGATGTGGATGGGCTTGCTCTGCGTGAGCGGCTCCGTACGCCGCTGCTCCGAGTTGACGGGATGTCCGGCGCAAGCCAGTACACACTTCGGGCCGATAAACACATCCTCACCAATATAGATAGGTGAAGTGTCGAGGAACACGCAGTCGAAGTTGACAAAAGTAAAATGTCCGCCCGCAAAATACGTATTGATGCCATAGTCGAAGTGGACGTGCGGCATGATTGCCACGTTCTCGCTCCAACTGCCCAGCAACTCTTTGAGAATGTCTGCCTGTGCTTTACCGTCCGACGGGTCAGTAATGTTGTACTTCCAGCACAACTGCCGCGCCTTCTGCTGTATCTCCTGCGGTATACGCATCACGTTGCCGGCGTATGGTGCATCGGCAGTGACGATGCTGCGCACGTCAAGATTGTATTGTATGTCTTTCATGCAACTTGCTGTTCTGTATCTTTAATCACTTCCGGCTGTTGCCTTTTATGTTTGAGTTGGATCAGGCTCTGCCGCCATCGTCATCTCCTCTTCCGGCAACTCGTATCGCCTGACCTTGTGGTCTTCGAGAAAGATGTGGTTGAGGGTGTATTCCAAAGACTGCAGGGCCTGTTCTCTTACCTTGGGCTTTCATGTATGTCTCTTCTAATGCCATTGTCCTTCTTCTTTCATCTATTACCACCATTTAGAGTGGTAAGTTACCACCTTTATTGGTGGTATATGATACATCTCGTTTTGCCATAATCCTTAACCTATGCCACCAAAGCCAGTAACGGCAATGCTGCGATGATGGCATTGATATTCGGCATCGTCTTGGTCGGCTGATTAGCCAGATACGTATTGATGAGTATCACACGGAGCATGGCCCTCGCATCTGCGTTCTGCAACAGTTGAAAGAGCATTCCGTCTATCTCAGCATAGGCAAAGGCACGGCGCATAGCCTCTACGGAATAGCTGCCTTTCGGCAATTCCTTCCGTTCCTTCTTTGCATTCACCCAAGGTGTGGGTTCTGCAATCATACCTCGCACAACCTCATCATTTCCCACCAATCGCCAAAAACTTTCGTGTTGCAGATGAAAATACGGTTTGCAGATGTCGGGTGTAAAGATACAAGACGTTCCCAAGTATCTATGCCATATCTCATTAAACTTATCATTCAACCCGTCTGTCAGTTCGATGTGTGGAGTTAAAATGAAATCTGTCTCAATAAGGTCAATGATTGCTATAAGCAACACCGCCTTATGAGGAGCCTTGTGTCCCTTCACCTTTGCAGTATGCAAAGACGAAAATTTGTCCATATAGTGCCGTAGTTCCATCATACTGATTTAATCTCTGGTATACCAATTTCTATACTACTCCCCCATTTTCAGACAGGGTTTGACTTCGTTTTGCCAGTCAATGAAGCGTGCGGACTATCCAGAACATCCTCTTGTCTTGGCAACCAATCCAGTGGGGCGATAGCCCTTGGATTTTAAGACGAGGGTGCGGTATAAAACCATCATACCTCAGTCTTGACTATGCAAAGTTAACGACTTTTCTCTTTGTTCCAAATTAATTGTGACATTTAACAAATGCTTGCAGAAAATGTTTGCAAGTCTGCTCCGAAATACATGTCAGGATGCATCTCGCCCGGTAGGCAAGTACGGCAAGGAGCAACGAGTCCTTGCCGTACTTACGGAAGAGGGCACAGAACCCCGTGAGGTAGGGTGCATTGCCGGAGTAATGTATTTTCTGATAAAAAAACGGTCTGTTCCACTGTCTGTTTTAGCCCAGTGCTTACAGAACGA
Source organism: bacterium (assembly GCA_963656755.1). Taxonomy (GTDB): domain Bacteria; phylum Bacteroidota; class Bacteroidia; order Bacteroidales; family Bacteroidaceae; genus Prevotella. The sequence continues at coordinate 6,819 of CAVKJH010000070.1, forward strand.
TGCTTCGCTTTATATGCCTTCTGCAACTGCCGCATGACAGAATGTGGCTTGGCGACTGGCACCGGCTACCGCTTTCCGCGCCCGTTGGTGTCCTATCGCAACGGCATCTGCGGTCAACGGGTGGCTGGTGGGTGGCATACGACCGCTGCGGTCACCACCTTTCGCCATGCGAAAGCATACCTATCGGCCCTGCCGTAAGGACCGGGCGATGTCGCACGTATCGCTACCGGTACGCAATGATCTGACATTCAGCGACAACCACAAACCTCCAAAAACCGGACGATTCGGCCACAAGGCAAGCTGTCTGAGATTATGATGATGTTTTGAAACTATAGTTTGTAAAATTATTGCAGGCTTTTTTTGTGCAATAGTCCGTTAAGTTTTTATAGGAGCATGCGGTCAGATGCAGTCCACTGAAAATAGCATGGACAAAAGGGAACAATAATTATTGGGGAACAAACGTTTTGGGTAACATTTTGTTTCGTTGCTGATACAGAAAAAATTTAACGGCATACTGTTTGAAAACATGCAAGGCAGTAAAAATCCGGACACCAACAATCCCAAAAGGCAAACGTCACCCCTTTATCGTCAGCAGTTCGTCGGCATCGGTGAGGTAGTTGCCGCTGCGGTATTCGCACTTCACCCTCCAGGGCTGCCTGTCGTCGCCTTCGGCCGCCATCTGTATGGTTTTCAGTCCGTAGCGGTGGTTGATCTTGTCTATCTCCTGCATCAGCCGGGCCCGTTCGGGCCGGTTGCGGACAGGGTCGAAGAGATGGCCTTGCACGGCATCGGTGCTCTGTATGTCGCCCACTATCACGCCCGACCGTTTGTAGTGTATGCCCTCGCGCCAGATGCTCCGCAGGGCGTCGACGGCAGCCCGGGTTATCTCCATCGTGTCGCTGGTGGCTACCGGGAGCTGCGTGGTGGCCGCATTGTTGTACTGCGGCAGGTCTTCGCGGAAGCGGTTGCTCGCAACGAACACGGTGACGCTTCGGGCGCCCGACGCCTGTCCACGCAGTTTGCTGGCACAGCTACTGGCAAAGGTGGCTACGGAGGCTTTCAGCGAATCGAAATCGGACACCATCTCGCCGAAGCTCCGCGAGGTGCAGATGGTTTTCTTGCGCTGCACCTCGGCGGTGTCGATGCAGGGAAGCCCGTTCAGCTCGAGCCACGTCTGCAAGCCCGGCTTGGCAAGGCGTGCCCGCACCCATGCCTCGCTCTTGTCGGCAAAGTCGAGCGGCGTGTGGATGCCGTAGTATTCGAGCCGGGACAGCGTCTGCCGCCCGATGCCCCACACGTCGCTGAGCGGAAACAGGCTGAGGGCCTTGCGGCGTTTCTCGTCGGTGTCGATCATGCACACCCCCCGGTAGCCACCGTACTGCTTGGCAAACTTGCTGCCCATCTTGGCCAGGGTCTTCGACGGGGCGATGCCCACGCTCACGGGTATGTCGGTGTAGAGCAGGATGCGGTCCCTGAGCTGGCGCATCATTTCCACGAGGTCGTGGTGCGCTTCGTAGCCCTGTAAGTCGCAGAAGCTCTCGTCGATGCTGTACTGCTCCACATGGGCGATGCTCTCGCGCATGATGCTCACGATGCGCTTGCTCATGGCCGCATAGAGCATCATGTTGGTGGAGAACACGTGCACCTTATGGCATGCCACGATGTCCTTCACCTTGAAGATGGGGTCGCCCCGGTGCAACCCCACGGCCTTGGCTTCGGGCGTGAGGGCCACGATGCAGCCGTCGTTGTTGGAAAGCACCACCACGGGCTTCCCCTTCAGGCCCGGCTGGAACACCTTTTCCACCGAGCAGAAGAAACTGTTGCAGTCTACAAGTGCAAACATGGAGTTCTATTTTTTAATCAGCCGTTCGATGTCGTTCTCGGAAAGGAATGCAACTTTTCTTTCATCATCTATTTGCTCCTTGCCTTATGGATTACATACGTCACCACACCCCATACGGAAAAATCATCGTCTTCGGTCACGCGGATCTCGGGATAATCGGGATTGGCCGGTATGAGCCAACCCTCGCCATTGCGTTTCTCGAACCGCTTGAGCGTGTACTCGCCGTTGAGCTCGCATACGGCCACTTCGTCGGGCGAGGGGTTGCGGTTGCTCTTGTCCACGATGATGATGTCGCCGCTGTGGATGTCGGCATCGACCATCGAGTCGCCCTCCACACGGATGAGGTAGCTGGCATTGGGATGCGGACAGATCATCCGCAGCAGGTCGATGTCCTGGCTCTTCTCGTCGTTGTCGAGCGGAACGGGAAAGCCGGCCTTGATGCCCAGGTCAAAGAAGGGCAGGTGCAGTGCACCCGTGCCGCATGCCGGATAGACGGTTCCCAGCTTGCCGAACGCCGTTGCGCCGCCGATGTTTTTCTCAATGCACGTCTTGATGAAGCCGGTCTTGTTTTCCTGACTGTCGATGACCTTTGCCAGCTCTCCCTGTGCCCGGAAGGTGTAGATCTTGCTGTCGGTGGCGGGGCGTCCGGCACCCGGGCGCATCCCTCCGTGCTGTCCTTTTTTCTTGGACATGTTGTCTGGTTCTGTCATTGTGCTGTTCCTTTCAGGTCAAGTCTCATACCGAGGTGCATCAGTCCTTCCATCATGAATGGCTCTGACGTGGCCATGAACCCCAGACGTTCGTAAAACTTCTGTTTGGTCAGCTGTGCCTCTATCTCGATGCTGCCGGCATCGGCCATGCGGTCGATGACCGTGCTGATGGCAACCTTCATGACGAGCAGGCCGTACCCTTTGCCCCGCTCGGTGGTGATGACGCGCCCTATGCTGGTGCCCGCCAGCTTGGTGCCCTTGGGGCAGATGCGACACATGGCCACGGTCTTGCCGCTCCGGGTCAGCCATACATGGATGGCCGTCTGGTCGTTGTTGTCCACGTCCTGGTAGACGCAGTTCTGTTCCACCACGAACACTTCCGAACGGATGCGCAGCAGTTCGTAGAGTTCTGCACAGGTAAGCTGGTCGAAGGTCTTGATGTGCAGTTGGCAATCGGTCGGCACCTCATAGTGCCATGCTCTTTTGTCGGTGTTAGCCATGTTATTTCTGTTTCCTATACGTTAATCTACATGCAAAAGTACAACATTATCTTGATAACCGTATTACATCTATCAATATTTAATTGGACATCACTTAAATCCGACACCTTGGACAAATATTATTACAAACGCACAAGATTTTGCTTTCTTCCGACACCCCCATCCCACCCTTTCAAGGGTTAAAGAGTTGAAAGTTAGGCACTTCAAAACAGAAAATATAGCGGTTTTTAGGAAAAAAAAGCCGAAATCTTTCTCCATCCCACGAAAAACTTGTATATTTGCAGTCCGTAAGATAAAGGATAGTAAATTTTAAAAACAATAATCAGGAAAGAAAATTAGTATATGACAAAAGCAGAAATCATCAATGAGATTACCGATATGACCGGCTTGCAGCGCAAAGACGTTTCCGCCGTCATAGAAAGTTTCATGCTGACCGTCAAGAAGAGCATGCTTGAAAGAAAAGAAAACGTCTATCTGCGCGGTTTCGGCAGTTTCATCATCAAGCACCGTGCCCCCAAGACGGCTCGCGACATCGGCAAGGACATCACTATCACCATTGCCGCACACGACCTGCCCAGCTTCAAGCCTGCCAAGGCTTTCGTGGACGAGATGAAAGGCGAATAACTGACAATTCAAATTACATAATAACAAACATTTTAAACAATTAACAGCTATGCCAAACGGAAAAAAGAAGAAAGGCCACAAGATGGCTACGCATAAGCGTAAGAAGAGATTACGTAAGAACCGTCACAAGAGCAAGTAAAACCCTTTAGACTGTTCTGGAGAGGGGACGTGCCAAACGGGCGGGTCCCTTTTTATAATCCAATGACCAATCAAGAGATGACAAGCGAAGTAATAATCAACGTAAAACCACAGGAAATATCCATCGCACTGCTTGAAGACAAGCGGCTCGTGGAATACCAGAACGAAACACGCTCTGCCAATTTTTCTGTGGGCAACATCTACATCGCCAAGGTGAAGAAGCTCATGCCGGGCCTCAACGCCTGCTTCGTGGATGTGGGCTATGAGCGCGACGCTTTCCTGCATTATCTTGATTTAGGAAGTCAATTCAATTCGTACGCCAAGTATCTGAAGCAAGTGCAAAGCGACAGGAGAAAACTCTTTCCCTTTGCCAAGGCCTCACACCAGCCCGAACTGAAAAAGGACGGAAGCATACAGCAGACGCTCGCCGCAGACCAGGAAGTACTGGTACAGATTGTCAAAGAGCCCATCTCTACCAAGGGACCGCGGCTGACAGCCGAGCTGAGCTTTGCCGGACGCTACCTCGTCCTCATTCCTTTCGGCGACAAGGTGTCGGTGTCTTCAAAGATAAAGAGCGGCGAAGAAAGAGCAAGACTCAAGCAACTCATCCACAGCATCAAGCCCAAGAACTGCGGTGTCATCGTTCGCACCGTGGCCGAGGGTAAACGCGTTGCAGAGCTCGACGCTGAACTGAAAATACTGACGAAGCGCTGGGAGGACGCCATCGTCAAGGTTCAGAAGACACAGCAACGCCCACAGCTCGTTTACGAAGAGACCGGAAGAGCCGTCGCACTGCTGCGCGACCTGTTCAATCCGAGTTACGAAAACATTTATGTAAACGATGAGGAAGTGTGCAAAGATGTCAAGGACTATGTGGCACTCATCGCCCCTGAAAAGGCAGGTATCGTAAAGAGATATACCGGAAAGGTGCCCATCTTCGACAACTTCAACGTCACCAAACAGATTAAGGCGAGCTTTGGCAAAACGGTGAACTATGCCCACGGGGCATACCTCATCATTGAGCACACCGAGGCCATGCACGTCGTGGATGTGAACAGCGGCAACCGCTCGCGCAACGAGAAAGGACAAGAGGGAACAGCTCTTGAAACCAATTTGGGTGCGGCCGACGAACTGGCACGCCAGTTGCGGCTGCGCGACATGGGCGGCATCATCGTGGTCGACTTTATCGACATGAACCTGGCCGAAGACCGACAAATGCTCTACGAACGCATGTGCAAAAACATGCAGAAGGACAGGGCACGCCACAACATCCTGCCCCTTAGCAAGTTCGGACTGATGCAAATCACGCGGCAGCGCGTAAGGCCGGCCATGGACGTGAATGTCGAGGAGACTTGCCCGTCGTGCTGCGGAACCGGAAAGATAAAGTCGAGCATACTGTTCACCGACCAACTCGAAGGAAAGATTGACCAACTAATACACAAGATCGGAATCAGGAAATTCTATCTCCATGTGCATCCGTATGTGGCCGCCTATATCAACCAGGGGGTGGTAAGCCTGAAAAGGAAATGGCAAATAAAGTATGGGTTGGGGGTTCACGTCATCGCATCGCAGAAACTTGCGTTCCTGCAATACGAGTTCTACGACGACAAGAACCAATTCATCGACATGAAGGAAGAGATAGAAACCAAGTAAAGCTTATACTATCAAAAAAGTCCCAAGACATCGCAACAAATGTCTTGGGACTTTTTTTATGGCAGCTGATACCCGTTATCGTCATTCCATATACTGACCCCATTCTGCTTGGCACCGACAGACTGGGTGCCGTTGCTCTGTCCGCCCTTGCCGGGCGAATGGTCCAGCCCTTCTGTGGGTCCGCCCGAACCGGCCAGCACATGGTATGACGGAGTAATGCTTATTGCAATGGTCTCTGGTTTTGAATAGATATTTTTCATGGTCATGCTATTATCGGTTTACATATTTCTTTCCGTTCACGATGACTATCCCGTAATAGGTGTCGTCAACGGTTTGTCCCATCAAGTTGTACACGCGCAATGTCCGTGTGCGCAGTATGGCATCCCCTACCCCAATGCTTCCGATACTTGTGGGACGTTCGCCCACACTGAAACGCAGGCTGCCGCTACCCGCCTCTGTCTGCAACGGGCGGAACACGGCACGGGTGGCTTTCATCTGCTCGGTGCCGATGGCGCAATAAAAGTTGTTGTCGCTGGATATGAACCAGTCGTTTGCACTCAGGGTCATGGTCCCGTAGCTGCCCGAGAATGCAAAAGCGGCATCGCCGGGTGTCACGCTTGGCGTTCCGCTTACCACATGCACGTCTTCGATTACGGCATCGACAGCATTTGTTGCTCCATAGACAAAAACGGGCGTATTGGCGGAAAGCCTGTCGGTCGCCTCAAACACAAGGGTACAAGTGCCGTCGGCATTGAGCGTGGTACCCGTGAAATTGGCAAAGCTGGCATCCGGACCAAACACCTCGGTTGCCCGACCGGCGGCCATGTCGAACGGAAGCACCAACGAGTTCCATGCATTGGCATTGAACGTGCGGTGCAAGGTAACCGTTGCATGGCGCATGTCGTCCACCCCATTGCTTGCGGCATTCTCGTCAAGAGTCATAGCGTTGCCCCAGAAATGGTCGATATAATTACCCGCCGCCAAGCGGACCGTCTGGTCGTCGGCCAATTCCAACTTTCCGCAGAGCACCAGCTGGTCGCCGGCAGCAAGCTGGTCGGACGACACCACATCGGCCTGAGCCAGATACTTTCCGCCATTTACAATTACCGATTGCCCATCACCGGCAACGTCAACGATGGAATAAGTGCAACTCTTTTCGTCATTGATATCGTCGGCCGTCGACCTCACCGCACCGATCACGCCTTTCACATACACCTCCTTACCCGTGACACCGTCGGCACCAAGCGTCAGAACATCGGCTATGGTGTAGGGGTTGTCTTGGGTGCCATCGCCTGTCATGGCTGCCACCCTGATGGTATAGCTGGCCGTGCAAGGTGCATAGTAAACATCACCGTTATATTTTGCCGTGACGGTAGCCGTACCGGCAACTGCTGTGCGCAGCTGAACAGCACCTGTCTTGCTATCGATTATCACCATAGAAGTATTGTTTGTGGAATAGGTGATGACAGCACCTTCGACTGCTGGACTTAGCGTGGCAGCATTGGTAAAATCCTGCCTTTTATCACCAATCGGGAAGAACTTGTTGGCAGGATCCGCGAATTCAAGGGACGTTTTTATACGCTCGGAAGAACCTTCCGGGTCGTAGGTAACATCAATCTGCGTTGCCCACATAACGTAGTTCACTTCTATGGTAAATGCCTCTATATTACCTGTCCATGTAGCAACATAATTTTTAGTTGTATATTTCCCTGAGCTAAGCGAAACCCAAGACGGACATTTATCTTTAGTACAATGTATTTCGACCTTTTTAATGGTTCCTCGGTCAACAGAGAAGGTGGTTTTCGAACCACCGTAAATCCTGTATTGCGCATCTAAGGCAAATGCTGCAATAGTACTAATGATGGTCACTCCTTCCAGCGACAAGGTATCTGCTGATATATTAGACTTTGCCATGCCACGAGTTTCTCCCGGCCTGAATGTTACGGTTTTCTCTTCAGCCGAAACCCATGCCGCTCCCAGAACAAACAGCACTGTAAAGACACAGAGTTTTTTAATAAGCGTATTCACGGTTAAGGTAATTGGTTAGATTTCCATAAGTTTTCATTCACTGTAAATGAAAAAGTCTGCAAGGCCGCAGCCTCACAGACTTCCACAAGTGTTATTTCGCAAATTGTCGTCAAGGCCTAACATGAATAGCATCGTTAAGGAAGAACCTTGAAACGTATGCGGAACATGTGGGTTTTGACATCCCAATTAGTGCCAAGCAGTTCAAAACGCCCTATTTGTGACGTGGAACGCACATGCTTGCCGATACAAGGACACACATCGAAATCGCCGATGTGAACCAATCGGAGCGTGTCGGAAGCATCGTCGGGCAACCGGTCGGTATTGACCCCTTCGGGAATATGGTTGCGGTCTACATACTCGAACGTAACGGGCAGGTCGGCTAAGATCAGTTCGCTCATCTTGTCCACAATGGCTTTCTCTTCCTGCCGGGTGGGCTTATGGTCGAGCAGATAGCTGATTTTGCTTTTCTTCCGCTCTATATGTGCATTCGTCGAACGCTCACAACCGAACATCCGCACCATCACTTGGTTGAGCAGATGCTCTGCCGTATGGGCGGGCGGAAACTCCTCTTTGTTATGCGCATTCAGCTCGTAAGGATTATTCTCCATAGGTATACAGAATTTCAAGACCTTTGCAGAGTATGCCGGTACCTCGGTTTCCACCACGCCGTCTTTCTTCAGGTCGAGCAGCACGGGGGCTCCGGTCAGCAAATCGGTAGCCTCCACTTCCCGCTCGGGCAAGCCCAGGAAGTCGAAAGCATGTCCAGGAACGGTCACACCTACCTGTGCCGGTGTTTCCGCGAAATTGGCAACCACCAAGAGCACCTCGTCGTCTTTCTTGCGCAGGAAGGCGTACTGATAGCGGGGATTGAACAGCGCAGACTGCGGATTTACATACATGAGGTCGAAGAACTCACCTTCGCTCACCGCTTTTTCCTTGTTGGCTAAGCACAGCACCTTTTGGTAGGTAGCCATCAGTTGCTTTTCCTCGGGCGTGAGATGACGCCGGTCGTAATAACCGCGGCGTAACGTGTCGACACACCAGTAATCGAAAATCGTGGTGCGCCCGTCACATCCAGAGAAGCCCTCGGCATCCATGCCACGCTCGCCCAACTCCTGTCCGGCATAAACCATAAAGGGATTGTTGCGAAGCAAGGCCAGAACCACCAGTCCGGGAACCGCCTTCCGGCCGTCGCCACAGAAGAAATCGCTGGCTATGCGCTGCTCGTCGTGGTTTTCGAGAAAATAGAGCATGTGCTCCTTGATGTCGTCCACATTCTGCCAGTAATAAGTAATGCTGCTTGCAGGACGGCGGTTGCAGATCACGTCGCGCACACAGTCGTACATGCCCACCTTGTCGTAAAGGTAGTCGAAACCGGCATTAACATAGGTGCGGTATTGCGCCGTGTCGTACACCTCGCCAATGAACACCAACTGCGGATGCCGCTCTTTCACAATGCCCGTGGCATAGCTCCAGAAATTGTGCGGTACCATTTCGGCCATGTCGCAACGGAATCCGTCGATATTCTTCGATGCCCAAAATAGCAAGATGTCGGTCATCTTGTTCCACGTGTTGGGCACAGGGTCATAGTGGTAGCTGCGGCCTCCCGCGTCACAATAGTCAACACCGTAATTGAGCTTCACCGTTTCGTACCAGTCGTTGATACCCGGAGTGTTGTCGAAGCGGTCGTTTCCGGTGCACTTGGCAGGAAACTCCACATAGGGGTCAGCTTCCGAAGATACCGGACCGGCGAACGCCTGACCGGGGCAATAGTAGAAATTGTTGGCCGGTGAAAAGTGTTTGTTGACATCATCCCCCTCGCCAAGATCAGCCACACCGTCGGGGCGGCAGATCGAACGGTACTCGCGCGCCACATGGTTGGGCACGAAATCGACGATGACCTTCATCCCGACGTTATGTATCCGCGCCACGAGCTGTTCGAACTCGTCCATGCGCCGGTCGACATTGACCGCAATGTCGGGGTCGATGTCGTAGTAGTCGACGATGGCATAGGGCGACCCTGCCTCTCCCTTCACTACCGAGGCATGCTGACGCGGAATGCCATATTGGCTGTAGTCGGTTTTGGTGGCATGGCGAACAACACCTGTTAGCCAGACGTGCGTGAAGCCCATATCATGGATACGCCGCAGATGCGCCGTATCCAGATCGTTCATCTTTCCCACCCCGTTTTCCTGCAATGTGCCATTGGCCTTGCGTGTCTGGTTCTTGTTGCCGAAAAGACGGGGCAGAAGTTGATAAATGATGATTTTCCTATTCATTGACGATTACGGGAACTTCGTGCTTAAGCGATACCGTGGGCAGCCACAGTCTTGTCAATACGGCCAATCATGCCCTGAAGTGCTTTGCCGGGACCGCACTCCAGAAAATCGTCTGCACCGTCGGCCACCATGTTCTGCACCGTCTTTGTCCAGCGCACCGGCGAGGTGAGCTGAGCGATAAGATTTGCCTTGATCTCAGCGGGGTCGGTATGTGCGGCAGCATCCACGTTCTGGTACACGGGGCACTTGGGGGCTTTCACTTCGGTCTTCTCGATAGCGGCCTGCAGCTCCTCCTTGGCGGGCTGCATCAGGGGCGAGTGGAAAGCACCTCCCACGCGGAGGGGCAATGCACGCTTGGCACCGGCAGCCTTCAGCTGTTCGCAGGCTTCGGAAATGGTTTCGTTCTCGCCTGAAATGACCAACTGTCCGGGGCAGTTGTAGTTGGCGGCAACCACCACTTTTCCGTTCTTGCTGATTTCGGCACAGATTTCCTCTATCTTCTCGTCGGGCACACCGATGATGGCAGCCATGGTTCCGGGGTTGGCCTCGCATGCCTTCTGCATGGCGTTTGCACGGGCAGCCACCAGACGCAGACCATCCTCGAAAGTCAGCGAACCGGCAAAAGTCAATGCAGAGAACTCGCCGAGCGAATGGCCAGCTACCATCGTGGCATCCTGCTCGCCCAAGCAAAGGGCAGAGATAACGCTGTGCAGGAAAACGGCAGGCTGCGTTACATTGGTCTGCTTCAGCTGCTCGTCGGTTCCGGCAAACATGATGTCGGTTATCTTGAAGCCGAGAATTTCGTCGGCTTTGTCAAACAATTCTTTAGCCAAAGGATTATTGTCGTAGAGCTCTTTGCCCATACCGACAAACTGCGAACCCTGTCCGGGAAATACAAATGCTTTCATTTCTTTATTGTTATGATGGTAATACACTTTATAAAACGGAGAGCCGTCACCATTGTTGACCGTTTGTCGCTAACAGAGGCCGGTACTCCCTATGGTTGCAAAGTTAGCAAAAATATCCCGAAATATATTTGTAACCACAAAGATACTTTATCAGCCAACAAAAAATAAGCGGCAACACCGGGTTGCCGAGCGTTTGAAAAAAGACAAGGGTTGCGGCAGGTTGCCCCCATACCAACAAAAATCGGTTCTTCCGCTTTTCTCGTTGGTAAGGCTATGATTTGTCTGCTTCAACAGTTTCATCGTGCATCCCTAAAAGGAGTAAGTCAAAGTATTCGTCATCCCTATAACCATAACCTTTCCTTTTGATTACTTTCACCTTGTTGTTCGTACCTTCCAGAATAGCATTTGTAACCCTACAATCATACCAGGCAAGAATGCCGGTCCGCCTTGCCTGAAGCGAATTTGCCACCTTCACCATAGCCGGCAGTTTGCTTTCCCTAGCCCGTTCACACCAATACTTCAGTTGTTCCTCTCCAGCAGCTTTGTCCTCCTGCATCCAAATTTGGCACAGGTCTTCCTTTAGGTAATAAGCCTTGAACAAAGGCTCGTTTGTTTGCAGAATGTTGTTGAATCGCTTCTTGGCATCCTCATCGAACTTGTCCAGATT
>CAVKJH010000071.1:0-4575 GCA_963656755.1 bacterium
GGCAAGCCCTGTAAGGGCGACAGATTATAGGATAGGGGCTCGCCCCTATCGTTTACAATGCCGTTTTAATGGGTTGCCCCTGTAGGGGGCGCATAATTAAACCGCATGATGATTAGGATTATGCGCCCCCCACAGGGACAAAGTTGTAGCAACTAAACGAAAAACGTAGGGGCGCGCTCGACTTTGTCGCTTGCGTCAGCAAGAGCCCCTACGCTATAATCTGTCGTCCCTACGGGACTCGACAATTGCGATGTTTTACCGGATACCAATAATACAAATTTACAAACTATAGCTTTGAAAATGCGTTGCAGTCGTCCGCGTCTAGTTGCGTGGCCAAAAAGCCCCGTTTTTGACCCGTGAGTGGAGTGCTTGATTACCAATAGGTTGCGTGCGACGGCTGGTTTGTACGATGATGTCGGTCGCTTCCGTCCGGGACGAAAGCTGCCCAATGGCGTTGCGATATGTGCCCAACGGGCCGGCGATAGGCCGTCAGCCGGCTGTCCATAGGCTATCGGCCGCACTGTGATAAGGCATCAACGGGCTGGCGGCAACGTGGCCCGTGGTCGGACCGGTGGCACATTTGGCCCGGAAAAAGCCGACGCAGCACCGGAAAATTCGCCAATGCGCTACCTGAGCCACGCTAAAACGGGCAGTGGAACAGGCGGTTTTTCTTGAGAAAAAATAATACTTGTCAGGAACTGGCGCGACTTGTACGGTTCGTACCAGCCCTACGGCTGCCGACAAAATTGCAAAAAGACGGAAATGGATGGACTGTGGTGTTAATTTTGTTAATTTGATAGGGGGGGGATGTGGGAAAAGTGTAATTTTGTGGCGTCAAGATTATAACATTTGTAAGTATGTACTGCGAAAAGTGGATTATGGCCATGCTCTTGCTCTCGTCGCTGGACGTGAGCGCCCAGAAACAACAACAGAGCGACTCGCTCACGGTGGAAACCGTGATGCACAATCTTCCCGAAGTGATGGTGAAGGGGGCGCGTCCCATCGTGAAAGCCGAGCGTGGCATGCTGAGTTACAACATGCCGCTGCTCTTGAAGGAATTGCCTGCCGACAATGCCTACGATGCCCTCATGCGCATCCCTGGGGTGAGCGATGCCGACGGCGGCATCAAGTTCGCGGGCAGCACGGTGACGCTCATTGTCAACGGACAGGCCACCACGCTCACGCAGGAACAGGTGGCCGAACGGCTGAAGGCCCTTCCTGCCGGCCAGTTGGCAAAGGCCGAGGTGATGCTTGCCGCACCTGCACGCTATCATGTGCGTGGCACGGCCATCAATATCGTGACGAAAGACTATGCGGGGACCAACCAGCTGTCGGGCCAGTTGGCTGGCGGATGGAAGCAAAGCCGGTACGGACTCGGGTTTGCAAAGGGCTACCTCACCCTGCAGAGGGGAAAGTTTGGCCTCGACGCCCACTATTCGCTTCTCGACGGACACACATACGGCTATGGCACCGCCAGTGCCAACCAGCTGGTGAACGGCGGGCGCATTCCCTACGCCGAAACGGATTGGCTGAAGAACTTCAGCGTTACCCACGACTATCGTCTGGGCCTGAGTTACACCTTTTCCAAAGACCACCGGCTGGAAATGGCCTACACCGGCCGGTACAACGCCGGCAATACCGACCACCATGCTTCGGGAACGGGCGCTTCCGAGCAGCATACCGCCAACCATGTCTATCTGCACAATATGGACATCAACTACACGCTTCCTTTCGGCTTGCAGTTGAGCGGCTCCTATACCCGTTACCGCATGCCCCGACAGCAGAAACTCGACGGTACGCTGTACGACGAAACACGCGACCTGACGTCGGAAAGCCGGCAAACCATCGACAAGTGGATGTTCACGGCCGACCAGAACCATGATCTCGAAGCCGGCTGGGGACTGTCGTACGGCGTGAAGGCGCAGTTCTCGCGCAACAACAGTTTCCAGACAACCCACGACCCGCAGGGCAACGAACTGCCCGATGCCACGAGCAGCGTCAACGTGTTCGAGCGCATCTGGAATGTCTACGCTGGGTTCAGCAAGCAGATAACCAGTGCCGTCAGCCTCGAGGCGTCGCTTGCCGCCGAGCAGTACCATGCGCCACTCTGGAACAAATGGCACGTTTACCCGTCGCTCAATGCGGTGTGGCAGGTCAATGCCGACAACGTGCTCAACCTGTCGTTCAGTTCCAGTTCCGAGTATCCCAGTTATTGGAGCATCATGAGCAGCGTCTACTATTCTTCGACCTACAAGGAAATATGGGGCAACCCTAACCTGAAACCCTATTCGTACTACGACGTCAACCTGATGTGGCAGTACAAGCACCGCTACACGCTCATGGCTTTTGTCAGCCTGAAGCCCGACTACTCCGTGCAGTTGCCCTACCAGCCGTCCGACCGACTGGCTGTCGTGCTGCAAGAAACCAATTACGACTACAGCAACCGTTTCGGCATACAGGCGTCGGCCCTGTTCCAGGCCGGCAAGTGGCTGAGCGGTAATGTGTTTGCCGTGGGCCAATATGGCCGCGACAAGAGCAACCGTTTCTTCGACTTGCCCTTCGACCGCCAAAAAGTGACGGCTCTGCTGGGTGGAACCGCCTCGGTCAAACCGTTTGCCGGACAGGACGTGCGCCTCATTATCAACCCCTTCTTCCAGTCGCAGGCCATACAGGGCGTCTACGACATACAGCCCGTCTTCCGCATGAATGCCACCTTGCAGTGGACCTCGCGCGACGGCGCATGGGGCGTGCGGGCAATAGGCGAAAACATATTCAACAACAAGTACCGCACACGCTCCGTGCAAGGCAACCAGGATTTCCACATGGTCACTACCCCCGGCTGGGCGTCGGTTACGCTGGCCGTTGTCTATAAGTTTGGCGGCTACAAGGAAAAGAAAGTGCGGGGTGTCGACACCTCGCGCATGGGACACTGATGCGGCGCGGCCGCCTCGTGTCATGCCCGGCGCGTCTGCTGCCTGAACCGCCACCACATCATGACACCGGCCGACGTCAGCCCGAAGGGGAACGCCATCCAGACGCCCACCAGGCCGAAGCCGAGCACGAACCCGAAGAAATAGCCTGCGGGCAGCGAGATGACAAAGAAGGCGATGAACGCGATGACCATGAGCGGTTTCACGTCGGCTATGCCGCGCAGGGCGTTGGCGTAGTTGATCTGCAGTCCGTCGCCGAACTGGTAGACGAAGAAGGGTACCATGAGCGTAATCACGGCGGCCGAAACCTCCGCCGAGTCGGTAAACCATCCGCTGATGTGGTTGCGCAGCACGAAGACGGTGCCGCCCAACAACACTTCGAGAGCCACCATGACATGCAGGCCGGCGGTCACGGTGTGCAGCATGTTCCGGCGGTCGTGTTGCCCGCAGAAGTAGCTCGTGCGCACGGCCACGGCAGCCCCCAGGCCGTAGTAGACCATGAACGTGAACTGCGAGATGGTGATCATCACCTGGTGGGAGGCCAGGGCAATGGTGCCCAGCCAGCCCACCATGACAATCGACAACGAGAATGAGGCTGTTTCCATGCCCATCTCGAGGGCTATTGGCGTGCCGAGCGCAAATAGACGGCGCACTGTCTGCAGTGGCCATCCGAGGCGCACGAAGCCCTCGCGGTAGGGACGCATCGTCCTGCGCAGGAAGAACACGGCCGCAAATAGCAACGCCATTACCACACGCGACAGCAGCGTGGCCACGCCGGCTCCCAGCAGTCCCATCTCGGGCAGTCCTGCCTTGCCGTAGATCAGCACATAGTTGCCAACGATGTTGATGAGGTTGCCGCTGAGCAGTATCCACATCGACGTGCGCGTCTCGGTGATGCTGTCGGTGAATTGTTTGAAGGCGTTGAACAACATCACGAACGGCAGCGATGCCCAAAGCACCAGGTAGTAGGGGCGCATCAGAGGCAGCAGCTCCTCGGGCTGGCCGATGTTGTCCAGGTTGAAGTACAGCACCAGCAGTGCCGCCATCATCAGCAGTCCTGCCAGCGTGTTGGCCAGCAGTGCACAGCGCAGTGCGCTGCCCGCCTTCGGCAGTTCGCCGCGCCCGAAGAGGTTACCCACCACGGGCGTGAGCCCGTAGGAGAACCCCGTGCCGGTGATGATGACCAGGTTCATGATGTTGTTCACAAACGATGCGGCGCCCAGCTCTGTGGTGCCGTAGTGGCCCACCATCATGGTGTCGGCAAAACCCAGGATAATCATGCCCAGTTGCCCGATCATGATGGGGAGGCCCAGCGAGAGCAGCGAGCGGTAGTGATAAGGATACAGTTTCATGTTTTTGTATTCAGCCCTGCCGCAATGGTGTGCGGCATGCAGGGCGCGTGGCTACAAAGTTACGGCTTTTGGCCTTTTCGGCAAGCCGTACGGTCGTGTTTTGGCGACAAAAAGCGGTTCTGTGCCGGCAAAAACAAGAAAAATGGCCTTTCTTCAAAAAAAACTCGCCAAAAGTTTGGATGTTTCACAAAAAGTCCCTACCTTTGCAACCGCAATTCAGAAATGAATTACTACTTAATGCTTCAGTAGCTCAGTTGGTTAGAGCACCTGACTGTTAATCAGGGGGTCGTTGG
>CAVKJH010000072.1:0-48301 GCA_963656755.1 bacterium
AATTATGGCCAAAAATTCGACAGAGAGATTATTAAGATTTTGAACACCCTACCTTACAGGGGCATGTGTTCAATGCGTACCTGTTTGCCGGAACCTAAATGCTTTGTACACAGTGCATTCGTTCCTGTCTTGTGTGATTTTTCGTTCGCAAATAAAATTTGATTTTGAACGCCCTGCCTAAAAGGGGCAAGCCGCGGCATCAGCGGTTCGGGGCCGTTTATTTGTGGGCTTTGCCCTTTGCGGGCAGCTGGTTGTAGTCGAGCCCCCAGTGTCGGGCCAGGCGTTTGGCCTCGCGCTTGGTGAGGGTGGTGATGCCGCAGTGCTTGGGTTTCTCGAAGTTGGTGCTGACCATGATGCTGTCGTTGAAATGGCCCAGCGGTTTCCAGGTATCGAAGTCGCTGGTTTCCTCAAATCCGAAATTGGTCTTCCGCTCGCCGTAGTTGTCGTAGATCAGTACCCATTTGTCCTCGCCGATGCGCTTGAAGATGGTGGGAGCCTCGGCAGCCGTGGGAGCATGGTCGATCCATCGGGGCGAGTAGGTCCACGGCCCCGTGGGGTGGTCGCTCACGGCCTGCTTGATGCCCGGCGTGCCCTCGTGCGACACGTACGACAGCACATACTTGCCGTTGTAGGGGCAGATGTCGCCGTCGATGGCTGTGGTCTGGCCATCGGGATGCTCGAAGAGCACCTTGGGAGCCGACTCGATGCGGTTGTAGTCGTCGTTGACGTAGACGTAGTAGATCAGGTTGCGCAGGTTCTTGTGGCGCATGGTGAAGTAGACCATGAGCTTGTCGGCCTCCGGGTCGTAGATGGTCTCGGGAGCCCAGGCACAGCCTATGTCGTGCAGTTCGGGCGCATACTGGTCGATGCGTAGCAGGGCGTGGGTCCAGTTCACGAGGTCGTACGACTTCATGAGCACCAGGTTCTTGTTGTTGCCCCATCCGTAGGTGGCACCGTCGCGTTCCCACTCGGTGCTACGCTTGCCCTCGCGCTGGGCGTAGATGTGTAGGTCGGTCATGGCCAGATAGAACGCCCCGTCGGGACCACGGTAGATGTGTGGGTCGCGTATGCCCCGCTGTTCGGCTATGGTGTCGCCGGCGATGACGGCCTTGTCGTCGTTGAGGGCGGTGAAATGGTAGCCGTCGCGGCTCATGGCCATGTGCAGACTGTGGTCCTCGTCCTTGTGGTAGACCATGAGGTAGGCGGCCATGTCTTTCTCGGCGGGCGCTTTGCGGGTGCGGTTGGTGTGCGTACTGGTTGTGGACGGTTGGCTGTCACGGTTGGCCGCGCCGGCAGGCTGCAGCGGCAGCAGGGTGGCGAGTGCCGTGAACAACAGGGGAAGCTGTTTCAGGCGGATGGTTGGTTTCATGATATGCGATTGTTAAAGTTGTAGAATCTGTCCTTTGTAGTTAATACGAAGCAGAGGCTCCGGTTACTTGCAGGTGTGCAACAAAATGTTGCACGGGAAACGGCCAAAAAGGATTCGAAAGAGATGATATTATGATTATATATGTGGTAATTGACAGAACCATCCTACATGAAGTTGTGGATGTCCGCACATGTCGGTCAGCCATGTCAGCGGCACGGTGGATAACGTCGGCAGAATGTTGTGACAATTCTGAAAAAACAGGCCCTTGCGGAGTGCACCAACCAGCCGCCCGCCATGCTCCCGCAGAAGTTTTTGATGACCCGATGCCGCCCCGTGCGAAAGCAAGGAAGCCTTGCCCGACGGCCATAGGTGGTCTATGGCCGCGCCTTTCGGCATGTTCTGCAACGCCGCCGGCAGCCGTCCACCCTGCCAAAGACCCCTTATGGCCGCCCCATAGGACGTCTTTCGCCTTGCCTCTCATGACGCTCTGCAGGGGGTAATAGGGTTATGTTCTACAACTTTCAGATTGTCAGCCATTTGCGAATTGCTGCAAAAACCGGCATATTTGGCGGCAATCGCTGCGCAACTTGGAACATCGCCCTTCTTGCGAAACACTTTGTCAACCGTTTTCCTCCTTGTTTCGGCCCTACAACTTGCCATTCCGTCATTGAAAGGAAAATTGATACTGTGGCAGGTGGGGTGTTCTATATATTTGGTTTTCGTTCTGCTCATCCCTGCGGCTTGTATGGTGCAAATACCATGATGATGGTATGCAATATGACACATATAGGCGATTGTAGGTGACGAAAAGTCGCCGTACCTTTGCAACCGTGAACAGTTAATATCAATAAATGTATTAAAACAACCCACCGCCGACCTCTCATCAGGGCCCACGGCGGTCAAAAACAAAGAAAGGGAAAAACAATGAGCAACGAAAAGAAACTCCACTTCGAGACACTGCAACTTCATGTAGGACAAGAACAGGCCGACCCGGCTACCGACGCCCGTGCCGTACCCATATACCAGACCACATCTTACGTCTTCCACAGCGCACAGCATGCCAGCGACCGTTTCCATCTGAAGGATGCCGGAAACATCTACGGCCGCCTGACCAACACCACGCAGGGCGTGTTCGAGGAACGCGTGGCAGCTCTCGAAGGCGGCGTGGGCGGACTGGCCGTTGCTTCGGGCGCCGCTGCCATCACCTACGCCATCACTAACCTGGCCTATGCCGGCGACCATGTGGTGGCAACGCAGACCATCTATGGCGGCACCTACAACCTGCTGAAGCACACGCTGTCAAAGTATGGCATCGACTCCACGTTTGTAGACCCCGACGACTACGCGGCTCTCGAGGCTGCCATCAAGCCCAATACCAAACTGGTGTTTATCGAGACCTTGGGCAATCCCAACTCGAACATCTCCGACATTGAGCGCACGGCCGAGATTGCCCACCGCCACGGTGTTCCCGTGGTCATCGACAACACGTTCGGCACGCCTTACCTCATCCGTCCGCTGGAGCACGGAGCCGACATCGTGGTCCACTCGGCCACCAAGTTCATCGGCGGCCACGGCACCAGCCTCGGCGGCGTCATCGTGGACGGCGGCAAGTTCGACTATTTCCAGAACGACAAGTTCCCGGGCTTCACCCAGCCCGACGCCTCTTACTACGGACTGGTGTTCGGCAAGATACCCGCACCGTTCGTCACCCGTGTGCGTGCCTTGCTGCTGCGCGACGAGGGCGCCTGCATATCGCCGTTCAACGCCTGGGTGTTGCTGCAGGGGCTGGAGACGCTCAGCCTCCGCGTGGAACGCCATGTGTTCAACACGCAGAAGGTCATCGACTACCTGAAGAGCCAGCCGCTGGTGAAGAAGGTCAACCATCCGTCGTTGCCCGACCATCCCAACCACGACCTCTACGAACGCTATTTCCCCAACGGCGCAGGATCCATCTTTACCTTCGAGATCGACGGCGACCAGCAGAAGGCTTGGGACTTCATCGACCATCTGAAGATATTCTCCGACCTGGCCAACGTGGCCGACGTGAAGTCGCTCGTCGTGCATCCGAAGAGCACCACACACTCGGAGCTGAGCGAGGAGGAGGCTACCGAGCAGGGCATCTACGACGGCACCATCCGTCTGAGCATCGGAACGGAGCACTACCAGGACCTCATCGACGACCTCGACCAGGCGTTTGAGGCCGTGAAATAAGTGCGCGCAGCCGCACCGGCGCACCGCCGCTCCCCCCGTAACGGCGGGGGGGGCGGCCGGGAGGGCGGCCGGGAAAGACATGTCAAACCTTAATGTTACAACGATGATCCATAAGAAAATAACCGACCTTATCGGCCGCACGCCATTGGTCGAACTCAATAAGTTTTCGGCCCTGCAGGGGCTCGACAGTCCCATTGTCGCCAAGGTGGAATTCTTCAATCCCGGCGGCAGCGTGAAAGACCGCATCGCACTGGCCATGATCGAGAATGCCGAGAACAGCGGCATCCTGAAACCCGGTGCAACCATCATCGAACCGACCAGCGGCAACACCGGCGTGGGACTGGCACTCGTCTCTGCCGTGAAGGGGTACAAGCTCATCCTGACCATGCCCGAGACCATGAGCGTGGAGCGCCGCAACCTGGTGAAGGCCTACGGCGCAGAGGTGCGCCTCACGCCCGGCAAGGACGGTATGCCCGGTGCCATAAAGGCGGCCGAGGCATTGCGCGACAGCATTCCCGGTGCCGTTATCCTCGAGCAGTTCGAGAACCCGGCCAACCCGCGTAAGCACTACCAGACCACGGGTGTGGAGATATGGAACGACACCGAGGGAAAGGTGGACATATTCGTGGCCGGTGTGGGCACCGGCGGTACGGTGTCGGGCATAGGCAAGTACCTGAAGGAACAGAACCCCGGTGTGAAGGTGGTGGCCGTGGAGCCGGCCTCGTCGCCGGTGCTCAACGGCGGACCGTCGGGAGCGCACAAGATACAGGGCATCGGTGCCGGCTTTGTGCCCAAGACCTACGATGCCGGCGTGGTCGACGAGGTGGTCGACGTGCAGAACGACGATGCCATCCGGGCCGGCCGACAGTTGGCACAGCACGACGGACTGCTGGTGGGCATATCGTCGGGGGCAGCAGCCTTCGCGGCAGCCCAGATAGCCAAGCGGCCCGAAAACAAAGGCAAGAACATCGTGGTGTTGTTGCCCGACACGGGCGAGCGTTACCTCTCGACGGTGCTCTATGCCTTCGATGAATATCCCCTCTAAGGCAAGGGCACGCAAACCCCGCCTGACAATCCTGCTGGAAATTATGCGGATTTGGCCCAGCAGGGGACACATGTCGGAACATCACTCAGGGTTGAACGATGCGCCCCTAACCGGGGCAATGCAAAAGAACAGCAAAATCTTCAATAGGACGCAATAAGCGAAAGTATCATTTTTGTGGCTATGCCCGACGGCGCGTGCTGACACGCAGCCGTCGGGCACAGTCGTATTAGGGCGGAGCGCAGTGCTGGGCCGTATGGCGGCGGCCGACTGCCGAAAAAGTGGGAGGTATGACTTGGTAATTCGGTTTTTCTTTGTTATTTTTGCAATAACAACCGCAAACCTGTCTAAAAGCCCAATGTCATGCAGACCAGCAAGTACCTGATAGCCAATGCGCGCGATGCCGAGTGGGGCCTCACGGTGAGTACCGTGGGGTATGAGGAGATAGCCCCGGGCGACGAATACCCCACGCACGGGCATGCCGACGGATATTACTTTACCCTGGAAAAGGGCCGCGTGCTCAACGAGTACCAGCTGCTCTACCAGCCGGAAGGCGAGGGCGTGTTCCGCTCGGCGTCGGCCGGCGAGCTGCACATCAAGGCCGGCGACATGTTCCTTCTCTTTCCGGGCGAGTGGCACAGCTACCATCCGCTGCGCGACGTGGGGTGGAAAAGCCACTGGATAGGTTTCAGGGGTACCAACATGGACCGTCGGGTGAAGGCGGGTTTCCTGTCGCCGGAACGGCCTGTCTGCCATGTGGGGTACTCGGGCGAGATACTGCGGCTGTACGACGAGGCCATGCGCGTGGCGCAGGTGGAGGCCCCTTATGTGCAGCAGACACTGGCCGGCGTGGTCAATCACCTGGTAGGGCTGATGTACTCGCTGGAGCGTAGCAACCAGCTGTGCCGCAACCACGAGCATGTGGACATGATAAACCGGGCGCGGTTGCTGATCCGCAACAATCTTGAGGCCGACCTTAGCATACAGGATATAGCGTGCGACATGGGAGTAAGCTACAGTAATTTCCGCAAACTGTTCAAGGAGTTTGCCGGCGTGTCGCCCGCCCTCTACCAGCAGGAACTGCGCATACAGCGGGCCAAGGAACTGCTGGCCACTACCGATATGAGCGTCAAGCAGATAGCCTACCGGCTGCGGTTCGATTCGCCCGACTATTTTTCCTCCAAGTTTAAGATAAAGACGGGCATGAAGCCCAGCGAGTTCAGGGAACAGGCGCAGTGAGGCGGAAGCCCCGGCGCAGGTCAGAGATCGATGCGGGTCATGGCGGCGGTCTTCGCGGCAAAGGTGTCGGCGCTGACAGACCGCCCCCTCAGACTGCGCACCTTGGGCATGTCGGCAAACCAGTTGTCGGACGTGGTGTACCATGTCCAGTGCTTGACGGAGGCGGCGTGCCGCAGCCGCTCGTTGAGGTTCCGCGCATACCTGGGGCTTACCGACGACAGGAAATGCCGTCCGTCGCCAAGCTCCACGGCCAGCACCAGATACTGCTTGATGACCTGCGGCGACCCTGCATAGGCAATGCTTAGCCCTGCGGTGGGAGTCGAGACGCGGATGTTCCAGCCGTCGCGGTTGAGGCGGCTCATCATGCCGCGGAACACTACGCCGTGGGGCGACGTGTCTTTCACGCCCGATACGGCTATGCTGAGGTGTATCATCTCGTGGAGCAGGACGCTCTGAAACTGGTGTTCGCTCTGGTCATAGTAATTGCTCATGCCCAGCGAAAAGTCGGAAAGGCGTGCCCGGCCCAGCAGGGGCTTGCGCTTGAACGACAGGCTGCCGAGGTGGGTGCGCGAGTGCCCGATGTGGAAACGCGGCGTGGGCAGACTGCCGTCGAAATAGCGGCGGTTGAAGGTTTCAAACCATTTGCGGATCCAGAATATGTCTATTTGCATAAGGGCGAAGGTGAATGTAAGCGGAAAACGGCAATGGCCTACCGGTGAAGGAGCCGTCCTACCAGGTATTCTGAGCGGGTGCCGATGCGGAATTTGCCGCCCCAGATGCCCATTCCGCTGGTAACGTAATATTGGGTGTGGCCTTTCGTGAGCGGGCCGTAGGCATCTTCGTAAAGCGCATCTTCAATCCAGCTGATGGGCCATACTTGTCCGTAATGGGTGTGTCCGCTCAGTTGGAAATCGGCTCCTGCGCGTTCGGCCTCCTCCAAACGGTAGGGCTGGTGGTCGAGCACGATGGTGTAGCGGCGCTTGTCGATGCCTTTCATCAATTCGTGCAGTGGCTTGCGGTGTGTGTTGGTGCGGTCGTCGCGCCCCACGATGTTTATGCCTTCGACAGTGACGGCCTCGTCGCGCAACAGGCGGATGCCGGCCTGCCGGTAGAAACGCAGGGCATTGCCGATGCCGCTGTAATACTCGTGGTTGCCCAGACAGGCCACAACGGGGGCTTGCAGACGGCGGAACGAGGCTGCCATGTCCTGCTCGAGAAGGGGACGTATGTGCCCGTCGATGATGTCGCCGCAGACGAGCACCAGGTCGGGATGTTCGCGGTTGACAAGCGTCACCCAGCGGTTGAGCTCGTCCACGGGGTTGTGGTAGCCCAGGTGCAGGTCGCTCAACATGACGATGGTCAGGGGACGGTCGAGCGTTTTGGCGGTTGTCAGCTCGACAGGCTGCCGCGATTTGTCCATGTAGTGGATGTAACCGTAGGTGAACAGGCCGGCAAGAAGCAGGGATACGGCCAGCGTTCCCCGCCAGCTGTGCTCCAGAAAGGAATGGGGGAGAACATGTACTGCGCTTGCCACGCTGAACAGCAGATAGACCATCACCAGGTAAAGCAATACGATTATGGATGAGTTGCCTATCTCGTAGGCAGCCCGGGCCACGGGCAGAGGGAAGCGGTCGATGTCGATAAAGCCGAAATTGGCGAAGAAGACAAACAGACACAGGACCATGATGCCGGTTACGGCCCATCGCCCGGCACCGCCGAAAGGCAGTATGTGCCATGTGCGCCACAGGCCGAAGGCTATGCCTGCCAGCGGAAGCAGCAGAAGGATTATACCCCAAATCTTGTTCATAACTGGGCGCAAAGATACTTATAAATCGGCAGACGGACATAAAACATTTTACGGATTATGGTATGTCGCACGGTTATTGCGCGTCTGTCGAATGGGGATTGTATGGTCATTGTGCGTCCGCAGGACAGGCTTCGGGTCGTCACAGCTACGTTGTGGCATGCGGCAATGCGGCGAACGGGACGAACGACGGCAAAGAACAATTTTTCGGCTCTCAGCCTACATTAATCTGGATATCGCGCCCGTTACTCGTTTTTTTTGTGTAAGTTTGCAAAAATATTTAATAAAAATAGAGCCAATCATGAAACTGCTGAGAGACCGCATCCTGAAAGACGGCAAATGTTTTCCGGGAGGAATACTGAAAGTTGACAAGTTTATCAACCATCAGCTCGACCCCAACTTGATGAAGCAGATTGCCGTGGAGTTCATCAGACGGTACGCTTCGTCGGAAATCAACAAGATCCTGACCATTGAAGCCAGCGGTATCGCGCCAGCCATCATGATGGGATTTCTGCTCGACCTGCCTGTGGTCTTTGCCAAAAAGAAGAAGCCAAGCACCATGGGCGACATGCTGTCAACCTCGGTGTTCTCGTTCACCAAACAGCGCGAGTATCATGTGGTCATCTCCAAGGAGTATCTGACACCGAACGACAAGGTGCTTTTCATCGATGATTTCCTGGCTTACGGCAACGCCGCAAAGGGCATCATTGACCTTTGCCGACAGGGCGGAGCCGAACTCGTGGGCATGGGATTTATCATCGAGAAGGCTTTCCAGAACGGCAGGAAGGTCATCGAGGACGAGGGCATCAGGTGCGAGAGCCTGGCCATCATCGACTCGCTCGACGACTGCAAGATACAGATTAGGCAAGAGTAACATACTTCAATAGAAAACGCAACGATGCTTGACAAGGAGACAAGAGAACGTATACTGACGCTGATCAACCAGGAGGTGGTGCCCGCAGTGGGGTGTACGGAGCCAATGGCCGTGGCTCTCTGTGTGGCCCGTGCCACCGAAGACCTGTGCCGGAGACCTGAAAAGATACAAGTGTGGCTGTCGGCCAACATGCTGAAAAACGCCATGGGCGTGGGCATTCCGGGTACGGGCATGATCGGACTTCCCATAGCGGTGGCACTCGGGGCTATCGTGGGAAAGTCGGAGTACCAACTGGAGGTAATCAAAGACCTTACCCCCCAAACGTTGGAGGAAGGCAAACGCTTCATCGGCGAGGACCGCATCGACATAAAGCTGAAGCACGACATCACGGAGAAACTTTACATAGAGGTGGTCTGCGAGGCGGGCTCCGACACGTCGAAAGCCGTCATTGCCGGCGGCCATACCAACTTTGTGTATGAGGAACGCAACGGACAGGTGCTGCTCGACAAGCGCATGTGCATGAGCGAAGAGGGCGAAGGCGACAGGCTTGAGCTGAACTTGAAGATGGTGTGGGACTTTGCCACCACATCGCCGCTCGACGAGATTGCGTTCATTCTTGAGGCCAAGAGACTGAATATTGCCGCTGCACAGGCATCGCTCAAGGGAAACTATGGCCACTGTCTGGGCAAAACCATGGACCGGCCACTGAGCAAGGGCATCTTCGGCAATAGCATTTTCTCGCGCATCATCTCAAAAACCGCCTCGGCATGCGATGCCCGGATGGGCGGGGCCATGATACCGGTGATGAGCAACAGCGGGTCGGGCAACCAGGGTATTTGTGCCACCAATCCCGTCGTGGTCTATGCCGAGGAAAACGAAAACACGGAGGAGGAACTTGTAAGGGCCTTGACCTTGAGCCATCTGACGGCCATCTACATCAAGCAAAGCCTGGGCCGGCTGTCGGCATTGTGCGGCTGTGTGGTGGCAAGCATCGGGTCGAGCTGCGGCATCACCTATCTCATGGGCGGCGGCTACGAGGACATCTGCCATGCCGTGAGAAACATGATAGCCAACCTTACCGGCATGATTTGCGACGGAGCAAAGCCCAGCTGTGCCCTGAAGATCAGTTCGGGCGTGTCCACGGCCTTGCTCTCGGCTGTCCTGGCGCGTGAGGGAAAGCATGTCACCGAGGCCGAAGGCATCATCGACAAGGATGTGGACCGAAGCATACACAACCTTACAAGCATCGGCAAGGAGGCCATGTGCATGACCGACGACATGGTGCTCAACATCATGACGCACAAGAGCTGACGCAACGTAGGCACGCTATCGCGTCAGGCTGAACTTCAGGCTGAGACCGAAGTCCTGCGTCGTTGTCGGATAACTGCTGCTGCTCAGAAGCGGCGTGTTGGTCTGACGGTCGAGATAGAAACTCATGGTCATGAGCTTGGACAGCGTATAGTCGGCGACAAACGACAGTTTGAAGGCCGTGTTGCCGCTGCTGGCAGCCGAGGCCATGGCGGCAATGTCGCGTGTGATGCTTGCCTGCTTGCGTAGCGACAGGTCGAGCCGCAGGTTCAGGCTATGGTTGGTGCCGCCCCGGTTCGACTGCTTGTTTGAACTGTTCTGCTTGTTGTTGTCGTTGCGTTTGCCGTTGCTCTTCACCTGACGGCGGTTGCGCATGCCGAAAAGGTTGAAGTCGTTGATCTTGTAGCCCATGCCTATTACCCAGTCCTTGCTGACCGCCTCGTTGATCTGCACACTTGTCATCGACAGCGAGAGCACGCGTGTCTGCCGGTATTCCAGCTTGCAGGTAAGGTTGTTCTGCAAGGTGACATCCACTCCCAGTAGCGGCGAGAACGCCTCGTTGATGCTCACGGTCGACACGTTGAACATGGAGTTGGGGATGGGATTGCCGGTCGTGGCGTCGGTGATGAAGCCCATGCCCGAACCCATCAGCTGCATGTAAGTGCTGTAGCTCTGGTAGCTGCCCACGGCATAGACGCTCTTGTAGCTGTGGTTGAGGTTCACGCTCTTGAACACATCGCGGAACCAGGGCAGTTTGCTCAGGCCGCTGTAGCGCACGGTCCAGTTGGGCAACAGCTTCGTGAGCGAGGGGAAGATGCTCAGTCCCTTGCTTCCCATGCTGGTGTAGCTTGCCAGGAACGCCGGCACCATAACGTCGGCACTGTACAGGTTGACACCGCCGTTGGCCGGGTCGAATGTCTTTCCGGCAAAGGCAGTGCCTGCCGGGTAGACGGCGTTGGCGTAGCGCGCCTCCACACGCTGGCGGAAACTTTCCAGCGAGTTGCAGAACTTGTCGAACGTGGCGCTGTGGTAGCCGTTGTTGGCATTGCCCATTCCCTCGAAGGCTGTTCCCAACGAGATGGTGGTCATGGTGAATGTGCCGGTCTGCGTGGTGGGGTTGCCTTCATACATATACTGCACACTCTTGGCTGTGGTCTGCGTTCTTGTGGCCGTGAGGTCTATCTTCAAGTTCTTCACGGGTTCCAGCGTCATGCGCAGCTGCAGGTCCTCCGTCTTGTTGGTTGTTGCGGGTGTAGCCACGCTGTCGCTCATGAGCAGCCATCCGTTTTCGCTGGCTTTGGTGATGTAGCTGTCGCCGACGAGTCCGAAAGCGAAGTCGAGACCGGGCGAAAGGGCATTGGCACCGGTGTTGCGTGTCTGTCCGAACGCATTGCCCACCGTGGGCATGAAGCCCGGAAGGGCGATGGAGTACTGGTTGCGGTATGTCAGACTGGCGTTGCGCACCATCATTGCCACCCGTGCCACCGACTGTGCGATGCGGTACCACTTCTGCTCGTCCAGCGGCTTCTTCGTGGTGACGGCCACCTTAAGCTTCAAGGCCGAGTCGACCTTGTTGGTGATGCGTATCTTGTTGTTGTCGAGTTTCTTGAACTTCAGCTTGTAACGCTGCCCGTCGATGGTCTTTGCCGACACGATAAGACGTTTCGACTTTCGGCCGTGGTTGATTTCTACGGTGGTGTCGGGCATCAGTTTTATTTCCTTCTCGAAGGCGTTCTTGTTTTTCGGAAGCTGCGCTTTCTTCTGCTGTTCTTCCTTTCTCTTCTGCTGCAACTGCCTGACGGCCTCTTCCGGGTCTTTGCCGTCGGCTTCGGCCTGTTTCCGAGCCTGTTCTTCCTCGTCTTTCAGTTTCTTCTTCTCGGCTTTCTCCTTGCTCTTGTCCTGTTTCTTCTTGTTGATTTCCGACCGGCTGGGCTCTTTGTCGAAACGTTCGTTGGCGGCCTTGAGGAAAGGAATGTGGTTGTAGAGCTTGGTGAAGGTAAACGTCCCGTTGACGTTCAGTTGGCGGTTGCTCTGAATGGTGTTTCCCAGGTCGGTGCCGTCCTCCAGTTCCGACCCGCGCACCCAGTGGTAGGTGGCGTTGTAGGAAGCGTCGGCGTTCATCCAGTCGAAGGCCGGCAGCAGGTTGAGCGGCAGCTGGTACGACATGGTGAAGGTCTGCTGGTAGTCGAGCGGCGTACCCATGTGCTTGATGGAAGTCCATACCGAATCTTTCCATGCCTCGTACCGGGTGGGGTAGAGGTCCTTGTTTACCGGCGTGTAGGGTTCCTCTATCTCGGCGTGCGTGGCGCTCTGGAAGTTCATGTGCAGGTTCTTGGTCAGGTCCCACCTCAGCTGGAAGTCGCGGTTCCACAGGAACTGCTCGGAGAAGGTGAGCGGCAGTTCGGAACCTTCCAGCGACTCTATGTCGCGCTCCTGCAATTCGTAGTAGCTGCGTGTCATCTCGGTGTTGAAGGCCACGTTCTGTGGCAGCCAGTTGAGGCCGAAACGCTTCAGGATGTCGAGCCATTTGCTCTTGCTCTTGAGCTTCTTGAACGGTTCCCAGGCCTTGTATACCGGTGTCCAGTTGTAGTTGAGCCCGCCTCTCCAGTTGTCCTCGTTCTCATAGACGGTTGTTTCGCCTTGCGTGTGGGCATGCGAGTGGCTGTAGGAGAACGAGAAGTTTGCCGGGTCGTAGGGCATGGGGTGGCGTTTGGTCTGTATCCCCACGCGCACGTTGGACAGCGAGAAGTTGCGGTTGAGGGTCTTGGTTATCGCAATGTTCTCCACCGAGTCGCGTTCGTGCTTGTTCATGCTTTCGAGCGCGTCGTCGAGTTCCATGTCGGTGTCGAGCGGGTTGTACTTGGGCTTTGTCACCTCCTTGGTTACGCTGTAGTACAGCGGTGCCGACACTTTCGCTTTGTCGGGGAAGAACTTGCCCAGTTCGAGGCTTGTGGTGAACGACACGTTGCTCTGGTCGTCCTGCGACCGCTCGCTGACCCCTTGCTCCAGTCCGCCGAAGCCCTGCGACACATACCGTCCCTGCAGGTTCATGGTTCCCATGTCCGACAGTTGCACGTTCAGATTGCCGTTGGCAGCCCATCCGCCCGAGTTGTTGTACTCTTTCAGGCGGAGTTCGTTGATCCACACCTCGCCGCTTTTCTGTTCGCCGGCCAGGTTACGCACGCCGATGATGAGCGTCTTGACCTCGCCGAGCGATGGGTTGCCCATGATGGTGATCTTGTTTTGCGAATGTTCTTCGTCGTATGCCTCGTAGGCACGGTTGTATGAAGCCAGTCCGTTGGCCTTGGCAGCGTTGCGTGCCTTCTTCACGGCTGTGAAGACCGAGAGGGGCACGTTGAGCATGTTGTCCTCGGGCCACACCTGCTGCACCTGCGACAGGGTGTAGCGGTCGTAGTGTCCGGCCGGTGTCAGCTTCAGCGGTATCTGGTATTCGTAGTAGTTGCTCTTGTAGTCGGAGCCCAGGCGGATGAACACCGCCAGCTGGTCGTCCTGCAGTCCGGTTACGTTCTGCTCGTTGGCGTTGGCGTGAACGAACATCTGCAGGCGTTTGTATTGCCTCAGGTCGAGGGTGGAGTTTTTGTAGACGCATTTCGATTCGCCCGACGCGAGGTTGTCCACGTTGATCTGCAGTGCGGCCTCGTTCGACTCGACCAGCTGCGGCTGAGTGGGGTCCTGTCCGCGCTGTATGCCGGGCGGCAGCACATAGTTGACCGGCGACTTGTCGCTGTTCTCCTCGATGTCCACCGAGGCGGTGGTCATGGTACCGGTCTGAGCCGAGTTGTCGAGGTTCTGCTCGTACACGCGCCATGTGCCGCGCACGAGGTCGAAGGTACCGAAGCGCAGTATGACGGGGTGCTTGAAGCCGGTGAGGAAGGCGCGCATGAACCGTATCGACGAGAAGTCGTTGATGTTGCCCACGCGTCTTTCGAACTCGTCCAGCGGTATGCGGAACTCGTACCACGTCCAGTGGCCTGTCTGTCCGTTGCGCAGTTTGGGCGCCACCTCGCGCTTGTCAACGATGAAGTTGCGTCCCACCTCCATGTCTTCCGGTCGCAGCGACACATGGTACTGGTAGTATTTCTCGTATTCGTTGAGGGTGTAGTCCTGGTTGATGTCCTCCACGTCGGGCGTGCTTTTGTACGACGTGTCGAACGACCCCGAGCTGCCGTCCGAGTCGGGCGAGTTGCCTTGTGGGTTGTTGATGTACTTGTAGCGTCTGAGAATGTCGGCCTCCATGCGGTCGAGGTCGCTGCCCCGGAAGTAGTGGTAGTCGTCGTTGGCCGGGTCGGCCCATATCGAGTCCCATACGGCCGCATTGACCTTTCCCTGCACTTGCGTCAGGAAGTCCTGGTAACTCTGGAACTGCTGCTCTTCCTGGTCGTTGAGACCGTTGAGTCCCACGTCCTGCAGTTGGCGCGCTCCGCTCGACGTGGCAAAGGCGTACGTCACCGTGGACTGCGTGGGAATCTTTCCCCACTGGCTGTAGGTGAAGCTCTGCGTGCCGTCTACGGGCATGCCGCTCTCGTAGAATTTCTTTCCGTCGCGCAGCACGTCTTCCGACACTTCGCCCAGGTTGAAGTACAGGTCGCCGCCGTAGTCGGCCGCGTCGGCACGGTCGCGGCTGTTGATGAAGGGGTCGAGCATCCAGAATTCCACATACTCTATGTTGGCGTTCTCGAAGTCGGTCGTTTCCAGTTTGCGCATCATTCCGCCCCAGTGCTGTTCGGGGTTGTTGAGCGTTCCGTCGGGGTTGAGGTCGGGGTTGAAGTTGTAGGGGCCGCGCTCGTTGGGGTAGTAGGCCATGTTGAGCACCGACAGGGTCGACGTGGCTCCGCTATAGGAGTTGACGTCGCGGTTGGGGAACAGCTCGGTGACGTACCATTCGCGTATGTAGGGGTTGCTCAGCTGGTCGAGGTCGCTCTTGATGTGCGACGGCGTCAGGCTGCTGCTGCGCCTTGTGAAGAGCGGGTCGATGGTGTACCATGCCATCTGCGACCGGTTGAAACCGCTGCGCAGGGTGGTCTTGTCGTCGTGTTCGGGGAACAGCGACGGCACGCTCGACAGTACCCATCCGTAGGGGTCGAGCACGCTGATCTTGTCGGTGGTGTTCTCGAAGTCGTCGATGTACGAGGCGTTGTCCTGTACGCCGTGTGCCTTGCCTGCGATGAGCTGCGCAAACTCGCCGGTGAACGATATCTGCGAAGGCTGCGTGAGGTGCAGGAAGGGAATCTTGTCGAGCATGTTGGTGAGCCATTGCGACTCGTGCTTCCAGTTGAGGTTGAGGCCCCAGATGGTGTTGTTGAGGGGTTCCGAACCCATCGACACCTTGGTGGTCAGCGCCTGTTCGGACAGGTGCTGCAGGGTTCCCGACATCTGGAAGTTCTTCGAGAAGTTGTACTCCCAGTTCATTCCGAACATAGTTTTCCGCTCCTGCGAGTAGTCGCTCTGGCTCTCGAGCGACACGTTGACCGATGTTCCGGCGTCGATGATGCTCTGGTTGAGGATGGTCACCTCGCCGGCGCTGTAGTCCACGCTGTAGTCGGACCCCTCCGTAAGGGTCACTCCGCCGGCCGTTACCACTACCGATCCCTGCGGCACGTTGTAGGCCCCCAGCGAAATGGTGTTGGCCGATGTACCCTTGTACTGTCCCTGCAGGATGAACTTGTCTTTCTCGGCTATCTGTTTGGCCACGGTCTTTGTTGAGTCGTACAGCTCGGTGAAGGCGTAGGCCGCGGCCTTGGCTGCCGGCACGCCCGCGCTGACGAGGTGGTCGTAGAGATAGCTGCCGAAAGGCTCGGCCTCGGGGAAGAACACGCGGCCGTTGCTCACGGTGTATCCCTCCACGTAGTCGAAGTAGCCGTTGGAGTGAGCCTTGTTGTTGTTGTCGAGCCGGTCGGCGCCCAGGAACTTTATGAGCGTCTGGCTTTTCACCTGCTGCTCGGGTATATAAGAAAGGTACACGCCCGTGGTGTCGCTCTGGTATTTCACGTCGAGCCGGAACTTCTCGCGTTCCACCGACGAGGCCAGGTAGTACACGTTCTTCATCATCAGGTCCCAGTTGCCCTGCTGCGGGTTGTTGCTGGTGTTCTTGAGCGATTTCACGAAGAGCGATTTGCCGACATCCGTCACGTCGCTTGCAAACTCGCCCACCTGGTAGGTCTGTCCCCCGTAGGTGTACTCGTAGGCGATGGCTAGCACCTGGTCGGTCTGCAGCGAGGTGCGCAGCGACACGTATCCCAGTGCGGTGTTGACGGTGTATTCCGACGAGTTGAGCAGCCGGGCGCTCTGCAGCTTCTCGTAGTCGGTGCCGCCCACGAGGCCCGCCCCGTCGAGCACCGTCGACGTCTGGTCGATGTCGCGTGCGTCGGCCAGCTGGTTGACGAAGGCGGCATACTCGGTGTTGGCGCCGTTGGCCGGCACGGGCGACCCTCCGGCCGTCCACATGGGGTTGCTCACCTTGGTGTTTTCGCCGAGGTCGGTCAGCGCCACGATGTTGCGCGTGTTGGTCGTTGTTCCCGTCTTGTTGGTCACCCATATCTCCACGCGGTTGATGGTGATGCCGGTCGTGAGGTTGGGCAGCGTCTTCATGGCGGCATCGTAGTGGCTGCGGAAATACTGCGACAGGAAGAAATGGCGGTTCTCCTCGTAGTCGGCCGCGTCTATCTCGAATGGCGTGAGCTGTGTGCCGCCTTTCGACGACACGCTTTTCGACGAGCTTTTCTTCTGCGAGGCCACCAGCTGCAGCTTGAGCTTGCCGAACTGCAGGTCGGTGCGCAGGCCGAAGAGCGAGCTGGCTCCCTGCACGAGCGAGGAGTTGCTGGGGAACGATATGTTGCCGCCTTCCACGAGCTTGACGATTTCGTCCTCCTTGCCGTCGTACTTCAGCTTCATGTTCTGCGAGTCGAAGTCGAAGGTGGCGTCGGTGTTGTAGTTCAGGTTCATGTTGACCTTGTCGCCCACCTTGCCGTTGACGTTGAGGTTGATTTTCTCGTCGAAGTCCATGGTGGTCTTGTTGCGGCTCCGCACGGGCAGCGACGGGTTGTCAATCTTCTTGTTGGTGGCGCCGAACTTCAGCTCGGCCGTTCCCTGCGTGCGGATGCGCACGCCGCCCGGCCCGAATATCTTCTCGGCGGGCCCGAGGTCAAAGTGCATGTCGGCAAAGTCGAACTTCTCTTTGCCCTTGGCTTCGTATATCTCGCTGTTTTTCGACCGGAAATAGGCGTCGCGCGCATGCTTGCCGCTCCATTTCAGGTACTCTTCGGTGGTCATCATGAACGGCGTGCCCAGATACGAGTCGCCGAACTTGGCCCCTATTACGTATCGGTCGAGCGAGTCGTTGTATACCACTTCGTAGCGCAGTCCCTCGGGGCGCTGCAGGTCGAGAGTGCCCTGGTCGAGGTCGTCGTAGGTCACGGGGATGGTGCGCTGTATCTTCCACCGCGGGTTGAGCAGCGAGTCGGGTATTGTGTCCTCGTCGATGATGAGGTTGGCCAGGCTGTTGCCTTTGCCGGCTGCCTTGTCCTTGGTCTGTTTGTCTTTGGCCGGCTGGTTCTTTCTGGCCTGCTGTGTCCGTCTTGCCTGTCCCCGTGGGTCTACCTGCCGCCGCGGATACACGACGGCATAGCCGGCCATAGCGATGGCCAGCCACACGAGAACAGATATGCCGTGTTTCCTGATGTTCATTCCTGGTCTACTTGATGCGCTTCAGAGCTTCCTTGATAACCGTCTCCACAGCCATGTCGGGCTGCTCGGTGAGGATGGCCGTCACCACCTTGGCCGCCGGTGCCGGCGAGAAGCCGAGCATGGTCATGGCCGCCACGGCCTCGTCTTTCACCGCCGTGTTTACGTTGGCCTGTTCCTTGTTTCCGGCTGCCACGTGCAGCTTGCCGGCTATGCCCGAGGCCACAATCTTGTCCTTGAGGTCTACGATGACGCGCTGGGCCGTCTTCAGGCCGATGCCTTTCACGCCCTTGATGGTTTTCTCGTTGCCGTTGGCAATGGCGTCGCACAGTTCGGCCGGCGACATCGACGAGAGCATCATGCGGGCCGTATTGGCGCCCACGCCCGACACGCTGACGAGCATGCGGTAGAGCTCGCGCTCCTGCCGTGTGGCAAAGCCGAAGAGGGTGAACGAATCGTCGCGCCCGCCGGCCGTGAGCACCTCGTGCACGTAGAGCCGTGCCTGTTTCTTGCCCTGTATGCCGGTGTAGGTGTTGAGCGATATGTTGAGTGCATAGCCCACGCCGCCGGCCTCGACCACAGCCAGCGTGGGGGTAAGCTCCGTGAGCTCGCCTTGGATGTATTCGATCATAAAAAACGTTTGTTTGTATATATACCTCTTGATAACGTCCGCATAGCGCGTTTATTGTTCTGCAGCCCCGATTTATTCGCATCAAGCATGCTCCGGCCGGGCGTTCCGGCGTTTCCGGTGCACCGGTTTGGCATCCCCCGTGGGGCGGAAGCTATCGAACCGCAGTAAATAATAGCTTAAATTTGAAAAATAATAGCTTAAATTTCGAAAATAATAGCTTAAATTTTTCGCCTTCTGTTATGTTCTGATTTCCAGCAAGTTGTGTTTCTACGCCCCGGAGGGCGCCTCACGCATGCGCGTGGTTGCCCGGCTTCCTGCGCCGACAGCCTGCCCGACGATGCCGTGGCAATGGTATATGGCGTGGCCGAAAACTAAAAAGGTGTCAAAAAACGGGGCCGGATACCCCGTTTTCCGGCGGAATGATGTAAATTTGCAGTGCAAACCATGCACAAACAACTTAAACACCAAGATAATGAAGAAGATTAGAGCCGCTGTCGTGGGATACGGCAACATTGGACACTACAGTGTGCAAGCCTTGGAGGCGGCACCCGATTTTGAAATTGCAGGCATCGTGCGCCGTCAGGGTACGGCGAACAAGCCACTGGAACTGGAACCCTACGAGGTGGTGGACGACATCGCCAAGCTGAAAGACGTGGATGTGGCTATCCTGGCCACTCCCACGCGCCTCTGTCCCGAATATGCCGAGAAAATCACCAAGTTGGGCATCAGCACCGTGGACAGCTTCGACATACATACCTCCATCCTCGACTACCGCAACCGCCAGATGGAACACAACGTGAAGACGGGCACCGTGTCGGTCATTGCTGCCGGTTGGGATCCGGGATCCGACTCGGTGGTGCGCGTGCTGCTGCAGGCGCTGGCTCCCAAGGGATTGAGCTACACCAATTTCGGTCCGGGCATGTCGATGGGACACAGTGTGGTGGCCCGTTCGAAGAAGGGCGTGAAGAATGCGCTGAGCATGACCATACCGCTCGGCGAGGGCATACACCGCCGCATGGTGTATGTGGAGCTGGAAGACGGCGCCACGCTCGACGAGGTGGAGAAAGAACTGAAGGCCGACGACTATTTCGCCCACGACGAGCTGCATGTGTTTGCGGTGAAGAGCGTCGACGAAGTGCGCGACATGGGCCACGGCGTGCACATGACACGCAAGGGCACCAGCGGAGCTACCCCCAACCAGCGCATGTCGTTCGACATGAACATCAACAACCCGGCCCTCACCGGCCAGGTGCTGGTCGACGTGGCGCGGGCCACGCAGCGGCTGCAGCCCGGCTGCTACACCATGCCCGAGATACCGGTCATCGACCTGCTGCCCGAGAGCCGCGAGGAAATCATCGGCTCGCTGGTGTAAGCACCGTCCGCAACAAGCAACACAAAGGCACAACCGTCCGTCCGACGGTTGTGCCTTTGCGTTTCATGCGGTAAGGGTAGGGTGGGGCGTCATTCTTCGCGCTTCAGCTCTATGATATCGATGCCCGGCCATGCGCCGAAACGGAACGGCACGGTGCCGCCGATGCCCACCGACACATAGAGCATGGAGCCGTCCTCGGTGTATTTGCCGCCCCATTCGCGGTAGGCCCACTTGGCAGGCGAGAACCGCCCCAGGCTGATCTGCCCGGCGTGGGTGTGCCCCGACAGCGTGAGGGCTATGTCGGTGGAGCGCAGCACGCCGCGCCGCCAGTGGCTCGGGTCGTGGCTCAGCAGTATCTTGAACGACCCGGGCGAAGTGCCCTCGAGGGCTTTTGCCAAATCGCCGTAGTCGGGAAACGGCGGCCGGCTTATGTTTTCCACTCCCGCCAACTCGATGCTGGCCCCACCGCGCCGCAGGGTAACGTGCTCGTTGAGCAGCAGGCGCCATCCTATCTTCTGCTCCAGGTATTTCAGTACGGTCTGGTTGCGCCGTATGTTGCCCGCACTCTTGTCCTCGCCGTACTCGCAGTAGTCGTGGTTGCCCATCACGGAGAACACGCCGTCGCGGGCCTGTATCTGTTTCAGCGCGTGCTGGAAGGGAATGACCTCCTGCGCGCTCACGTTCACCAGGTCGCCGGTGAACACCACTAGGTCGGGGTGCTGCGCGTTGACCGTCCGCACCAGCTTGTCGACGAACGACCGGTTGCGCAGAAACGTGCCGATATGGATGTCGGACAGCTGCACCACGCGGTAGCCGTCGAACGCCGCCGGCAGCAGGGGCGAGGAGCAGGTGGCCGAGCGCACCACCAGGTGGCGCCAGCCGAAGAAGAAACCGTAGGTCATCAGCAGTATCCATACTGCGGGGAACACCGCGGCCCACCGCCATCCTGCCAGCGGCCACACTGCGAGAAACGCAAGGCCGGGGACGGCTATGAGGAGCGTGGCGCCCGTAAGGAGCCGCATGAGGGTGTTGTGACGGAGTTTTAGTTTCATGGTTGCGCTTTTTGCGGTTGCAAAGGTAACGTTTTTGGGCGGGCAAACGATGGCGGCGGCCGATTAATTGCACCGGGACGGCATCAAAAATGTCGCCCTTCGGAATATGCTGCCGCCGCCATGCGCAAACCGACTGTTGCCGGCCGCAAAGAAACTTTCCGTTTTTTTGCCTGAACGTGTGCTTAATTCGTGATTTTTGGCTAAATTTGCAGATGATTAACAAGACATTATAGAATACGAAAAAATAGACGCACAATGATGACTGCTAATGAAATCCGTGACTCGTACCTCAAGTATTTCGAGTCGAAAGGACACGTCGTCGTGCCTTCGGCTCCCATCGTAGTCAAGGACGACCCCACGCTGATGTTCACCAACGCCGGCATGAACCAGTGGAAAGACATTATTCTCGGAACCAAGGACCCCAACCCGTGCCGGCGTGCCGACTCGC
The DNA here is from genome assembly GCA_963656755.1 of bacterium. Classification (GTDB taxonomy): domain Bacteria; phylum Bacteroidota; class Bacteroidia; order Bacteroidales; family Bacteroidaceae; genus Prevotella. The sequence goes on from CAVKJH010000072.1 coordinate 21,052, forward strand.
AGAAATGCCTGCGCGTCAGCGGCAAGCACAACGACCTGGAGGAGGTGGGGCGCGACTCGGCGCTCAGCCACCACACCATGTTCGAGATGCTGGGCAACTGGAGTTTCGGCGACTACTTCAAGGAGGGGGCCATCGACTACGCCTACGAGTACCTCGTGGACGTGCTGCACCTCGATCCCAAGGACCTTTACGTTACGGTGTTCGAGGGTGATGCCGCCGAAAACCTTACGCGCGACGATGAGGCGGCCAGCTACTGGGCCAAGCATTTCCCGGCCAACCACATCGTGAACGGCAACAAGCACGACAACTTCTGGGAGATGGGCGACACGGGGCCCTGCGGCCCCTGCTCGGAGATACATATCGACTTCCGTACCGAAGAGGAGAAGGCCAAGGTGCCCGGCGAGGAGCTGGTCAACAAGGATCACCCGCAGGTCATCGAGATCTGGAACATCGTGTTCATGCAGTACAACCGGAAGGCCGACGGGTCACTCGACCCCCTGAAGATGCATGTCATCGATACCGGCATGGGATTTGAGCGCCTCGTGCGCCTCATGCAGGGCAAAAACTCCAACTACGACACCGATATCTTCACACCTGTCATCACCGAAATAGAAAACCTCTCGGGCAAGAAGTACAACCATACCTTCCCCGGCGGCGCCAACGGCGAGGGGGCCAGCAGCGAGGAGAAGGTCGACATCGCCATCCGTGTGGTGGCCGACCACCTGCGTGCCGTGGCTTTCTCCATTGCCGACGGTCAGCTGCCCGGCAACGCCAAGGCCGGATATGTAATACGACGCATACTGCGCCGCGCGGTGCGTTACGCCTATACGTTCCTCGGACAGAAGGCTCCGTTCATGTTCAAGCTCGTGCCGGTGCTCGTCCACGAGATGGGTGGAGCATACCCCGAACTGGCTGCTCAGCAGGAACTCATCACCCGTGTCATCAAGGAGGAGGAAGATAGCTTCCTGCGCACACTCGAAAAGGGTATACAGCTGCTCAACGCCGACATGGACGAACTGAAGAAAGCAGCCGCCACGCAGCTCGACGGCGAAAAGGCTTTCCGCCTCTTCGACACCTACGGCTTCCCCCTCGACCTCACCGAACTGATCTGCGGCGAGAACGGTTTCACCGTCGACGAGGAGGGCTTCGGCCGCGAGATGGACAAGCAGAAGGCACGGGCGCGCAACGCTGCAGCCGTGGAAAACAGCGACTGGGTGGAACTGAACAAGGGCGAACAGGAGTTCGTGGGTTACGACTACAGTGAGTACGAGTGCCACATCCTGCGATACCGCAAGGTGACGCAGAAGAAAAACACGTTCTACGAACTGGTGCTCGACCACACGCCGTTCTACGGAGAGATGGGCGGACAGGTCGGCGACCAGGGTGCTCTCGTGTCGGAGAACGAGACCGTCGAGATTGTCGACACCAAGCGCGAGAACAACCAGAGCATCCATATCGTCAAAAAGTTGCCGCAGAACCCCGAGGCGGCCTTCATGGCTTGCGTCGACACCGAAAAGCGCAACGCTTCGGCGGCCAACCATACGGCTACACACCTGCTCGACTATGCACTCAAGCAGGTGCTCGGAAACCATGTGGAGCAGAAGGGTTCGTTTGTCAGCCCCGTCACCCTGCGCTTCGACTTCTCGCACTTCCAGAAAGTCACCGACGAGGAGTTGCGCCAGGTCGAACGGCTGGTCAACAAGATGATACGCGACGACTATCCGCTCGACGAACACCGCAATGTGCCCATCGACGAGGCCAAAGAACTGGGGGCCATCGCCCTCTTCGGCGAGAAGTACGGCGATAAGGTGCGTGTGGTGCGCTTCGGACCTTCGGCCGAGTTCTGCGGCGGCATACATGCTGCAAGCACCGGCCGCATCGGATTCTTCAAAATCATCGGCGAAAGCAGTGTGGCTGCCGGCGTAAGGCGCATAGAGGCTCTCACCGGCGACCAGTGCGAAGAGGCCATCTACGGCATCGAGGACACCATGAAGGCCATACGCGGACTGTTCAACAACGCCAAGGACCTGCAGGCCACGGTGGCCAAGTACATCGAAGAGAACGCGGCCATGAAGAAGAGCATCGAGGTCTTCCGCCAGCAAGCCGTCGAGCGCACGGTAAAGAAGCTCCTCGGAAATACAGTCGACATCAACGGTACAACGGTCGTCAAGGCCGTCCTGCCCGTTGACCCCGCATCGGCCAAAGACATCTCCTTCAAGGTGCGCGAGAACATTCCCGCCAACCTGCTCTGTGTGCTCGGAACCGTGCACGACGGGCGCCCCGCGCTCTCGGTCATGCTCTCCGACGACATGGTCAAGGAGCACGGACTCAATGCGGGCAAGATAATACGCGAGGCTGCCAAGCTCATACAGGGCGGCGGCGGCGGACAGCCCCACTATGCACAGGCCGGCGGCAAGAACGCCGACGGCGTGAGCGCAGCCGTGGACAAGGTGATCGAACTGGCTAACCTCTGACCCGAAAGGACAATCTGACCATTACATGACACCGGACATAAACGTACAAGACACGAGCCACATACGTCTCAGCGAGAACATCATCATCGCCGATGCCGACTATGTCGACTATGTGGCTTTCCAGCTCAGCGTGCAGTTTGAGCGGATGCTCAACCGGCGCATACCGCCGGCAGACCTCAGCCGATGGGCCGTCAATGTGGCCCTCGACGGGGGGCTGCGTGCGCGGCAAGGCGAAAAGCACGAAACGCAGGTGGTGCTCGTGCACGACAAGGACAAGGTGAAGCTCGACAATTTCGTGCCGGCCCACTATGCCGACGAGCTCAACGCAAAAGCGTTCGACGATCCTGCGCTTGGCGAGTTTCTGGTCAATGCCTATGCCGTGGGCGATGTGGTAAGCAAGGACAACTATATCCTCGACACACTGCTGACGGTTACCGGCCACACGGAGGTGAAGCGCGTCATGGTCGTGCCGAACGCAGAGACGGGCGACCTCTACGCCCGGTTGAGACAGGCATTGCGCAATGTAGACAACGACCAGCGCATCACGCTCTTCGCCATGCAACCCATGGAGGGGGGCAATTTCCGGCAGGAAATCCTGGGCTACTCGCTGATGAATGCCTTGGGCATAAGGGGCGACGAAATAAAATGACAGGACTACCCGACGGCTGCCTAAGGCCGTGTCCGACGACCAACAACATTCCAAAAACTATTCAAAAAAAACACAAGCAAAGACCATGCATAGAGTATTAATGATTGGCGCTGGTGGCGTGGCCACCGTCTGCGCATTTAAGATTGCACAAAACAAGGACGTGTTCTCGGAGTTGATGATTGCCAGTCACCACAAGGACAAATGCGACCGTCTGGCCAACGCTATCCATGACAAGGGCTACGACCTCAACATCAAAACGGCGGAGGTGGATGCCGACGACGTGGAGCAACTGAAGGCACTCTTCGACAGTTACAAGCCCGAACTGGTCATCAATCTGGCTTTGCCTTACCAGGACCTGACCATTATGGACGCTTGTCTGGCTTGCGGATGCAACTACCTCGACACCGCCAACTATGAGCCGAAGGACGAGGCGCACTTCGAATACAGCTGGCAGTGGGCCTACAAAGAGCGTTTCGAACAGGCCGGACTGACTGCCATCCTCGGTTGCGGATTTGACCCGGGCGTGTCGCAGGCTTATACCGCCTATGCCGCCAAGCATCATTTCGACGAGATGCAGTACCTCGACATCGTGGACTGCAACGCCGGTAACCACCACAAGGCTTTTGCTACCAACTTCAATCCCGAAATCAACATACGCGAGATTACACAGAAAGGCCTCTACTACGAAGACGGAAAGTGGGTCGAGACCGAGCCGCTCGAGGTACACAAAGAGCTGAACTATCCCAACATCGGGGGCCGCGAAAGCTACCTTATGCACCATGAGGAACTGGAGAGTCTGGTGAAAAACTATCCCACCATCAAGCGGGCGCGTTTCTGGATGACCTTCGGGCAGCAGTATCTTACCTATCTCGACTGCATCCAGAACTTGGGTATGAGCCGTATCGACAACGTGACCTATGAGGCTCCGCTCGCCGATGACCCCACGAAGACAGTCAAGGTCAACATCGTACCGCTGCAGTTCCTGAAGGCCGTGCTGCCCAATCCGCAAGACCTGGGGGCCAACTACGACGGCGAAACCAGCATCGGCTGCCGCATAAGAGGACTGAAGGACGGAAAGGAACATACCTATTATATTTATAATAACTGCAAGCACCAGGACGCATACGAGGAAACGGGCATGCAGGGCGTTAGCTACACCACGGGCGTGCCCGCCATGGCCGGAGCCATGATGTTCCTCAAGGGTCTGTGGAGCAAGCCGGGCGTGTGGAACGTGGAGGATTTCGACCCGGATCCGTTCCTGCAGGTGCTCAACGAGCAGGGACTGCCTTGGCACGAGGTGTTCGACCAGGACATCGAGCTGTAAGCTACGACTTTACTTAACCTTTAAAACCAATCAACATTATGGCTAAATCAGAAGAGCAGCTGGCTGCCGAGAAAGCGGAGCAGCAGAAAGCAGAGAAAGAGGCGAAGCTGAAAGCGCTTCAGGCTGCCATGACCAAGATAGAGAAGGACTTCGGAAAGGGTTCCATCATGCGCATGGGCGACGAAAACATCGAGGCGGTGGAGGTTATCCCGACGGGTTCCATCGGGCTTGACGTGGCACTTGGCGTGGGCGGCTATCCGCGCGGGCGCATCATCGAGATTTACGGACCAGAGTCGTCGGGTAAGACCACGCTGGCCATCCATGCCATAGCCGAGGCGCAGAAGAAAGGCGGCATAGCCGCGTTCATCGATGCCGAGCATGCTTTCGACCGTTTTTATGCCGAGAAGCTGGGTGTCGACGTGGACAACCTCTGGATTTCTCAGCCCGACAATGGCGAACAGGCTCTCCAGATAGCCGACCAGCTGATAAGTTCGTCGGCGGTCGACATCCTTGTGGTTGACTCCGTGGCAGCTCTGACGCCGAAGAAAGAGATAGAAGGCGGCATGGGCGACTCGGTGGTCGGCCTGCAGGCCCGCCTCATGAGCCAGGCTCTCCGCAAGCTCACCTCGACCATCGCCAAGACCAACACTTGCTGCATATTTATCAACCAGTTGCGCGAGAAGATAGGTGTGATGTTTGGAAACCCCGAGACCACGACGGGCGGAAACGCTCTGAAGTTCTATGCCAGCGTGCGTCTTGACATCCGCCGGGTGACCGGACTGAAGGACGGCGACAACATTATCGGCAACCATGCGCGTGTGAAAGTGGTGAAGAACAAGGTTGCACCGCCTTTCCGCAAGTGCGAGTTCGACATCATGTTCGGTAGCGGAATCAACAAGGCCGGCGAGTTGGTGGACCTTGGCGTGGAGTATGGCATCATCCAGAAGAGCGGAAGCTGGTACAGCTACAACGGCTCGAAGCTGGCCCAGGGGCGCGACGCCACCATGGCATTGCTGCACGACAACCCCGAGCTTTGCGAGGAACTGGAAGGTCTGGTCATGCAAGCCATCAGGGAGAAAGACGCATAACCGTCGGTCCGGGAATGTCAGGCCGCCAAGGTCTGGTATTCCGGGAACAAGCCAAAAGGCGCATCAGGGGAAGAACCCTGATGCGCCTTTTGGCTTGGTATGTGTTCTGCGGTCGGCTGCGCCGTTAGGCATAGGTCAACAGCAGCTTCATGTTGCCTTCGGCCTTGATGGCTTGTGTCGTGGCGGGATAAAGCAGCGTGTCGCCTACATGCACGTCTCTTGCCGGGCCGTCGTGGCCGGTGAGCGTTCCCTCGCCCTGCACCACAATGGCTACGACGAAACTGTCGAGCGCCCGGAGGTCGATGTCAACGGGTTGGGCCAGGTCGTAGAGGAAGGTGTGGAAATAAGGGCAGTGCACCAGCGAGACACCTTCGTTTTGTGCCGGGACATACAATGTGCGGTAGCTCGGCTCCACCCGGAAGTCGATACATTCGGCCGCCTCCTGCGTGTGCAGTTGCCGGTAGTTGCCGTCTTTGTCTTTCCGTTTGAAATCGTAGATGCGGTAAGTGATGTCGCTGGCTTGCTGTATCTCGGCCAGTAAGCACCCTTTTCCGATGCTGTGTATGCGTCCGGGAGGCAGGAAGAAGCAGTCGCCTTCCTTCACGTTGTACCGGGCTACGGCATCGGTGATGGTGTCTTCGCGCACCATCTGCTGGTATTGGTCGGGCGTGATGTGCCGGCTCATTCCGGCTATCAGCGACGCGTCGGGGTCGGATTCCATCACATACCACATCTCGGTCTTTCCCATGCCTTTGCCTTGCCGCTTCGCCATGTCGTCGCTTGGATGCACCTGGATGGACAGAGGCTCGCGGGCATCGATGAACTTGATGAGCAACGGGAAGTAGTTTCCGTAGCGTTCGTAGTTGGTTTTTCCCACCAGCTGCTCCTTCAGACGGTCCACCAGGGCGGGCAAGGGCATGCCTGCAAATTCGCCTTCGGCAACAACGGTCTCGCTGCCCCGGATGCCCGATATCTCCCAGCTTTCCCCCACATTGTGCACTGGGGTGCCGATGTGCTTGAGGTCGGCAATCTTTTCGCCTCCCCAAATGGTCTGTTTCAATATCGGTTCAAATGTGAAAGGTCCCATGTTTTTTTCCTTTCGAAAGATGATTTTACTTGATTACAATACTCATGTCCTGTCAGTTCTCGCGCCAGAACTGTGGCGTGAGGATGACCACGACGGAAAATATCTCCAGACGTCCCACCAGCATCATCAGCGCCGAGACCCACTTGGACAGGACAGGCAGGTCGGCCCATGTGAAGTGCTGCACGGAGCTGAAGGTCAGCGACGGCCCGGAGTTGGCCAGGCAGCTGATGGCAACGGTAACGGCATTGGCCGCATCGATGTCCTGTATGGTCAGCACCGCTACGCTGACAAACAGCAGCAGCATGTAGGCCGTGGAAAAAGCCAGCAGCGACACGCGTTGCGAGTTGCCCACATTGTTGCCGTCTATCTTCAGGGGCAGCACGGCGTTGGGGTGCAGTCGCTGTCGCATCTCGTTCTTCACGACCTTGAGCAGCATCACGGCACGGGCGCATTTCAGTCCGCCCGACGTGCTTCCGCCGCACGACCCTACAATCATGCAGAGCCATAGCACCAGCCATGTGGCGTGGTGCCACTGTGTGGTGTCGTTGTTCGAAAAGCCGGTTGTGGTTACGAACGACACCACCTCGAAGACGGCCGAGCGGAAGGCTGACGTTGCCCCGTAGCCGTTGTGGGCCATGAGCTCGGCCATGACGAACGCCGTGCAGCAGGCGGTCAGTATGCAGTAGAACTGGAACTCGGTGCTTTTCCACAGGTTGCGCAGTTTCAGTCTTGATACCGAGTAGTAGAGCAGCGAGAAGTTGACCCCCGACACGAAGCAGAAGAAGGTGGCCGTGTATTCCAGTGCGGGAGCGTTGGCGAACACCGACTGGTTGTCTATGGCAAACCCGCCCGTGGCGGCGGTGGTCATGGCGTAGTTGACGGCGTGGAACCAGTCCATGCCGAACAGCACGTAACAGGCGCCGCAGCCCACCGTGATAAAGAGGTAGACCAGCCATATCCACTTGGCAAACATCGACAGTTTGGGGTGCAGCTTGTTGGTCATGGGCCCGGTGGCCTCGGCCGCGAAGACCCTTGTGCTGCCGCTGACCACCGACGGCAGCACGGCTATCGTGAAGAACACGATGCCCAGTCCGCCCACCCACTGGGTGAGCGACCTCCAGAACAGGATGCCGTGGGGCAATGCCTCCACGTCGTTGACGATGGAAGCGCCGGTGGCCGTGAAGCCCGACATGCTCTCGAAAAACGCGTCGGTGAAGCTGTTGATGTAGCCCCCGAGGAGAAACGGCATGGTGCCGAACAGCGAGAAGAATATCCAGGTGAACGTCACCACGATGAACGAATCGCGGCGCGAGAGCCTGTTCTCGGCGTTGCGTCCGAGGCACTTGAACACGAACCCGAAGAACACCGTGACGATGACCGACACCAGGAAAGGCGGTATGTCGTCTTCGCCGAAGAAGAAAGCCATGCCGAGGCACACCGTCAGCAGGATGGCTTCCAGAAAGAGGAGCGACCCCAGGATCTTGTATATGATTTTGAAGTTGATCACCTTGAGTTATTGTGTCCGTTAACCGTCAAAACAACTTTTCTATCTGCTTCATGTTCACGTCGTGGCAGAACACCACCACCGTGTCGCCCGGCAGGATACGGGTGTTTCCCGACACGAGCATGCCCTCGCCGTTGCGCACGAGCCCGCCGATGGTCATGCCGAGGGGCAGCCCCAGGTCTTTCACGGGCTTCAGCGTAACGCGCGCCCCCTCTTTGGCGATGAACTCGCCGGCGTCGGCGTTGGCCGACATGAGGAAGGTGACGTTCATCACGTCGGCATCGAGCATGAGCTGGTAGATGCGGCTTGCCGCAATGGCCTTCTTGTTGATGATGGTTCCGATGTCGAGGCTTTCAGCCATGCTGGCATAGTCCATGTTTTCCACCACGGCCACGGTCTTCCTTACGCCGAGCCGCTTGGCCGTCAGGCAGGCCAGGATGTTGGTCTCGGCATTGCCGGTGAGCGCCACGAACGCCTGCGTGTTCTTGATGCCCTCGTCGGTGAGCAGCGATATGTCGCGCGCGTCGCCGTTGATGACCAGCGTCTTTTCGCCCAGCAGCTGGTTGAGTTCCTCGCAGCGGTCCTCATTTATCTCGAACAGTTTCACCTTCATGTATTCGGGCATTGTCCGTATGGCGCGCACGGCCGTAGTCCCGCCGCCCATCACCATCACGTTCTTCACGTCGGCATAGTTCTCCTTCCCCACTATTTTCCTTATATAGGGGATGTAGGGCCGAGTGGTCATGAAATAGGCCAGGTCAAAGCATTTCAGCTCGTCGTTGCCGCCGGGTATGATGGTTTCGCCGTTGCGCTTCACGGCCACCACATGGTACGGGTCGTCGGGCCCACAGAGGGTCTTGAGCGGCTGGTTGAGGATGGTGCAGTTTTCGCGCAGTTTGATGCCGAGCATCACCAGTGCCCCGCCGCACACGTCCCACCTTCTTCGCACCCACGACATCTTCAGACCATCGCTGATGTTGCGTGCGGCCAGCACTTCGGGGTAGATGATCTTGTCCACGCCCAGCTGTTTGTAGAAAGCCCTGATTTCCTCCTCCGAGTATTCGGCGTCGCCCACCTGCGCCACGGTCTTCTTCGCCCCCAGCGCATGTGCCATGATGCAGCACACGATGTTGGTGTTCTCGTTGGGTGTCACGGCGATGAAGAGGTCAGACTCGGCCGCCTTGGCCTCCTTGAGCACCTTCACGCTGGTGGGTGTCCCCTGCAGTGTCAGCAGGTCGTAGTCGAGCCCGATCTTGGCCAGGCGGTCGCTGTCGTCGTCGATAACCGTTATTTCCTCGCGGTTGCGCGACAGGAGGCGTGCCAGGTGTGTGCCTATGGAGTATGCTCCGCAGATAATGATTTTCATGCCTGTTTCAGTTGCCTGATTACGCTTTTGATGCTTTCCTTGTCGTATCCGCAGATTTGCCGGAGCTGCGTCACCGCTCCGTGTTCCACGAAATGGCCGGGCATGCCCAGCCGCCGCACGTCGGGCCGGTATCCGTGGTCGCTCATCCACTCGAGCACGGCCGACCCCATGCCGCCCTGGCGCACGCCGTCCTCCACGGTGACGATGGTGCTGAACCGTTCGGCCACCTGCTGCAGCAGGTTGTCGTCGAGCGGTTTGAGGAATCGCAGGTCGTAGTGGGCCACGTCGAGGCCGCACTCGTCAATGGCCTCTTCCACGTCGCAGCCCACGGGGCCGATGCTCAGCACGGCCACGTCGTGCCCGTCGCGCAGGCACCGCCCGGTGCCCACCCCGATCTCTTCGAACTGGCATTTCCAGTCGGTATCGGCACACCGTCCGCGCGGATAGCGTATGACGAAGGTGCCCTGTCCGGCCAGCTGGGCGGTATACATCAGCTTGCGCAGTTCCTTGCCGTCCATGGGCGAGGCGATGGTGAGGTTGGGCACGGGCCGCAGGGCCGCCATGTCGAATGCGCCGTGGTGGGTGGCGCCGTCCTCGCCCACGAGGCCGGCACGGTCGAGGCATAGCACCACGGGCAGGTTGAGCAGCGCCAGGTCGTGTATGATGTTGTCGTAGGCGCGCTGCGCGAACGAACTGTATATGTTGCAGAACGGCAGCAGGCCGTCCTTGGCCATGCCGCCCGAGAAGGTCACGGCGTGGCCTTCGGCTATTCCCACGTCGAACACGCGGTCGGGCATTTTCTCCATCATCGTGATCATGGAGCAGCCGGTAGGCATGGCCGGCGTCACCCCCACAATCTTAGGGTTCTGCCCGGCCAGTTCGAGGAGCGTGTCGCCGAACACGTCCTGGAACCTGGGCGGCAGGTTGCAGCAGTCGTCCACTAGCCGCTGCCCGGTCTCGGGGTCGAACTTGCCGGGTGCGTGCCACAGGGTGGCGGCTTTCTCGGCGGGCTCGAAGCCTTTGCCCTTCACGGTGTGCAGGTGCAGCAGTTTGGGCCCGCGCATGTCTTTCAGTTGCCGCAGCATGCGCACCAGCTCGCCGATGTCGTGTCCGTCGAACGGTCCGAAATAGCGGATGTTCATGCCTTCGAAGATGTTTTGCTGGTGGCTGATGGCACTCTTTATGGCGTTGTTGAGCCGTATGAGGCTTTTCCGGCGCTCGTCGTTGAGGTAGCCTTTCTCGTGCAGCCAGGTCGAAGCCTTGAAGCGCAGCCGGTTGTAGGTGGCGTTGGTGTCGAGGTTGAGCAGGTATTTCTCCATGCCGCCCACGGCCCGGTCTATGCTCATGTCGTTGTCGTTGAGGATGATGAGCAGGTCGTTGGGCGTGGAGCTGACGTTGTTGAGACCCTCGAAGGCCAGTCCGCCGCTCATGGCCCCGTCGCCTATCACGGCTACCACATGGCGGCCGTCGGCCCCCTGCTTCTTGGCAGCCACAGCCATGCCCAGCGCCGCAGATATGCTGTTGCTGGCGTGTCCGCAGGCAAACGTGTCGTATTCGCTTTCCGCCGGGGTGGGGAACGGGTGCAGTCCGCCCAGTTTGCGGTTGGTGGCAAACTGCTCGCGGCGCCCGGTCAGCAACTTGTGGCCGTAGGCCTGATGGCCCACGTCCCACACGATGCGGTCGTGCGGCGTGTCGTAGACATAATGCAGGGCAACCGTCAGTTCCACTACACCCAGGCTGGAGGCAAAATGCCCCGGATTGGCCGATACCTCGTCGATGATGTCCTGGCGCACCTCGCGGCAGACTTCGGGCAGTTGCCCGACGCTCAGTTTGCGCAAGTCGGCAGGGCTTTGTATGTGGCTTAATAGATTATATTTCTCTTGATCCATGAATTGGGTAATGGATTAACCATGCAAAGATACAATAAATAAGTGGAAATGTGCGTAAGTGGGGGCGCAAAATGAGATTTCGCGTGCAATAAAACACGGGAGACGGGCGGCTGCAGGTTGCGGCGGTTTGCGGACTTGCGGCGTAGCCGTGGAGTGCGCGACGGCCGGTGTCGGCGGCCCTTTCGTGTCGGCCGGACACGAGGTCTGCCCGGGGAGGACGCACTGGAAAGGTTCATGAAGTAGCGATGAAATAAACGGACAAACGGCTGTCTGAAAACGGCCGTCTGCGCCATCGCGGAACGATTTGCCCGGAAAAACGCCGTTTTCCGAGGGTTTTTGTAACGTTCAGATAGTCAGGGTGTTGTGTATCGCAATGCCTTCCGGCATGGTTCGCGGTGCCAGACAGCGTTGTCAAACCCCACCTTTCGTCCTGCCAAAGGTGGGGTTTGGCAGGGCCGTTGGCCACGTTCCGGACTGCCCGACGTGCCGTTTCGCCCCTGTTTTCGGCACCTTTCGCAGCCAAAATGCCGCCGGAACGGTGTCGCGGAGGGGCCGAACGACCGTCCCGGAGCCGTTGCGGCGGCCGATCGTGCGCCGGAAGAGCGGTTGCGAAACATATAGTTTGGTTGTAAATAAACGGACAAAACCGGGTGTCGGCGCACTGCGTGCGGCCATTCCGGCAGACGGGTCGGGACAGCCGGCTCTGACCGGCATGGCCGACCCGGTTGGTTGGTTCGGCGGCGGGGCATACTTCTGGCCTAAACGATTTTTCTTGCTTTCAGACAATTGCCAGCCCTGAAAGGTGGGGTGTTTAAATTCGTATCAAAATGTGCAGCGTTTGTGTAGTTTTTGCCCCTGAAGGGGGCGCATATTATAGGATAGGGGTTTTCCCCTATCGTTTTAATGCCATTTTAATGAGAAGCCCCTGTAGGGGGCGCATATTTAAATTGCAAACGGCGTTGAATTATGCGGCCCCTACCTACAGGGGCGACGAAAAAATGCAGAACCGTTAAACGTAGGGGTAAACCCCTACGCTATAATATGCGCCCCCTACAGGGGCATGTGTTCAATACAGGGGCATGTGTTCAATACGAACCCGATTGTAAGAACCTAAATACCTTATATAGAGTATATTCGTTCATGTTTTGTGCAATTTTTCGTTCGCAAATAAAATTTGATTTTGAACACCCTACCTTTTAGGGCTATCTGTCTCAATGCCCCGGACAGGTTTCCGTGTGTGCCTCGTCTTCCCTGCCTACAGGCGCATCTTTCCGCACATTGGGGCTGCGGCCCGCCGGTACCGCTCTTTCCCGCCGTCGGGGCCGAACAAATGGCTGCAAAAGCACGGAAAAAGCAGAAAAAACGCTATCTTTGCACAGGCCGAACCTTTTCGGCCGCTACACCCCGGCTAACCCATTACACAGAACAACAGATGAAGTCCGTCGTACATATGATAAAAAACACTGCCGCCGTGCTCCATCGTGCATGGCGCCGCTACCTGGTTTTCGTGGAACGGGGCGTGCCCACGGCTTCGCTGGCCAAGGAGCCTGCGGAGTGCAGCCATTGCGGCCATGTGTTCAGCGGCAACTATTGTCCGCGCTGCGGCCAGCACCGCGACGCCGGAAAAGGCAAGCCGCGGTTTCTGAAGACCTTCCGCGAGGCTTATCCGCAACTGTCGAACAATTTCATCCGCACCATCGTCCACCTGGCCCTGCGGCCCGGTTACATGATACGCGACTACTTCCGCGGCCACCGCGTGCCCTACCAGAACCCGGTGAGCACGTTCCTCATAGCCGTTTCCATCGCTGCGCTCTGCTCGGGCATCTTCAACCGCGTGGCGCACAGCGACCAGCCCAGCGACCAGCCGACGGCGTTGGGCGTTTTGAGCAAAGTGGTGGACGACGAACTGGACCGCAAGGCTGGCGAGAACGAAAAGGTGCGCGTGGCACGCGACCGGTGGAACGACCGCCGCAGTCTCGACGGACACCGCCGCATTGCGGCAGCCCTGACGGTGGTGAAGGAAAAGCTGGCAAGCGACGTCACGTTCACGCTTTTTGCCCTCTTCCCCCTGCTCGGCACCATGTCGTATGTGGTCTTCCGCAAGCGCAAGTTCGACGGGCGGCGGCTCACGCTCATGGAACACTACCTGATATTCGCCTACCTGTACGCCTTCTTCAGCTTTGTCGACTGGATACAGTTCCTGCCCGTCTTCTACGTCGGATGGACTTACCGCGGCCTCTTCCGGCTGTCGTGGGCCAGGGCGATGGGCTATGCCGTAGTGGTGTTTTTGCTCACCACCGTCCTGCTCCTGCTGCTGTTCCTGCTGTTTATCGCCACGATGGTAGCACCCGTGGTCTACTATTTTGTCGTCCAGTAGCCGGCGCAGCGGCCGCCTGCCGCAGTTTTGCGGGTGCGGCGCAGCGGATGTTGCGGTAAATTTATTATCTTTGCAATCCACGAAACAACTATTCCATTACTCACATTTACATCATCGCATGAACAGAAAGACAATCGTATTGGCCGCGTTCCTCGCCGTGTCGGGGGGTGCCATGGCCCAGAAAGCCGACGGAGGCATCTCGCTGCAGATGCTCGGACAGATAGAGGCGGCACAAAGCAAAGACCCCACCAGCACAGCCCTTGCCAACGCCATCGCGTCGAACAAAATCGACGACCTGGCCAAGAGCTACAAGAGCCTGGGACAGGTCGACACCCATTTCAGCGTGGAGACACCCTCGCAGACCATACACAACCAGCAGAGCAGCGGCCGCTGCTGGATGTTCTCGGGGCTGAACGTGTTGCGTGCCAATTTTGCCAAGACGCACAACGACACGCTCCGGGTGGAGTATTCGCACGCCTACCTCTTCTTCTACGACCAGCTGGAGAAGGCCAACCTGATGCTGCAGGGCGTCATCGACTGTGCCGACAAGCCCATGGATGACCAGCGCGTGCAGTTCTTCTTCCACCATCCCATCAACGACGGCGGCACGTTCTGCGGCGTGGCCGACCTGGCCGAGAAGTACGGACTGGTGCCCATGAGCGCCATGCCCGAGACCTACTCGTCGGACAACACGGCGACCATGCAGAAAATGGTGTCGTCGAAACTGCGTGAGTTCGGGCTCGAACTGCGGCGTATGGTAAGCCAGGGAAAGAAGGCGGCTGCCGTGAAAAAACGCAAGACGGAGATGCTCGGCACCATCTACCACATGCTGGCACTGACCATAGGCCAGCCCGTAAAGCAGTTCAGCTACGCCTTTGCCGACAAGACGGGCAAAGCCGCAGGCCCGGCCAAGACCTACACCCCCAAGGAGTTCTACGACGCTACGGTGGGACAGCCGCTCAACGGCACGTTCATCATGGTGATGAACGACCCGCGCCGCCCGTACCACAAGACCTACGAGGTGGAGTACGACCGCCATACCTACGACGGCCACAACTGGAAATACCTGAACCTGCCCATGGAGGAGATTGCGCAGCTGGCCATCGCCTCGCTCAAGGACGGCCGCAAAATGTACTCGAGCTATGACGTGGGTAAGCAGTTCGACCGCAAGCGCGGCGTGCTCGATACCGACAACTACGACTACGGTTCGCTCTTCGGCACTACCTTCGGCATGAACAAGGCCGACCGCATCGCCACCTTCGACAGCGGTTCCACCCATGCCATGACGCTTACTGCCGTGGACCTCGACGGCGAGGGCAACCCGCTGAAATGGAAGGTGGAGAACAGCTGGGGACCCGCTTACGGACAGAACGGGTGTCTCATCATGACCAACCAGTGGTTTGGCGAATACATGTTCCGGCTGGTGGTGGACCGCCGCTATGCCCCGGAAGAGACCCTCAGGCAGTTCGACCAGAAACCCACCATGGTGACGCCCGAAGACCCCTTGTTCCTGCAGGACCAGTAAACGGCAGCCGGAAATGGGCATTGCGATGTTGCTGGTGTCGGTCTTCACGTTTGTGGAGCTCAACTGCGAGAACCTGTTCGACACGCGGCACGACAGCCTGAAGAACGACACGGAGTTCCTGCCTGCCTCGGTGCGCCGCTGGACGCCTTACCGCTACTGGCGCAAGCTGAACCGCATAGGGCAGGAAATCGTGGCCTGCGGCGTGCTCGACACGCTGCAGGTGATGCCCGACATGGTGGCACTGACCGAAGTGGAGAACGACAGCGTGCTGGTCGACCTGACACGCCGCTCGCTGCTGCGGCGTGCGGGCTACGAATATGTCATGACCGACAGCCCCGACGAGCGCGGCATCGACGTGGCGCTGTTGTGGTCGCCCTTCGCTTTCCGGCTCGTCAGCCACCACGCCATACGCATAGACCCGCCAAAACAATTTCACCCCACCCGTGACATTCTCTATGTCTCGGGTGAGGTGATCACGGGCGACACGCTCCACGTCTTCGTGGTGCATGCGCCCAGCAGGGCCGGGGGCGAACGGGCCACGCGCCCTTACCGCCAACTGGTGGCCGACCGGCTGGCTGCGGCGGTCGACTCGGTGCGGCGCACGAGCCCCGGTGCGCACATCCTCGTGGCCGGCGACTTCAACGACTATTCGGGCGACGCACCCTTGCAGACGCTGTGCGCACACGGACTTGAGGAGGTGTCGGCCGGTGCCGTGGGGAGGCACGGGGCGAAGGGCACTTACCGCTGGCACGGACGGTGGGACAGCCTCGACCATATATTCTGCAGCGGTGGGCTGGCGTCGCGCCTGACGGAATGCAGGGTCAACGACGCACCCTTCCTGCTTGAGGAGGACGGCAAATACGGCGGAGTGAAACCGCGCCGCACCTATCAGGGACCACGGTATCTCGACGGGTTCAGCGACCACCTGCCCCTGGTGGCGGTGTTCAGGCTTTAGCGGTGCTCGTCGTAGTATTTCAGGCCGGCCTGCACATTCTTCACCAGGGCTGCGCTGCTGTAGGTGGCGCCCGTAACGCCGTCCACCTTCATCTTGGCGGCCTTGCCGGTGCTCTTGCCCGCATACTTGGTGAGCAGGGTGGCTGCCTTGTTGAAATACTGGGGTGTCTCGCGGTTCTTGAGCGGCACGATTTTCACGACCTTGCCTTTCCTGATATATATCTTCAGAGGCGTTTCGCCCTTGAAGCCGCGTACGCCCTTGGCCAGCGTGGTGGTGTTGACCACCGTCGTGTCGCCCTCTTTCGTGATGATTTCCGGAGCCGGCATGGCGCTTGCCAGCACGATTGCGGCTGCCGCGGCTGCTGCGGCCTTCATGGCTGTCTTCTTTTTCATGGTTTAGTTGGTTATGTTGTTGTTCTGAATGATGCACGCAAAGTTACGCCAAAAAGTTGAGAAGCGGACAGGTTGTGCCCGGTATTCGTATGCTGTTTTCGTTTGCACCGCGACCCGGGCGGGTCTCATCCGGCACGGAGCGGTGGAAAAAGTAGGGGCGTTTTGCGCCCGAAAGCTAAAATTCTTCGTAACTTTGCAACCTAACATTTATCAATCCGGCTATGGCTTTGAACACGGACAAGAACACGAAACTTTATTACTCGATCAAGGAGGTGGCGCAGCTCATTGGTGTGAGCGAGAGCACGTTGCGCTATTGGGAAACCGAATTTCCGAGCGTCCGCCCAAAGACGGTCAGCTCGACCAAGGTGCGCCAATACACCGAAAAGGACGTGGAACAGCTCAAGGTGATATATAGCCTGCTGAAAGTAAGGGGGTTCAAGATTGCGGCCGCACGCAAGTATCTGCGCGAGAACAGGCAGGCGGTCGACAAGTCGTCGGTGGTGCTCGAAACGCTGACCAGCGTTCGCGACGAGCTCAGGGAGCTGCGCGACCAGCTGAACGGCATCGTCTGACAACCCGTGCAAAAACAGTTTGCGGCACCCGCGCCTTGGATGGTACGGGTGCCGCAAACGGTTATGGAGCCGGAAGGGCATGCGCGCTACATGATTTGCTGCGCCTCCTGCATGTCGTCGATTTTCTTCAGTGCGTCGATAATGGTCTTTACCTCTTCCCGGTCGTGCACGCGCACCTCGATCTGGCCCTCGAAAATGCCCTGGTCGGCGGTGAAGTTCACCTTGTGGATGTTGATGTCCATCTCCTTGGATATTACTTCGGACACATCGTGCAGCATGCCCTTGCGGTCGATGCCGTGCACCTCGATGGTGGCATCGAAGAACAGTTTCTTGTGCATCTCCCACTTGGCATCGAGTATGCGTGGGCCGAAACTGGTCTTCAGTTTGCTGGCTACAGGGCAGGAACGCTTGTGTATCTCCACATGGTGCTTGCTGTCGATGAAGCCGAGTATGTCGTCGCCCGGAATGGGATGGCAGCATGAGGGGAAAAGGTACATGCCGATGGTGTCCTCGCGTATGAAGCACGGCTGCTTCTTGTTGAAGCCTTTGCCCACCAGAAGGAGGCCTTTGCCGGGCTGAACGGCAACCTTGTAGTCCTTCGATTTCTTGCCCTTGCCGAGAAACGGCACATACTTGCGCCAGCCGCTGCTGTTCTTTTCCTTGCTGTTCTTGCCGAGAAGCACGTCCAGATCCTTGTCGTCCAGCACAAGCTGGCGGTCGCCCAAGGCTTGGAAGAAATCGTCGTGCTTGGGCATGTTGTGGTGTTCGCAGAGTTTGTCGATGGCCGATATGGAGGGCTCCGCATCGTTGGCCTTCAGCCATTGCTTGAACATGTCTTCGCCCTTCTTCTGTGCCTCGCGGTTCTCGCGGCGCAGTATGGCCTGTATCTTGCCCTTTGCCTTTGCCGTGGCAACGAAGCTTATCCACTCGGGTTTGACGTGCTGCGAGTTGGAAGTGAGCACTTCCACCTGGTCGCCGCTCATCAGTCTGTGGCTCATGGGCACCAGCTTGTGGTTGACCTTGGCGCCTATACAGTGGCTGCCGAGGAAGGTGTGTATCTGGAAAGCGAAGTCGAGCACGGTGCAGTTGGCCGGCATGGTCTTGACCTCGCCCTTGGGCGTGAACACGAATATCTCCGAGGCGAAGAGGTTCATCTTGATGGAGTCGAGGAAATCCATGGCGTCGGGCTGCGGGTCATCGAGGATTTCCTTGATGGTGCCCAGCCATTTGTTCAGCTCGTCGTCGTCTTCCTTAAAGTCGCCTTCCTTATATTTCCAATGGGCGGCAAAGCCCTGCTCGGCAATCTCGTCCATGCGCTGGGAGCGTATCTGCACCTCGATCCATTGCCCCTGGTTGCTCATCATGGTAACGTGGAGCGCCTGGTAGCCGTTGGCTTTCGGGTGGTTCACCCAGTCGCGCAGACGGTCGGGATGACTCTTGTATATCTGGTTGAGGGTAACGTAGATGCGGAAACACTCGTTGATCTCGTCCTTGGGCTCGTCGGGAGCGAACACGATGCGTACGGCCAGGATATCGTAGATCTCGTCGAACGTGACGTGCTTGTTCTGCATTTTGCACCAAATGGAGTAGGGACTCTTGATGCGCGCCTTGATGTGGTAGGATATGCCCAGCGTGTCGAGCTTCTTGCAAATGGGTGCGGTGAACTCGTCGAAGAGCTTGTCGCGCTGCTCCTTGGTGAACGAGAGCTTGTTCTGGATGTCGGCATACTCACGCGGGTGCTCGTAGCGGAAGCTCAGATCTTCCAGCTCGGTCTTGATTTTGTTGAGCCCCAGACGGTTGGCCAGCGGGGCATAGATATAGAGTGTCTCGCCGGCTATCTTGTATTGTTTGTTGGCTGGCTGCGAAGCCAGGGTGCGCATGTTGTGCAGCCGGTCGCAAATCTTGATGAGGATGACGCGGATGTCGTCGCTCATGGTGAGCAGGAGCTTCTTGAAATTTTCGGCCTGTGCCGACGCATGGTCGCCGAAGATGCCGCCGCTGATCTTGGTAAGGCCGTCTACAATCTGCGCAACCTTTGGCCCGAAGATGTTCTGCAGGTCCTCAACCGTATAGTCGGTGTCTTCCACCACGTCGTGGAGCAGGGCGGCACAGATGCTCGTCGACCCCAGCCCCATCTCCTCGCAGGCTATCTGGGCCACGGCGATGGGGTGCATGATGTAAGGCTCGCCCGACAGGCGGCGCACGCCTTTGTGGGCTTGCCGCGCAAAGTTGAACGCCTTGGTGATGATGTCTACCTTCTTGCGGTGCCGTGAATGAAGGTAGGTGTCCAACAGGTGATGGAACGCGCCGGTAATCAGTTTGTCGTCGGCGGCTTCGCGCTCTTTGTTTTTCAGCTCTTGCTCATCCATGACTTCATAT
This sequence comes from bacterium, assembly GCA_963656755.1. GTDB lineage: Bacteria > Bacteroidota > Bacteroidia > Bacteroidales > Bacteroidaceae > Prevotella. The sequence goes on from CAVKJH010000072.1 coordinate 40,633, forward strand.
ATTAAAAGGTGGAAAATAGCGAATGGTAAAACGGTCGATTAGGGTGGGGTGAACGGTTGAATTGCGTGGGATGCATAGTCGGGTCGGGTGGGGTGGACGGATGGTGTCGATGCGGTAAACCGTTGGTGCGGGTTGGATGCACGATTGCAGCAGGTGCGGTAAACCGTTGGTGCAGGTAGGATGCACGATTACTGCAGGTGGGGTGAACCGTTTTCTGCCCGACAGAGTATGCTTATTTAACCTTGATTTTCTTTCCGGCCCGGATGTTGTTTCCCTTTATTCCGTTCAGCTTGCGCAGCTTGGCCACGGTGGTATGGTTGCGCTCGGCAATCTCGCTCAGGGTGTCTCCGTTCTTGATGGTTACGCTTTTCGACCGTGCGGAACGGCTTTTGCTTCTGGTGTTTTTTGTTTTCCGCTTGCTGTTTCGCGAGCTTTGCTTGGCCGAACGCTGGCTTGTGGCGGTCGGCTGTGCGCTTTCGCCCTCTGTGCCGGTGGCTGTGTCACCGTCGCCGTCGGCTGTGGAGCTATCGGCCAGGAAGGCGTTGCCCCCGGCGGTTTTTGTGTTGGCGGAACTGCTGTTGTGGCCTTCGATGCGAGCCACCTGGTTGTTGCGCACCACGTATGTGCCGTTGTCGGTAGGCCCGGCTTCCTTGCGCTTGGTGAGGTAGTTCTTCGTGTTGAACGTGTAGACGGAGTCTTCGTTGTCGAGGAACACGTTGATCAGGTCAGCGGGCAGGCGCAAGGCCGACGGGTGTCCGTATCCGTTGACCACGCTGCGGCGGTATTGGGGATTGAGGGTTTCCAGTTGGGCAACGTCGATGCCTACGATATGGGCAATCTGTTCGAAGTGAACGTCGCGGTCGACCATGACCGTGTCGGTCTTGACAGGAAGCTTGGCGGTGAACGGGCAGATGTTGTGCTCGCAATAATAGTTCATGATGTAGTTGGCGGCGATGAAGGCCGGCACATATCCGCGGGTTTCTTTGGGCAGAAGGGAGTATATTTTCCAATAGTCCTTTTCGCCTTTGAGCCGGTGTATCGACTTGTTTATCTTCTCGGGTCCGCAGTTGTAGGCGGCGATGACGAGGTTCCAGTCGCCGAAGATTTTATAGAGGTCGCTCAGGTAATGGGCGGCCGCATAGGACGATTTCACGATGTCGCGCCGTTCGTCGACAAGCGAGTTGACGGTCAGTCCGTAGCGTTTGGCGGTGGGAAGCATGAATTGCCACAGTCCGGTGGCTTTGGCCCTGGAGACTGCTTTGGGGTTCAGGCCCGACTCGATGACGGGCAGGTATTTCAGCTCCAGCGGCAGGTCGTAGGCTTCGAGCGCTTCTTCGAAGATGGGCATGTAGAAATTCTGTGCACCCAGCATGTAGGCCACCTTGCGCCGAAGCTCACTGCTGTAGCGGTCGATGAATTTCTGCACGATGTCGTTGTAGGGCATCTCGATGATGGTGGGCAATTGGGCCAGCCGCTCTTTGTATACCTCTTGGCTGTAGACGGGGTTGATGTCGGGCAGGTCGCATTCGTCGTCGGCCTTCAGGTATGTCTTGGTGTTGTATAGGTTCATGAGGCTGTCGAGTTCCTGTGTCATGGAAGCGGGGAGCTCGATGTTTTCCTTTTTGCCTTGATAGTTGGTTACGGTAACGGCATCTTCCTCGTTGGTTTGAGCGAGGGTCGGGGCTGTTCCGCCGAAAATGATCAGTGCTATCCAAAGAGATATCTTCTTCACGATGTTTTCTGTTTTGTTTCCCGTGTGTCCGGGAGGTGATGAACTGTTCTGTTTTCTCTGTCTTGTTTGTGTGCCGTTTGTGCCTGCCGTTGTCGGCAAATGCTGCCGGCGGTCTTCGGTCAGAAGTTGAGGCAGCATTGCAGCCCGATGGCAGCGTTGCCGAATCCGCCCTGCTGGGGGGAGGCGTTAAGCACCGCCGGGGCGATGTTCAGGCTGAGGTCGGGCGATATGTCGAACTCGGACAGGGAGGCGTCGACGTACGCATCGATGACCGACAGGGCGTAGACGCCCGCCATGACGAAGAAGCTCATGTCGCGCCAACGGCGGTATCGGTCTTTGCGCTTTCGGAAAATTTCCTGCCAGCGGGACTTGTTGGCCTCGGTGATTTGGCTTCCTAGGTGCAGGAACTGGTTGAAACTGTTGGTGTTGGGGTCGTCGTCCATGATGTCGAGGTAGGCTTGGCTGTAGTCGCGGTACATCATGTTGTTCCACCGCATGGCATAGGCGCACCCTACGAAGCCGCCGTAGATGATGGGCAGTTTCCAGTATTTGCGGTTGTAGATTTGCCCGGCGCCGGGCAGGACGAGCGCCAGCCACAAGGCCCTTTTTGGCGAGGGGCGCCATGTGTCCCAGTCGCGTTTGTGCCGGTGCGTTGTGCTGTCAGCCGCAAAAAGCATGGTAGAGTCGGGTGCCGACAGTTGACTGCCGTCAAAACGGATGGTGTCAGCCGACGGCTCAGCCATATCCATGAGGACGGCATGTGTGCTCACTGCCGTCGCGGAGTCGGTCTGGGCATGTGCGGGCACGGTCCCCATAATCAGGACGGCGGCCAATGCGGCCAATGCGGTTGTGGTCTTATGACGTTTCACCTATTGCTGCTTGATTTGGTCAAAGATCGTCATGATGCGTTCCAGCTCGTCGGCGTTGTTGAAGGGAATGCTTATTTTCCCCTTTCCTTTGCTCGAGCAGGTCATCTGCACCTTGGTCTGCAGGAAGGCCGACAGGCGGTCTTTCAGCTGTCCGAACTCTTCGGGCAGTTGTGCCTTGGCCACGATTTTCTTTTTCCCGTCCTCGATGTTGTCGCCGTTTTTCAGGTGCTGTGCCATTTCCTCCACCTTGCGTACCGACCATCCGTTCTTCAGGATTTCCTTGAACACCTTGAGCTGCAGCGACGGGCTGTCGAGTGCAAGCAGGGCGCGTGCGTGCCCCATGTCGATTTCCTTTTTCTGCAGGGCCATCTGCACCTGTGCCGGAAGTTTCAGCAGCCGCAGGTAGTTGGCGATGGCCGTGCGGCTTTTCCCCACGCGTTCCGACACCTTTTCCTGTGTCATGCCGGTCTGTTCGAGCAGGTGCTCGTAGGCCAGGGCTATTTCGATGGCGTTGAGGTCTTCGCGCTGTATGTTCTCCACGAGTGCCATTTCCATGACACTTTCGTCGTCGATGGTCCGTATATAGGCGGGTATGCTTTTCAGTCCGGCCATCTGCGAAGCCCTCCACCGGCGTTCGCCGGCTATGATCTGAAAGCGGTTTTCGGCGGTCTGGCGCAGCGTGATGGGCTGTATGATGCCTATCTCGTGTATGCTGACGGCCAGTTCCTTCAGTGCGTCCTCGTCGAAGAGGCTGCGCGGCTGGTCGGCGTTGGGCTCTATCTGGTCGAGCGGTATTTCGCTGATGGTGGACGAGCCGGCGGTGCGCACCGCCTCTGTGGACAGCAGTGCGTCGAGCCCGCGCCCGAGGGCGTTGTATTTCTTGCGTACAGTCATGTGAGTGTTGTTATTGTTCGTGGCCGATGATTTCCTTGGCCAGGGCCAGATGGTTTTTGGCGCCTGTGGAATCGGCGTCGTACAGGATGACGGGCAGTCCGTGGCTGGGGCTTTCGGACAGTTTCACGTTGCGCTGGATGACGGTCTTGAACACCAGTTCCTGGAAGTGGCGTTTTACCTCGTCATAGATTTGGTTGGCCAGGCGCAGACGACTGTCGTACATGGTGAGCAGGAAACCCTCGATTTCGAGTTTCGGATTGAGCTTGCTCTTGATAATCTTGATGGTGTTGAGCAGTTTGCTGATGCCTTCGAGCGCGAAATACTCGCATTGCACGGGTATGACGACCGAGTCGGCCGCCGTGAGCGAGTTGACGGTGATGAGCCCCAGCGAGGGCGAGCAGTCGATGAGTATGTAGTCGTATTCCGTCTTGAGCGGTTCCAGTATGGTCTTGATTACCTTTTCGCGGTTGGCGAGGTTGAGCATTTCGATCTCCGCACCCACCAGGTCGATGTGGCTGGGAATGATGTCGAGGCCGTCGATGTCGGTGGTGTAGATGGAGTCGCGCACATCGGCATGGTCGATGATGCACTCGTAGAGCGAGCAGTCTACCTCGCTGATGTCCACGCCCAGTCCGCTTGAGGCGTTGGCCTGTGGGTCGGCGTCGACCACGAGCACTTTCTTTTCCAACGTGGCCAGCGATGCAGCCAGATTGATGGTGGTGGTAGTCTTGCCCACACCGCCTTTCTGATTAGCCAATGCAATGATTTTTGCCATTTCCGAAATATCTTTTCTATTCGCGCAGGTCTTGTTTGCGCAGGGTTTTGAATGCAAAGATACATATTTTAGGTGAAAAAGAAGATTATTGCGACCATTTTTCGTACTTTTGCAATGCAAAACATTTCAAGAAGATGGAAAGAGAAAGACCCTTGATACTGATATCGAACGACGACGGTTACCATGCCCCCGGCATCCGCCAGCTGGTAGACTTTGTGAAGGATTTGGGCGATGTGCTGGTGTGTGCGCCCGAGAGTGCCCGGTCGGGATACTCCTGCGCCTTTTCGGCCGTGGAGTATCTGAGGCTGAAACCCCGCCGCAACATGCCCGGGGCAACGGTCTTCTCGTGCACGGGAACGCCCGTGGACTGTGTGAAGATTGCGCTCGACCAGTTGTGTAGGGAGCGCCGCCCGGCACTGATACTCAGCGGCATCAACCACGGCGACAATTCTTCTGTGAACAATCATTACAGCGGAACGATGGGCGTGGCCAAGGAAGGGTGTATGAAATACATTCCGTCTGTGGCCTTCTCAAGCTGCTATTACGACGAGCATGCCAATCTGGAGCCGTTGCGTCCGTATGTCCGCCGCATCGTGGGCGACGTGCTGCGCGAAGGGCTTCCCAAGGGCGTTTGCCTGAACGTCAATTTCCCCGCCGCCCAGGAGTTCCAGGGCGTGAAGGTCTGCCGGATGACCTTTGGCGGCTGGACCAACGAGATAGTCAAGGAGCGTCATCCGCGCGGCTACGACTACTACTGGGTGGTGGGCCATTACCGCAACGACGAACCCGAAGAGGAAGGCACCGACCAGTGGGCGCTCGACCACGGCTATGTGGCCGTCACGCCCACGCGGATAGATGTCACGGCCTACGAGTGCATGGAGCGGATGAAGCGGAAATACGAATAAATTACCGGTTATTTTTCTTGAACATTTATAGCCCATGAGATACTATCTGATAGTGGGCGAGGCATCGGGCGACCTGCATGCCTCGCGGCTGATGCGCTCGCTGAAACACCGTGACGCACAGGCCGAGTTCCGGTTTTTCGGCGGCGACCTGATGACTGCCGAAGGCGGGCACCGCGTGAAGCACTACAGGGATTTGGCTTACATGGGCTTTGTGCCTGTGTTGCTGCACCTGCGCACCATCTTCAGCAACATGGCCTTGTGTAAGCGCGACATCGTGGAGTGGAACCCCGACGTGGTGATCCTTGTGGATTATCCGGGTTTCAACCTCGACATCGCCCGGTTTGTGCATGCCAGGACGCACATCCCCGTTTACTATTACATATCGCCCAAGATTTGGGCATGGAAGGAATGGCGCATCAAGCGCATCAAGCGCGATGTGGCCCAACTGTTTTCCATCCTGCCGTTCGAGGTGCCGTTCTTCGAAGGCAAGCACCATTACAAAATTCACTATGTGGGCAACCCGACGGTGGAAGAGGTCGACGGTTTTCTGGCTTCCTACACCGAGAGTAGCGAGGCGTTTTGCCTGCGCCACCGCCTTGACCCCCGCCGGCCGGTCATCGCCCTGCTGGCCGGCAGCCGCAAGCAGGAGATTAAGGACAACCTGCCGGCCATGATTGCTGCGGCCTCTGTCTTTGCGGGCAGCGGTGGAGCGGACGTTCCGTCCGGCGGCTGTGCCTCCGGCCCTTTCCAGCTGGTGGTTGCCGGGGCACCGGGCATCGACCCCGCCTATTATGCGCCGTTTGTTGCCGGATGCCCGGTAAGCGTGGTGACCGACGATACCTATGCGCTGCTGGCCCATTCGGAGGCAGCACTCGTCACCAGCGGTACGGCAACACTGGAAACGGCACTCTTCGGTGTGCCGCAGGTGGTTTGCTACCGAACCCCCTTGCCCCACCTTTTGCGTTTTGCCTTCAACCATATCATACAGTGCAAGTTTATTTCGTTGGTCAATCTCATTGCCGACAGGGAGGTGGTGCAGGAATTGTTTGCCGATCGCTTCCGTGTGGACAACATACGCGCAGAACTGGCCCGGTTGCTGCCCGGCGGAGCGGGGCGCGAGCCGATGCTGCGCGACTACAGGGCGGTGCGTGCCGCACTGGGCAGCACAGTGGCTCCCGACGAGGCGGCGGCACGCATGGTGCGGCTGCTGCAGCGCGGCGCGGACGACCGGGCGTGAGGCGGCACGGCTTTGCGGCCCATGCCGTATGACAGGCCGTTGCCAAAGGTTCGGCCATGTCGTTTTGCGCTTGCCGCTTCGTCGCCCCGCACGTATCAGACGTTGCCCCTGAAAGGTTGGGTGTTCAAAATCGAATTTTATTTGCGAACGAAAAATCACACAATATATAAACGAATAAGCTGTATATGAGGTATTTAGGTTCTTGCAAACAGGTGCTCATTGAACACATGCCCCTGTAGGGGGCACAGATTATAGCGTAGGGATTTACCCTTATGTCTAACGGTTCTTCGTTTTTTTCGTCGCCCCAGTAGGGGGCGCATAATTCAAAACATCATGCGGTTTAAATATGCGCCCCCTACAGGGGCAACTCATTAAAACGGCATTGAAACGATAGGGGTAAACCCCTATCCTATAATATGTGCCCCCTATAGGGGCAAAAACTGCACAAACGATGCATATTTAGATGCGAATTTTTATCATCCTACCTGAAAGGAGCGCATAATCCATTATAAGGGGTTTGGTTATGCGCTCCTTGCAGGGGCAATCCAATTGACAGTCGTGTAAAACGCAGGGGCGAGCCGCTGCACAATAGTATGTTGCCTCTACGCGACTTGTTTCTGAGGTTTTTCCCGGACACCGACATCTTGTAATATTCTTACAAAACACTTTTGAAAACTGGCGTTTGAGCCAACCGTCATCCGCTGGCTCGCGAATACGCCAATTTTGAGCCGTTTCTGCAACTCGCTGACTGTGCGCAAGTTGTGTTAGATCGGTGCGTTTCGTTGCCATTTTCTTCGCGTTTTTGCTGCCGATAGCTATCGAATCGCCCTTCGGTTTATGCCCAATCGTGGCCGGACAGTTGCCGTATCGGGCGGCCGTTGCCCAACCGCGTGCCAGGGGAGTAGTTTCTGCAGGGCGGGGCATCGCGGTCGGAGCATCGGATATGGCTTTGCAGCACTGTGGAAGCGTGAAAACTACCTTTCTGTGCGCTGGATGGCCGGTGGCGAAGATATGTGATTTTTCGGAAACAAACGGACAAATCTTCTCTTGAAAATACGCTGTGCTTACTGTCATAGCACCTGTGGGGAATGCATGACAAAGGATAGCGGCTTTCCCCAATTTCTTCGGATATATCAAAGGTTGCCCCGGTAAGTGGCTCGTAATTCATTGTAAGAGATTGAATTATTCGCCCCTCTAGGGGGGCAAAATCTTAATAATCTCTCTGTCGAATTTTTGGCCATAATTTCATTCATTCAG
>CAVKJH010000073.1:0-10851 GCA_963656755.1 bacterium
GGCATGAGTTCAATACGAACCTGATTGTAATAAACTAAACACCTCATATACAACACATTCGTTCATATTTTGTGCGATTTTTCGTGCACAATTAAAATTGGATTTTGGACGGCCTACCTTCCAGGGCTTGGTGTCCGTTTGCGTTGCCCCTGTTTTATGCGGCTTCGCTGCATTCCTCCGCAAAATTAGAGTAGGGGGCATGTGTTCAATCCGTAGGCAGGTCTGCGTGCGTTTTGTCACGGCCGACCCTTGGCGGCCGTCGGTCTGCTCGGTCGGTTGCAGCGTATTGTGGCGATTTTCCGGCCGTGAAGCAAAGATTGTCGGAATAATGGATGCTTAAACCACTTGTTTTAGTTAATTTTGCAGCAATGTTCCGCGTGCTGTCCCCGAAGGTGTGCTTCGGATAGTGGACCCACGGACGCAAGCATAGGCATATCACATATTATCAAACATCCTTCTGACGGCAACGACTGGCCGTCAGGAACGTAAACTCAATCAGTTATGAAACAGAAACCAATTCTTCTCGTCAGTTGGGCGGGCAAGGCATGGCTGCTGCTCGTCGTGCTGCTGTTCGCGGCACTGTCCACGGCCCGGGCACAGGAAACCTACGGCCTGAGCATTGCCGGTGTCACCGTGACCAGCGACAACTGCGCCGACCTCAGCGTCATCGACGGCGTGAGCGGTACGGTGACCTACGATGCCGCCACCAAGACGCTGACCCTCGCCGATGCCGTCATCACGGCCACGGGCAACACGTCGGCCATCCTGAACGAGACGGTCAAAGGACTGAAAATCAGTCTGTCGGGCAACAGCTACGTCACCGCCGACTATCCGGCCATAGCTTCTTTCAAGTCACTGACCCTTCAGGGCGACGGCACGATAACCGCCGTGAGTTCCGAAAAGGCGGGCATCACCGTCGAGGCCGGGACGCTCACCATAGACAACTGCACCGTGGTGGCCAAAGGATCCTACGGTGTGCGCGGCAGCACGGGCGACGAGACGCTCGTGGTGAAAAACGATGCCGTGATAAAGGCCGAGGGCAACAACGGTTCGCTCGTCTTCTTCTCGTCGCTGCAGCTCGAAGGCAGCGGCAAGGTTGTCCACCCCTTGGGCGCTGTGTACGACCAAAGCCTGAAAGGCATTACGCTCAACGGCGAGGTGGTGGGCACACAGGTCGTCATCGACAAATCGATGGTCTACGGCCTGAAGGTGGCCGGCATCGAGGTGACAAACCGCAACTGCCTCAACCTGACTGCCCTTGCGGGCGTGAGCGGTACGGTGGTCTACGACCCCAACACCAACATCCTCACCCTCGACAACGCCAGGATAGCCTTGCAGGGCAATACCGAAGCCATTACCAACTATGCTGACAGCGGTCTGGTGATCAACGTGACGGGCGAAAACAACATCACGTCCAACTTCGCAGCCCTGTCGGTGGCGCAGCCCACCACCCTGCAGGGCGGCGGCACGCTCAACGCCACCAGCGTCAGCGGTGCCGGCCTTGCCATCGACGGCACCACGCTCACCGTGACGCCCTGCACCGTGAACGCGAAGGGTGCCAATGGCATTTCGGGCAGCGGCGACGGTGCCACGCTCGCCGTGAAGATAGGATCCATGGTAACGGCCGAGGGCACCGACGGGTCGGTAGTGGGCATGGACTCCCTTGACCTCGAATCAAACATCAACCTCGATGCCGTCGTCGATGTCGACGTCGCCGATGGCATTGCCATCATAAGCCCCAGCCGCGCCGCATTCGACAAGTCGCTGAAGGCGGTGGCCGTCAACGGAGATGTGACCACCCAAAAAGTGACGATAGGCAAACTCAAAGTATATGCCTTTTTTATCAACGGCGAATATGTGACAAATGCCAACTGCAACGACCTGAGCGTCATCGAGGGTGTGAGCGGAGCCATGATATTCGACCCCGAGACCTTTACGCTTACGCTCAAGAATGCCGTCATCAATACCGAATACGAGGGATTCGCCATCCGATATGACAGACTTTCTCCCAATGTCACGATCAAGTTGCTGGGAGAGAACCACATCGTTACCTATGGCTCGCCCCTTGGCATTACGGCAGCCCCGGCAACCATTACCGGAGGCGGATCGCTTGATATCCTGTCGGCCGATGCCATGTGTGCAGACTCCCTGACCTTCGACGACTGCACGATAAAGATAAAGACTTACGATGCCCAAGCTTTGCGCGGGACCGACGTGTATTATCATGAATATTCAACTTACACCGTCCGCAATGCCGACATAACGGCCGAAAGTCATAATGATGTTTGGAATACCGGCGTCATCTCAACCATGCGCTCTTTCGTCCTCGACGGCAGTGAGATCGTGCAGCCCGTAGGCGCGGCGTTCGACGACTCGCTGTGTGCCGTCGCGCTCAACGGCGTGCCGGTGTACGACAAAATCGTGATTAGGAGAACGGGCGAGAAATACGGCTTCAAGGTGGCCGGCGTCGACGTGACCAGCAACAACTGCAACGACCTGAGCATCATACCGAACGTGAGCGGCAACGTGAAGTACGACCCCGAAACGAAGACGCTCTTCCTCGAAAACGCTACCATCGAGGCCTACGGCGACGACAAGGGCATCGACAACGACACCATAGACCGGCTCAACATCAACGTGACGGGCGAGAACACCATCAGGGCCAGCCACTCGGCCATCATGGCCAACGCCACACCGACGGTCATCAAGGGTTACGGCACGCTCAATGCCCTGGCCAACAGGGGCGCGGGCATCTATTTCCGCAATGCGCTCGAGATAGACAACTGCACGGCCAACCTCAAAGGCAACTGGGCGCTGATGGGATACGACGGCACCAGCGAAAAGCTCACCATCAACAATGCGGCCGTAACGATGACGGGTGCCGAGAGCCCGCTCGAGGATGTCCGTTCGCTGGCGCTGGTCAACTGCGTGGTCACGGCTCCCGAAGGGGCGGTGTTCAGCAGCGAGAAGCACGCCTTTACGCTCTACGGAAGTGTAGTGACCGACAGCATCGCCATCATGCCCGACACGGCCACCCGCTACGACGTGGTGCTCGAGGAGTGCCCGGACAACGAGGAGGAAATCGTGGCGCTCGTGCAGCAGATTACCGGACTGAGCGAGGCCGAGAGTGTGGCGCTCGTGGAAAGCGCGCCCTGCGTCGTCCTCAGCGACGTGTCGCCCGCCGTGGCACGGCAGATATGCCACGCGTTTGCCAAGCTGAGCTGCCCGGCCAACAATTATCTCCACGACACATGGGATCCCACGGGCATCAAGGGCATCGCCACGAGCTACGTTGCGCCCCGCCAGCAGGGCATCTACAGCATCAACGGCGTGTATCTGGGACGCGACTTCGACAAGCTGCCCAAAGGCGTATACATCAAGGACGGCAAGAAGGTTTTGAAATAACTGGCCGACGGCTTTTGCCGGTCAGCCCTAACGATACGAAAAGGACAGGTCTGCTCGCTGCGGACTTGTCCTTTTTGCGATTTGCACCTGTGTCCAGCATTGCCCCTGTCTCTTGCTTTCGCCCCTGCAGGGGCGATGGAAAAACAATGAAACCGTAAGGGCAAGCCCCTACGCTATAATATGTCGTCCCTACGGGACTTTTCTTCGATTTTACCGGACACCAATATTTTACAACACCCTATCAGGTTTTTAGCCGACACCTATATTAATAAATCTGAAGAAGGGCGCTTTCTTCCGTTTTTGAAAAATACCCCACGCATATTGTCAGCGACGGTCGCCGCCAAACCCGCTAACTTTGCAGGCGATTTGAAAAAGTGAAGAATTATGAAGACAATGAAAATTTCTTTCGTGGGCTTTGCCATCGGCTGTTTATTGCTGGCAACGTCCTGCCAACAGAAAAAGACGGAACAGACATCGCATGCCGACTACAAGACCATGAAGGTGCAGCGCACCACCATTGGTGTGGAGACCTCCTATTCGGCATCGATCAAGGGACGTCAGGACATAGAAATCTTTCCCCAAGTGTCGGGTAAAATCCAGCGGTTATGTGTGAAAGAGGGCGACAAGGTGACAAAGGGTCAGTTGCTTTTCGTGATTGACCAGGTGCCATACCGTGCCGCCCTCGCTACCGCACTGGCCAACGAGCGGCAGGCCAAGGCCGCCCTCGCCACTGCCCAGCTGACCTATGAGGAAAACAAGCAACTGCTCGACCAGAAGGTCATCTCGGCCTATGCCTACCGCACGTCGGAGAACGCCTACCACACGGCGCAGGCACAGGTGGCACAGGCGCAGGCCCAGGTGGTCGACGCACGCAACAACCTGTCGTACACCGAGGTGACCAGCCCCGCCAACGGCGTGGTGGGCACGCTGCCCTACCGTGTGGGCGCCCTGGTGGGCCCCAGCATGCCGAAGGCGCTGACCTCCGTGTCGGACAACTCGCAGATGTACGTCTATTTCTCCATGACCGAGAAACAGCTGCTGGGCTTCATCCGGCAGTACGGTTCGAAGGACGCGGCGCTGAAGAGCATGCCGGCCGTGAAGCTGCAGCTCGGCGACCAGTCGATGTACGAGCACGAGGGCCGCGTGGAGAGCATCAGCGGCGTGATCGACACGCAGACCGGCACGGTGAGCCTGCGCGCCGTGTTCCCCAATGCCGAGCGGCTGCTCAACAGCGGCGGGTCGGGCAACGTTCTGATACCCTCGGTCATGAAAGACGTGATCGTCATACCGCAGGCAGCCACCGTGCAGCAGCAGGACAAGCGCATCGTGTATAAGGTGGTGGGCGGCAAGGCCGTGGCCCAGCTCATCGGCGTGGCCCAGCTGCAGGACGGCAAGCAGTTTGTGGTGACCAGCGGCCTGAAGCCCGGCGACGAGATTGTGTCCGACGGTGCAGGCATGGTGCACGAGGGCGACGTAGTGAAATCGAAAAAGTAGGACACCATGAAAGGCAACATTTTCATCAAGAGGCCGGTAATGGCCATCTGTGTCGCCGTGCTGATAGTCATGGTGGGCCTGATATCCCTGTTCTCGCTGCCGGTGGAGCAGTATCCCGACATCGCGCCGCCCACGGTGCGCGTGGAGGCCACCTATACCGGTGCCGACGCCGATGCGGTGATGAAGAGTGTCATCATGCCGCTCGAGGAGAGCATCAACGGTGTGGAGAACATGCTCTACATCACCTCTACGGCCACCAACTCGGGTACGGCACAGATCAACGTGTACTTCAAGCAGGGCACCGACCCCGACATGGCCACCGTCAACGTGCAGAACCGCGTGTCGAAGGCACAGGGACTGCTGCCCTCGGAGGTAACCAAGATCGGTGTGACCACGCAGAAACAGCAGAACAGCTTCCTGCAGATCGGCGCACTGGTGAGCAACGACGGCAAGTACGACGAGACGTTCCTGGCCAACTATCTCGACATCAACGTGGTGCCCGAGATCAAGCGTATCAACGGCGTGGGCGAGGTGCTCGAGCTGGGCGATACCTACAGCATGCGCATCTGGCTGAAGCCCGACCTCATGGCCCAGTACCGCCTGCAGCCGTCGGACGTGACGCAGGTGCTCGGCGAGCAGAACATTGAGGCGCCGACGGGTGCCATCGGCGAGAACTCGGCCAACACCTTCCAGTACACCCTGAAATACCACGGCCGCCTGAAGAGCGTCGAGGAGTTCAAGAACATGGTGATACGCAGCAACGACGACGGTACGCTGCTCAGACTGAAGGACGTGGCCGAGGTGGAGCTGGGCCGACTGTCGTACAGCTTCCACGGCGAGGTGGACAGCAAGCCCGGCGTGACGTTCATGACCTTCCAGGTGGCCGGTGCCAATGCCACGGAGGTCAACGAGAACATCTCGGCCAAGCTCGCCGAAATGTCGAAAGCCCTGCCCAAGGGCTGCGAGTTTGTGGAGATGCACAGCTCCAACAACTTCCTCTTCGCCTCGATACACGAGGTGGTGGAGACCCTGGTCATCGCCATCCTGCTCGTTATCCTGGTGGTATACTTCTTCCTGCACGACTTCAAGAGCACGCTCATCCCCTCCATCTCCATCATCGTGTCGCTCGTGGGCACGTTCGCCTGTCTGGAGGTGGCCGGCTTCAGCATCAACATCCTTACCCTGTTCGCCCTGGTGCTGGCCATCGGTACGGTGGTCGACGACGCCATCGTGGTGGTGGAGGCCGTACAGGCCAAGTTCGACTCCGGCTACCGGTCGCCCTATCTGGCCACGCGCGACGCCATGCACGATGTGAGTATGGCCGTGGTGTCGTGTACGATGGTCTTCATGGCCGTGTTCATCCCCGTGTCGTTCATGGGCGGCACGTCGGGCATCTTCTACACCCAGTTTGGCATCACGATGGCCACCTCGGTGGGACTGTCCATGATATCGGCCCTTACGCTCTGCCCGGCCCTCTGCGCCATGATGATGAAACCCGTGGCCGAGGGCGACGACAGCAAGCAGATCAAGGGTCTCAGCGGCCGCGTGCGTGCCGCCTACAACGCCTCGTTCGGCGCCGTGATGAACAAGTACAAGCGCGGCGTGATGTTCTTCTTCCACCACCGCTGGCTGGCCTGGACGGGCCTTGCCGCCTCAACGGTGCTGCTGGTGGTGCTGCTCCGCACCACAAAGACGGGATTCGTGCCGCAGGAAGACCAGGGCGTGATGATGATCAACGTCAGCACGTCGCCCGGCAACACGCTTGAGGAGACCAACAAGACCATGGCGCAGATCTCGAAGATCCTGGCCAGCCAGGAGGAGGTGGCCCACTACAGTACGGTGGCCGGCTACGGTCTGCTCTCCGGACAGGGCACCTCCTACGGCACCATCATCGTGAAGCTCAAGACCTGGTCGGAACGCAAGGGCAAGGAGCACTCGGTCGACAACGTGATGGCCCGTCTCAACGGCGAGTTTGCCAAACTGAAGGAGGCGCAGGTGTTCTGCTTCCAGCCGGCCATGATCCCGGGCTACGGTATGGGTAACTCCATCGAGCTGAACATGCAGGACAAGACCGGCGGCGACAAAAAGGTGTTCTACCAGTACGTAATGAAGTTCATCGCCGCGCTCAACCAACGGCCCGAGGTGGCCGTGGCCTACACGTCCTACAACATGGACTTCCCGCAGGTGTCGGTCGATGTGGACGCAGCCAAGTGCAAGCGCGCCGGCATATCGCCCTCCACCATCCTCGACGCGCTGGGCAGCTACTGCGGCGGTTCGTACGTCAGCAACTACAACGAGTTCGGTAAGGTGTACCGTGTGATGATACAGTCGTCGCCGCAGTTCCGCCTCGACAAGCACTCGCTTGACAACATGTTCGTGCGCAACGGTACGGAGATGGCACCCCTCAGCGAGTTTGTCACCCTTACCGACGGCGTGGGCCCGCAGGTGTCCAACCGCTTCAACCTCTACAGCTCCATACAGGTCAACGTCAACACGGCCGACGGCTACTCCTCGGGTGAGGCACAGAAGGCCATCGCCGAGGTGTCCGAACAGACCCTGCCCTCGGGCTACGGATACGAGTTCGGCGGCATGGCGCGCGAGGAAGGCAGCGGCAGCGGCGGAAAGACCGTGTTCATCTACGCCATCTGCCTGATACTTATCTACATCATCATGGCTTGTCTTTACGAGAGCTTCCTCATCCCCTGGGCCGTCATCCTGAGCGTGCCGTTCGGACTGATGGGCAGCTTCCTCTTTGCCAAGCTCTTCGGACTGGAGAACAACATCTACCTGCAGACGGGTATCATCATGCTCATCGGTCTGCTGGCCAAGACAGCCATCCTTATCACCGAGTATGCGGTGGAACGCCGGCGCGCCGGCATGGGCATCATCTCCTCGGCCTTCTCGGCCGCCCAGGACCGTCTGCGACCCATCCTCATGACGGTGCTCTGCATGGTGTTCGGTATGCTGCCGCTGATGTTCTCGACCGGTGCCGGTGCCAACGGCAACAGCTCGCTCGGCACGGGTGTGGTAGGCGGACTGCTCGTAGGATCGCTCGCGCTCGTCTTCGTAGTGCCGGTGTTCTATGTGGTGTTCGAGTGGCTGCAGGAGAAGGTGCGCAAGCCTTACAACGAGGAGGCCGACCTGCAGATACAGCAGGAACTGATGAAGAGTATCGAAGAAAAGAGCCGGGCCGGCAAGTAACGGAAAGGCAAGGCCTCCGCCACGCCGGCGCAACCCAAAGGCGCACCGGCGGGCGGAAGCCAGCCCGAAACGATGAACCAACAACAAAACGATTATGAAGAAAACAATATTGACAGCAGCCATGCTGGCTTCGCTCTGTGGCTGCGGCATATATACCAAATACCAGCCGGTGACCACGGTGCCCGAGGGGCTCTACGGCGACCGTGACAGCGTGATGCAGCTTGCACCGCAGACCGACTCGCTGACGGCCAACACCGCCGACACCCTGAGCCTGGGCGCGCTGCACTGGCGGCAGGTCTTTACCGACAGCCTGCTGCAGCAGCTCATCGAACGGGCCCTGCAGCAGAACACCGACTACCAGTCGGCCGCCCTGCGCGTGGAAGAGTCGGCCGCCACCCTGCAGGCCGCCAAGCTGGCCTTCCTGCCCTCGTTCGCCCTGGCTCCGCAGGCGGGCGTGAGCAGCTTCAACAACGCCAAGGCCGTGCAGACCTACTCGGTGCCCCTCAATATGAGCTGGGAGATAGACATCTTCGGACGCATGCGCAACGCCAAGCAACAGGCCAAGGCCCTCTATGCCAAGAGCCAGGACTACAGGCAGGCCGTGCGGTCGCAGCTCATTGCCAACACCGCCAATACCTACTACACGCTGGGCACCCTGCGCCTGCAGCTCGACATCTCCAAGGAGACAGAGAAGGCATGGCAGGAGACGCTGGTCACCGCACGCGCTCTGATGAACGTGGGACGGTACGACGAGGCCGGCGTGAACCAGATGGAGGCGGCCATGCACCAGGTGCACACCTCGGTGCTCGACCTCGAACAGCAGATAGCGCAGACCGAGACGGCCATGGCCATCCTCCTGGGCGAGACACCGCGCCATTACGCCACGTCAGCCACGCTGCAGCCCTCGCTGCCCGACTGCATATCGGTGGGCGTGCCTCTGCAGCTGCTGGCCACGCGCCCCGACGTGCGCATGGCACAGCGCACCGTGGAGACGGCTTTCTACGGCGTCAACCAGGCCCGGTCGGCCTTCTACCCCTCGCTGGTGCTGGGCGGCACCGTGGGATGGACCAACAACTCGGGGGCGCTCATCGTCAACCCCGGACGGCTGCTCGCCTCGGCGCTCGGATCGCTCACGGCTCCCATCTTCAGCCGCGGACAGAACATGGCGCAGCTCAAGATTGCCAAGGCGCAGCAGGAGGAGGCCAAGCTGGCCTTCACGCAGACGCTGCTCAATGCCGGCAAGGAGGTCAACGATGCGCTTACGGCGTGCCAGACGGCCAAAGACAAGGCCGTGTCGATAGCCTCGCAGGTCACGGCGCTCGAGAATGCACTGCGCAACACCACCCTGCTCATGCAGCACGGCAGTACCACCTATCTCGAAATACTGACCGCACGACAGTCGCTGTTGAGTGCGCAGCTTAACCAGACTGCCAACAACCTGTCGCTCGTACAACAAGTCATATCCTTATATCAAGCCTTGGGCGGCGGCTCCGAAGAACAATCTTTCTGATAATTCACCTTTTCAAGGATCGGTTACAATTGATTTTTCATACCTATTGAGTAATCGATAGTTTAAGGGCTGCCTGTGAAGTGATTTCACGGGCAGCCCGTTTTCGTAGTGTCTCAGAGGTGATGGAAGGGGCTTGGCGCACGCCCTCAGCACGCCCGGAACTCCTTGGGGGTCATGCCCGTGTTCTTCTTGAAATAGCGGCAGAAGAACGACTGGTCGGGAAAGCCCATGCTGTAGGCGATGGTCTGGAGCGAGTCGGTGGTGGTGCGCAGTCTGATCTTGATCTCCTTCACGCAGCACTGGCTGATGAACGACTTGGCGGTCTTGCCCGTCTGGCTGCGTACCACGGCCGCCAGGTAACGGCTGCTGATGCAGAGCTTGTCGCAGTAGAACGACAGGTCGCGCTCCGTGGCGGCATGCTCGTGCACCAGGGTGAGGAAACGCATGAACAGTTTTTCCTGGTTGCTGATGCCCGCCGTGTCGCGGCCCACTATCTGTTTCTTGCAGTTGTCGTACTGGTCGAGAAAGAAACACTGTATCAGCAGGTGTGCAATCTGTGTGCTGTGCTCCTGTCCCTGCTTGTCGAGTATGTGGCTCACGGCCACCATCATGTTGTTTATGTGTATGGCATCGTCGGCAGGAATGTCGCCTACGGGACACTCGGTGATAAACGCAAAGTAGGACGGCTCGAACCGGTTGGTCAGGTCTTCGGTCACCGCCTGGCTGAACGTGATGTACGACACGATGAAGTCGTCGCTCTGGTTCGTGCAGCGCAGAAAGTTGTTGGTCAGCACCATGAGCATGTTGCCCTTGCTCAGCGCATAGGGCTTGAAGTCGATTTCGATTTGCGCCGTGCCCGACTTGACCAGCATGATCACCGTGTTCCGGTTTTTGTAGGCATCGCCTTCGGGAAACGGCCGCCTCCGGTTCACGTACACCGTGATGCCGCTTTCTTCGCTGTGTTGATGGTTTTCTTTGCTGTGTGGTTGGTTTTCTTTTGTATCCATAGTCGTTATGTGTGGTGCGGAACACGGTGGTTCCGTCCGCAAATTTAGTGACTTCCGGCAAAAAAGCAGCTATGTTCGGCACGGGAAGTGCCGTTTTTTTTTGCTCCTTTCACCCACGGTGTTCAAAATCCGCATCAAAGCATGCGTCGTTTGCGCAGTGTTTGCCCCTGAAGGGGGCACATAATATAGGATAGGGTTTCTTGCTGGCGCAAGCGACAAAGTCGAGCGGCCCCT
>CAVKJH010000074.1:0-4541 GCA_963656755.1 bacterium
GAGGTGAAGAAGGTTGCATCTCTGAGCCTACAATTTTATAGTTGCGGATTTGAGGGATTATGAGAAAAACCATCATGACGCTGGCCATCGCCCTCATGGGCGTGGCAGCACAAGCCAAAGACATCAAGACCGTAGTCTTCACCACAACGCCGCAGATGCACTGCGCCGGTTGCGAGAAGAAAATCAAGGGCAACCTGCGCTACGAGAAAGGCGTGAAGCGCATCGACACCAACGTAGAGCAGCAGAAAGTCACGGTGAAGTATGACGCCGACAAGACCTCGGTCGACAAGCTGCAGAAGGCATTCGGAAAGTTTGGCTTCAAGGCTCGTCAGGTGAAGGCCGATGAGAAGATTGAGCACGAGGCTTCCCAGGGCTGCAGCAACATGTAAGACAAGGGCACCAAGCCCCGATGCCACAAAAGGGTGGGACACTCCTCCAACAGGATGTCCCACCCTTTGCGTGGCATGTTGTCTTCGTTCCTACTTTTTCGACAAGAGCACTCTTATCCCTAAAGCCAATAAGGAAATGTACAAAACCGAAAACAATATTGTTCCCACAAATCCCAGTCCAAAAATAACACGCAAGACCTTTTTTAAAAGGATAAAAATGACCACACACAATATAGGAAGAAGTTCATTCTTTCTTTGGTACTCACGAGAGCATACCGTCACTATCGTTAACGATAATACTATAACACCTATAATACAAATCGCCAATTCCATATACAAAGACATCTCCATTCAAAATGAGTTCTTAAATACTTAGAATACACCTCCGCTTATTAAATTTACAGCACTACTAACAATAGCTCCCCTTACTGCATCTTTTGCAAAACTAGTGACAACTCCACCAGGACCAAATACCAAACCGCTAAAAGCGGCTCTAACAAAAGCTGCTCTTCCTAACACACCTCCAATTGCACCAGAAACATCCGCTCTACACATAGAACCAAGGGATGCTCCTCGAGTTAAGTTAGTATTTGCATGAGCATTATACATATTTGTTGCTCTTCCTATAGAACTTATTGCAAGTAAAGTATGTTTTAATGTGTCATCAATGTTGGCATCATTGTATATTGAGTTATCCAAATCTTCGAAAGCGGCAATAATTTGCACTGAGTCAAGCATTTCTTTATCGCAAATATCATATATTCGGGCAATGTATTTCTGTCCTTCTACAGGAAATGCCATCATAAGACTATCAGTCAAATCATCTGTTGTTGCTCTTGTTTTGGACAATATTGTTTTCATGCCAATATCAAACCCATTATCAATAGATCTTGAGGCACTATCTTCTTTAGCCTCGCCTGTTTGTGTTTTTTCATTAAAATCTAATTTCTGCTGATAATGCCTATTTGTAAACTCTTTCGTAAACTCTTTTATGTTTTCAATGTTTATCTTCTGAGCTTTTACAGAATCCATTGCATCATTATGAAGTTGCCCGATGAACAAGTAAGGGTTTACAAATGTAGGTACTGATGATTTAATCTCCTTGTGTGACATGTCATCTTAAGAAGAGCAAGCCGTAAAGAACACGACTCCAACAATAATTAAAAGAAGTTTTTTCATTACTTACTTTAATTAGTTGATATTAAAAATCAATGTTTTAAACAAAAATAAAACTTTTTCCCAAGAAATCAAAACAATACTTTATTTTTTAACAATAATTTATTAAAACTTAAGACAAGACTATACAAGTTCTGCCGCCATCCCAATACATATCTCATAAAAGCTTTCTTCGCAAGAGTTGAAAAGAAAAACTGAAAAAAGTGCTTGTCGTCATGTCACAATCTCCATACCTTTGCGTAATATAGTCGAACAACAAAAGAAATGACGCCAGAGAAATTCCAAAACGAAGCGGCCGACCTACGCCCCGCCCTCCTCGTCGAAGCACTGCAATACGTGCGGCGCGACGATGTGGCCGAGGACATCGTGCAAGACGCGATGGTGCGCCTGTGGGACATGTGCGGCGACCTGCGCAGTCCGATGGCGCCGTTGGCAAGAATCGTCACGCGCAACCTCTGCCTCGACTACATCCGACGGACACCCCACACCGAGGACGTGACGCTCATCGGAAAGACCGACGATGACAACGGGACGGCAGAGCGCCACGAGGCCGTAGAGCGCATGATGGACATCGTTACAGAGCTGCCCTTGGTGCAGCAGACGGTGCTCAGGCTGCGACACATCGAAGGGCGCGACATAGGCTACATCGCCCACACACTCGGAATGAACGAGGCGGCCGTCAGAAAAGCAATCAGCCGGGCGCGAATGGCCGTAAGAGACAAGTATCTGAAACGATTTCAACAAAACGAGATATGAACGAGAATAAAGCAAGACAGCTGGCCAACCAGTTTTTCGAAGGCACCACAACGCTCCACGAAGAGCAGGAGCTCTACGTCTACTTCAAGTCTGGCCATGTCAGTCCTGAGCTCATGCCTCTGCGACAGATGTTTCTCGACATGTGCCAACTGCAAGGCTGCGAGCCCCAGCCAAAGGCCCAAATGGTCAGCATCAAGGACAGGCGCAGATGGCGGCGCATAGCGGCAGCAGCTGCCGTGGTGGCATCGGTGGGCATCGTGACAAGCATGTGGTTCGCACAAGCGGACGATGCCAACTACGAGATGGTGGCCTATGGCCAGCGACAGAACGACCGCGAGGCGGTGATGCGCGAGGTGGGCCGCACGCTCGGCGAAGCCCAAAACAGCGTGCCCGACATCGGAGCCGAGTTGAAGGACGCATTCGGACAACAATAAAAACACGATACGACATGAAACGGACATTCATCATTTTCCTGCTTCTACTGCTGACGGTGCCGGCCGCCATCGCACAGTCGGCCAGCCTGAAGGTGAGCCGGATACTCGACGGCAAGGTGGTGCCGACCGAACGCATGGTGACCACCAAGGTCAAGGGGCGTGCGCTCAGCAAGTACAACCTCAGCTTCTACCGCAGCGCGCGCTTCGTGGCCAACCGTAAGGAACGCAACCAGTGCATCGAAGCCGTAGAGCAGGACATGCACGCCGACCGCAACACCTCGTCGGTACAGCGACGGTCGGAGAAGCACACCACCATCGCCTTCAAGCTCAAGCCGCAAGGCACCGTCAACCGATACGTGACCCTCGTATGCACCAAGGAGGGCGACAACCGCTACGGCATAACCGTAATCTATATGGAAGGTTCGGTGAAGAGCCTTGACGAACTCAACAAACTGATCAACAAATAAAACACAACATAACCATGAAAACTCTGATTCTCGCGGCAGCCATGACGGCTGCAACCCTCGCACAGGCCGCACAGCCGGGCGACACCTTGACCGTGAACAACGCCAAGAAGGTAACCGTTGTCAGTTCCGACTCGCTGCTACGCGTGACGGTGGACGGCACCGACACCAAGCCCGACTACCACTACGAAACCGCCCTTCGCAACAACGGCGACAACTACGAAAGCTCGACCGTGGGCAGCCTCTTCAATTTCAGCCTCAGCGGCAAAATCAACAAGAACTGCAGGCGGAAGGCCACCTACGACTCAGAGTTGCACGCCTTCTTCGGCTTCAACGGCGCCACAGGCAACAGCGACCAGATGAAGACCAACCAGTGGGGCGGTTTCAACAGCGGCATCTATATAGACTGGGGCGTGCATCCCTGGCGCAACGCACATCGCTTCTCCGTCGGTTTCGGCGTGGAATGGAAGAACTACCGCATGAACACACGCCGCCAGTTTGTAAAAACCGACAACGGCATGGTGACCGTAGAGCCGCTGGGCAACGACATCGACCCGAAATTCTCGCGCATCAAGACCTTCAGCCTCATCTTCCCCATCCTGTACACCTACGAGAAACACGGCTGGGGCTTCTCGGCCGGAGCCATCATCGACTACACCACCCACTCTACCATCAAGACGCGCTACAGTGTCAACGGCAAGAAATACAAGCAGACCTACAAGAACCTGCACCACAACGGGTGCACAGTCGACTTGATGGCGACATTCATCAATCCGCTGGTCGATATCTACGTAAAGTACAACCCCTGCGAAATTCTCAACACGGAGTACGGCCCGAAGTTCCACAGCCTGTCGCTGGGTTTCATGCTCTGACGCTGCCGCCTCAAGAAGTCGGCGCAGAGGAATTTCCCGATATTACAAGCACCTGGGCAACAATTAGTTGCTCAGGTGCTTGTAAAAAACATCAAAGAATTTATTTCGGAATAAAGAGCTATCCCCTACAAGGGCAATGTAATTGATTATTGTGCTAAACGTAGGGGCGCGCTCGACTTTGTCGCTTGCGTCAGCAAGAACCCCAACACTATAATATGTCGTCCCTACGGGACTCGTTTCTTCGTTTTTTACCGGACACCAATATATCCGTCATCCGAAAAGGGCGCAGCGGCCGCAGCCCGTCAACAAGCGGGAAACCCCTTACGGCAAGACCGCCAAGCACAAAAAAAAGGAGCTAAAGCCTTGCGAACTTTAACTCCTTCGTTTATGCGCTCCAGGATGGGCTTGAACCAACGACCCCCTGATTAACAGTCAGGTGCTCTAACCAAC
>CAVKJH010000075.1:0-5478 GCA_963656755.1 bacterium
CGTAAAACCGTAGGGGTAAACCCCTACGCTATATTATGCGCCCCCTACAGGGGCAATGCATGATAAATTCGATTGAGATAGGGGCCGCTCGACTTTATCGCTTGCGCCAGCAAGAAACCCTATCCTATATTATGTGCCCCCTACAGGGGCGATGGATAGAGAACTGCGCAGTGAACAAGGGTAAGCCACCCCCAATAAAAAAACTTGCAACGATTAAGGTATTCAACGACTTAGAACGTTATAAGAAAATTTACCGGACACCAATAATTTTAAATCCAGGGTTACACCGTTTGCTGGCGCAAACGGCTCACCCCGGGCTGCGACCGTAACGCCCTTCCAGGGCTTTGCATGTGGTCTTGCGCTCCGCTTTGTCGCTTGCATCAGCGACGCCGCCCTTTCCCACTCATGTCTCGCCGCTTACGGCTCGACCAGCTGTGCGGCCTCGGGCGCGAGGTAGGGTTTCATGTCTTTCACGGCAACGGCAAAGCCGATGACTCCCACGGCATACGAGGCAATCTCATACTGCTGGTAGACGAAATGCAGACTGTCGCCCTCGAGCCACGGACTGTGGACGGGCAGGGGCACCTGTCCGTCGTCGGGCAGGATGAGGTAGTCGGCGAGCGTGGCATCGGTCACGCCTTCGACACCGCTTTTCTTGAGACACTGCAGCACATGCTGGCGCAGCAGGGGCTGCATGCTGCTCAGTTTGGCGGCATCGACCATGTGGTCAACGGGCCGGTGCGTGCGGCGGCTAATGTTGGTGCTGTAGGCCGTGTGCGACGGGTGCGCACCGCCCAGGTAACTGTCGTCCACTATACGGTAGGTAAGGTAGGCGGGCGTGGTCTGCGCCAGGCTTACCGTGGTCTTCTGCGACATGGGGGGCAGCGGATACTCGTCGCTCAAGCGCTCTGCCTTCAGCTCCTGCCGCATGTCGCACAGGTAGCGCATCACGCCGTTGCCGTAATGGTCCACGAGTTGCTGCCCGTCGGCCGTGCTGCCGCTGTAGACGGGATACTGGGCCAGCTCCGCACTGTCGACGGCGTTGTTGACCGGAAGGTAGAGGGCGGCCAGCTCGCGCGCAATGAACGACCGCACGCCGACGGCCAGACTGTCGTCGCCCTGCGGATAGTCCACTGCAATGGTGCAGGTGATGCCGGAGTCTTTGGCCGCGCTGAAGCCGATGCTGTCTACGGCAAACTCATTGCCGGCACTGCCGGATGGGGTCGGCCGGCACCCTGTGGCGCAGGCCAGGGCAACCGCCACGACGGCGGCGGCTGCAAGTCTTAATCTCTTCATGTTCTTATAATAAAAGGTTATTTAAGTTCTTCGGTTCGTTCCGTTACGGCTTTGCGCTGCGGCCGGCACACCACCGTGCCGGCGTGCGTCGCTGCCCGGGCTGGCCGTCAGCGCACATAATCCACCTTGACGACAATCACTTTGACGTGCTCGCCGGCCTTGCCCGTCTTTACCTTGGCCACATGCCAGTCGCAGGGAAACATGATGTTGAACGTTCCGGGCACCGACTCGAAACGCTTCAGGCGCGATTCGTCGAAACGGTAATGCTCCACGTCGGGGCGGTAGTCGCCCATCGGCACCGACGTGTCGTGGTCGAGGAGGGCAAAGCCTTCGTGGCCGTCTACCACGATCATGAAGTCGATCTTCTCGTGGTGCGACTCCGACCCCTTGCCGTTGCGCAGGTCGGCCTCGCTGCACCAGTTGGTGCCGTCCTCCACCGATGCCGTGAGGCCGCTGTCGCCGATGGGTATGCGGCCGGGCGCCAGTGCCTGCAGATCGTTGGCCTGCAGCCAGGCAAACAGTGCGTCCCACTGGCGGGCGTTGCGGCTGTACTGTATGCAGAACTCGGTGAGGTTGACCGTCGGCGCGGGGACGGCCTTGGTGAACGCGCCTTTCCATGCGCCCCGCTTGGCCCATCGGGCGGCCGCCTTCTCCACGGCGGCGGGGTAAGCGTGGGTGTAGGTCTGCGCCGTCATGGCGGCGCCTCCCAGCAACAGGGCCAGCGTGGCCGTTGCCAATTTTTTCATTGCCTGTGTCATAGCGTGTATATGGATGGTTGTTTTGTTCGGTGACGGGGCAGTCCGTTCAGCGCGGCCTGACGATGCGAATGCCCGTTTGCGACGGGTGGCCAGCCATGTAGACGGACAGCAGCTTGGGCTCCTCCACCACCTTGTGGTGCACCGACGACGCATTGATCATGTGGAGGCCGTCGCTGTGCCACACGGCAATGCCGATGTGGCTAGTGTCGAGCCCTTTCTTCGAGGTGAGTATCACGATGATGTCGCCGTCGCGGACGGTGGCCCGGAGCAGCCGGCTGTCGGCCAGCTGTGTTTTGGGAATGTAACGGTAGGTGCGCCCCGTGATGGTGTCCTCCATGAGGCGTATGCGTGCCACACGGTCGGCACGGCCGTGCAGCATGGGGTAAGCGTCGGTGTGCGTGGTCATGTAGCTGGCGCGCACGGTCTGCGTGGCCGTGAAGGGCGGCACCGGGGCCTGTATGTCTTCCACGGCGCCGCGTGCGGCGTTTTCCTCTATCCAGCTGGTGAAGTAGTGCAGCCGGTTCACATAGTCCACCTCGCCGCCACGGTAGCGCAGGCGCCGCAGCTCGTCGCAGTAGTCGGCAAACGACCGCTTGCCGCCGGCCGAGCAGCGGGCAAGGGCCAGCACGGTCTCCACGAAGGTAGTGCAGTCGAGCTGGCGCAGGTTCACCACGAGTCGCTCGTCGCTGTTCTTCTCGAGTGTCTTGGCCACATAGGGCAGTCCGCACAGCTGGCGGGCAAACCACGTCATGCGGCAGGTGTCCGACGGCAGGCGCGCGGCCTTCGCCAACAGGCGCACCACCTTCACCGAGTCGCTGCGCCAATAGTCGGGCGTGGCGGCAGCGGCGGACAGGCGGCCGGCAAGAAGAAGGATGGACAGTAGAATGGTTTTTCTCATGGCAGGATAGCGGAAACAGGGTTAGCGGCGGCCGAAATTATAGCCGAAATAGAGGTTGACCGACCCGAAAATATTGTTGGTCTTGAACTGGTCCTTGCGGTAATTGTAGGCGTGGAAGATGGAACTGAAACCGGCATACCAACGCGTGTTGTTCCACACCAGGCCCAGGCGCAGCACGCCGTCGAGGTTGATATTCTTGAAGTCGAAGTCGCGGAAAAAGTCCTTCGATTTCTGCTGCACGTCGCTCGTCGACCGCTTGTAGCTCAGCGATCCCATCAGCGTGGCGTTGAAGAGCCAGTTGTAAGCAAACACCCAGTTGTAGCCGTAGCCCACCGAGATGGAATAGTCGGTGTATTTCACCTTCGAGAACATGAGCGTCGAGTCGATGCTCGCCCCGTCGAAGGCCGACCCCACGCGCGACTCGACCAGCGCCTCCAGCTTCTCCCAGTCCACCTCGAGCGAGTGGCGGGTGTAGCCTATGCCGAGCATCGGGCTGCCCGCCGACCGGCGCTGCACGGTGCTCTGGCTGTAGGCGGCCGGATAGGAGAACTTGCGGTGGTTGAAGATATAGTAGAGGTTACCGCCTGTGATGCTCGAATGGAAACCGTCGAACGACGCTCCGCGCAGCGGACTGGTGTCGTAGGCTTCGCCCAGATACATCTTCGATATCGTGTAGTCGTTGCCCGACTTGCGGTAGAACAGGTCCACGCCGATCTGGTTGCTGTAGAGGCTGAGGTTCAAATCCTGCTTTTTGTCGTCGCTGCCGAGGTGCGTCAGGTCGACCGTATAGCCCAGAAACACCCAGCGCCAGCCCACATAAGGCCCTATCTTCACCGAGGGCTTGGGCGAGAACACGATTTCCTGTCCCGTCTTGTTGGCAAGGTGGTAGACCTCGTAGGTATTGGTGTTCTGCAGCATCACGGTGAAGTTGTAATGCTGCGGCTCCACATAGTCGGTGTCGACACGCGAAAATTCCTTCACGAACTGGTAGGCCGCATTGAGAAACGGATTGCGCAGCTGCCGGCCCGTGTACTCGTGCCGCTGCTTCCGGGCAGTCCTGACGCTGTCGCCGCGGGCATGTGCGGCCAAGGCCAGCAGCACGGCTACCATGAGCAATACGGTCCTCATCGTTCAGAACTTACCTAAGATACGGTCCATCACCCAGTTGGTGGGCGTAGCGCTCACGCTCGTGGCCTCGCACACACCGATGCCCTGCAGATGCTCCACTACCGACCGTATGACGGGCAGCTGCACATGCTCCGGATTGGGAATGACATAGCTCTGGTTGCCGTCGCTGGTAACCACCCGGATGGGGTCGTAGTTGTAAACGGAGAATACCATCGTGCCCTTGTCGCCCACGATGGCTATGCGGTCTTCCTTCGCGCTCTCGTGTCCCACGAAGCACCACGACGCACTGCCCGGTATGCCGGTCTGGAAGATAAACGACGCACTGATGGTGTCCTCGGCCTGGTAGAGATGGGCACGGTTGGCCGTATAGCCGTGGGCCCGCACGATGACACCGAAAAGCTGCTGCAGCAGGTCGAGCTGGTGGGGGGCCAGGTCGTAGAAATAACCTCCGCCGGCAATGTCGGGCTGCAGACGCCACGGCTGGTTGCTACCGCGCTCGTAGTCGAGCTCGCGCGGCGGCACGGAGAAGCGTATCTGCACGCTGAGCACCTTGCCCAACGTGCCGTCGTCCACCAGTTCCTTCACCTTGCGGAAATAAGGCAGGTAGCGGCGGTAGTAGGCCACGAAGCAAGGCACGCCGGTCTGTTCAGAGATGCGGTTGATGCGCAGACAGTCCTCATAACTGGCGGCCAGTGGCTTCTCCACATAGCAGGGCTTTCCCGAGCGCATGGCCATGATGGCGAAGGTGGCATGGCTCGACGGCGGCGTGGCAATATAGACGGCATCCACCTCGGGGTCGTCGATAAGCTCCTGCGCATCGGTATACCATTTGCGTATGTAGTGGCGCGCTGCATAGTCGCGTGCCTTGGCAGCGTTGCGGCTCATGACGGCTACCACATTCGAACCCGGTACCTCGGCAAACGCCGGTCCCGACTTCTTCTCCGTAACCTCGCCACAACCTATAAATCCCCAGTTGATTCTCTTCATGTCAGAACAATTAAACAGTTGCAAAAACAGGCCAAAGCACCTTTTACCGGGTTGCAAGGCCAAGCAACGGCATACAGATACCGCACGCAACGGCCCATCCGGCAGCAGACCGGACGGGGCAGACAGAGCTGTCCCCTTTCAAGCCGTAACGCGATACCTGTCTGCAAATTTACACAAAAAAATTATTTATAGGCCTGATGTTTGTGCTGTTTTTTGCCCCTGTAGGGGGCACATATTTAAACCGCACGATGATTTGAATTATGCGCCCCCTACAGGGGCGAAGGAAAAACAATGAACCGTAAAACGTAGGGGCAAGCCCCTACGCTATAATATGCGCCCCCTACTCTAATTTTGCAGAGGAATGCGGCGAAGCCGCATAAAACTTAAGAAAAGGAACAAGAAATTTGACAA
>CAVKJH010000076.1:0-4581 GCA_963656755.1 bacterium
GGGCGAGCCCCTATCCTATAATCTGTCGCCCTTACAGGGCTTGCCATGCGCTTGCTTTGTGTTCGCGTTGCGCCCTTACAGGGCTTGACGTGCGCTTGCGTTGTGTTCACCTTGCGCCCTTTCAGGGCTTGACGTGCGTATTGCTCTACGCCAGCTTGCCGTGCGATTGTTGCCCCAGCTTGCCGTGCGTATTGCGTTGCCCCTGTAGGGGGCGCATAATATAGCGTAGGGGCTCGCCCCTACGTTTAACGGTTCATTGTTTTTCCATCGCCCCTGTAGGGGGCGCATAATTAAACCGCATGATGATTTGAAATATGCGCCTCCCTTCAGGGGCGGTCGTTTCTTCGATTTTTAGCCGACACCAATAGTTTTTTTATCTGCAACTCCCAAAATACCAGTCTAATATTTTGATGTTTGGCAAGTTTTGCTTAATTTTACCCTACAAAGGAGAAAGACACCATGATGCACTTCAACAAGAGGAAATTGCCGGCCGGCATCCAGTCGTTCAAGGTCATTAGACAAGAGGGCTATCTCTATGTGGACAAGAGCGACATCGTTTGGCGTTTGGCCAATTGTGGCAACAAGTACAATTACCTGAGCCGTCCACGGCGTTTCGGCAAGTCAATGCTTGTCGACACGCTGCAGATGTACCTGGAAGGAAGAAAGGACCTCTTCGAGGGACTGAAGATCATGCAGCTGGAGAAAGAGTGGAAGCAACATCCTGTCATCCGCCTTGACCTCAGTCTCGGTGGAGCGAATGCCGAAACCCTGCGCTCGTATCTCAACTTGCGTTTCAAGCACTATGAAAAGAAATACGACATCACTCCAGACCCGACTGCCCAGCTCGCCGACCGTTTCCATGCCATCGTTACCACAGCCCACGAACAGACAGGGCTGCAGGTCGCCATACTCATCGACGAATACGACTCGCCCCTTCAGCACTCTTGGAACACTTCCGAGCATGAGAAATGCACGGAAGTGTACCGTGAGGTGTTTGCGGTTCTAAAAGCTGCAGACGAATATGAGCGACTGGTGTTCATTACGGGTATCACGAAGTTTACGCAGATATCCCTGTTCTCGGTGTTGAACAACCTCACCAACATCAGTTTCGAGCCAGAGTACGCCACCCTCTGCGGCATTACGGAGAAGGAAATCGGTGAGAACTTCCAACCTGAGCTGGAAAGGATGGCAGAGGTGAACCAGTGGACCTTGAAGCAGACCTACGGCCAGCTGAAGGACTACTACGACGGCTACCACTTCAGCCGCCGCAACATGACAGATGTCTACAATCCGTATAGCCTCGTCAATGCCCTGAACAGCCAAGAACTTCGTAATTTCTGGGCGGCATCGGGTGCGACATCTTTGCTCCCTAAGTTTGTGGACAACATGGAGCTTCGCCTGAAGAATTTCGAGGATTGCCGTATCATGCGAGACACTTTGGAGCTGTCAGATGTCACGGGCGGCGGAGCAGAACTGTTCCTCTACCAGTCTGGTTACCTGACCATCAAGAAGTGTGACGAGTTTGGTTATACCTTAGGATTCCCCAACAAAGAGGTAAAAAAGGCTCTCTACGAAACGGTGCTTCCTTCCTTGACCTTGCGGGAAATGAGCGACATCCAGTCCTTGCAGGCAAACCTCTATGCCCAATTGGGCATGGGGCAGGTAGACGAGGCCATGAAAACACTGAAGGCCCTCATTGCCGACGTGCCCTACAGCAACAAGAAGCTGGCCTCGATGGATATGGAGGAACGCTACCGACTCATCATCAGCACCATCTTCAACGCCATTGGCCTGAAGGTCGAGGTGGAGAAGATGATGGCCACGGGCAGGGTGGACATGATGGTGCAGACCACCCGCTACATCTACGTCATCGAGCTCAAGCTGCGCAACAACGGCGGCAAGGACGCCGCCTTGCAGCAAATGCGCGACCGCCAGTACATGGAACCGTTCAAGGCCGACAAGCGGCAGGTCGTCGGCCTGGGCATTGAGCTCGACGAAGAGGGCAAAGGGCTACTGGACTGGCAGAGGGTGGAATAGCAAACAAACAATGAGAAAACACTAAACATACCACTACATGACACAACGTTTCAGAACCGCCATGCTCGTGCTCGCCGGCATGGTCATGGCACTCGGCGCAATGGCCGACACCACCCGGCGGCAGGTGTTCAGCGTCGACAACCCCGACTATGTGCGCAGCCCCTACACGGGCATGACGCGGCAGCACTGGATAAAGGCGGGCGAGTATCTGCTGGAGGGCGCCTTCAGCTACATACACTGCCTCGACGACCAGATGTACTTCCCCAAGCAGCTCGAGAAGACCTACCCGCGCAACGAGGGACAGATACCCGTGGCCAAGATCGAGGGACTGGCGCGCACGCTCTTCATCGCCGCGCCGCTGCTCAACGACAACCCCACGCTCGCCTTCCACGGCATCGGCGTGGCCGACTACTACCGCCACCAGCTGGTGAGCCTCACCGACCCCGCCAGCCGCAGCTACATCGCCCACCGCACCGGAGGGCCCAGCCAGACGCTGCTCGAGCTGGGGTCGCTCTGCATATCGATGAAGGGGGCGCAGAGCGTGCTGTGGGACCCGCTCACCAAGGAGCAGAAAGACCGGCTGGCCGCCCTGCTGCGCAGCTACGGCGAGGGACCGACCATCGGGTCCAACTGGATGTTCTTCAACGTCTACATCCTTAGCTTCCTCAAAGACCAGGGATACCAGGTCGACGAGAAGAAGCTGACCGGATGGCTCGAGAAACTGCTCGACCGCTACCGCGGCGAGGGATGGTACAACGATGCGCCGGCCTACGACTACTACAGCATGTGGGCCTACCAGAGCTACGGACCGCTGTGGGCCGAACTGTTCGGCAAGCGCATGTACCCCGAACTGGCGCGCCGCTTCGTGGCCAACGAGCACGACCTCGTGGCCAACTACCCCTACATGTTCGCACGCGACGGACGCATGAACATGTGGGGACGCAGCATCTGCTACCGCTTTGCGGCCGTCACGCCGCTGCCCCTGCTCGAGTATGCGGGCTTCGACGACGTGGACTACGGATGGATGCGACACATCGCCTCGGCCTCGCTGCTGCAGTTCATGACGCGCCCCGACTTCATGGAGAACGGCGTGCCCACCATGGGCTTCTACGGGCCGTTCGCGCCGGCCGTGCAGATCTACAGCTGCCGCGGCAGCGTGTACTGGCTGGGCAAGGCGTTCCTCGGACTGCTGCTGCCCGCCGACTCGAAATACTGGACGGCCACCGAGACCGAAGGGCCGTGGAAAGACCAGCTCAAGGCGGGCAACGTATACAACAAGTTCCAGCCGGCCTCCACGCTGCTCATCACCAACTATCCCAACAGCGGGGCCTCGGAGATGCGCTCCTGGTGCCACGAGACGGTGGCCGGCGACTGGCAGAAATTCCGCAGTTCGGAAAACTACAACAAGCTGGCCTACAACACCGAGTTCCCCTGGATGGCCGACGGGCAGAAGGGCGAGATATCGATGAACTACGGCACTCGCAACGCCAAGGGCGAGTGGGAGGTGCTGCGCCTCTACGACTTCCGTAGCTTCGACGACGGCATCTACCGCCGCGACGCCGTGCTCGAGACCGACAGCACCGTGCGCTACCAGCTGGCCGACATCACCCTGCCCGACGGCATACTGCGCGTGGACCGCGTGCAGACCGCACAGCCCACCGACATCACCCTGGGCCACTACACGCTGGCCTACGAGGGCAACGACACGCTGCCCGTGGCCGTGCGCACCGTGGCCGGACGCACCGCCACCACCGTGGACAACGGCCGCTACACGCTGGCCATGATACCCGTGTACGGATGGGACGGCACGGCCACCGTGACCTTCCCCAAGGGACTGCACCCCGAGACCAACCGCTGCGCCCTGCCCTCACTGCGCCAGCACATAGACGGCAGCCGCACGCTCGTCACCCTGCAGCTCTGGAAGAAGGACCGCCCCTTCACCGACCGCGAGCTGCAGCCCGTGCGCAGCGTGAAGGTGTCGAAAGACGGCAAGACCGTCACCGTGACGCTCGCCTCCGGCCAGCGCAAGACCGTGCGCTTCTGAGCCGACGCAGACACCACGAGATTTGATCATGCGCCCCCTACAGGGGCGATGGAATAACGATGAACCATAAACCGTAGGGGCGAGCCCCTACGCTATAATATGCGCCCCTTTCAGGGGCAAAAATCGCACGGAAAGCTGGCGCAGAGCAAGCACACGATAAACCCTGTAAGGGCGCAAGGCGAACACAACGCAAGCACATGGCAAGCCCTGTAAGGGCGACAGATTATAGGATAGGGGCTCGCCCCTATCGTTTAAACGCCATTTAATGAGTTGCCCCTGTAGGGGGCGCATAATTCAACGCACAATGTGGTTTAAATATGCGCCCCCTACAGGGGCGAAAAATTAATGGATTGCTCTTGTTAGATAGGGGTAAACCCCTATCCTATAATATGCGCCCCCTACAGGGGCAACGCAAACGCATGGCAACAAGCAGACGCATGGCAAGCAGGGGCAAAAATCGCACGGAAAGCTGGCGCAGAGCAAGCACACGATAAACCCTG
>CAVKJH010000077.1:0-12750 GCA_963656755.1 bacterium
CCCAAGACCCACAGCTTAGAAGGCTGTTGCTCTAATCCAACTGAGCTACGGAACCATCATATTCGGCATGCAAAATTAAGGTATTTTTTTGATTTGGCGAAATTTGGATAGGGTAGATGACTGCTTTTAATAGATTTTAACACTAATTGCGAAGCTTGCGATGCGTAATAGCAAAAATGGCGTAGTTTTGCCCTTGACGGCTTGCAAAACACACCCAACGGCAAGGGGGATAAACGGGGCATTTGCGATAGCATACTAACCGCAGTGCGACAGCTATGCTATCGCACTGCGAAACGATAGCTATCGCACTGCGAAACGATAGCTATCGCACTGCGAAACGATAGCTGTCGCACTGCGAAAGGATAGCTATCGCACGGGCACGGATTTGCCCCCCGAACGGGTGTTCAGGGCCGGCCTTTGCAGAGACGATGCAGCCAGAATTAGATTGGCAGAAGCGTGTTTTCTTGAAAAGATTTCCTAAATTTGCAGTTGCTTGTAAAAACCACAGGTATGAAAGAAAGAATACAGGAACTCTTGGCTGTGCTGAACAAGGGCATATACGAGAAAGAAAGCGAGATTGCACTGTCGTTGCTCGCTGCCGTGGCGGGCGAAAGCATCATCTTGCTTGGCCCTCCGGGTGTGGCCAAGAGCATGGTGGCCCGGCGTTTGAAAGACGCTTTCAAGGAAGCACAGTTCTTTGAGTATCTTATGTCACGGTTCTCCACCCCCGACGAAATATTCGGCCCGGTCAGCATCAGCAAACTGAAAACCGCCGACAACTACGAACGCAGTACCGAGGGGTATCTGCCCACAGCCGACGTGGTCTTTCTGGACGAGATATGGAAGGCGGGTCCGGCTATACAGAACACGCTGCTGACGGTGATCAACGAGAAACAGTTCCGCAACGGGAACAAGGTGATGCACCTGCCGCTCAAACTGCTCGTTGCCGCCAGCAACGAGATGCCTGCGCAAGGCGAAGGACTGGAGGCGCTGTGGGACCGATTCGTGGTGCGCCTGGAAAGCAAAAGCATCAGGCAAGAGGACAATTTCGACAGGATGCTCCTCGATGCCAGCCCGGAGGCGGCCGGTGTGCCCAAGCGGCTGCAGATAGGTGCTGCCGAGTATGCCAAATGGAGCAAGGCCATCGACGGCACAAGGGTCGGCCAGGGCGTGCTTGACGCCATACACCAGATACGCAAGTCGCTGCGGGCGGTGGCCATCGACGGTACCGACGAGCGCCGGGCGGTGTATGTGAGCGACCGCCGCTGGAAAAACATCATCAGGCTGCTCAGGGCTTCCGCCTTTCTGCAGGACAAGGCGGAAGTGGGCATGGACGACCTGCTCGCCATCTACCATTGCCTGTGGCAGGAGCCGGAGGAGCGCGACGAGATACGGCGGCTGGTTACCCGAAGCGTCTTTGCACCGATGGGCGACCGGCTGGAGAAATTGAAACGCCTGTTGGCAGAAGACATCAAGGCAGCCCGGGCAGCCCGGGCCGCCAACCGCATATCGAGCCGCAAGCTGGAGCGCGATGCCAACAAGCGGGTCTACAACGAGTTCTACTACAAGCTCGTCGGCTACGACGAAGGCGACTGTTTCATCTTCGCACGCGACTACCAGTCGCTGCCGCAACATGGAACGGACGACATCGAAGGCATACTCTATCAGGACAGGAAGCGCAAGGGCGTTTCGATAGTCAGGAGCTACGAGGGCACCATGGGCGCACCCATCGGGTCGTCGCCCGTCATGCTGAACCGCGACGACGACCATGTGTATATCTTCGGCGACAGGTATGCGATAGAGAAGACCGACATGGCCACCCTTCCCCTGGGAGCGGAGATTACCGACAGCGGATGCAACTACGAAAAGGAGTTTGACGTGCTAGCCGACGACCTCAGGGCCTTGGACCGGCAGATCAAGGGCAACTTGTTTGTGGCCGACGAAGACAAGCAGCGCATCGACGAATATCTGCGGGAGATATACCGCAACATCGCCTTTGCCCGCCAGGATGTTCAAAAACTGTACGACTGATGACCGATTTCAGCAGCGGCGAGGAGTACCTGAAAGCCTTCACGCAGGACTTTGGCGGGCGCCAGGCCGATGTGGCCCGGTTTATCAATATGCTCGAGGTGTTCTGCAACACCGGCGAGATAGCAGGGCGTGGCGTGGCATGGCCCGAGGACAGACCGTGGCTGGAATACACCGACCCGCTGATGCAATACCTGGCAAAGCTCATGAGCGACCCAGAAATCAAGTTGCGGGTACTGACTAGCCGCACCTGTGCCAAGGTGTTTTTCTCCACGGTGGGCCGGTTCATTGTAGACGTGATGCACCACCAGGCGTTTCTGTCGCAGTGTCTGCGCGTCGAAGCGCGCAATATAAAAGAGGTGGAAGACCTAAGCGAAGGCGACAAGCGTCACTGGCAGAAACTGATAACGTCGATAGGCGAAAAGCGCGACGAGGACGGGTTTGACAGCGAGTTCCACATGCGCATGGCCAACCAGGGGGTAAACCGCACGCTCAAGGACAAACTGATTGACGACTGGTGCAAGGCCGTAAACGAGTATCTGCGAAAGGAGGAGCAGAAGCATATCGCGTCGTGCGGCGGCAGTCTGGAGCAGAACCTCAACCGCATGTTGGGGGATGTGGACAAGACTGTGAAGCGCGAAGGCATCTCCGACGAACAGGCCGTACAGGCATGGAAGATGATCAACGGGCGATGGACCGAGACCGAATTTATGCGCAAGTTGAGCGACGTGCGGCTGCAGGACCGCTTCCCGCAACTGCAACAAGTGGTGGCGAAGATGGGGCGCACGGCCGACTCGAACGGCAAGGACCGCCTGTCGATAGCCAGCGGACAGAGCATGACAATCGGCCACTCGTCGGGCAGCGACATCACGGGCATCACCGTCGGGGCCGACCTGGGCAGTCTGCTGCCCATGGAGCTGGCCACCTATGCCGACCCGGACATGGAGGACGTGTTCTACTACCGTTACACCCGCCACCGTCTGCAGACCTTCGACTACAGGTCGCGAACGGCCAAACCGTCGCGCCGGCTGAGCTTTGTGCATGCCCGCAGAGTTGGGCCGATGATTGTATGCGTAGACACGTCGGCCAGCATGTTCGGGCCGCCGCAACGCATCATCACGTCGTTGCTGTCGCTGCTGGAGGAGAAAGCAGAAGTGCTGCGGCGCGACTGTTACCTTATCGATTTCTCGGTAAACGTGAAAGCCATTGACCTGAAGCTGCGCATGAAGCAAAACCAGTATGAGAGCATCGGACTGAAGAAGGAGGATGTGCAGTTCGGCAAAGGCCATGTGCCGTTCATCGGCGGCGGTACGGATGCCCACGGCATGATGGACGCCACCTTCAAGATGCTCGACAACGAAGGCGACGCTTATGTCAATGCCGACGTGCTGTGGATCTCCGATTTCCTCATACCGCTGGCAAAGAAAGATATCATTGCCTGGATGCAGTCGTACCGAAAGACGGGCACCCGGTTCTATGGCCTCTGCATACGTCCTGCCGGAGAAAAAGGTTCCGACTGGACGCCCTATTTTGACAAAATCTATCATATAGAGTACCGCACCGTTAAGAAATACTGACCAGCGGGAAACCGCGCTGTGCCTGTCTGTCTTCATATAGCCGTGGTGACCGGCGTTCAGACCCGAAGTTTCGTTTTGCACAAAATCACTCCCGGCGGCAAAACTTTTTTCTACGAAACCGCTCTTTTTTAGAACCTTTTTGTATCTTTGCATGCGATATGCATTCTTTTTTGTAATTTTATAAGTAGCAAAATGGCAAAACACTACCCATTAATGATTGCAGGGGTTGCCTCACTGCTCGCAATCGCACCGTGTGGCGTAACACAGGCGTTGGCACAGCAAGCAGGACTTACCCCCTCCGTTAATCCCCACAAGGTAACGCCGGCAGAGCTGAAGGCCCGGCTGGCAGAGTCGAAAGCCAAGCATCCGCTGTTGCACCAGCGCCTGTTGCCGACCAAGGTGAAGCGCGACAGCATCGTGCGCCTGAACCGCAACATCGAGGGCGGCATCAAGATGAAACAGCAGGCTGGCAAAAACAGTTTCATTCTCAGAGCCAACAACGACGAGACGAAGACCCTTTGGGGCAACGTGCTCTTCGACAACACGTGGGGCGACTATGTGCAGTACGGCATGTATTCGTTCAAGACCAAAGCACCCGTCTCCACCAGCAAGATCTTCGGCGACGATTTCTGCCGCGCCACGGGAGCAGGAGCATGGATAGGCAACGAGTTGTATTTCGTGATGTACCAGAACTTCTGGGGCGTCGACATGACATACCTTTATAAATATGACACCGACACGTGGACGCTGCTCGAGGAACAGCGCCTCGACGATTTCTCCCTTGTGGCAAGCGAGACGGCAGTGGCCGACGACGGCACGGTGTACGGATGCTTCCTCGACGCCGACGGCGTGAGCAGCGAACTGGGCGTGGCCGACTATGCCAACAAGACACGCACCACGATAGGCTCGCTCCGCCACGCCTATGTGGCCATGGGTATCACCAAGGACAACATCCTCTACGGAGTGGCAAGCGACGGCAACCTCTACCGCATAGACACCGCCACCGCCGAAGAGACGCTCATCGGCTCCACGGGCAAGCAGATAGCCAAGAGCGACGGCAGCTACTACTACCAGAGCGGCGAGATAGACCAAAGCACCAACACCTTCTACTGGGACTGCGTGGACGCGGAACAGAAATCCACGCTCTACACCATAGACCTCACCACAGGCGCGCTCACGGAGATTGGCGACTTCGCCAACAACGAGATTGTGGCGCTCCTCACCATACCCAAGGCTGCAGCAGCCGACGGAGCGCCGGCAGCAGCCACCGACCTCACCTACGACTTCGCCGCCGGTGCGCTCACGGGCGACGTATGCTTCAAAATGCCGGCCAACACCTTCGGCGGAACACCGCTGGCTGATGAGGAAATCACCTACACCATACTCCTCGGCAAGACGGAGATAGCCACCGGAACGGCAATGCCGGGCGAGACGGTAAGGCAGGCAGTGACGCTCGCACAGGGATACAACAACATCACCGTGGTGCTGAAGAACAAAGAGGGCAACAGCCCCAAACTCGTGAGCCTCTACTATGCAGGCTACGACGTGCCGGTGTCTACGGGCGGCGTGAAGACCACCGTTGATGCCGCCACCGGCAAGGTGACAGTGGCATGGCAGGCACCCGACAAGGGCGAGAACGGCGGATATGTGGGCGACGTGACCTACACCGTAAAGCGCTATCCCGGCGGTGATGTTGTGACAGACAACTACAGCGGCACGACATTCGAGGAGACGCTGCCCGAGGGCGAATGCAAGACCTATGCCTACGGAATAACGCCCGACAACCACGGCGTGAAAGGCACGGAACAGGTGAGCAACTATGTGGCATACGGCTCCGCTATCACACCGCCGTTCCTAGGCGGCTTCGACGATGAGGGCGAGATGGCGTATTTCTCCGTTATCGACAGCAACAGCGACAGCGTGACATGGGGCTTCGACGAACCGCGCATGGCCAACGACTACGACGGAGCGGCCGTGATAAAGCGCGGCGAAGACAAGGCGGCGTTCAACGACTGGCTCGTCAGCCCCGCCCTGCAGCTCAAGGCCAACCACCAGTACCGCGTGTCGTTCAGAATAAAGGGATGGTCGAAATACTACTATGAGAAGGTGGAGGTGAAATACGGCACCGAACCCACGGCGGCCGGCATGACCGAGACACTCATGGAAGAGACCACGCTCAAGTCGTCAGACTTCGAGACGAAGCAGTTTGTCATTGATGCCACCAAGGACGAGACCATCTACCTCGGTTTCCACGCCCTCACGGAGAAGAGCGAAGCCATGGGTATCTATGTGGACGACGTGTATATCACCGCCGGCGTACACCAGGAGGCTCCGCAGCAGGTGACAGACCTCACAGCCGTGGCCGACAGCAAGGGCGCTCTCAGCGCCACGATCGGCTTCAAGGCCCCGACCAAGACGCTCAACGGCGGTGACCTGAGCGAGATAACGGGCTTCCAGCTGCGCCGCACAGGACAGGTGGTGGCAGAGATTCCCGCCGCAGCACCCGGCGCAACCGTAGAGTTCACCGACAACACGGCAAAGAACGGCATAAACGTGTACAGCGTGGCTGCCGTGAACAGCAAGGGCGCAAGTTTCTTCTGCGACCCGGTGGCTGTGTATGTGGGCGAAGACACGCCGTCCGTGCCCGTGAAGAGCAACACGGAGACGAACGACAACAGTGTGCGCCTCAACTGGACGGCTCCCGCCACGGGCAGCCACAACGGCTACCTCGACCCGGCGAAGATGACCTACACCGTGGCTACGAAGGGCGGCTCTGAATACTATCCCACCTACGATGCCGTGGGACAGGTGACAGGACAGACATACTACGACTATGCGGTGAACACCAACGACGGCGCTACGCAGGAGGTCAACACCCTCTTCGTGAACGCAGCCAACAGCTACGGCGAGAGCTCATACATACCATTGCCCTCGTTCATCGTTGGCAAACCTTACGAGATACCGTTCTCCGCCAGTGTGAAGAACAATATGTTCTACGGCATCCTCTGGTCGTCGTGGGGTACGGGCAAGTCTGACTTTGACCTCTCCTACGAGTCGGTGGACAACGACGGCGGCTGCTTCCATGTAATGCCGGTGAACAGCGACGACATTTCCTACCTCGGTTCGGGCAAGATAAACCTCGGCGGAGCAGTAGCACCAAAACTGATGTTCCACTACAAGGCAAGCGCCGGAAGCAACGCCAAGATCAACGTGGAGGTGGAGACACCCGACGGCAAGAGCCATGTGGCTGGCACGATCGACTGCAGCCAGGGCGTTGAGGGCGAATGGCAGGCTGCCGGCATCGACCTGAGCCAGTGGGCCAACGAGCGCTTCATCACCTTCGACTTCGCAGTGCAGGGCAGCACATACTCTGACATATTCATCGACCGCCTCTTCGTGCGCGACACCCACACCGATGACCTCAACGCTGAGATCTCGGCTCCCGAAAGCGTGAAGAAGGGCGGCAAGGCCCAGGTGACGGTGAGGGTCAACAACTTCGGCGAAAACGAGGCCAAGAAATTCACCGTGAACCTCTATGCCAACGGCCAACTCGTGGAGAGCAAGAAAATCACCAGTACGCTTGCCGCTTACCGCTTCACCGACGTGGTGTTCGATTACCAGAGCAACGTGCTCGACCAGAATGAGTCGGTGGAACTCAAGGCGGTGGTAGACTATGTCTACGAGCTCAACGAAGACGACAACACCGTGTCGGCCACAATGAAATACACCACCAGCAGCAAGCCGCAGCCCGACCAGCTCAATGCCAGCGCTTCGGCAGAAGGCGTGGTGCTGTCATGGACACAAGTGGCGGCTAACAACGAGACGGTGACGGAGAGCTTCGAGGACGGCACATCGTGGAGTCAGGACAATTTCTGCGGCTTCACGTCCACGGCTGTCAATTCAGGCACAACGGGCGGCGTGTTCGATAGCTATTCGTTCCCGAATCAGGGTTCCAACTACGCATTCATGCTCTTTGACCCTGCCAACGGATGGCTCACAGACGAGCAGCTCGCTCAGGTTCCCGATTTCAAGGCTCATTCCGGCGACAAGTATCTGGCTTCGCTCTACCGCGTGGACGACGACGGCTATGAGGTGAGCCAGGACAACTGGCTCTTCAGCCCGGAACTCTCCGGCGACGAGCAGGAGATTAGCTTCTTCGCCAAGAACTACAAGAACTCGGAGACCACATACAAGGAGACGTTCGACGTGCTCTATTCCACCACCGACAACAATAAGGAGTCGTTCCAGAAGATAGGCAACAGCTACGAACTCTCCGACGGTAATTGGCTTGAGGTGAAGGCTACACTGCCCGCAGGGGCCAAGTATTTCGCCATCAACCACAACACCTATACATGGGACAGCCCGTTCTTCTTCATGATAGACGACATCACCTACACCAAGGGTGCCGGCAAGGTGACAGGCTACAACATCTACCGTGACGGCAAACTGCTTGGCACTGTAGACGCGGCGACAAGCACATTTACCGATACGGAGGTGAAGTCTGACGACAGCAACACATACCTCTATGGTGTCACCGCCGTGTATGCTACGGAAGAGTCGGAGGCTACACTTGCTTCGCCTGTCATTCCTTCGGGCATCGACGGCGTAGCGGCAGACGCCAAGTCTTACGACGTGTACACCACCGACGGCATCTGCGTGGCAAAGGGCGTGAAGAACCTCCAGCTGCTCAAGAAGGGCGTTTATGTAGTAAACGGACAGAAAGTAGTGGTGAAATAAAACAACGGAACCGCACTTATTTGAACAGAAAACAGAAACAATGAATGTTCTAAGTTTCAGAAATAGAACAGCGTTGGCAACAGTGTGCCTGGCAGTGCTCCTGCCGGGCGCATTGAGCGCCAAGCTACGCAGCCAGCAGCAGATGCTGCAAGCTGCACTGCAAACCCTTTGCAGCGGCGACAACGCCGGAATGCACAAGGTGAAGGGAACCGCCGTGAAGAAGCTTGAGGCGGCGGACAGCTATACCGTCTACGGCACTGCCGCAGGCGGCTTCGCCGTTATCGCCAACGACGACTTGATACCTGCCGTGCTCGGCTATTCGGACAGGAACTACGACAACTGTCAGACGAACGCCAACTTCAAATGGTGGCTGGATGCCATGGACGAGGCCGTTAAGGCTAAGGTGAAAGCCGGCAAACAGGTGTCGAGGACCACGCGACCCGATACCAGCAAGTACCCGGAAGCCGTGTCGCCGCTCCTCACTACCACATGGGGACAGGACGCGCCCTACAACAACCTTTGCCCCATTGCCACCGACGGCACGGGCAGGTGCCTCACGGGATGCGCCGCCACCTCCACAGCACAGGTGTTCTACTACCACAAGGGACCGAAGAACGGCATGGGGACGCGCACCATTTATTACCCCTACGGCCAGACATCGGGCGTGGCAATCAGCGTGGATTTCGAAAAGGATGTCTACGACTGGAGCAACATGATCGATTCGTACAGCAGTGGCTACACCACGGCTGAGGGCGATGCAGTGGCAATGCTGATGAGAGACCTTGGCGTGGCTGCGGACATGGAATACGGGTCGGACGCGCAGGGCGGCAGCGGCACGCTGCACGAAACGCTCGCCATGGGCCTGCAGCGCTATTACGGTCTTACGGACGTGAAATACGTGGAGCGCAAGGATTATTCCGAGCAGGAATGGATGGACATCATCTACGACCAGCTGACGCACGACCTGCCCATCGTCTACGGCGGATTTACCAAAAGCAGGGAGGGCCACTCCTTTGTTTTCGACGGTTACGACAAGGACGGACTGGTACATGTGAACTGGGGATGGGACGGATCGCACAACGGCTACTACGACGTGGCGATACTCGACCCGCCTGCCGGCTATGTGTTCAGCGAATTGCAGGAGATGATTATCAACATCAACCCGGAGACGGCCGTGAACCTTATCGACGGCGAGGCGAAGATGGAACAGCCGGGCACGCTGCGCACACTCGTGGATGCGGACAATTTCTTCAACTACAGGTCGCTCAAGGTGGAGGGTGCGGTGAACGCCGCCGACCTGCGCGCCATCAGGGAAATGGCTGGCGTGGACG
The DNA here is from genome assembly GCA_963656755.1 of bacterium. GTDB lineage: Bacteria > Bacteroidota > Bacteroidia > Bacteroidales > Bacteroidaceae > Prevotella. Next base: position 9,674 of record CAVKJH010000077.1, read on the forward strand.
AGAACGGAAACCGCACGCACGGACAACTCGCCGTGCTCGACCTGAGCAAGGCAAGCATCGTGGCGGGGGACGACTACTACTGTATCGACAAGAACAAGAAACTCACTGTTGCTGCCGACAACACTCTGCCCGACAAACTGTTCTATGGCAGCCGTCTGACGGAGATTGACTTCCCGGAAACGGGCGTGAAGAGCGTTGGTACCGGCGTGTGGGCCTACTGCAACAAACTGGCTGCAGTGAACCTTGTTCCGAGCAGCGACGCCGACTTCGTGGTGGACGGCCCGCTGGTGTACTCCAAGGACAAGAGCAAGCTGATTACCGCCACGCCTCTCTACCGCGACGACATCAGTGTGCCGCAGGGCGTGACGACGATTGGCGACTACGCCTTCGCAGGATGCAGCATGGTGCGCAACATCACACTCGGCGACGACGTGAAGAATGTCGGCAAGGAGGCGTTCGGCTACTGCTGGTCGCTTGAACAGCTCAAGGTGCGATCTAAGGACGTGCCGCAGCTCACCGGTACAGATGTCTTTTCCGGCGCAAGCACCGAGTCGTGCAAACTGACGGTGCGTGCCGGCATGAAGACGCGCTTTGCGTCGCTGGCGCAGTGGAAGGACTTCAAGAATATCGTGGAGTTCGGTACTACCGTGAAGGTGCGCAACCTCTCGCGTGTGTATGGCGACGAGAATCCGACGCTTGCCTTCACCATCAGCGGCGACAAGGTGGAAGGTACTCCTGAGCTGACCTGCGAGGCCGACCGTCTGTCGGGTGTGGGACGCTACAAGATTTCGATAAGCCGCGGTACCATTGCCTCGGAAGACGTGGAGTTTGAGGACGGATACCTCATCATCAAACCTGCGCCGCTTGAAGTCATAGCAGAAGATGCCGTGCGCGAGACCGGCAAGGCAAATCCTGAGTTCACCATCCGTTACGAAGGTTTCAAGAACGGCGAGGACGCCAGTGTGCTCAACGAGAAGCCCGTCGCTACTTGTGTAGCAGACGAGACATCGGCTGAGGGAGATTACGACATTGTGGTGAGCGGCGGAGACGCAGACAACTACGACTTGAGCTATACCAACGGAAAGCTGACCGTCACGAAGTCGACAGGCATTGACAACGTGATGGAAGGCAATACTACCGGACCGGTAGATGTCTACACGCTGGGCGGACAGCTGGTTCGCCGCCAGACGAACAGCCTTTACGGGCTACCTGCCGGCATTTATGTGGTAAAAGGCAAGAAGGTGGTTGTTACCGGCGAACATTAAACCGACAAAGGCGCAAATCAACTAAAGAGGTCTTCGTGTAACCCTCAGGGCACACGAAGACCTCTTTAGTTTTTTATTGATACCGGAGAACCTTTGTCCCTGTAATTTAGGCACCGGTAAACTCGCAGAAAAGAAAATATGAAAGAAGACAACATCTCACGACGATATTCACTCTTATTGTAGTGCTGTACCTGACAAAATAGGGCACGGCCGCATAATTGTTGCCAAATAATTTGCGCTGACAGAGAAAACACATTAACTTAGCACCATCAAGAAATAGTTGCAGCGGCTCATGCCGCACGCTTGTCCGAAAATCCTGGACACGGGTCTCTATGGCTTTTGCCAAAACAAGAGAATTTCCGGAACAGTCCGTATGCTCTACTGGCTGGGCTAACATAATCAAACCCTGTATTCAGAAACGGAGAGCAACATAAACATCGAGATGCCGCAACAACAAAAGAAACCATCCAGAATAAACATGAAACAAGACGATACGGACATGAAATGGGAGACCTTGGACAGCAAGTATCTGATCAAGAAGCCATGGCTCACGGCTAGGGTTGACAAGGTGCGACTGCCCACAGGAGCCATTGTCGACGAATATTACATACTGGAATATCCCGAGTGGGTGAATACCATTGCCATAACCAAAGAGGGGCAGTTCGTCTTCGTACGCCAGTATCGCCACGGCATCCGCAAGACGGTCAATGAACTTTGTGCGGGTGTGGTGGAAGAAGGCGAAGATCCTATGGACGCTGCCAAACGGGAGTTAATGGAAGAAACGGGATTCGGCGGCGGAGAGTGGGTGCCCTGGATGACCGTTTCGGCCAATGCCAGCACCCACACCAACCTCACGCATTGTTTCCTTGCTACGGGTGTCGAACTTGTGGGCAAACAGCACTTGGACAAAGGCGAGGACATCCAGGTCAGGATTTTCAACCGTGACGAGGTTCTCGATATGCTGCGGCGGGGAGAAGTGTGGCAAAGCTTAATGGCTGCACCGCTTTGGAAATACTTTGCCGAACGTCACAAGGACTGACCCACGAAGGAACTGAACTTTATAGCAATCGACTTTGAGACCACCAACGGTGGTAAGATGGATAAGATCTATCAGCCTTTGCGCCGACGGGAACCCGGACGTAAGGTTGCGGAGTCGGGGATATTGTCCACGACACCGATCGAGGGAGCCATACTGCAGGCGTTGCTCGTTGTCCGCAGGCATTACAAACCATTCAGAGATTAGTACTGGCAAGTCCGAAATATAAGGCGTGTATTATATTTCACGGAAATGTAGAGCTAATATGGTTAGAAATGACTATTGCTTATTTTCTTCCAACTGCATACTTTTGCACCGACATTGCAAGATGCAATGAATCGCAAGAGCAAAACAAACAACAACAAAAGTATTCAGCATGAAGAAGAAAGTAATCATTCTGTCACTTGCGGCTCTCGCCCTTGTGGCATGCCAGCAGACAAAGAAGAACCTGGCAACGGAATCAAACGAGAAAACTGCTTTCCAAGTAGAGAACTGCAACATCACCTTAGGCGGCATCCATTTCACCAAGATGATCAACGGCGCCGACAAGCAGGTGAGCGAGAAAGACGGCATCATCCGCATCACTGCTTCAGAAGGCTCTGATTTTTTCATCGATCCTGTCGGCAAGCTCACCAAGACCAATGCACAGGTGCTCTTCACGGAGATAGACAACACCAAGCCTTTCACCTTCTCGGCTCGCATCAAGCCCGGCTTCACTGAGGACGGAGTTTACAACCAAGGCAACCTCATGGTCTTGGGCAATGATACCCTGTGGC
>CAVKJH010000078.1:0-3467 GCA_963656755.1 bacterium
TATTATTGCTCAGGATGTTATAAAAAACATTAATTAAAATGATGCGGATTTAAGGGTAATGGGAAATTACATCAACAAAGGCAATGATGGGTTTGCGTCGCTCCGCAAGTCGAATTTTGTGGACAAGAGCATGCTGATAGCGGAAGTGAACTCTGTGATGATGACAGAGAGTCGCTTTCTCTGTGTGACCCGTGCCCGCAGGTTTGGAAAGTCTGTGGCAGTGAAGATGCTGAATGCCTACTACGACAAGTCTTGTGATTCCAGTGACCTGTTCGAAGGACTGGCCATCTGCAAGAACGAGGATTATGGGAAGCACCTCAATCATTACCCTGTGCTTTACCTTGACATGACCGATTTTGTGACGAAATACGGCAGGGACGAGCACCTGGTGGAGTACATCAAGCGTGACATCTGCGAGGAACTGCTGGGGGTGTACGAGGGGGTGACGATGAAACCTAACGATGACATTATGGATTTGTTGGTCAGTATCGTAAATCATACTGGCGAGAAATTCGTTTGCCTGATAGACGAATGGGATGCGCTCTGTCGGGAGGGGCAGGAGAAACAGATGGATGAATATGTGGATTTGTTGCGCCGCCTTTTCAAGGGGAGCATGACGGAATATGTATTCGCCTGTTCTTATATGACAGGTATTCTTCCCATCAAACGCTATAACACCCAGTCTGCCTTGAACAACTTCGATGAGTATACGATGCTGAGTCCCGCTCAGCTTGCACCTTATTTCGGATTCACGGAGCAGGAAGTAGCGCAGTTGTGCGATGAGGGGAAAATGGATGCTTACGAGATGAAGCGTTGGTATGACGGCTATGAGCTGGGTGCGGAGAAGGCGATGTATAATCCGTATGCGGTGATGCGGGCTTTGAGACGAAAGTCGTATGAAAGCTACTGGACCAGCACCAATACATTTGAAAGTCTGAAACGTTACATCACGATGAACTTCGATGGCTTGAAGGATGATATAGTACATGCGCTCAACGGTGTTTCTGTGCCCGTCAATGCTTTGCGCTTCAGCAATGATATGCATAAAGTTGAAAGCAAAGATGATGTGCTTACCCTGCTCTGTCATTTGGGGTATCTGTCGTATGACAGTCACACGAGAAGCGCTTGCATTCCCAATTATGAAGTAAGGCAGGAGTTCGAGACCGCCGTTGCTGACACGAGTTGGGTAGAGGTGACGAGTGCCTTGCAGCAATCAGAGAGGTTGATGGCTTGCTTGCTCAATGGCGAAGCTGATGAGGTCGCTGCCCATGTTGCCGAGGTACACGAACAGAACACCAGCATCCTAAAATACAATGACGAGAACTCCTTGGCCTGTGTGCTTTCCTTAGCTTTCTATACTGCAAGAAATCGTTATGAGATGATTCGCGAGTTGCCGGCGGGTAAGGGTTTTGCCGACATGGTATTGTTGCCTTACCGTCATGTGGATGTTCCTGCCGTCGTCTTGGAATTGAAATGGGATAAAAGCACAGACTCGGCTATCGGTCAAATCAAGCGCCAAGGATATTGCAAATCATTGGCGCGTTATGCCGGCGAGGTTATTCTTGTAGGTATCAACTACGACAAGCAGACAAAAGTGCATAGTTGCAGGATAGAGAGAATGACGTTGAGGAAAAGATGAGTGAGCATGGATGCTACGGAGCAAAATCAAAATCGTCTACCGGGTGTAGACGATTTCAAATAAAGACATTGACATGTAGAACGACTTGTTGAATACTAACCCCTAAAAGATATAGATATGACGAACAAACCTTCATTTGATGGCCTTTGACACATCTTTTCAGAGCTGCCAATCCCGAAAGAGGAAAGCGCTATGCTATCCCCAATAGTTCTATTTCGAAAATCAGCGTGGAGCCGCCGGGGATGCCGGGCTGCGAAAACTTGCCGTACCCCATTTCGGCTGGGATATACACTTCCCATTTGTCGCCGATGCACATTTGCTGCATGGCAATGATCCAACCTTCGATGAGGTCGCAGAGGCGGATGGCCAGTGGCGCTCCTCCGTGGCTGCTGTCGAATGTCTTGCCGTTGATGGTGCGGCCGGTGTAGTGGGCCGTCACGATGCTGCGCGGCGAGGGATGGACACCGTCGTTCTTTCCTTCTGACAACACCTTATACATTATACCCTTGGCGAGGGTATTCACCCCCTCCTCTTTTGCTTTCTGTGTCAGCCAATCCTTGTTGGCCTGTGCGTATTCTCTTTTGTTCATTGTAATGGTTGTATGGATGGTGGCGTAACCTGCCACTGTTCGGTTTGCAAATTCGGCCGATAGACGTTTCGTCATCCAATCTCCCGGTTGATGTCCTGCCATTCCCGATGGTCTTCCAGATGATTGGTTCTTACCAGAACACTGCGGAATCCGAACCGTTTGCCGGCTTCGGCATTCTCTGCCCGGTCGTCGAAATAGAGCGTAGTGGCCGGTGTCAGGCCGGTGTGCTGCGCCATTTCTTCGTAGATTGCTGCGGAAGGCTTCTCCTTCCTCATCACGTACGAGAGGAATACGCCGTCGAACAGGCCGTCTACCGAATAGCCCATCTGCTCTATCACGCCGACCGACTTCTGCCATAGCGTGTCGTTGATGTTGCTTAGCAGATAGACCTTGTACCGCTTCCGGAGCCGTGTCAATGCCTCCAGCCGCGCTACGGGCAGATTGCCGCAGAGTTCGGCCAGCACCTTCTCTATGTCCTCTACGGCGGTGCCTTTGCGGCAAAGTTTCTGCATCGCGTGCAACGTCACCGCCTCATCCACCAGGCCATTGATGTATTGGTGCATCAGCTTTTTGATTTGGCGTGCATGGAGAATGCGTTTGACCTTCGTGACCCCCAAGCTCTCCATCGCCTTCACCACCGCAGCATCATCGATGTTCACGATGACACCGCCATAGTCGAAGACCAGTGTTTCTATCTGTTCCATCTCAGTTGTTGTGTGTCTCTGTACGGGTAGGCAATGCGGGGTGGAGGCCCACCGGGCCGCTGCGGTCCGTGGCGATGTCCTTCGCATGTTTGAAAGCGGTGGCCCATTGCTCTTCTGCCTTCCTGTGCGCTCGTGCAAGTGCAGGTTCCAAATCCGAAACTTGAATTTACAGATGCAAATATAAGGTTTTTCTTCCTCTAAACGGAATATTTGGACCAAGAAAACAAGATGGATGCAAACTAATGGATGATTTCGTCATCTTTATGATGCCGTTTCTGATGTCGGTGGAATCCTTCAGTACCGAAGGGTCATGCATCTGTGCATGCGCCGGCGAACCGCACAGGACCGCAATGACAAGGACCGCATATTCTTTTCTCTTTGCCATCTTCTGTTTCCCTTTACGTTGGTGAATGAATTGTGATGGCAAAGATAAATGCGGAAGGGTCAAATATATGCCGCAGTTCCGTTAAATTTATGTTATACCTTAAATCCGCATCATTTTAATTAATGTTTTTTATAACATCCTGAGCAATAA
>CAVKJH010000079.1:0-8599 GCA_963656755.1 bacterium
GCCCCTGTAGGGGGCGCATATTTAAATTGCAAACGGCGTTGAATTATGCGCCCCCAATAGGGGCGACGAAAAAAACGCAGAACCGTTAAACGTAGGGGTACGCTCGACTTTGTCGCTTGCGACAGCAAGAACCCCTACGCTATATTATGCGCCCCCTACAGGGGCATGTGTTCAATACGAACCTTATTGTAAGAACCTAAATGCCTTTTATACAGCATATTCGTTCATATTTTGTGCAATTTTTCGTTCGTAAATATCATTTGATTTTGAACACCCTACCTTTCAGGGCTGATGATGACCTCACGCTTTTTGCGATGATGAACACTCCACCTTACTGGACTGCTTCCTTCTGTCCGTCCCAAACCCGGCGTAACCTCCGTCACCTCCCAAGGTCTTGCCGCGCCCCTGCCGGCCAATGCGCATCTGCACATTATTTATGCCCCGAAACTGCACAAAGGGCGGCCAGCATTTGGAATATCGGGGAAAAAGTGGTAGATTTGCATCGCAATAGACAACAAGAAATAACGACAGCAAGAAATGAAAGACTTCATCAAATCGGTCTGCGCCACCCTGGTGGGCCTGCTGGCCTTTAGTGTCATTGTGGGCGGCCTGGCCCTTATGAGCCTCGTGGGCATCACTGCCTCGTCGCAGTCGGCCCGACAGGCACCCGACAACTCGGTACTCACCATCAGCCTCGACGGCACGCTGCAGGAGAAGGGCGACAACAGCCTCATGGCCACCCTCACGGGCAGCGTCACCGGCGGCCTGCACGAAATGCTCGAGGCCATAGCCAAAGCCAAGGACAGCGAGGCCGTGAAGGGCATCTACCTGGAGGCCGGAAGCCTCAGCGCCGACATGGCGCAGCTGCAGGAGCTGCGCGACGCGCTGGCCGACTTCCGCTCCGCCGGCAAGTGGGTGGTGGCCTACGGCGACGAGTACACGCTCGGCAGCTACTATGTGGCATCGGTGGCCGACAAGATATACATCAACCCGCAAGGCGCGGTGGACTGGCAGGGCCTCGGCGGCCAGCTGATGTTCGTGAAGGACGCGCTGGCCAAGATAGGCGTGAAGATGGTGCCGTTCAAGTGCGGCAAGTACAAGAGCGCCACCGAGATGTTCACCGAGGAGCACATGAGCCAGCCCAGCCGCGAACAGACCGAGCGCTACATCGGCGGCTGGTGGCAGACGGTGTGCCGGGCGGTAAGCAAGAGCCGCGGCATCAACGCCGACTCGCTGCAGGCCTACGCCGACCGCGTGATTGCGCTCGAGGATGCCAAGAACCTCGTGCGCTACCGCATGGTGGACGGCCTGCTCTACAGCGACCAGGTGAAGGGCGTGGTGCGCAGCCGCCTCGGTCTGGACAAGGACGACGAGATACCGCAGGTGTCGGTGAGCAGCATGGCCGCCGCACCCGCGTCTGACAGCGGCAGCGAGATTGCCGTATACTACGCCTGGGGCGACATCGTGCAGGAGCGGCCCGCACAGGGCATGTTCAGCCAGGGCCACCTCATCGTGGCCGAGGAGATGTGCGCCGACCTGGAGCGGCTGGCCGACGACGACCAGGTGAAGGCCGTCGTGATACGCATCAACTCGGGCGGCGGGTCGGCCTACGCCTCCGAACAGATATGGCACCAGATCGAGGTGCTGCGCACCAAGAAACCCGTGGTGGTGTCGATGGGCGGAGCGGCGGCCTCGGGCGGCTACTACATCAGTGCGGCGGCCGACTATATCGTGGCCGAACCCACCACCATCACCGGATCGATAGGCATCTTCGGACTGCTGGTCGACAAGTCGGAACTGCTCACCCAGAAGCTCGGCCTGCGCTACGACGAGGTGAAGACCAACCGCAACGCCACGATGGGCGGCAAGATGACCCCCATGACCGCCGAGCAGCAGGGATATGTGCAGGCCAGCGTGAACCGCGGATACACGCTCTTCAAGAGCCGCGTGGCACGCGGCCGTCACCTCAACATGCAGCAGGTGGAGGAGCGCGCACAGGGACATGTGTTCCTCGGCGAGGATGCCCTCAAGCTACATCTGGTCGACGAGCTGGGCGGTCTCGACAAGGCAGTGGCCAAGGCGGCCAAGCTGGCCAAGCTCGACGAGCACCACACCGTGCCCTACCCCGCCGCACCTACAATCCTGGAGCAGGTGTTCGACCTGACGGAAACCAGGGGCAACGCGCTCGACGAGCAGCTGCGGCTGACCCTCGGCTCGTTCTACGAACCGGTCAGACTGCTGCAGTCGGTGCAGTGGCTCGACCCGCTGCAGGCACGCTGCCCGTATATCATCACCAACCTCTGACCACCGGCCCATGGAAGGCGACCTCATAAAGATAAACGACTGGATGCTGCCGCTGAGCTGGCTCTACGGCCTCGGCGTGGGCGTGCGCAACCACCTCTTCGACCTGGGCGTGCTGCCCCAGCAGGAGTTCTCGATACCCGTGATCGACGTGGGCAACATCACCGTGGGCGGGTCGGGCAAGACGCCCCACGTGGAGTACCTCGTCAGGCTGCTGCGCGACAAGATGAAGGTGGCCGTGCTCTCGCGCGGATACAAGCGCAAGAGCCGCGGCTATGTGCTGGCCGACGCCGACACGCCCATGCACACCATCGGCGACGAGCCGTTCCAGATGAAGCAGAAATTCCCCGACATCTACGTGGCGGTGGACAAGAACCGGCGTGAGGGCATACAGCACCTCACCGACGACCAACCGACGAGCGACGTGGACGTCATCCTCCTCGACGACGCCTACCAACACCGCTACGTCAAGCCGGGCATCAACATACTGCTCGTGGACTACCACCGTCTCATCATCTACGACAAACTGCTGCCCGCCGGCCGTCTGCGCGAACCGATGAAGGGCAAGAACCGCGCCGACATCGTGATCGTGACCAAGTGTCCGAAAGACCTGAAGCCCATGGAGTTCCGGGTGCTGACCAAGGCCCTCGACCTGTTTCCCTACCAGGCCCTGTACTTCACCTGCATCGACTACGACGCGCTGACGCCCGTGTTCGCCGAAGGCGGAACGCTGCCGCCGCTCTCGTCGGCCAACGTGCTGCTGCTCACCGGCATCGCCTCGCCCCGGCAGATGGAGCTCGACCTCAAGGGACAGTGCCGCTCCATCACACCCATGACCTTCGGCGACCACCACCAGTTCAGCGAGAAGGATGCCGCGCGCATCAACCGCGCCTTCGCCAACCTGCCCGCGCCGCGCATCGTGGTCACCACCGAGAAGGACGCCGCGCGCCTGCTGGCCACGCCCGGCCTCGCCGCCGACGTGCGCAAGGCCGTCTACGCGCTACCCATACGCATACGGTTCATGCTCGACCAAGAAGAAAATTTCAACCACAAAATAATAAGCTATGTACGCAAAAATTCAAGAAACAGCATCCTGGCTAAAAGAAAGGATGACGGCAAATCCAAAGACAGCCATCATTCTGGGAACCGGCCTGGGACAATTAGCTTCCGAGATAACTGACACCACCGAGATCCCCTACAGCGACATTCCCCACTTCCCCGTGTCGACCGTCGAGGGACACGCCGGCAAACTGATCTTCGGCAAGCTGGGCGGCAAGGACATCATGGCCATGGAGGGCCGCTTCCATTTCTACGAGGGCTACCCGATGAAGGAAGTGACGTTCCCCGTGCGCGTGATGTACGAGCTGGGCATCACCACGCTCTTCGTGAGCAACGCCGCCGGCGGCATGAACCCCAATTTCCACATCGGCGACCTGATGGTCATCACCGACCACCTCAACCTCTTCCCCGAACACCCGCTGCGCGGCAAGAACATCCCCACCGGGCCGCGCTTCCCCGACATGCACGAAGCCTACGACCACGAACTGGTGGAGCTGGCCGACACCATCGCCCGCGAGAAGGGCATCGAGCTGCAGCACGGCGTGTACGCCGGCGTGCAGGGCCCCACGTTCGAGACACCGGCCGAGTACCGCATGTACCACGCCCTGGGCGGCGACGCCGTGGGCATGTCGACCGTGCCCGAGGTGATCGTGGCACGCCACTGCGGCATACGCGTGTTCGGCATCAGCATCATCACCGACCTGGGCGGCTTCGACGTGCCCGTGGAGGTGAGCCACGAGGAGGTGCAGCTGGCCGCTGCCGGCGCACAGCCCAAAATGACCGAAATCATGCGCGAGATGATAGCGCGCTCGTGAACCCACTGCCCTGCGACAAATCATGGAAATATCCAAGCTCGGCGAGTTCGGCCTCATCGACCGGCTCACCAACAACCTGCAACTCAAGAACGACAGCTCGCGCTACGGCGTGGGCGACGACTGCGCCGTGATGCACTACCCCGGCAGCGAGGTGCTCGTCACGACCGACATGCTCATGGAGGGCGTGCACTTCGACCTGACCTATGTGTCGATGATGCAGCTGGGCTACAAGGCGGCCATGGAAAACCTGTCTGACGTCTTTGCCATGAACGGCACACCCCGGCAGATCACGGTGTCGATAGCCGTCGACAAGCGGTTCGGCGTGGAGGACATCGAACAGCTCTACGCCGGTCTGCGGCGCGCCTGCGACAAGTGGAACGTGGACATCGTGGGCGGCGACACCACCTCGTCGCTCACGGGTCTAGCCCTCTCCATCACCTGCATCGGCGATGCGCCGAAGGACGACATCGTGTACCGCAACGGGGCCAAGGAGACCGACCTGATATGCGTCAGCGGTGACCTCGGCGCCGCCTACATGGGACTGCAGCTGCTCGAACGCGAGAAGACCGTGTACTACCAGCAGCTCGACGACATCAACCGCAAGATTGCCGAGGCGCAGAAGGCCGGCAACGACGCCCTCGTGAAACACCTCAGGCAACAGGGCGCGCAGGCCAGCGACTTCCAGCCCGACTTTGCCGGGCGCGAGTACCTGCTCGAAAGGCAGCTGCAGCCCGAGGCAAGGGGCGACATCATACAGCTGCTGCGCGACAACCACATCCGGCCCACGGCCATGATGGACATCAGCGACGGACTGTCGTCCGAACTGCTGCACATCTGCAAGCAGAGCCACTGCGGATGCCGCGTGTACGAGAAGAACATACCCATCGACTACCAGACGGCCGTGCAGGCCGAGGAGTTCAACATGAACGTCACCACCTGCGCGCTCAACGGCGGCGAGGACTACGAACTGCTCTTCACCGTGCCCATCGGCGACCACGACAAGCTCAACGCCCTCGAGAGCCAGGGCATACGGCAGATAGGATACATCACCAAACCTGAACTGGGCACCAAGCTCATCAGCCGCGACAACCAGGAGTTTGACATCACGGCGCAAGGCTGGAACCCACTGAAGGACTGACACGCCACGGCGCACAGCCCCGCAAACCAACAACCGAAAAACATGAACTGCAAACACATAGCTATCATGCTCCTCGCAGCCTGGGCCACCGCCACACAGGCTGCCGACAAGGTCACCATCACCGTGGCCAACACGCTGGCCGACCAGCGCAACGAAATGGTGGAGACCACGCTGGCCCAGCTGCAGCGCAAGCTCAACACGCAGGGCGGAATCGTCGTGACCGACGCCAAGGGCAACGAGATTGCCTCGCAGACCACACACGACGGCAAGCTCATCTTCCTGGCCAGCGTGCCCGCCAAGGGCAAGGCGCTCTACTACGCCGCCAAGGGCACGCCCAGCCAATACAAGGCGAAGGTGGCCGGACGGCTCTTCACCGAACGGCAGGACGAATTCGGATGGGAGAACGACAAAGTGGCCTACCGCATCTACGGACACGGCGGTGCGGTGGGTTACGACCTGTTCAACAAGAACACCACCGACCTGATGCTCGACTACTGGTATGCCAGCGAACAGGATGCCACCATGCGCCGCACCATCAAGGACCTGGCACAGCGCGGCTACAAGGACCTGGCCGACCAGGTCTACAACGCCTACTGCTACCACATCAACCACGGCAAGGGCATGGACTGCTACACCGTGGGACCCACACTCGGCGGCGGCGCCAATGCCTTGCTGGGCAAAGGCGACGAACTGCTGATGCCGCGGTGCTACCGGTCGTACAACATCCTCGACCGCGGACCGCTGCGCTTCACCGTCGAACTGACCTATCCCGAACAGGAAATCGACGGGAAGAAGGTGACCGAGAAGCGCGTCATCACGCTCGACGCCGGATCGCACTTCAACCGTGCCGACGTGACCTACGAGGGACTGCAACGCCCCACCACGGTGGCTGCCGGTACGGTGGTGCACAAGTCGAACCCCGATGCCTACGCCATGAACGCACAGGAAGGTTACATGGGCTACGACGATCTGGGCGATGCCAGCGTCTACAACGCCCACTACCGCGAGCAACTGGCCAAGGAGATGGGACACATCTACATCGGACTGCTCTTCCCCTCGAAGGCCATCAGCACCGTCTACCAGCCGCGCGAGAACGGCATAGCTGCCGGACACATCCTCGCCAAGACCACCTACAAGCCGGGCACGCCGTTCACCTACTATTTCGGGTCGGGATGGGACCACAACGAGGCCACTGCCCTGCACACCTTTGCCGACTGGCAGGCACTGCTGGCCAAGGCGGCCCGCGCCGTGCGCAACCCGCTGAAGGTGAGCGTCAAGTAAGGGCCGACAGCGAAATGGCATGCGCCCCCGGACCGCACGCAACGGCAACGGCGGCCCGTTTCGCGCGACACCATCATACATGCCGCATGGCCGCCAGGCTTCTGCCCGGAGACCATGCGGCATCTTGCGCACAGCTACTGCGCATGCCGTAAAACACACAGACACACCGCACTCACTACACAAACACGACATGGACTACAACATGATAGGGACCTGCTGGTCGCTGCTGCCGCCGGTGGTGGCCATTGCGCTGGCCCTGAAAACCAAGGAGGTTTACTCGTCGCTCTTCGTCGGCATCGTGCTCGGCGCAGCGCAATACGCCATTTCGGTGGGCACGGGCTTCGAAGGCTTCGTGGCCCACCTGCTCAACGACACGGACGGCAACGCCGCCGACGCACCGCGCTACGGACTGATACAGTGCCTGTCCGACCCGTGGAACGTGGGCATTCTGGTGTTTCTCGTGGTGCTGGGCGCCATCGTGTCGCTCATGAACAAGGCGGGCGGGTCGGCTGCCTTCGGCCAGTGGGCCTCGCGCCACGTCAGAACCAAGCGCGGCGCACAGATTGCCACCATCCTGCTGGGCATGCTGATCTTCATCGACGACTATTTCAACTGTCTCACCGTGGGGTCGGTGATGCGCCCCATCACACAACGCCACGGCGTGACCAAGGAGAAACTGGCCTATCTCATCGACTCGACGGCGGCACCGGTCTGCGTCATCTCGCCCATCTCCAGTTGGGCGGCGGCCGTGTCGGGCTTTGTCACGGCCGACGAAAACGGCCTGGCCCTGTTCTGCAAGGCCATACCGTTCAATTTCTACGCGCTGTTCACCATCGTGTTCATGATTACCATCGTGGTGGCCGGCTTCGACTTCAAGGCCATGAGCAAGTACGACGCCCGGTGGCGCGAATGGTACGAACGCACCGGCGGCGGCAAGCTCGACGACGTGAGCGACACCAAGCTCCACCTGGCCGAACACGGCGTGGGAGCCGGCCGCAGCGCAGCGGCCACCAACCGCGGCACGGTCATTGACCTCGTGGTGCCCATCGCCCTGCTCATCGTGCTTTGCACCACAGGCATGGTCTACTCGGGCGGCTTCTTCGATGCTGCCGGCAAGAACCATCTTGACTTCGTGGCCGCCTTCGCAGCCAGCGACGCCTCCACGGGACTGGTCATCGGTTCGCTCGGCGCACTGGTGCTCACAATCGACATGTTCACCCTGCGCCGCACGCTGCCCTTCGACGAAACGATGAGTTGTCTGATCAAGGGTTTCGAGGCGATGGTGCCGGCCATCCTGATTCTCACGCTGGCCTGGACGCTGAAGAGCATGACCGACTCGCTCGGCGCCGCACAGTACGTATCGGGCCTGGTGGCCCAGAGCGCCGCACAGCTGCAGGCCCTGCTGCCGGCCATCATCTTTGTCGTGGCCGCGCTGCTGGCCTTCGCCACAGGCACGTCGTGGGGCACGTTCGGCATACTCATCCCCATCTGCGTGGCGGTGTTCCCGGCCGCCGCTCCGCTGCGCGTCATCTCCATCTCGGCGTGCATGGCCGGTGCCGTGTGCGGCGACCACATATCGCCCATTTCCGACACCACCATCATGGCCAGCGCCGGCGCGGAGTGCAAACACGTGCACCATGTATCGTCGCAGTTGCCCTATGCTTTGACGGTTGCCGCCGTGTCGTTCGTAGCGTTTGCCGTGGCCGGCCTGACTCAAGGGGCGGGCACGGTGGCCTGTGCCGCACTGTCGTGGACCGCCGGATTGGCTATGCTGGCCCTCGTGCTTACCGCCCTCAAAAAGCGGCAGCGCGCCAAGAGCGCAAAGGCCCAGTAACAACAAACGAAGAACCATTACCCTTTGCCCCTACAGGCAGTTAGCATTTGCCCCTGTAGGGGGAACACACGCATGGCAAGCCCTGTAAGGGCGACAGATTATAGGATAGGGGCTCGCCCCTATCATTTCCAATGGGTATTAATGAACTGCCCCTGTAGGGGGCGCATAATT